>NZ_JAZHRV010000001.1:3111250-3733500 GCF_036924595.1 Bradyrhizobium algeriense | reverse complement strand
CAGATTCGATTGCGGACCGCGAGCCTGTCAGGAACTCTTCAACCTCATCCAATATCCGTTCTGTTTCGCCAGTCCACAACATGTGATCACTGCCGGGCAGTTCGAGATATTTCGCGTTTGGGATTTGCCGGGCCATGAACCGGCCGGCTTCAACGTTGACGCGAACGTCCGCTTGTCGATGAATAATGAACGTCGGCACCCGTATCGACGGAAGGATTGGACGAACATCGATTTCGCTGTTCATTCGCATAAGCGCGACAACTGCAGAGGGACTTGCCCCGAGACGTTCAAAACGGGCCCATGATAGCTTGAATGTCTCATCTGATGCCACACTGGGGGCGAACAAACGGAGGCTCTCGCCGGTCCCCCAATTTTTTTCCATGCGATCCAGGGCGGCTTCGAGCCTGTCCGGGGGCACAACCCACGAGCTGAAGTGGCCATAGGTGCCGTACAGGACCAACGCTCGGGTACGCTCTGGGTAGGTGGCCGCGAACAAGACTGACATCGCGCCGCCTTCGGAGATGCCGAACAGGGCGGCCTGTTGCGAGCCCACGGCATCCATGACCGCGCGAACATCGTCCATGCGCTCTTCCAGGGTTGGCGCACCAACCGTTCTGTCGGAAAGCCCGGTGCCGCGCTTGTCGAACATGATCAGGCGGGCGAAGGCCGCCAAGCGGGTCCAAACCCGCGCACGATAGGGCTCCTCCCAAGCGACGTCGAGGTTCGAAATGAAACCAGGAACGAACACGAGGTCGAACGGCCCTTCGCCGACGACCTGATAGGCGATGCGAACATCACCGCTCTTTGCGTACTGGGTTTTCGGAACCATTGCACATCACTTCACGTAAAGTGGCGTGATCGGCTTCGTCGACTTCCCGGTGAGCAGGTTCGATCTGAATCTTATCAGTTTGCCGCGGTACGCGGAAGCCAAAAACCGCGTAGCCCAGCCTCGGCATGCGGTAATCGGCTCTTTCTCAACCAGCTATCACACAAGCCAAAGCAGCCGACTTTTGCAACAAAATCTGCCAGACTCGTGCGGTGCATGGCTCTTAATTCTTGCCTTCCGCCGGTCGTGCAACTGATGTAGCCTGATCATGAGCTGCCGAGCGGGACGTGCCGAAGTCCCTTTTATCTAGCCGCAGCGCTCGTGCCGTCGGCAGGCGTGCATCGAAATTAAACCGACGTCTGCGTGTGCGGCCTCCCGTGCGGCTCCGCAGGGACTCCGCATGCCAGCAGTTTGGGGAGGCCGCAATGAAACTTCCGCGCCGTCAATTCCTGCATCTGGCAGCGGCCGCTGCCACGCTTCCGGCATTATCCCAATTCGCCAGCGCGCAGAATTACCCGACCCGGCCGGTGCACTTGCTCGAAGGCTTTGGCGCCGGCGGTGCACCTGACATCGTCGCGCGATTGATCGGTCAATCGCTGTCGGAGCGACTTGGACAGTCATTTGTTATCGAGAATCGCAGCGGCGCTACCGGCAACATCGCCACTGAGGCAGTCGTGCGGGCATCCCCGGACGGCTACACGCTGCTGTTGGTTGCCACGCCAAATGCGATAAATGCGACCCTGCTCAAGCTCGACTTCGACTTCATCCGTGATATCGCGCCGATCGCAGGTATTGTTCGTGTACCCTTGGTCATGGAGGTACACCCATCGGTTCCCGCCAAGACAGTCGCGGAGTTCATCGCCTACGCGAAAGCCAATCCCGGCAAGGTCAATATGGCGTCAGCCGGGATCGGATCTACGACCCATTTGGCCGGCGAAATGTTCAAAACGATGGCCGGCGTCGATCTCTTTCACGTGCCTTACCGGGGCGCGCAGGTATTTCCTGCCCTTCTCACCGGCGAAGCGCATGTCTACTTTGGCCCGCTACTCTCATCGATCGAATATGTCAGGGCCGGCAGTTTCCGCGCCTTGGCGGTAACAACGATGGCGCGCTCGCCAATATTGGCGGACGTTCCGGCTCTGGGCGAAACACTGCCCGGTTACGAGGTAAGTGCATGGTTCGGCATCGGCGGTCCAAGGCGCACGCCGGAAGAAGTCATCGAAAAGCTGAACAAGGAAGTCAACGTCAGCATCGCCGATCCGAAACTCCAAGCGAAGCTTGCCAATCTGGGCGGCACGGCTCTTGGCGGGTCGCCCGCCGACTTCGCCAAACTGATCGCCGACGAGGTCAGGAAGTGGAGCAGGGTGATTTTGGCGGCCAATATGAAACGGGAATGAGCAGCAGGGGAGCTGCCGCACTGCGGGATTTCGGCCGGCCTATGTCCGTTCTAGTCCCTTGGAGGTTTGCGGACGCCGGTCCCCCGTGTTCGCCGCGCCACCATCATGGCGCCGACATCCGAAAACCTTCACAAGAGGCGAAACCCCTGTCCATCTTGTCGATGTCTCTTATTCCATCGAAAGCGGACTGGTCGGCATGTTTCATTTCTCTACAGGTGGACCGATAGCCTCGTTGGCACGATTCTTATTTTTACTTTCCTCGCTCGGCCCCGTTGTGCCCTCTGTTGTCAAATTCGCGGGGCCCGGGCTTTTTGTGCTTTTGGTACCGCCTCGATCAACAGCGCGAGCGCCTTGCTGAAGCCTGAAGCGGCGTAGGATTCGCCCCGATAGTGTCCGAGACGCACGACGACGAGATCGTGCGAGGGAATGATCAGCGTGGTCTGCCAGCCAGCGCCCGCCATGTAATAGGCATCGCGCGGGACTGGATATTGCCCGTCGCCGTTGAGCCAGAAAAAAGCTCCATAGATCGGCCGATTGTCCGCGGCCCAGGCGGGCGCAAGCGTGCTGACGAATGTGGTGTAGCCCTCCGGGAGAATTCGCTCACCGTTCCAAACGCCCCCCTGAAGAAAGAGATTGCCAAGCCGGGCCCAATCGCGCCCGGAGCCCACCTCATAACCTTGCCCAAGAAAATTTCCAAACGGATCGGTTTCTATCACCATGGTACGGATGCCGAGCTTGTCGAACAGCACCCGCTGAGGAAATGAGAGATATTCGTCGCCGCTTTTTTCGACACCGAGCCGGATCAGATAGTTGATCAGGACCGGATCGGTGTTGCGATAGCGTCCGATCGTGTTGGGAGGCCATTGCAATGGCCGTGTTGCCGCGTAGTGAAAGGAATCGATGCCGCCGGTATAAAGATAGACGTGATCCGGGTAAGGCCCCGTTGGGTCATAATCCGGGTCTTGGGGCGCCCTGATCCGAAGCCCGCTCGACATGTGAAGGAGATCCGCAATGCGTATTTTGGCGCGCGGGTCGCCGGGCGTTTGCCATTCAGGGATCGGTGCCGGCTGGTCCAGATCATAGACACCGGCTTTGACCAGAACGCCAAGGAGCGCTGCCGTAATGCTCTTGCCCATAGACCAGCTTTCGAGCGGCGTCTGCGCCGTAACACCTTCCGCGTAGCGCTCGGCGATGAGGCGGCCTTTCCACGTCACGACGAACGCCGCGGTCAATGCTTCGGCCGGCTGGAACGCGGCGTTCACGGCAGCTCTGAGTTTCCCGGTGTCGATCTCTGCCGGCAACGGATCCTGCGGCAGCATGTCGCCCATGGGCCACAATTGGGTTGCGGGATCGGGCAATCGGCTCTTGACGGCGACCGGCTTGAAATTCATGGCGCTCTCGCCGATCGGGAACGTGACGCAACCCTGGCTCCCGAGTTGTTTGGCGGTCCGTGTCACGCCGTTAGGGAGCGTGACGTGGACTTCCTTGTTGGCGCGATCGATGACCGGCTTGCCGAGCTTCTCGCGCTGTCGGTAGGGCGCCGTGAAAAACCCGACATTTTCGGCCGCGAAATCGGGCGCAAGGCCGGTCATGAATACAGCTGAGCACATGACCTTCGCAAATCCGGCGGCATGATGCGTCAAGGGGTCGCCTGGCGGCGGCACATAGGGCGTATCGAGTTCGAATGATTTCGCGCGGGCGATGAGCGCGTCTGGAGCCTGCGCAGTCGCCGCCGTATCGGTGAGAACCACAAGAATCGTCGCCAGAAGACGCTTATTCATGATCGCTCCCGCGAAACGAACAGTAATCGTTTGGTTCAGTTGCTGCGCGTGCAACACATCAATATACCCTGACGCGTATCTGAGTATGGACCGGCCCTCGCGGCGCAGGATATCAGATCGGCGGCACAATCGCTCCCGAAGCGATCCGCCCATATTTCGGCAGTGTCCCGCACAGCGGGTCCAGCGTCACCTTGCCGGATTTTCCCTGGCCACCGCCGGCCTGGAATTGCCTCATCTGTGGTGCGAGACATCCGAGCGGGGCCTATCGACTTTGCCGCACGTTTGTTGCCAGAGGTGCCAATGGGCACATGGCACGGCTTAGTCTGATATGAAAGAGGCCGCCAACGGAGGTACTCCAAACTAGTTCGGAACGATCAACCGGGTTGCGATAATTTAACTGACCGTTGGCCGCTTGTTTCCGCGTTGCTAGCGGTTGGAATGGCGGCCTCAGCTCAGCCCCTAGCCCCCCGCTGGGGCCGCTTCTCTCCGGCCCCGCGAAATGAAAAAGGCCATCAACTGTCATCTCGCGGATTGAGTGTATCGACCCCGCGAGGCACGAGCGCCCTGATTATCGTCACACGCCAATCCAGCCGGGCGTTCGCGACGTGTGCGGCTCAAGGGCGGAGGCGCGCGATCGGCCAGAGCATCAATTCTTTGCCGCAGATGATCAACCAGGAGTTCGGCGCCGATAGTCAGGCAGCCACGATGTCCCCAAGGCACCTGGATCACTTCGAGTTGAGAGCTGAGATGCCGCCACGCGCGGCCGTCGTGTTCGGCCGCGTAAAATGTCACAGGGACCTCGAGTGGTGCCGGAAGATATTGCGCCATAGCGATTGAGTAAGCGTCCCACAACGGTCGCGGAATCTCGCTCTCGGCGATCGCAATCGGCCCGCTCGTCGACGCCTTGGAGTATCGCTCCAGCTGCGCCATTTGTTCATACGTCCAGCGCAGAAGGTAAGGCGAAACTATTGGCTTCATCAGCCCAATGATCGCCCGGTGCGCCGGACGGGCCGTGACGGTCGGCGGGTCTACCATCGCGACCATATCAACCTCGTGACCGGCTGCCATCAGCAGGCGGGCTGCTTCGAACGCCACCATGGCGCCGTTGCATTTGCCGCCCAAGAGGAAAGGCCCGCTGGTCTGCCTCTCCAAAATAAGCGGCAGGCGGTCAGCGGCCATCTGCTCGATCGACGGCGGAATCGGCTCCCCGTGCAGACCATGGGGATCGATGGAGACGATCGGGTAATCGGGCCCGAAAAGCTCTACCACCCGCCGCATACCGGTGTGGCCGCTGACGAGGTCTCCATTGAAGAAATACAGGGGAGGTCGATCGCCATTGGCACTGAACTGGAAGAACGGCGTCGCTGGCGTGCCCGTCTGCATGGCGATTTTTGGAGCAAGTTGCCGGATTGTTTCTGCCCCGAACAGGATCGTTTCCGGTACGGGATGGCCGATGAGCCGCTCGATCTCGATGAGCATTTCCATCGCTAGAAGGGAATCACCACCGCGGGCAAAAAAATCATCGTCGATCGTCACAGCCTCGGACTTGAGCAGCCTACGCCATAGGGTCAGCAATTCAGCTTTCAGATCCAATGGCCCTTTGTTCACAGCAGGCAGCGGCATCGCCCCCTGATGACCCAACAGCCCGTCGAGCTCCTCGCGCAGCCGTCGCCGTTGCACCTTTCCCGTTGCCCCCTTTGGCAGCTGGTCGAGGAACAGAATGTGCCGCGGAATCTTGAAGGAGGCCAACTCGCGTTGCAGGAACTGGCGAAGCTCCGCGGGTGTCGTCTGCGCGCCAGGATGGCGAATGATGGCGGCTGCGACGTCCTCGCCAAGGCGTGGATGTGCGATAGCGAAAGCAGCGGCTTCGGCTATGGCTGGATGGCGTAGTAGCGCGGATTCGATCTCAGCAGGCGCGATCTTCTCACCGCCGCGGTTGATCAGTTCACTCAGGCGGCCGTGCACGGACAGGAAGCCGTCTCCGTCGAGGCTGCCGATATCGCCCGTGCGAAACCAACCCTCTTTGAAAGCAGCTTGATTGAGTTCCGGCGCATCGAGATAGCCAGACGTCACGGTGGGACCACGAACCCAGATCTCACCCCGCTCGCTGGCTTGCAAGGGATGTCCATCCTCACCAACAATGGCCACGGTATCAGGCCAAGGTTGCCCGCAAGTCCCTGGCCTGTTCGGCCCGGGCGGCGGCAGGTTGGTGGCGATCTGCGCGGCTTCGCTGGAGCCGTAATGCTCCAGCACCGGCACACCCAAAATGCGCTGCAGGTCGTCCTGCACCTCTTTCAGCAGCGGCGCGCCACCCGATACAACGAACCGCAGAGTGTGCGCCGCTGGCGCATCCTCAAGGCTTTCTGCCTTGTCCAGCACTGCAGCGTGGAGCGTGGGACCTGCCGAGTACCAAGTCGGCCGCAGGACATCGAGCCACTCGTCCAGCGCCACGACGGCACAGTTCGCCGGGACGGCAATGCTGCCGCCCGTCAGCAGCGGTGTGAAGACCGTTACTTTGAGCCCATGGGAATAGTAAGGGGACGAAACGCTCAGGCAACGGTCCCAGTGTGTGAGGCCGAACCAGGCCTGAAGCCGTGCGGCCGCCGCCAGCATATTGCTATGACTGAACGGGATGAGCTTCGGCTGCGCGGTCGTGCCCGACGTCTGCAGGATGAAAGCGGGCGAGCCCGGATCAGGCTCAGCGTCGATGGCAGGGACGTTGGAGACCTGCACTGCGATATTGAGTCCAAGCTGACCGTGTCCGACCGGAGCGGCTTCGATGATGGCGAGCCTTCTCCGCTCGGCGGCCTGGCGAGCTTCAGAGGCACTGCCTTGCGGCACGAGAAGAGCGTTCAGGCGCAGCATGTCGAGACGCTGATCGATCTCCGCCTGGGACAGCCGCGGATCAAGAGGAACTGCGATGCTACAGCAGGCTACCGCAACGATGGTGAGAACCGCGTCCGCGCCGTTCGGCATGAGTATCCCGATCCGGGCGTTGCAATCGAACCCAGCCAAACGCAACTGTCGGCGGATGCCGTCCAACTGCCGCTGAAGACCGCGGTACGTCAGAGGCGCAAACGTGGCGGAGACGATCGCAGGCTGGTGTGGGAACGAACTTGCAGTCTGACCGATGACTTGGCCCAGTGTTAGTTTGGCTTCAGCCTCTGTGCCATCGCGCATTAGAATGTCCCCCTTTGACTGCTCCATCGGCGCGCAATCAATCTAGCGGGAAAGAGCGGCAAGTGGCGGGGGCAGGACGCCACTAATCCTTAATTTCCATGTCCATAACTGTTTGGCGAAGGCCAAGGAACAATCGGCATGGCTGAGGGTTGCTTCCAGTGCTTCCAGCCGAAAGGCGCCCCCCCGACTGCTGGAAGAAAACCCGTATCGTTCGGGTTGGCGGCCCCCGGTTTGGGGCCGTTTAAACGAATGGCTAGGGTTCCCGTACATCGAACGAACCGGCCTCTGCGTTGGGCCCAATGGTGACAGCCGCCGGGGCCGCCGTCACTGATAAGCCGCAGCAAAGATTACACCCGCTTTCCCATTGACCGGGCAATTTCCTCTTCGCTGGAAGGTCGCATCTGGATCATCTTCAGACATTGGCCTAGGCCGTTATAGTGCGCATCTCTCAATGGCGGACATTGGCTCGGCAGGTCCGTTTGAGGTGAGGCAGGTGACGATGGATGCCATTTACCGTCGCGCGATGCGCAAGGACGTGAGCCGTCTGCACGACGTGCGGCGGCGATCTATCCTTGAACTCGCGCTTCCAACGATGCCGGTCGCCGAAGCGCAGGCGTGGGCGGCGCAGCTCACGCTGTCCGGCATGGAGCGAAAGCTGCGGGAGCTGGAAGTGTGGGTTGCCGAGCTGGACGGCGTCGTCATCGGATGGGGAGCCATTCGCGGCGACATGCTGGAGGGCTTGTATGCGGCACCTGAATTTGCCGGGAAGGGCGTGGGCGCAGGATTGCTCGCCATGCTCGAGGGGCTGATGCGCGAGCGCCAGTTCCCTTCGGTGCGCCTGGAGGCAAGCTCAAACGCCCGCGGCTTCTACCTTCGTCGCGGCTACCGGGCGACCGGTCCTCAAACGGCGAAAGGCGCCTGGCCCATGGTGAAAGAACATCTCGCCTGAAAACGGCGGCGGGAGCAGAATAACTGCGTTGGCGGCGGCCTGGTTTTTGGCGGTCGTTTAAACCGTTCGCGGCGCTTGATTTTCGCCCCGCGAGGGGCGACTTTGGCGCCCGCTTGGCCGGGCTGATCGGAGCCCTCGCGGCGGGTTGTCAGGAGGATATTGCGTGGCGGACCATCAGGTGCACGATTTGACCGCGGAAGAGGTTTCCGAGGGGATGGCGGAAGGGCGCTATCTTCTGGTCGACGTCCGCGAACCCAACGAGGTCGCGGTGGAAGCCTATCCGGACGGTGTGGTCGTTCCTCTCCAGACCTTCGATCCGGCGGCCATTCCGGACCCGCAGGGAAAGCAGGTGGTTTTCGCCTGCCGTTCGGGCAAGCGCTCGGTGACGGCCTCGCTGGCGGCCCAGGCGGCGGGCCTTCCCTATGACAAGCATCTGGCCGGTGGCATCATCGGCTGGAAGGCCGCAGGCTTGCCGACCAGAACCGGCGGCTGATCTCCACCATGACATCCATGAACAAGGTCTTTGCCGACCTTCCGGTCACCGTGTTCGAGGCGATGTCGCAGGCCGCCCGCGACAACAACGCCATCAATCTCGGCCAGGGCTTTCCCGACGATCCCGGGCCGGAGGACATCCGCCGTGCCGCGGCCGACGCGACGGTGAACGGCTACAACCAATACCCGTCGATGATGGGCATTCCCGAACTGCGGCAGGCGATCGCGGCCCATTATGGACGCTGGCACAAGCTCTCACTCGATCCCATGACCGAGGTGATGGTGACCTCCGGCGGCACCGAGGCGCTGACGGCGTCCATCCTCGCCGTCGTCGAACCCGGCGACGAGGTCGTGGTGTTCCAGCCGGTCTATGACAGCTATTTGCCGATCATCCGCCAGGCCGGCGGTATTCCGCGCCTGTTGCGGCTCGAACCGCCGGGCTGGCGGCTGACGGAAGAGATGCTGGCCAGCGTCTTCAATTCCAAGACCAAGGCGGTGCTGTTCAACAACCCGCTCAACCCGGCTGCGGTGGTCTATCCCCGCGAAGACCTCGAATTGCTGGCGCGGTACTGCCAGCAGTTCGACACCATCGCGATCTGTGACGAGGTCTGGGAACACGTCGTCTTCGACGGCCGCGAGCATATCCCGCTGATCACGATCCCGGGCATGCGCGACCGCACCATCAAGGTCGGCAGCGCCGGCAAGATTTTTTCGCTGACGGGATGGAAGGTTGGCTTCGTCTGCGCCGCGCCGCCGCTGCTGCGCGTGGCTGCAAAAGTGCACCAGTTTCTGACCTTCACCACTGCGCCGAACCTGCAGGCCGCGGTCGCCTACGGCCTCGGCAAGCCAGATGAATATTTTTACGACATGCGCAAGGAGCTGGCGCGGAGCAGGGACCGCTTGACGAAGGGACTGGAGAGCATCGGCTTTCCCGTGCTGAAATCGCAGGGCACGTATTTTCTCACCGTCGACCTGTCGCCGCTCGGGCTCAACGAAACCGACGTCGAGTTCTGCAAGCGTATCGTGAGCGATTATAAAGTCGCCGCGATTCCGGTGTCGGCGTTCTACGAGCAGGACGCGGTGACCTCGGTGGTGCGGTTCTGTTTTTCCAAGAAAGACGAAACGCTGGATACCGCGCTGGAGCGCCTGTCGGATGCGGTGCGCGGCCGTCGCAAGAGGTAGCAGATGCGCGACCTTCTCCGAAGTTTGCTTCGCCTGATCGGCGTGATGACAGTCGCGCTGTCGCTCTCGCCCACCTGGGCGCAGGAGCGCACGGTCAACTTCTACAACTGGTCGAACTATATGGCCCCGGGGGTGCTGGAGGACTTTACCAAGGAGACCGGCATCAAGGTGGTCTACGACACGTTCGACGCCAACGAGACGCTGGAGACGCGGCTCCTGGCAGGGAAGTCGGGCTACGACGTCGTGGTTCCCACCGGCTATTTCCTGCAGCGCCAGATCACGGCAAAGGTTTTTCTCAAGCTCGACAAGTCCAGGCTGCCGAACCTCGCCAACGCCTGGCCTGTTGTGACCGGCCAGCTCGCGACCTACGATCCCGGCAACAATTACGCCGCCAACTACATGTGGGGCACCACGGGCATCGGCTACAACGTCAAGACGATGCAGAAAATCCTCGGGCCGGACGCCAGGATCGATAGCTGGGACATTGTCTTCAAGCCGGAGAACCTCGCCAAGTTCAAAGACTGCGGCATCCACATGCTGGATTCCGCTGACGACATTCTGCCCGCGGCGCTCGGCTATCTCGGGATCGACCCGAACTCGACCAGGCAGGCCGATCTGGAGAAGGCCGCCGAGCTCGTCAGCAAGATCCGGCCTAACGTGCGCAAGTTTCATTCCTCGGAATATCTGGGCGCGCTGGCATCAGGCGAAATCTGCTTCGTGGTGGGGTGGTCCGGCGACATCATGCAGGCGCGCAGCCGCGCGGCGGAAGCCAAGAACGGCATCGAGATCGGCTACACGATTCCAAAAGAGGGCGCGCAGATGTTCTTCGACAATCTCGCGATCCCGGCGGATGCGAAGAACGTCGCGGAGGCCTACGAGCTGATCAACTATCTCTACCGTCCGGACGTCGCGGCGAAGAATTCGGACTTTTTGTCGTATGCCAACGGCAATCTGGCGAGCCAGAAGCTGGTCGATCCAAAGATCCTCAACGACAAAAATATCTATCCGGACGAGGCGACGCAGAAAAAGCTGTTCGTCATCCAGGCCCGCGACCCCGCCACCCAGCGCGTGATCAACCGGCTGTGGACGAGGGTGAAGACGGGGAGGTGATGGGTCTACCGTCATTCCCGGTCTGGTGCTTACGCACCATCCCGGAATGACAGTGTTGATGCTTTTAGTATGTAGCCTTGCCGAAACCCGACGCAGAACCTATAGCTCCCTCCGGGAGCATCACATGACCAACATCCTCACGTTCTTTTCAACGCGCACGCTGCTGCAGATTATCTTTGTCCTGGCATCGACGGTCGCGATGAAGGCATGGAGCCTCGGCCTGCTGTTCGGCGGATAGGCGAGCTACAAAGAGAGCCGCTACCGCCACCTTCTGTGCAGCCAGAGCCACTGGTCCGGATATTCCCGCACCCAGCCTTCGATCACTGACGTCACCGCCTGCATCGTGCCCTGGATGTCGATCTGGCCCGAGGCGTCGCGCACCGGCTTGACCTCTTCGGACAGTTCGGCGCGGAAGCGGTGGTTGGGCAGGCGGATGATGCGCACGCCGTGCACGGGGCAATCGACCTGCCGCAACAGCCGCGCCAGTGTCGGGTTGGCCTTGGTCTTGCGGCCGAAGAACGTCACCTCGACGCCATTGCCCATGTATTGATCGACCAGCATCGCAACGTGCTGGCCTCGCTGCAGGGCCTCGGCGAGCTTGAGCGGCGCCTCGCGGCCGGCCGGCACCAGCGTGCCCATCTTGACGGCGCGGATCCGTTCGATGGCGCGGTCGGCGGACTCGATGTTGGGGCGGCGGAACAGGATCGCGCAGTCCAGCCCATGCGCGACCGCGCCGAGCGCCGGGATCTCCCAATTGCCGAGATGGCTCGCGAAGATGATCGCCGGCTTGCCGTCGTCGCGCAGGTGGTCGAAAATCTGCTTGGTCCGCGCGCCGAACTCGACGCGGCTCGGCTTGTCCGGATGCTCGACGTCGTAGTCCCAGATGTGATCGAGATGGGCGAACTCGGCGCCGATGCGGCCCAGATTGTCCCACACGCCGGCCAGAATGGTTTCGATCTCTTCGGGCGATTTCTCAGGGAAGGCGGCGTTAAGATTCTCACGCCCAATGCGGTCCTCACGCAGCCGTCGTCCGATGAAGCGGGTGGCGCGGCCGAAGAAATTCGCGGTCTTGTCCGGATCGAAAAAGCGCGTGGTGCGCAGCAGCACGATCGTCAGCGCGCCGACGGCTAATTCCGCCACAGGCTTTACGGCGTCGCGCAGGCGCGCCTTGGTGCGTAGGAACAGGCGGTTCATGTTTGCGAGGCAGCTAGCCTACTAGACCGGTTCGCGGGTCAGGATCAGCGAGGCGTTTTGCCCGCCGAAACCGAACGAGTTCGACATCACGGCGGTGACCTTGGCGTCGCGCGCGGTATTGCCGACCACATCGAACAGGATCGCCGGATCCGGAATCTCGTAATTGATGGTCGGCGGAATCCGCTGGTGCTCCAGCGTGAGCAGCGAGAACACCGCCTCGACTGCGCCGGCCGCCGAAATCGTATGCCCGACCATCGACTTGTTCGACGACACCGGGATCTTCGGCAGATGCTCGCCGAACACGACCGCGGTCGTGTTGTATTCCATCTTGTCGTTTTCCGGCGTCGCGGTGCCGTGCGCGTTGATGTGGTCGATCTGCTCCGGTTCGAGACCGGCATCCGCCAGCGTCTTGCGCATGCAGCCGATGATCGGCTTGCCGTCCGGGCTGGAGCGGGTGCGGTGGAACGAGTCGGTCAGCTCGCCGCAGCCGGCCACCACGCCGAGAATCTTCGCGCCGCGGGCGATAGCGGACTCGTAGCTTTCCAGCACCATCGCGCCGGCGCCTTCCGCCATGACAAAACCGTCGCGGTTCTTCGAGAACGGCTTTGAGGCGGCCTGCGGCGGATTGTTCTGCGTCGATAGCGCCGACAGCAGCGAGAACCGCACCATCGCTTCCGGGTTGACCGAGCCGTCGGTCGCCACGCACAGCGCCGCGTCAGCGTCGCCGCGGCGGATCGCCTCGACGCCGAGCTGGATTGCGGTCGCGCCGGAGGCGCAGGCCGTCGACAGCGAGATCGGCGAGCCCTTGGTGCCGAACGCTTCGGCCAGATGGCTCGCCACCGAGCCGAACATGAAACGGTGATGGTAGGCTGTGAACCGGCCGCCGCCGCTGAGGCGCAGCATGTCGTCATAGCCGAATTCGGTCTTGCCGATCGCGCGTCCGAGTTCGAGCCGCTGCGGCCATTCGACCTCGACCGGCGCTACCGCGAGAAACAGCGGTCCGGGAAAATCGGCCTTGGCGCCGATCGCGGCCTGTTCGAGCGCTTCCTCGGTGGCCATTTCGGCCAGCCGCTCGGTCAATCCCGTCGAGGTGACGGGATCGACGGTGACGAAATCGACCGTGCCCGCCATGGTCGATTTCAACCCGTCGATCGGGAACCGCGTCACGGTGCGGATGCCGGATTCGCCCGCGGTTAGCTTGCGCCAATTGTCCGTCTTGCCGGCGCCGAGCGACGTCACCACACCCATGCCGGTGACGACGACGATCGGCCTGCCGAATTTATCTGATGGTGCTGACATGGTTCCCCCGATGTTGCGCCGTAACTGAAAGCGCTCTCGCGCTAGTTTCTGCTCTCGGCTGTGCTCCCGCCGAAAGCGTTCCCGATCGCGCTCTACTTGACGGCCTCGACCAGGGCCATGCCTTCGCCCTGCCAGTGACCGGCCCCCACCACCACAATCTGGTCCGGGGCATCAGCCTTTTCAACCTCAAGCCCGGTCGGATCGTGAGGCGGAAACAGCGCGCCGCGGGAGAGCGAAAGCGCGGCGAGCGCCAGGCCCAGCGGAAACTGGGTCTCCAGCGTGTGGCCGAACATCGTTCCGGTGGCGCGCACCGCGAATCCCGGATGCTGGCGCAGAAACGCCTTTTCTTCCGAGGTCACCGGCTCGGCGCCAGTCGCGCCAGTGATCAGATTTCCGCTGTCGCCGGCGATGCCGAGCTTCGGCCACAGCGCTTCCAGCGATTTGGTCACCGCGCCGGGCTGCTTGCGCTGCGCGAGGTCGGCGACCACCTTGGTCAGTTTTGCATAGGGCTTGGCGCCGCGCGCTTCGGCGTGCTCGCGGGATTCCAGCACCAGGAAACAGCCGGCGGAACCGAGCGCAAAACCGCTTCCGCCTTCGCGCTGCCAGACGGGGGCGTACTTCTCTTTCAGATTGAAGTCGCCGAATTCATAGAGGACCAGCAGATCGGACCGCTCGCCGTTATGCGCGGCGCCGACCAGGGCAATCTCGCTCTGTCCGGATTCGATGCGGGCAAGCGCGATCCGCGCCGCGTCGATGGAGGCGGCTTCCTCGCCCATGAAGGTGCGCGACGTTCCGCACACGCCGTGCACGATGGCGATGTTGCCGGCGAGCAGGTTGGAGAGCTGGGCGAGAAACAGTGTCGGCCGCAAATCGTTCATCAGCCGTTCGTTGAGAAAGCCGGGGCTGGAATTGCCCTTGGCGTCGGCGGTCATGATCGCGAGGTCGACCGCAAGGTCGCGCTCGCCGCCGCCGGCGGCGACGATCATGTCCGTCCGCCCCAGGATTTCCTTGTCGCCTTTGATGCCGGCCGAATCCAGCGCCAGCCCTGCGGCATAGGTGCCGATGCGCTGCCACGCTTCCATCTGGCGCTGATCGCCCTTTTTCGGGATCTGGGCGTCAAACGTCACCGGCGCCAGCGGATGCACGATGTAGGGCGCAAACCGCTTGTCGTCGACGTTGATCTTCCTGGCGTTCAGCGCATCCCAATGCGCGTCCAGTCCCTCGCCGAGCGAGGAGACGATGCCGATGCCGGTGATCCAGACTTCCTTGGCGCCTGCGGATTTTGGTTCAGTCATGCGTTATCGCCTGCAGTGGGAAGCCGATCTCGTTGGCCTTTGCGTCCATGTGCACGCGCAGGGCCGGGTCGGGGAAGGGGGTAAGACCGAAGGTTAGTTCAGCGCTGCACTTGAGTTCTTTGCCGACGCGTCCCTTGACTTTCGTGACGGCGAAACCGGAACCTTCGTGCTCGAGCTTCGCCTCGATCGTCAGCAACTGACCGGGACTGACGAAACCCCGCATCTTGGCTTCCTTCACGATGGCCAGGAACGGCATGCGCTCGAACTTCAGGACGCCGAGTATCAGCCAGCCGGAGCTCTGCGCCATCGCTTCGGTCAGCAGCACGCCGGGCATGATCGGGAAACCCGGAAAATGCCCTTCGAAGATGGTGTGAACAGCCGGAACCTGGGCCTCGACCGTGATTTTCTTCTCGTCGAGATTGAGGTCGACGATGCGGTCGATGAGCTGAAAGTAATCAAGGTTCATGGCGGGCGACTAAAGCGTTTTCCAGCGAAGTGGAAGGCCGGTTCGCGTCAAGAAAACGCGTCAAAACCAAGAATCTAGAGCCCCGTTCCGATTCAATCGGAACGGAAATGGCTCTAGGCGCCCGGGGCTGCATTCTTGGCGGCGACCAGTTCGTCGATGCGATCGGCGAGATTTTGCAGCACGAAATACTGCTCGGTCGTGGCCTTGCCGTCATTGACCTCCTGGGTCCATTTTTCGAGCGGCATCTTGATCCCGAACGCCTTGTCGATGGCAAAGGCGATGTCGAGGAAGTCCAGGCTGTCGATTCCCAGATCGTCGATGGCGTGGCTCTCCGGCTTGATCGTGTCGCGCGGAATGTCGCAGGTCTCCGCGATAATGTTGGCGATCTGATCGAATGTGGAAGACATCATTAAGCCTTTGATATATTGGAGATAATCCGGAACGGCTTGGAGGAGGCGGGGCGCGGCGCCGCGGAGGGCCCAATTTCCTCGGCCGGAGTCGAGTGCCCGTATATCGGAGCGGGGGCCCGAGTTCAATGGAAAGGGGCCGATCGGGCGGGGACGGATTTGGGGGCAAAAATGGCGGTTTTTGGTCCCGGGATCAGTGCTGGCGCGGCGTCGTTGTGGTCGGGCCGCAATTGATTGACATCGCTGCGCGCAACCCATCGCTGCGAGCTACGCTATCGCAAAGGGCGCGGCCCTCAGCCGGCGCTTCTGACTGGTTGCCGCAGAATCGTCTTGAGCTTGTCCGGTGGCGTCCTGCGTGCATCGCTCAGATAGATCTCGTGATGTGGGCCTGCAAACGTCACCCCCTTCGCAGGCATAATCTCGTTGTGAAGCCTGGCGAGCGTCGGGCCTTCGTCGTCATAGCTGCCGATATGCAGCGTCTGCAGGCATCGCCCTTCGTCCAATGGCTCAAGGCGCAGCGAGACCGGGGGCTCCCCGAGCTTGTCTCGCGACCTTGCCAGGGCAGCCTCGTACAGGGACCGCTCAACGAAGTCGGGCACCATGATCATCATCGTCCATCGCCACAGATGCTTCCGGCGCCCGACGAAATCGTCGGGATTGTCAGCCCACCAAAGGCCTTCGAGGGGCGGAACGACGTAGTCTTTTCCCGATTTGGCCTTGCTGGCAAATTTCATCGCGTAGCTCACGGAGTACAGCCACTCGATGGCACGCGTGTAGGCTGGATCACGATTGGGATCGCCTTTGCCGTCGATCTTGACGAATTTCATGACCGGCACGTCGACGGTAGCAAAACTGCTATTAGGCGCGCTGTAGAGCGCTGAGAGCTTCTTCTTGAAATCGATCTTGTCCATGCTCGTCTTTAGTACGTAGGATGGATAGAGCGTAGTAAACCATCGCCGTCTCTGGCCGCAAGTGATTGACATCGCTGCGCTCCACGTGTCGAAAGCGCATCATTAGATCATACAACTGTAGCTTGCGCATCGTGATTTTCCTGTTATGTTGAGTTGAAACCGATGCGCGCACACGCGCTGAGACGGGCAGGGGCTTTTTTGCGATGCAGCCGGTTGCTGCGGCCGATCCGACGATTCGAACAGCGCATGTAAGTGCCGTGGCGTATCGCCATGCCGATACAGGCCCTTTGCATGCTTGCCCTTTCAGCCTCGGAGCAGCGCTTCGCGGCATTGGAGTTTGGCTGGACCGCCACACGCGCACAGGGCTGGGCGTGTGATCAAGCTACCGTGCGGTTCGATATCATCGAAATTTGCCGCGTCCTGCGGAGTAACCAGGATGCGCCGGATGAAGTCCCTTGGGGTAGTTGGCGCGATTATTGCCGCGATCAGGTCGCACGAGCGAGCCCAGAGGCTCGCATCGTGAAGGGCTTTCTGGTCGCGTTCAGCGGTGCACTGTTGCTGGTGTCGGGATGGATGCTCCAGCGAGCAGACGCGGATGCGCGCAAATACTATCCGCTTCAATTCGCCGATGAGCTTTCGTCGCGATATTACATGATGTACGTGCTGTTCAATCGGTCGATACCCCTGGAAATCCGGCGGCGGTTCGCGGTTTCCTCGGCGCTATCGATGTTGGCTTTCGCGGGCTTCGCCGCGGTGGCCTACCTCGCCGACAATCCCGTCATCGCTGTGCTGTTGCTGCTGATCTGCGGCTTCGGGGTCGCGAACGTCGTTTGGCAGTGGCGCAGCGCGAGGCGGTAGCGGATCTGCGAACCAGATTGGTCAGTTCGGCGGATCAGCCGATGGCGTAATCCGCCACGCCACTGCTGCGCCGACGTCGTGAATTCACACCTTTGTCGAAACGGCGGATTACGCTGTCGCTAACGTCCTGAAGAAGAGGGGCGTTGGCCATCGTCACGAACGTTGGGGCGGGATGTGGTGGACGCAGCAGCGTCAGGCGCGAAAAGTGTTCGCAGGGCGGTTATCCGTGAGCGAATACAGCGCGCAGGACGTACGGCGCTGAAGCGTACGGCAAAACCGTGTGGTCCTGACACCCGTGGCTGGTGTCAAGCTGCCGGTGGCGAATTTGATCCAACCGGATCGATCAGCCATCAAGCCGGCAGCGATGGAGGCAAGACGAATTCGTCTCCAGGGAGAGCGCGGCATAAGCCGTCAACCCATTGCGCAGGGAATGCCGGAGTGCTCCGGCTGTACCTGTATGCTCGTGTGCGCACTTCCTCGTGCACATTGCACACGAGACCGCGGGTGCAGCAAGCACCCGGCATTCCCTGCTCCCTCTCAGGAGGGACAACGTCATGCAAACCTCGGGCGCTGTGCGCCGCGAGATCGCGAACGCACATTCAGGTGTCGTCACCCGCGAAGGCGGGTGACCCAGTATTCCAGAGACAGTAGTGATTGAATCGAGAGGCCGCGGCGTACTGGATACCCGCCTTCGCGGGTATGACGATCTGATTTGGTGCGACGATCGTGACCAACTACCCCAGCGGCGTCACCGAAATCCGGGCGCAGTCGCGGCGGCCCATTAGCACGCAATCCTGGGTCTTGCGCAGATCGGCGATGCTGACCGCAAGCCAGATGCCGATGGCGGTCAGCGCCACGGTGAAGGCGAGCGCGGCGACATTGGCGAGCATGCGATGACGGAAATCATCGCCCTCGTCGCGCGGCCGCTCGTAGCGGGACAGATCGTTCGCCGCGGGCGATGTGTTGGTGTTGGGCGTCTTGGTGTTGGGTATCTTGGCCGGATCGGGTTCTTCCCGTCCGCCCGGCGGGTGGGCGGAGGTGCGCGGCCGGAACTTGAGCACGACGTGCTCATCGTCCGAGATAATGGGCCGCTGGGTTTTCACTGCCGCCGATCCGCGAAAAATCCTGCGCCTTTCTTAGCACAGCGGCAGCGCTTCCAACATCAAATCTTGCAGCATGAAATCGTGCCGGACGCGGAGCAGCCATCCATCCGCGCAACGTCAGATGGAACCGGCTGCCGCCGATCGGAAGCCCGTGGCCTTTGGCTTCCGCCAAACCCTGGCATGCCTGCCGCAAACCTCGGGTCGCAGCCATTTGAGGGCCCGCACCATCATGCCATGATAAAAGTTTGCCACAGCGCAGTTTTGCGGGTTCGGGCACGAGGATTGAAGCAGAGGGGCAACCATGGCCAATACGCGCGACCCGATCCTCAAGCCGATCCCGATCCTGTCACTGCGTCCGACCCAGATGACGGTCGGCCTGCGAGAGGTGAAGGAGAAGCGCGAGCGCTGGCGCGAGCACAAGTCGGAAAAGAAACGCGCCGAGCTGCTCGGCAAGCACATGATCCCGGTCGTGCTCGGGCCGGACGAGCACCATTACGTCGTCGACCATCATCATCTGGCGCGTGCACTGCATGATGAGGGCGTCGAGCATGTTCTGGTCACGGTCATCGGCGATCTCACCATGGTCGAGCGCGAGGCGTTCTGGACCGTGATGGATCACAAGCGATGGGCCTATCCCTACGACGCCAAGGGCGAACGGCGGCTCTTCAAGGACCTGCCGAAGTCGGTCACGGGCCTGGCAGACGATCCGTTCCGCAGCCTCGCCGGAGAATTGCGCCGCGTCGGCGGCTTTGCAAAGGACATCACTCCGTTCAGCGAATTTCTGTGGGCGGATTTTCTGCGCCGCAAAATCTCGCGCAAAAGCGTCGAGGCGAATTTCGACAAGGCGATGGAGAAGGCGCTCGGCTTTGCCAGGAGCAAGGACGCGGTCTATCTGCCGGGTTGGTGCGGACCCGCCGATTGAACCGGCAGCTATTTCGATTTGTCCGGCGAAGAGGCCGGAGGCGGTTCCTGTTCGGCCTCGTCCTCGCCGCCAAGCCTCTTGTGCAGCCAGCGTTCCATTCGGCCGCCAACGGTCAGGACCGCGAAGGTGATGACCAATGCGATGAATACCAACCGCCATTGTCCGAGACCGCAGACAATTCCGATGCAGGCAGCCAACCAGGTGCAGGCGGCGCTGGTGAGCCCGCGAACCCCGAATTGACCTCCTGCGTGGACAATGACGCCGGCGCCGAGAAAGCCGATCCCGGTCAGGATTCCCTGTATCACCCGGCTGCCGGCGTCCGAGACGATTTTAGCCTCGTCCGAATGGGCCATCACCAGCAGCATGGCCGTTGCAAGGCTGACCAGCCCCAGCGTCTTCAATCCGATCGGCTTGCCGTGCAGATCGCGGTTGAGACCGATCAGCCCGCCCGCGAACGTGGCGATGCCGAGACGCAGTATGATTTCGCTCCAGTCCAGCAACGCGGGAAACCTCCGGGGCCCAGGCTAATCCTTGGGCTAATTCTCAGGTCATTTCGGCAGCCGTCCCATCATGTAGAACTCGTCATTCGGGCGCATTGCGGTGACGTTGGCAAGCCTGTTCGACAGCGCAAAGAAGGCCGCGATCGCGGCGATATCCCAGATGTCGTCGTCGGAAAAGCCGTGGCCGGCAACTTCCGCAAAATCCCTCTCCGAAACCGTGTTGGCCTGCTGGCTCACCTTCATGGCGAAGTCGAGCATGGCGCGCTGCCGTGGCGTGATGTCGGCCTTGCGGAAGTTGACGGCGATCTGGTCGGCGATGATAGGATTCTTCGCCCGGATGCGCAGGATCGCGCCATGGGCGATCACGCAGTAATGGCACTGGTTGGCGGCGGAGGTCGCCACCACGATCATCTCGCGCTCGGCCTTGGAAAGCCCGCTGTCCTTTTCCATCAACGCGTCGTGATAGGCAAAGAAGGCGCGAAATTCGTCCGGACGATAAGCCAGCGTCAGGAAAACGTTCGGGACGAAGCCGGATTTCTCCTGCACCGCGAGGATCCGGGTGCGAATGTCCTCCGGCAGCTTGTCGATGGCGGGAGCTTGAAATCGTGTGGTGGCGGGCTTGCTCATGAAAGGGTTCCGACTGAGGCCGCAAGGCGGCGTTGCCGGAACCATATAGCTTTTTGCGGTGAGGTGGATACCGGCCCGCGCGAAGAATCCGCGCGAACGCTGATTCTACTATTTGAGCATGATCTCCGCGCAAACGCGTTCCGCGTTTGTCGCGAGGGAAAACCGGTATCCACTTTTCCGGATCATGCTCTGGCCTCAGCGCAGCGGCTTCTTGAGCAGCGAGAAGCGGTCGGGGTCCAGCCCCATCGAGGGCTGCAGCATCGGCGCTTCCACCGGCGTCATGACGCGGGCGGCGGGCCGGTCGTTGATGCCGGGATCGTTCGGCACGTCGCGGTTCGAGGTGGCGCCGCGCCAGCGGTCCAGCACGGCGGAGACGAAATGCATGTCATGGCCGGCGGAGACCGACGGCACCGACGCGATGGTGGCTTCGCTGCGCGGCAACTGATGGACCGGAACCTCCTTGAAGCGCAGGCGCGTCGGCAGCGCCACGCCTTCGCCGAAGGCCAGCACTTCGCGGGTGCCGAGCGAGGGTACGAACGACAACAGGTTCGCGGCGGCGTCCGAGACCGCCGAGCGCAACAGCGCCTGGTCGCGGTCGTTGGCAAGCCGCATCGCAAACAGCGTGTTGCACTGGGAGATGATGGTGGCGTCGAGTTCTGCCGGACGCTGGGTGACGAGGCCGAGAAAGACGCCGTATTTGCGGCCCTCCTTGGCGATGCGCGAAACGGCTTTCCGGGTCGGGCCGAAACCGATGTTGCGGTCGGCCGAGGCGTAGCGGTGCGCCTCTTCGCAAACGAACAGCAGCGGCGACACGCCGTCGCTCCACAGACCGAAATCGAACGCCATGCGGCACAGCACCGACACGACGGAATCGACGACTTCGGCAGGGAAGCCGGCGAGCTGCATGATGGTCATCGGCCGGCCATTGGCGGGCAGGCGGAACAGATGGCTGATCACCTCCGCCATGGTGTCGCCGCCGACATTGGCGTTGTCGAACATGAAGGTGTAGCGCGGATCGTTGCGCACGGTGTCGATGCGCGACATCAGCTTGTGATAGATGATGCGCGAGGAGCGGTTCTCCAGCTTGCCCATCCGTTCATCGATCAGCGAGATCAGATCGGTCAGCCGGTAGGGCACCGGCGTATCGACGGTGTAGCCGCCGGACTTCGGGTCCAAGCGCTTGAGCCCGAGCCGGTCGGAGTTCTGGTACTGGGTGTAGAGACCCTTCGCCATCGGGATGACCTCGGCGAGGACGTCGAGCTCTTCGGGCACGCCCGGGCGGCCGCCGAACAGGACGTCCACAATCTCTTCGAAATTGAACAGCCAGAACGGCAGTTTCAGGTTGCGCGGGTTGAGCACCAGCGCACGGTCACCGAAGCAGCGGCCATACTCGTTGTGGACGTCGAGCAGGAATACCCGCAGGTTCGGCCGGGCTTTAAGAATCTCGTTGAGCAGCAGCGAAACGCTGGTCGATTTGCCGACGCCGGTGGAGCCGAGCACCGCGAAGTGCTTGGAAAGCATCTCCTCGACGTCGACATAGGCGATGACGGAGCGGTCCTGCTGCAGGGTGCCGACATTGATCTGATCCGCCCCGCTCGGCGCATAGACGGTGCGGAGGTCCTCTGCGGTGACGAGGTCGACGGCATCGCCGATGGTCGGATAGTTGGTCACGCCGCGCTGAAACTTGGGACGCTCCCCGCCGGAAATCTCGCCGAGCAGGTCGACCGACGCGGTCGCCATGTATTCATCGGAGCTCGGCTGGTTCTCGCACGACACCTCGGTGATCATTGCAATGATGGTGGTGGCCGTCGCACAGCGAATACTGATGAAGCGGCCGACGGTGGCGCGCGCTTCGGAGACGGGCACCTGGCCCGACGCCAGAAGTCCGACCCGGGCGAGGGAGCCACGCACGGAAATCACACGTCCGAAGGATGTCACGGTGTTGGATCTCATGAATTGGGGTCTGACCCCCATTATGGGCAGCGCCGGCTAGCGAAACGGTTAAACAGGCGGGGTTTCGTGTCGGCTAAATCTGCGGCATCTCGGTCAGGATTCGTTTTTGCGGCACCGTCCCGCCATCGTCGTCGGGTATCAGTTGCGCTGGAAAATAAGGGCTTTCTTGCATTTCCGGCCGCGCGCGACGCAGGCTTCGGATTAATCATTCGTTTACTACCCCGCACGAGAGCAGCCGCCCGCCGGTCACGTCTCGGTAACCTCCGATGCCGGATCGCGGATTGGAGCCAGCGCGTGTGCAAGGTAACCGATTGCTAACCGCAAGTTGTAACGCGCCTTCCATCTGTGCTGCGTAACAGTATCGCAGGGGCGTCGTAGCAGCGTCCGATCGCACGCTAACTTTTCATCTGACGCAGGACCCGTCGCCAAACCGGGACATCTTGGCGGGGGATGCGCGGGGAGCCATTTCGGGTGGACATCGACAGCGGCCAGCAAATGTTGAGCGATTCTGCCGGCCCTGCGGAAAGGGCCGCGACGATCACGCGGCTTGCGGCATGCTGCGTGCTGCTCGCGGCGGCGGTTGTCGGCGGCATTGCGACCTCGGGATGGAGTCTTCGCGAACGCCTGCTACTGGCGCTCGTCGCCGTTCTGGCCGTGGCCGCCGGACTGCTGCTGCGGCGTGACCGGTTGACCGACCGGCGGCTGGCGGCCGAGCGGCGCCAGCTCTCGATTGCCGTGAACAACATCCCGCAAGGCCTTGTTCTCTATGATGCATCCGCGCGGATCATCATTTGCAACCAGCCCTATCTCGACATGTTCGGACTGTCGCCTGACGTGGCCAAGCCCGGCTGCACCATGCAGCGGCTGATCGCCCACCGGAAGGAAACCGGATCATTCGACGGCGACGTCGACGAGTTCTGCAACGCAATCATCAAGACAGTGTCGCTCGGCAAGGCGACGCGTCAGTTGACGGAAGCGCCGGGTGGCCGGGCGATCGAGATCATCAACCGGCCGCTGAAGGGCGGCGGATGGGTCGCGACCATCGAGGACGTCACTTCGCGACGGCGCGCAGAGGAGAAGATCGCGCATCTGGCGCACTACGACGGATTGACCGATCTGCCGAACCGGATCCTGTTCCGCGAACGGTTGGAACAGTCGCTCAAGGCGATGCGGCCCGGCGAGCAACTGGCGGTGCTCTATATCGACATCGACGAGTTCAAGAGCGTCAACGACGCGCTCGGCCATCCGATCGGCGATGAACTGCTCAAAGGCGTCGCCGAGCGCCTGCGCGGATGCCTCAAGGAAACCGATGTGGCGGCCCGGCTCGGCGGCGACGAGTTCGCCGTGATTCAGACCGCCATCAAGGACCGGCCGGAAACCACTCAGCTCGTTGATGTAATCCATTCGGCGATCAGGCGGCCGCTGGAATGTTTGGGACATCTGATCACGACCGATGCCAGCATTGGCATAGCGGTGGCCCCCGGCGACGGGGTGGACCTCGACCAGTTGTTGAAGAATGCGGACCTCGCGCTCTACGGCGCCAAGGGCGACGGACGGCGGACCTACCGCTTCTTCGAGACCGGCATGGATCAGCGCGCCAAAGCGCGGCGCAGCCTGGAGCTCGAGCTGCGTCAGGCGATCAACAATGGCGGCCTGGAGACCTACTATCAGCCGGTGGTCAACATCGAGGACGGCAAGATCAGTTCCTGCGAGGCGCTGTTGCGGTGGCGGCATCCCGAGCGCGGCATGATCTCGCCGGCGGAATTCATCCCGATCGCGGAAGACAGCGGCCTGATCAATCAGCTCGGCCTGTGGGTGCTCAATACCGCCTGCGCCGAGGCGGCCACCTGGCCGGATCATGTTCGCGTCGCGGTCAACGTCTCGCCGGTGCAGTTCAGGAGCCAGTCGCTGGCGTTGAACGTGGCAGCGGCACTCGCGGCTTGCGGCCTTCCCGCCAGCAGGCTGGAACTCGAGATCACGGAGGCCGTGCTCATTCGCGACGACGAGGCGGCGCTCGACATGCTGCATCAGTTGCGCAAGCTGGGCGTTCGGATCGCGCTGGACGATTTCGGCACCGGCTATTCCTCGCTCAGCTACCTGCAGCGTTTCCCGTTCGACAAGATCAAGATCGATCGCTCTTTCATCAAGGATATCGCCGGTCCCGGCGCGTCCTCCTCCATCGTCCAGGCGGTGGTGAACATCGCGGCCGCCAGCGACATGACGACGACGGCGGAGGGTGTCGAAACCGAGCAGCAGCGGAATCTGCTGTACATCCTCGGCTGCGACGAAATGCAGGGCTATCTGTTCAGTCCCGCGATACCGGCCATCGACGTGAGGCGGCTGTTGCTCACGCACCGCGGCAGGGCCATGTCGGCTGCTTGAAGTCGGCGGCTTGAAACGCCGGGCGCGGCTTGCTATCCAGTTCTGCATAACAAGAAACAGAGCAGGGTGGACCGCGATGAACCGCGACAACGCATCTTGAGCGAGCCCGCGCGGCCTTCAGCGCTCGCACCATTCCGTATCAGGAATTATCGTTTTCAGTGGCCGGCCGATCTGCTCACCTCGTGGGCGTTCGAGATGGAGACGCTGATTCTCGGCTGGTACGTGCTGGTCGAGACCGGTTCGGTGCTGTTGCTCACTCTGTTCGCCTCGCTCGGCTATATAGGGACACTGGTAGCGCCGATGTTCGGTGTCGTCGGCGACCGGATCGGTCACCGCGATCTCCTGGCGATGATGCGCGCGACCTACGCGGTGCTGGCGGCCGTGCTGACGACGCTGGTGTTGTCCGGCCAGCTCGCGCCGCTCTATGTCTTCATGGTCGCGGCCGTGATGGGCATCGTCCGCCCATCGGACCTCGGTGTGCGCGGCGCTTTGGTGGCGACCATCATGCCGCATGGCCAGTTGATCGGGGCGATCAGCATCTCGCGCACGACGATGGATACCGCGCGGATTGCCGGCGCGCTGAGCGGCGCCGGATTGTTTGCCGCGCTCGGCATGGGCCCGGCCTATGTGGCGATCGTCTGCCTTTATATTACTGCTACCGCGCTGACGCTGTGCATCGTGGCTCCGGCAAAGCCGCAACTCGCGGGCGCGGCTGCCAGCGAGGCGTTGCAGCGTTCGCCGCTGCGCGACCTCAAGGAGGGAGTGGCCTATGTCTGGACCACACCGCGGATGCAGGCCGCGCTGTGGGTGGCGTTCCTCGCCAACCTGACGGCCTATCCGCTCTCCAACGGCCTGCTGCCCTACATCGCCAGGGCGATCTACGGCACCAACCAGACCGGGCTTGGCTATCTGTCGGCGAGTTTTGCAATCGGCTCGCTGGCCGGTTCGATCGTGTTGAGTTTGATCCGCGATCTCCGGGTGGCGCGGCTGATGATCGGCGCCACCGTCGTCTGGTACGCGACCTTGCTGATCTTCGTGCAGATGCAGACCGTGCCGACCGCGATTGCGTGCCTGGTGGTGGCCGGCTTTTCGCAAAGCCTCGCCATGATCTCGATCGCCGTCATCCTAATGCGGACGGCGAGCGAGAATTTCCGCGGCCGGGTGATGGGCGTGCGCATGATGGTGATCTATGGCCTGCCGATCGGCCTATTGGCCGCCGGCAGCCTGATCGACGAGATCGGATTTGCGGCGACTGGAACACTCTATGCGGCGGCCGGCCTCGCCTTGATGCTGGCGGTCATGCTGCACTGGCGCGCCGATCTGTGGCACGTGCATGCGCCGGCGAATGCGCGGTGACCGCGCAAAGCCGGCTCGATGACCTCACTGCATCTTGATGTTCGCCTCTTTCAGCACCGGCTCCCATTTCGCGGCCTCGGCGCGCATGAAGGCGTCGAAATCCTTTGGCGAGTTGCCGACCGGCGTGGCGCCCATCTTTTCCAGCGCGGTCAGAACCACCGGATCTTTCAGCGCGGCGGCAAGGTCGGCGTGGATCCTGGCGACCAGGTCAGGCGCCATGCCGGCGGGGCCGAGAAAACCCCACCAGACCGAGGCGTCATAGCCGGGGATGCCTGCCTCCGCGATCGTGGGAACGTCAGGCAATGCCTTCGAGCGCTGCGCCGTCGTCACCGCAAGCGCGCGCACTGCATTGCCTTCGAGTTGGCCGACGACCTCGGGCAGCGGATTGACGCTCATCGGAATCTCGCCTGATATCACGGCGGTGAGGGCAGGGGCGCCGCCCTTGTAGGGGATCGCCTGGATCTTGACCTTGGCCATGTAGTTGAGAAGCTCGCCGGCGAGATGGGCCGAGGTGCCGTTGCCGGACATGCCGTACGATAATGACTCCGGCTTTTCGCGTGCGGTCGCCAGCAACTCCTGCAAATTCTTCACCGGGCTGTTTTTGGACACCACGATCGCCAGCGGCGAATAGGCGATCTCGCTGATGGCGGTAAAATCCTTGAAGGTGTCGTAGGGCAGTTTTGGATAGAAGAACTGGTTCAGCGGATGGCCGCTTGCCACCAGGATCAGCGTGTAACCGTCCGGCGCCGATTGCGTGAGCGCCTGCGACGCGATAGTCCCGCCGGCGCCCGGACGATTTTCGATGACCGGCTGCTGTCCCCAGGTCTTCGACAGCGATTGCCCGAGCGTGCGCGCCAGCACGTCGACGGCGCCGCCGGCGGCGTAGGGCACCAGGATGCGCACGGGCTTGGTCGGGAACGGCTCCGCATAAACACTGGTGCCGGCCAGTGAAAGCAGGGCGGCGGCGACGACACTGCGGATGACTGTTCTGCGTGATGGCATGAGAAAAGGTCCTTTTTGGCTGGGCGTATCATTTGAGAGTTTCATGCGTGCACCTCATTCGTGCGCGCCAGTTCGTGAAGCTGCAGCGTGGCATCGCTACTCCGCGGCCGAAATCATGGCGCCGCGCAACCCGGCGCGCGCGATCGCGGCTCCGACCACGCCTTCCGACTTCACCTCGTTGGTGAACTGGCGGATGAAAGCCATTGCCTGCTCGCGTCCCCTGGGAATGGCGATGGCGTGCCGCTCGATCCCCCAGCGGCCTTCGAGCACTTTCGACCCCGGCAGTTTCTCCGCCATTTCGAACAGCGTGGCCTTGTTGGTCGCGTAGGCATTGATCGCGCCGGCCGACATCATCTCGATCGCGATGTCGAAGGTGGCGGCGCGAACGATCTGGGCATGCTTGAAGTCGCGCGAAAGGGTGGCGTCGGAAGAACTGCCTGCGGTCACGCCAACGCGTAGTCCCGGCGCGTCTACCTCCACCGGCGTCGTCAGCGCGGACCCGCGCGGGACGAGGTAGCCGAGCTCGATTTCGAGATAGGGCGGGCCAAAGTCCATATCCCGCGCCCGTGCCGGCGTCGCATTGGTGAAGGCGACGTCGACCTCTCCGCTTTTGACAGCGGCGAGCACTTCGGCGTTCTTGGCGAACACGACCGGCTCATAGGGGACGCCAAGCCGGCGCGCGAGTTCCTTGCAGAGATCGTAGCCGACGCCGCGCGGCTCACCCGATCCGGCATCCGGCAGGATCGAGGTCGGCGTGCCCGGATAGAGTCCGGCCCGCAATACGCCTGATGGCGCCAGTATCAGGCGTGGATCCGGATCGGCCGCGATGGCCGGGCCGACGCCACGCCAGGCCAGTGCGCCGGCAACGATCAAGAACGCAACGATGATCCGGCGCATCCGGCGGTTCTCCCTTGTTATCCCCGGGGCCAGTCGCGGTGGCTGCTCGCCACCCGGATGTTTGTTGACTAGACCTGATATTTTGTACAAACGTACAAAACTCGAGAACGGAAAGCAAATGCCATGACGCGAAATCCGAACATGCGAGAAGCCATCCTGAGCGCGGCCGAGCTGCTGTTCTCGACCAAGGGCTTCAATGCCGTGTCGATCCGCGACATCGCGCTGGAGGCGGGCGCCAATCCGGGCAGCATCACCTATCACTTCAAGAGCAAGGACGGCTTGCTGCTCGAAATTTACAAGCGCCATTGCGGGCCGATGAACAAGCGCCGCATCGAGTTGCTGGTGGCGGCACGGCGCGTGCGCGACGTCCAGGACCGGCTGGAAGCGATCGTGCGCGCCTATGTGCAGCCGGCGTTTTCATCGAGCAGCGACCTTGCCGGCGGCGGGGCGCGGTTCACGCGGCTGCGCGCCGTAATGTCGGCCGAAGGCAACGCCGTGGTGGGGCGCATCATCGCCGAGATCTTCGACGACACCACCAACGCGTTCATCGAGGCGATCGAGGAAAGCCTGCCGCATCTGCCGCGGACGACGATCGTGTGGCGGTCGCAGTTCCTGCTCGGCGCACTCTATTATACCCTCGTCAGTCCGGAGCGGGTCACGCGGCTGTCGCGCGGCGAAGCCGATGGCGCTGATATGGCGGAAGCGATCGAGCAACTCGTCGCGTCGACGGTCGCCTCGTTGCAGGCGTCAGATGTAGATCATCTCGACACAGCCTCACACCAGACGAAGTCCACCCAGCCGCCTGCAAAGGGCGCTGCTGGAAAGCGGAAAGAAAATTCGACTTCATGAGTATCGAGACGCCATGAAGCGCGACCAAGAAACTGCAGAAGGCACCATGCACAAGCCGACGATTCCCGGACCCGATCCCGATACACGAACGCCGAAGTTCAAGCTCCCGGCGCTGGCGTGTGACGCGCATACCCACATCTTCGGCCCCGGTGATAAATACCCCTATGCGCCGGGACGGCCCTATACGCCGCCCGATGCGCCGCTGGAGGATTTCCGGGCGCTGCACAGGAAGATCGGGATCGGCCGCGCGGTCATCGTCAATGCCAGCGTGCACGGCACCGACAACCGGGTGGCGCTGGATGCCATCGCCGTGAGCGATGGAACCTTTCGCGCCGTCGCCAATATCGACGATAGCATTACCGAGCGTGGCCTTCGCGAACTGCATGAAGGCGGGTTTCGCGGCTGCCGCTTCAACTTCGTGCGCCATCTCGGCGGGGTGCCTGACATGAGGGTGTTCCATCGCATTGTCGCGATGGTGGCGCCGCTCGGCTGGCACATCGACCTGCATTTCGATGCGATCGACCTGCCTGAATATGCCGAGATGCTGGCAAAATTGCCGGTGCGCTACACCATCGATCACATGGGACGCGTCAAGGCGGCCGACGGTCTCGACCAACTTCCGTTTCGGACGCTGACTGACCTGATGACGCGGGACGAGAAATGCTGGGTCAAGGTGTGCGGCTGCGAGCGCGTGTCCTCCGGCGGCCCGCCTTTCCACGACGCAGTTCCGTTCGCGCGGCGTATTATCGAGACCGCGCCCGATCGCGTGATCTGGGGGACCGACTGGCCGCACCCGAACGTCAAGGTGATGCCCAACGACGGTGATCTGGTCGACCTCATTCCCTTGTTTGCGCCGGAGGCCGAGCTGCAGCAGAAGATCCTGGTCGATAATCCGGCGCGGCTGTTCGAGTTTTGAAGGAGGGTTGTGCGATGGCGGACAAGCGCGAGCGATACGCCCTGAGCCGGCGCCGCGCGTCGTTCGCCGGGATGGCTGCGCTGGTCGCGACATTGTTGCTGCCGCAAATCGCCGACGCGCAAAACTATCCGAACCGGCCGGTGCGGCTGATCCTGCCATTCGGCGCGGGCGGCGTTGCCGACGTCACGGCGCGGCTCGTTACCGAAAAACTCGGCGAAAAGCTCGGCCAGCGCTTCGTCATCGAGAACATGCCGGGCGCCGGCGGCATCAACGCCGCGCGCGCAGTGCTGTCCGCGCCTCCAGACGGCTACACGCTGGCGCTGCTGAGCAACGGCACCGCCATCTCGGTATCGTTGTTCAAGAGCCTTGGCTTCAATCCGGTGACTGACTTCGTTCCGGTGTCGAGCATGGGTTATTTTGACTTCATCTTCGTCACCCAGGCCGGCACGCCTTATCCGACGCTGGCTGAATTCATCCAGGCGGCCAAGGCAAAACCCGGCACGCTCAATGTCGGCACCATCAACGTCGGGTCGACCCAGAACCTCGCCGCGCAATTGTTCAAATCGACCGCCGGTGTCGATGTCACCATCGTGCCGTTCCGCAGTTCGCCGGATGTGCTGATCGCGCTTCTGCGCGGCGATATCCAGATGGCGATCGAGAACTACAGCGCGGTGCAGTCGCATGTTGCCGACAGGGCGGCCATTGCCGTGTCGTCTTCGGGTACGATCCGCACCGCATTCCTGCCTGATGTTCCGACCGTGAAGGAAGCAGGCGGCGGCGATTTCGAGGCGCGGTCCTGGAACGCGATTTTTGCGCCCAGGGGCACGCCGCCGGAGGTGATCGCGACGCTGAACGCCGCGTTGCGCGAGGTGCTCGAAATGCCGGAGTTAAAGAAGCGCGCGCTCGATCTCGGCATCGAGGCCAAGGCCAGCTCACCCGAGGAAATCCTCGACCGGCTCAAGGCCGATATCGACAAATGGGCAGTAGTGATCGAGCGGGCAGGAATTGCCAAACAATAGTCTCGCGGCCGGTGCGGCCGGCGACGTGTACAAATCGAAGGAGGAAATCCCGATCATGAGCAATGCCGGCAAAACGGGCCTGGTGGTCACGGCGCATCCCGGCGATTTCGTCTGGCGCGCGGGCGGCGCGATCGCGCTGCATGTGAAGAAAGGTTATCGCGTCAAGATTGCCTGCCTGTCGTTCGGCGAGCGCGGCGAAAGCCAGTTCGCCTGGAAGGAGGCGGGCGCGACGATGGAGAAGGTCAAGGCCGGACGGCGCGACGAGGCGCAGCGCGCGGCGGAGATGCTGGGTGCGGAGATCGAATTCTTCGACGCTGGCGACTATCCGCTGCGGCTGACGGATAAGCATTTCGACCGCATGGTCGACATCTACCGCGAGCTCAATCCGTCCTTCGTGCTGACGCATGCGCTGGAGGATCCCTATAATTTCGATCATCCAAACGCGGCGCACTTCGCGCAGGAAACCCGCGTGGTCGCGCAGGCGATGGGTCACAAGCCCGGCGCCAAATACACTTATTCCGCGCCGCCGGTGTTTTTGTTCGAACCGCATCAGCCGGAGATGTGCAATTTCAAGCCGCAGGTGATCCTCAACATCGACGAGGTCTGGGAGATCAAGCGCAAGACGTTCGAAATTCTCGCCGCGCAAAAGCACCTGTGGGCCTATTACGAGCGGGTGGCGCTGCAGCGGGGCGTGCAGGGCGGCCGCAATACGGGCAAGCCGATGACCTATGGCGAGGCCTATCAGCGGCTGTTCCCGATGGCGATGGAGGAGCTGGCATGAAGACGGTCGTCGTCCGCAACATCAAGCGAACCGATGCCGAACTCGTGAAACGACTCGGCGCGCTCGGCGTCGCCACCGCGCACGAGGCCTATGGCCGCTTCGGGCTGATGAAGCCCTATCTGCGCCCGGTCTGGAGCGGGGCCGAGACATCGGGCACCGCCGTGACCGTGCTGGCGCAGCCCGGCGACAACTGGATGATCCATGTTGCGGTCGAGCAGTGCCAGCCCGGCGACATCCTGGTGGTCGGCTGCACCACCGACAACACCGACGGCATGTTCGGCGATCTGCTCGCGACCTCGCTGATGGCGCGCGGCGTCAAGGGGCTCGTTATCGACGCCGGCGTTCGCGACGCCAAATCGCTTCGTGAAATGGGCTTTCCGGTGTGGTCGAAGGCGATCTCGGCCAAGGGCACGGTCAAGGCGACGCTCGGCGCGGTCAACGTGCCGGTGGTCTGCGCCGGCATCAATGTGGTGCCGGGCGATGCTGTGGTCGCCGATGATGACGGCGTGGTGGTGATCGGGCGCAAGGACGCCGCCGATGTAGTCGCCAAGGGCGAGAAGCGCGTCGCCGACGAAGACGGCAAGCGCAGGCAGCTCGCTTCGGGCGTGCTCGGGCTCGACATGTACAATATGCGCGAGCCGCTGGCGAAGGCCGGCCTCGTCTATGTCGACGAGCTGGAGGAGGACTGAGGTGGCGATGCGCCTGCGCACTTTGCTCGGCGACCATCCAGGTACGTCGGCGCTGAAGAGTGGATCGATCGGATCGGATCTGGTCGAGCTCGATTTCGCAGAGTATTCGCCGACCAACAAGGGCTTCAAGCCGATGGTCCGCGAAGGGGCGTTCGACGTCTCGGAGATGGCGATCGTCACTTACCTGATGGCGAAATCGTTCGGCAAGCCGATGGTGCTGCTGCCGGATGTCGTGCTGGCGCGGTTTCAGCACGGGCATGCGCTCTACAATGCAAGAGCGGGAAAGCTCGCGCCGCGTGACCTCAATGGCAAACGCGTCGGCATTCGCTCCTTCACCACCACGACCGGCGCATGGCTGCGCGGCATTCTTGCCAATGATTGTGGCGTCGATCTGGATTCGATCGACTGGGTGACGTTCGAGGACGCCCATGTCGCTGAGTTCGTAGACACGACCAAGCGGGCGGGCGCGGGCAAGCAGATCTTGCAGATGCTGATCGACGGCGAGCTTGATGCTGTGCTGGGCGAAAAATCGGATCATCCCGATTTGAAGCCGCTGTTCGCCGATGTTGCCGCCGAAGAGAAGGCGTGGTTTGGGAAGCACAAGGTGGTGCCGATCAATCACATGTTGGTGGTGAGCCGGACCGTGTCTGATCAGCACCCGGACGTGGTGCGGGAGGTCCATCGGCTGCTCGCCGAATCTGCCGCCGCTTCATCCGGGGTGCCGCGTTTTGGCCGAGACGAGATGCGGCGTTCGCTGGAATTGATTATCGATTACTCCGCGCAGCAAAAGCTCATTCCGCGCGCGTTCGCGGTGGATGAACTGTTCGACGACGTGACGCGAGCGCTGTAATTGTAGGGTGGGCAAAGGCGCATTGCGCCGTGCCCACCATGTGGTTTGAACTGGTGGCCACGCGGAGCCTGTCATCGGGCGCGCATTCGCGCGACCCGGTGGCTTTGCCCACCCTACGAGAGAGACCGCCAATGACCCCCGAGCCGATTTTCGACCTCGCTCATCTCGGCCACATGGAGCTGCTGACGCCGAAGCCGGACGAAAGCCTGAAATTCTTCGTCGACGTCATGGGCATGACCGTCAGCGGCCGGAAGGGCGAGTCGGTCTATCTGCGCGGCTGGGATGATTACGAGCGCTATTCGCTCAAGCTGACGGCCTCGAAGACATCAGGCATGGAGCACATGGCGTTGCGTGCCCGCAGCCCGCAGGCGCTGGAGCGCCGCGTCGCCGCGCTGAAGGGCTCGGGCTTCGACATCGGCTGGGTTGACGGCGACATGGGGCAGGGGCCGGCGTTTCGCTGCCGCGATCCCGATGGCCATATCGTCGAGCTCTATTACGAGACCGAGTGGTATCAGCCGCCGCCCGAGCTCAAGCCAGCGCTGAAGAACCAGGCGCAGCGGTTTCCGGCGCGCGGCGTCAATGTCCGCCGGCTCGATCATCTCAATTGCCTCGCTGTGGACATCAAGGCCAACCGGCTGTTCTTCGAAAACTATCTGGGCCTCCGCACCACCGAGCAGATCGTGCTCAACGACGGCACGGAAGCAGCGATGTGGATGACGATGTCGAACAAGAGCTACGACTTCGCCTATACCCGCGATCATTACGGCAAGGCCGGACGCTTCCACCACGTCACCTACGCGCTCGACAGCCGCGAGGAAATTTTGCGCGCCGCCGACATCTTTCTCGAAAACGGCATCCACATCGAGACCGGCCCGCACAAGCACGCGATCCAGCAGACCTTCTTCCTCTACGTCTATGAGCCCGGCGGCAACCGCATCGAGGTCGCCAACGCCGGCGCGCGCCTCATCCTCGCGCCCGACTGGAAGCCGATCGTCTGGACCGAGGAAGAACGGAAGAAGGGCCAGGCGTGGGGGCTGAAGACGATCGAGTCGTTTCACACCCACGGTACGCCGCCGGTCACGATCGGCTGAGCCCGATCGGACCGCGTAGTTCTGCGGCCTGATCGATCCGGGTCACATGCCAGCGGTGCCACGCCTGGACATGGCGCGCAACCGGTCGAGGCCTGTCTCGATCGAATTCCGCGTCGGGCGGGGGAATAACCTTGCGCTCAACCACGATATCCGGCCGGCGAATGCTGTCGCGATAATTCCGGACGTCGTTGCCGGCTTGGTGACGGCCGTCTTCGCCAGATGAATCGGCGAAAGCAGATCTCGGGCCGCATCCATCGCCGGCTTCTCGATCCAGCGATAGGTCAGCGCGGCGACGGGGATGACGAGCAGGGTCAGGATGAGCGCCGGCAATACCGCCTGTTCCGGCGTTCCCAGCAGCATCAGCTTCTCCTCATTGTGCCAGCCCACCAGGTTGAGATGGGCCTTTTGCCCGACGAAGGAGACCCCCATCTTCATCACCTGAAACAGGAAGGTGTGGATCATGTAGATCGAATAAGACCACAAGCCGAGCTTTTGCAGAATGGACGAACGCAACACTTTCGAAACGGCGCCCTGATCGTATGAAAAGACGTAAAGCACGATGATCGCAAGCAGCGGAAACGCGTAGTGCGACGGGCCCCATGGTCTGGACGCAGCAAACGCAATGACCAGCACCACGCAGCAGGCCTCCCATAAATTCGGCGCCGTCAGCTTCTCATCCGAACGCGCCCGCAGATGATACGCCAGGCAGCCCGCGAAGAAGCCGAACATGGCGCGCAGGATGCCCCAGTCGGACGAGACAAACAGCGCTTCTGGCGAAACCTGGTAGAGCAGCGCTCCGGCCGCCAGACAGAGCGCAAGGAAGATCGCATAGCGCTGGCGCGGGAAAAGCATGACGACCGTCGCGAACAGGATCGACACGTAGAACTCGACGGCCGCACTCCAGGCGGGACCATTCCATGACAATCCAGCGTGCAGATTGAAAGACTGCAGAAACAGGATGTTCGTGGCGATCTCCCAGAGCGAGCGACCCGGACCAAAGGCCTGGGAATCCAGCGCGAACGCGGTATCGGCGCGGCTGAAGATGAACTTGCCGGTCTCAAGTCCGACGAACAGGGTCAACATCACGATGTGCAACGGCCAAAGGCGGGCAAACCTCATCGCCACGAAACGAATGCTCTCAGCGCGATCGTTGAGACGTTGGCCATAGGCATGACAGAGCACGAAGCCGGACAGGGCGAAGAACATGTCCACGCAAAACTGCAGATTGGCGAATGAGCCGATGTCTTTAAGAGCATGGTAAACGGGGACGTGGAACAAGACCACGAGCAGCGCGCAGACGCCGCGCAGCGCATCGAGTGCCTCGAAACGAGCCGCAATCGCAGATTTTGTTCCCAGCATGATACATCTCGTCCATGGTTCTTTCAGGTTGTATCTCCGTCAGCAAGAGCGGGGCCACAAACCCGGCAAGATCGGGATCGAGCCCGAATGTTCCGTACCCATGGCAGGGTGCCGGTGAGAGACGTCGTATCCCCCGGCCATTGCGCCGATCGTGTTGCGCACCACCTTGATGCATGGGCGTGAAAGACGCCGTGAGGTGTGCCGATGGCAGAGTTCGTGGATTTCACCAGCGAGGCATTTTTTCGTGATCCGCAGGCAGGGGTCGCGAGTTTGCGCGCCGTTGGTCCCGTCGTCGCGACAAAATTTCCGATCGTGGGCCGCGTCTGGGTCACCACGACCTACGAGGCGGCGGCGCGGGTGCTGAAGGACAGCGCGCTCTTCACGCTGCGCAGGGAGGGCGGGGTTCTCGTGGGCCTGCCCTGGTGGATGCCGAAATTCATCGCGACATTCGCCAACAACATGCTCACGATGGACGAGCCGGACCACACGCGGCTGCGAAGTATCGTCGACGAGGCGTTCCGCCGCCGCGCGGTCCTCGACATGGAGCCGCACATCCGCGCCATCGCCGATCGCCTCGCCGATGAGTTGTTTGCTGCGGGCAGCCGCGCCGATCTGGTGCAGCGTTATGCGCGGATGCTGCCGCTTGCGGTGATTTGCGAACTGCTGGGCCTGCCGCCGGCGGACCGGCCGAAATTCATTGCCTGGGCCAATTCGATCGCGAATCTCACCAGCGCGTTGGGCTTTCTGCGGTTGATCAGCGGAATGATGAGGATGCGGCGCTATCTGAAAGCACGTCTGCAGGTCGCCCGGGAACAGGGCGGCGAAGGATTGATTGCCGAGCTTGTGCGGGTCGAGAAGGAAGGTGGGCGCATCACACCGGACGAAATGATCTCGATGGTGTTTCTCTTGCTGGGGGCGGGCTCCGAGACCACCACCCATCTGATCAGCGGATCGGTGTTCGAACTGCTGAAGGATCCGGTTCGTCGCGATTGGCTCGCGGCGGACTGGAGCCGTGCCGGGTTGGCAGTCGAAGAATTTTTGCGCTTCGTCTCGCCGGTGCAATTCTCAAAGCCGCGCTATGTGCGCCAGGATGTCGATCTCGAGGGCGTCAAATTGAAGAAGGGCGATCGGGTCATGGCGATGATCGTCGCCGCCAACCTGGACAAGGAAGCCAATGAGTGCCCCGAACAGCTCGATCTGGAGCGGCGGCCGAACCGGCATCTATCGTTCGGAACAGGAATTCATTTTTGCCTCGGCCACCAGCTCGCTCGCATAGAAGGAATTTGCGCCCTGCAGGCGCTGTTCACGCGCTGGCCCGCACTCAAGCTGGCGGTTGAGCCGTCGCAAATTCATTGGAGAAGAAGGCCCGGCATTCGCATGATCGCAGAGCTACCGGTTGTAGCCGGCGTGTGATGAGGCGGCTAAGGGGGAAGGGCCGACAAGTCTGGCTGGGGAACTAGGATTCGAACCTAGACAAACAGAGTCAGAGTCTGTTGTGCTACCGTTACACCATTCCCCAAGAATTGCTCAATGACATCAATGTCTTATATGGATGTCCGGGCAATCGGCTGGAGCGGGATTTTGCAAATCACCGCTTTCGCTGGTGCGTCGTTCTACTCGCTCGGTCCGGGCCTTGGCAAGCGCGGAAGGAGGGGCATTTTCGGGGCGAATTGCAGGGGGCGCTGCGGGCGGCAGTTGCCGCGGTCCCGGGTCAGCTCCGCGAACGCCGTACCTGTTTTTTGCGCCCGCGCGAACGGCGAACGGTCGGCGCCGTCATCTCCGCCTGCAGCAATAGCAGCAGGCAATTCGCCAGCCGCTCTTCCATTTCGCGGTCGTGAATGGATAGCGGACCGGGATCGTTGAGGATGGCGTTGACCAGCGTTCCCAGCACGACCTGGAAGCCGAACGCGATCGCGCGTGTTTTTGCCGCCTTGTTGGCCCGGCCCATGGCGCCAAGCAGGATTGGCGTGGCGTCCGCCACGTTCGCGCGCGCCAACGCCTTGAAGGTCGACCAGCGGTCCGGCCTGGTGTCGTCGTGCTGAAGTGCTGCGCGCAGCACGCCTTCGTGATTTCGGATCCAGCCGATGGTCCCTCGGACGAGGAGGCGGCTGAGCTCGGCGAGATTCGCATCGGCCAGCCGCTCGTCTTCCTTCATCCGGGACAACCTGCTTTCGCCGTCACGCGCAGCAAGCGCCATGAGGGCATTGAAATAGGCCTCCTTGCTCTCGAACCGGCTGTAGAAGGTGCCGACGGTGGCCCCGACCTGCCGGCACAGCGCCTCGATCGACAATTCCGCGAGGCTGTGCGTGCGCAACATCTCCGCGCCGGCCTGGAGCAGCGCGGCCGTGGTCTCGCGGCTGCGCTTCTGCCGCGACGGGGTCACGCCGGGAAGGTCGAGTTCGGCCGATCGCTGCATCCGGACCTTGCGTCTCCGTTCGAAGTAACCATAATGATAACTCGGATTATGGTTTTTGGCAATGCGCGCAGGGCGGCGTGTTGCCGCGAGCCTCGGCGAACCGGCGGATCAACCGCGATCACATCCAAAAAGCGGGGGAAAGCATGGCGGCAGGCAGCGCAAAACCGTTCGGCGGCACGATCGGGAAGACGGTGGCTGAATCGAAGCCGTGGTGGCCGTCTGCGCTGAAGCCGCCGCAGGGCGCGCCGAACATTCTGGTCGTGCTGTTCGACGATGTCGGATTCTCCGATTTCGGCTGCTACGGCTCGGCCATCAAAACGCCGACCATCGACAAGCTCGCCGCCGAAGGCCTGCGCTATTCGGGCTTCCACACCACCGCGATGTGTTCGACGACGCGCGCGGCGCTGCTCACCGGGCGCAACCATCATTCGGTCGGTGTCGGCTGCCTCGCCAATTTCGACAGCGGCTACCCCGGATATCGCGGCAAGATCGCGCGCGAGGCGGGCACGCTGGCGGAAATGCTGCGGTCGCACGGCTATCGCAATTACATGGTCGGCAAATGGCACGTCACCCCATTGACCGAAAGCGGCGCCACCGGGCCATTCGACGGCTGGCCGTTGGGGCGCGGTTTTGATCGCTTCTATGGTTTTCTCGATGCCGAAACTGATCAATTCGCACCGGAGCTTGTCTCGGACAACACCCACATCGATGCACCGGGGACGTATGCGGACGGCTATCACCTCACGTCCGACCTGATCGACCAGTCGATCCGCTTCATCGCCGATCACACCGCCGATCGGCCCGATGTCCCATGGCTGACCTGGGTGGCGCTCGGCGCCTGTCACGCGCCGCACCAGGCGCCGATGGACATCATCAAGAGCTATGACGCGATGTTCGCCCATGGTTGGGACGCCGAGCGCGAGCAGCGGATGGCGCGGCAGAAGGTGATGGGGATCGTGCCGCCGGAAACCCGGTTGCCCGCACGCAATGACGGCGTGAAGGCATGGGATGAGCACACCGTCGACGAACAGCGCGTCTTCACGCGGCTGCAGGCAGCTTTCGCCGGCATGCTCGATCACGCCGACCAGCATCTCGCGCGGCTGATCGGCTTTCTCGACACGGCCGGCATTCGCGACAACACGCTGATCCTGGTTTTGTCCGATAATGGCGCAAGCCAGGAGGGCGGTCCGCTTGGCTTCGTCAACGCGATGGGGCCGTACAATTTCCGTCCCGAACCGATCGCGGAAAAGCTGCGCCGGATCGACGACATCGGCGGGCCGGATTCGCACAGCAACTTTCCCCACGGCTGGGCGATGGCGTCGAACACGCCGCTGCGCCGCTACAAGCAGAACACCCATGGCGGCGGCATCCGCGATCCCTTCGTCATGACCTGGCCGAAGAAGATCGCCGCCAAAGGCGAGGTGCGCCATCAATTCGTTTACGCCTGCGACCTGACGCCGACCTTGCTCGACCTGATCGGCATCGCGCCGCCGGCCGAAATCGGCGGCGTCGCCCAGATGCCGATCGAAGGCGAGAGTTTTGCGCGCTCGATCGCCGATCCAGCCGCGCCGTCAAAGTCTTCGCCGCAATATTTCGAAATGTTCGGTCATCGCGGGATCTGGCAGGACGGCTGGAAGGCGGTTTCCTTCCATCCCTCGGGCACGCCGTTCGAGAACGACAAATGGGAGCTGTTTCATCTGGCGCGGGATTTTTCGGAAACCAGCGATCTGGCGGCGCAAGAGCCCGAGCGGCTTGAAGCGATGATCAAGCTGTGGTGGCTCGAGGCCGAGAAGCACAATGTGCTGCCGCTCGACGACCGGTTCGGCCCGCGTTTTGCGGAAAACGCCGCGCGCTTTCACGGTGCACGCAACAAGTTCACCTTTCACGCCGGCATGGGCCACGTGCCGACCGACGTCGCGCCGGACGTGCGCAGCCGCAGCTACACCATCGAAGCGCATGTGGAGATTGCCGAGGAAGGCGCCGAGGGCGTGCTGATCGCCCACGGCGATGCGACGTCAGGCTACAGCCTCTACATCAAGGACGGCGTGCTGGTGCACGATCTCAATATTGGCGGTGGCCATGAGATCGTGGCTTCGAACCGCAAGGTGCCGTCAGGCGTGCGCCGGCTCGGCGTGCATGTCGAGCGTCTGTTGCGCAAGGAGCCGCCGGCCAGGGGCTCCCGCACCGGCGTGACGGCCTATACGCTCCTCATCGACGGCGAGGCGGCAGGCTCGATCCAGACCCAGTCTGCCTTCAACAATTTCATCTCGTGGTCCGGCCTCGACATCGGCCGCGATCGTTCCAGCCCGGTCTCGCATTACGCGGCGCCGTTCGAATTCACCGGGCAGTTGTTGCGGGTGACGGTCGACATGCACGACGACCAGAAGCTCGACGGCGAGGGGGTGGGGGCCGCGGAGATGGCAAGGCAGTAGGCCTCCGGCAGCAGCCCCGTCATTGCGAGCCACCCGGTCGGCGCGAAGCGCCGCCGGATGACAGGCTCCGCGAAGCAATCCATTCTTTCTTCGGCGGAGATATGGATTGCTTCGTCGCTTCGCTCCCTTGCGCAAACGCTTCGCGTTTGTCGCAGGCAATGACGATCGAGGTCTACTTGATCTTCTCATACGCCGCGGAGAAATCCGCCAGCGGCATCGGGATCGTGATCGTCTCCTTGGCCATGTTCTGGAACGAGACCTTCACCTGCTTGCCGGATTTCAACATGGCCAGCACGTCAGGCGAGATCTGCAGGTTGGCGTAGCAGCCGCGCGCCTCGCAGGTCTGGATCTGCAGCTCGGACGTCTTGCCGTCGTCGACCTGGAATTTGGCGCCGGCCGGCAGGTTGAGCCCGAGCGGCAACTGCACAAGCGCGATCGGCGCGCGGGTTTCGGCTGATACGCGGATATTGATCAGCACGATCAGCTGGCCGGTCTTGGTCAGGACCGCACTCTGCTCGATCGCGCATTCGAGCGGCGCGCCGCGGCTTGCGCTGCTGCACCGCGCAATCCAGCCGGGGGGCGCTGGCGTATTCGCTCCCTCGGTCGCAGCGGCGGTAGGGCCCGGCGTCGCCTGCGCCACAGGCGCGGCGTTGTTTTTGGCTTTGGGGGTCTGGGCGTGGCTGTGGCCGCACAAACCTGATATCGCCGCGGCAGCGACCGCAAACTTCATTGAAATTTTCACTGAACCGGCTCCGAAATGAACTACCTTCGGTAGTGCCGGTTGCCGCGCAAAGTCAAGTCATTCGGCCGCTTGCTTGACCGAGCCGTCAGCGTCCAGATGCGCATCATGGTTAGGATTGGACGAATTGCCCCATCGCGCAAACGCGTTCGAAAGCCGGTCGAGATAGAGATAGACCACCGGCGTCGTGAACAGCGTCAGCGCCTGGCTGACGATCAGGCCGCCGACCATCGCATAGCCCAGCGGCTGGCGGATTTCCGATCCCGTCCCGGTACCGAGCATCAGCGGCACGCCGCCGAGCAATGCCGCCATCGTCGTCATCATGATCGGGCGGAAGCGCAATAGCGCCGCCTTGCGGATCGCGGCCTCGGGCTCGAGCTGCTCGTCGCGTTCGGCCGTGATCGCGAAGTCGACCATCATGATGCCGTTCTTCTTCACGATGCCGATCAGCAGCACGATGCCGATCAGGGCGATCAGGCTGAAGTCGAACCCGAACAGCATCAGGATCGCGAGCGCACCGACGCCGGCGGACGGCAGCGTCGACAGGATCGTGATCGGGTGGATGTAGCTTTCGTAGAGAATGCCGAGGATCAGATACACCACGACGAGGGCAGCGAGGATCAACAGCGGCACGGTGCCGAGTGACTGCTGAAACGCCTGCGCGGTGCCCTGGAAGCTCGAATTGAGCGTCGTCGGCGCGCCGAGTTCGACCATCGCCTTCTGCACCGCGTCGGTCGCCTGGCCCAGCGCCACGCCCTGCGCGAGATTGAAGCTGATCGTGATCGCGGGAAACTGGCCCTGATGGCTGATCGACAACGGCCGCACCGGCACGCTGGTCCAGGTGGCAAAGGCCGACAGCGGCACCTGGTCGCCGGTGGCCGGCGATTTCACGTAAATCTTGTTGAGCGTGTCGAGACTGCCCTGCAATTCCGGCAGCACTTCGAGCACCACCTTGTAGGTGTTGAGTTGGGTAAAGAACTGCGTCACCTGGCGCTGGCCGAACGCATCATAGAGCGTATCGTCGATCAATTGCGGCTGGATGCCGTAGCGCGAGGCGGTATCGCGGTTGATCTTGAGCTCCAGCGTGGTGCCGTTGGTCTGCTGGTCGGTGGCGACATCGCGCAGTTCGGGCAGCGTCTGCATCTTCGTCAGGATCTTCGGCGCCCATTCGTTCAGTTCGGCGAGGTCGGCGTCCTGCAGCGTGAACTCGAACTGGGTTCGCGTCGGCCGCCCGCCGAGCCGCACGTCCTGCGCCGCCTGCATGTAGAGACGGGAGCCCTCGACCTTCTCGAGCTGGGGTCGCAGGCGGGCGATGATCTGCTGGGCAGACGCCTTGCGCTCGTCGCGCGGCTTCAACGTGATGAACAGATTGCCATTGTTGCCGGCGCGGCCGCTGCCGCCGATCACCATCGCGACCGAGGCCACATCGGGGTCGGCCTGCACGATCTTGCCGAGCTCCTCCTGGCGCCGCTTCATGTCGGCGAAGGAGATGTCCTGGCCGGCCTCCGAAGTAGCCGTGATCAGGCCGTTGTCCTGCTGCGGAAAGAAGCCTTTGGGAATGACGACGAACAGATAGATCGACAGACCGAGCGTTGCGAAGAAAATCATCAGCGTCGTGAACTTCCAGCGCAGCGCGAGGTCGAGACCGCGCGCGTAAGCGCGCAGCATCGCGTCGAAGGCGCGCTCGCTCCATTGATAGAACCGGCCGTGCGTGACCTCGCGATGTGCGCGCAGGAAGCGCGAGGCCATCATCGGCGTCAGCGTCAGCGACACGATCATCGACACGAAGATGGTCATCGCCAGCGTCACCGCGAACTCGCGGAACAGCCGGCCGATGATGCCGCCCATCAGCAACAGCGGGATCAGCACCGCGACCAGCGAGACGCTGATCGACACGATGGTGAAGCCGATTTCACGGGCGCCCCTGAAGGCGGCGGCGAGCGGCTTCTCGCCTTCCTCGATGTAGCGCGTGATGTTCTCCAGCATCACGATGGCGTCGTCGACAACGAAGCCGACGGCGATGGTAAGCGCCATCAGCGACAGATTGTCGAGCGAATAGTCGAATACCCACATCAGCGCGCAGGCGCCGAGCAGCGCCAGCGGCACCGTCACGGCCGGAATCACGGTCGCCCAGAAACTGCGCAGGAAGATGAAGATCACCATGACGACCAGCGCGATGGTGAGCAGCAGGGTGAACTGCACGTCTTCCACCGCAGCGCGGATGGTCTGGGTGCGGTCGCTGATGACTTCGATCTTGATCGCCGATGGGATCGCAGCGACCAGCCGCGGCAACTCCGCCTTGATCTTGTCGACGGTGTCGATGACGTTGGCGCCGGGCTGCTTGTACACGATCAGGAACACGCCGCGCTTGCCATTGGCCCAGGCCGCCTGCTTGGCGTCTTCCGGCCCGGTAACGGCCTGGCCGATATCGCGGATTCGTAAGGGACCGCCGTTGCGAAAGGCGATAACGACGTCGTTCCAGTCCTTTGAGTCCGGCAACTGATCGTTGGCGTAAATAGTGTAGGCGCGGCGTTCGCCGTCGATATTGCCTTTGGGACTGTTCACGGTCGTGATTGCGATCTGGTTGCGCACGTCCTCCAGCGACAGGCCCTTGGCGACGAGCTTGGCGGGGTCGATCTGAATGCGGATCGCCGGCTTCTGCTGCCCGCCGATGATGACCTGGGCGACGCCGGAGATCTGGCTGATCTGCTGCGCGAGCTGGGCATCGACGGCGTCGCTGACTGATGTCAGCGGCAGCGTGTCCGACGTCGCTGACAGCAGGAGGATGGGCGAGTCGGCCGGGTTGACCTTGCGATAGGTCGGCGGCGAGGGCAGGTTCTTCGGCAATTGGCCGCTGGCCGCATTGATCGCGGCCTGCACGTCGTTGGCGGCGGCGTCGATCGAGCGGTTGAGATCGAATTGGATATTGATCGCCGCGGTTCCGAGATAGCTGGTCGACGTCATCTGCGCGACGCCCGGAATTTGCGCGAACTGACGTTCCAGCGGCTGCGCCACTGACGAGGCCATGGTTTCCGGACTGCCGCCGGGCAGAGAGGCCGAGACCTGGATGGTCGGAAAGTCGACTTGCGGCAGGGGCGCAACCGGCAGCAAGGGATAGGCGACGAGGCCGACGAACATGATCCCCGCCATCATCAGCGAGGTGCCGATCGGGTAGCGAATGAAGGGGGCGGAGATTCCCCCGCTCATTGGTCGGTCACCTTGGCCTGCGCCTGATCCGAGCTGGCGACGGCCGTCGTCACCAGCGTGCCCGGCTGAACCTTGAACTGGCCCGCCGTGATCACCTGCTCGCCGGGCGACAGCCCTTCGTCGACCACGGAGCGGCCGTCGATCGAGCGCGTCGCCCTGATCTTGCGAAGTTCGGCTTTGTTCTCCTTGTTGACCGTGTAGGCGTAAAGACCATTGGGGCCATGCTGAACGGCATCGTCGGGAACAACGGTAGCGTCTTTCAGCGTCGCTACCAGCAGCCGGGTTGAAACCGACTGGCCCGGCCACAGCGCATGATCCTTGTTGTCGAACACGGCCTTGAGCCTGACGGTGCCGCTCGATGTGTCGACCTGGTTGTTGATCAGCGAAAGCGCGCCCGTGGACAGCACCCGCTTGCCGTCGGTGGAGAGCGCGATCGTCTTGGGAGAACCGGCGGCGAGTGCGGCCTTGATATCCGGCAACTGGTCTTCCGGCGCGGTGAAGATCACCGCGATCGGCTCGATCTGGGCGATGCTGACGATGCCGGTCTGCGTCGCGGCATTGACGATGTTGCCGACGTCGACCTGGCGCAGGCCGGCAATGCCCGAGAACGGCGCCTTGACGGTCGCGTAGTCGAGCTGCGTCTGTGCATTGGCGATTGCTGCATCGTCGCCGGCCACTTGCGCCGTCAGTTGCGCGACCAAAGCCCGCTGGGTGTCCGTTTGCTGGCGGGTCGCGAACTCACCGAGCCGGGTGGAGCGCTGCAGGTCGAGGTTGGCATTGGCGAGATTGGCTTGGTCCTGCGCCTTCTTGGCCTTGGCCTGATCGAGGGCTGCCTGGAACGGTCGCGGATCGATCTCGACCAGCGTGTCGCCTTCACGAACGAACTGGCCTTCCTGAAACGCGATCCGGTTGATCTGGCCGTCGACACGGGTGCGGACCAGCACCGTGTTGAAGCCTTGCACGGTGCCGAGGCCGGTCAGGTAGACCGGGAAATCGGCCTTTTCGACCGAGGCAATCCGTACGGGAACCGCAACCCGGGCGGTGGCGTGCTTCCGGGTTTCAGCTTGCGCCTGATGATCTTCGCCCTGGAATCGCTGCCAGCCCAGATAACCCAGCGCAGCGATCGCCACGATCAGTAAAGCCCAACGGATGGTGCGCGGCCCCGACATGTTTGCTCATCGATTTAACGAAGTCCCCAATCCTGCCGATATAATGTCCGTGAGCTCACGCTGTACAAACACTAAGGCTTGAGAATCCTAAACAATTGGAAAGGTTTGACGCCGCGATGGGCGCGGTTCGGCGTCGCCGCCAAATCTCTCGCGACCTCCGGCGTGAATTTCGCGCAGGGTTGAATGCGCGATCGATGTCGTCCATATCGCGCGCGTGCAAGCAATCGGGGGTGCAGGATGGATGAACTGAACGGACGCATGATGGCGTGCCAGATTCTGATCACGGGACTGATTGCGCGCGTCGCGAACGATTCGCCCGACCCGTTGCGATTCCTCAGCGACTTTCGCGACGAGATCAAAGCTGTCGTGAAGGGCGTCAACATATCAGGCATGGACAACACCGATCGCGTCCGTCAGGTCGCGCAATCGACAGTCGACGAATTGTTTTCGCTGATGAAGCCGCCGAGCGTTGATTGATGGTGAGAAAGCGGTGATGCAACTAATGCCTGATTTTACGACGTTTCTTGCATCTCTTTAGACCGCTTACAAAGTTCTTTTAGAACGATTTCAAACTGCAGATTAGAATCGTTGTGAACTGGATGGATTCAACCGCAGTGTTGCCCCGATCGCGTTGACCCCAAAATTTCCGCTCGGTACTGACCGCGCGGGACCATTCGCTGCATGTCGATTTGCCGCGAATTGAAATTGATCAGGGGCACGTGAATGAATGTTGTGAAGGCACCGAGGTCGCTTCGCCTTGAAGCGGCGGTCTACTCACTCGGTCAGACGGTTGAAAACAATTCCGGCAAGAAGGTTTCCGCGGTCGCGGGCCTCATTGCGGTGGCGTCATTTTCCGGCGCAGAAGCGCAGCAATCCAACCTCCCGCCGGTGACGGTCGATGCCCCGGTCGCTCGCCCGCGTCCTGCTGCGTCAAAACCTTCGCCGGATCAGGTCCGCGCCCGCAGCGCGCTGCGTCGCGCCGCGCGCCGCACGCAGCCGGCGCAGGTCGCCGCCGTGCCGTTTCCCAATGCGGGCGGCCTGGCCGCCGATCGCGATCCCTACGCGGACCCTGCCGCGCCCTACAAGGCTGATCGCGTGCAGGCGTCCGGCAAATTTCCGGAGCCGCTGTTGAACACGCCGAAGACCATCACGGTGCTCACAAGGGAGGTGCTCCAGGACAAGAACATCACCTCGCTGCGCGAGATCGGTCGCTCCACCGCCGGCGTGACGCTGGGGTCGGGCGAGGGCGGCAACGCCTTCGGCGATCGCTTCTTCATCCGCGGTTTTGACGCGCGCAACGACGTGTTCATCGACGGCATCCGCGATCCCGCCGTCTCGATCCGCGAAAACTTCTTCACCGAGCAGATCGAAATCCTCCGCGGCCCGGCTTCGTCCTATGCCGGCCGCGGCACCGCCGGCGGCGCCATCAACATCGTCACCAAGCAGGCCGCTGACGGCAACTTCTACAATGCCGAGAACACGTTGGGCACCGACCGCACCAAGCGTGTCACGCTCGACGTCAACCAGGTGATCAGCCCGACCTTCTCGATTCGCACGGGCGGCATGTTCCAGGATGCCAACGTCGCCGGTCGCAACTATGTGACCGATGATCGCTGGGGCGGTTTCATCTCGACCAAATGGACGCCGACGAACGACATCAAGATCACGACAAACTACGTCCACACCGACCTCAGCGGTCTGCCGGACTTCGGCGTGCCCTACTACAAGCAAGGTAATGGGCCGGTCACCGAGTTCGGCATCCCGCGACAGAATTGGTACGGTTTTGTCAATCGAGACTTCCAGACCGCGCGACAGGACTTCGGCACGCTGACGGGTGAGTATAAGGTCACCGACAGCATCACGCTGACCAGCCGGACCCGCGCAGAGCACTCGCTGCTGGCCTACATCGGCACGCTGCCGAACTCGCCGCAGACGGTGCTTCCCAACCCTGGGGATTGGAGGTTCACCGCCAGCCCGCAGAGCCGCAACCAGTGGGTCGATATTCTGGCGAACCAGGAAGAGGCGACGTTCAAGTTCAACACCGGATCGGTCAAGCACACGGCGGTGGCCGGGCTGGAAGTCTCCAACGAGCGCATCGGGATCGATCGCTACACGGGCCTTTCTTCGGAAGCGTTTGGACCGGGGGCTCCTGGGAGCGGCGCCTTGGCGAACCAGTCGATCTATGCGCCGAGCTACACGTTCCTTCCGTTCCCGACCCTTCCGTCACTGATCGGAAATCCGACCCGCTATAATGTCGACAGCAAGGCCCTCTATGTCATGGACACTGCCAACTGGCAGGACACCATCATTCTGAACGGCGGCGTGCGTTACGATGGCTACGACCTGCGATCGTCGAACAACACGGCATCCGCCAAGGTCAACTCGGATTTCATCAACTATAACGTCGGCGCCGTCTTCAAGCCGCTGCCGATCGGAAGCCTCTACGCGGCCTATGCGACCTCGACCAATCCGTTCGGCTCCGAACTCGATGGTACCGCCACGGACTACGGCGGGGTTCCGCCAAACGCGACCACGATCCTTGGTCCCGAGCGCAACAAGGCTGCTGAAATCGGCACCAAGTGGGAGCTGTTCGACCGCCACCTGCTGGTGACCGGCGCGCTGTTCCATACCGAGAAGGACAATGCGCGCGAGACGGTGAACCGGAACGGCGTCAACACGCTGGAGTCGGGAGCAGCCTACCAGGTTGAGGGTATCGACCTCGAGGTCAGCGGAAAAATCACCGACCGCTGGAGCGTGTTCGGTGGTCTGGTGCTGATGAGGTCGAAGGTGTTGCAGAGCGGGAATCCGGCCAACATCGGACTGCAGATGGCTAACATCGCCCATGAATCCTTCAGTATGTTGAGCAAGTACCAGTTCGACGGCGGCTGGGAGCTTGGCGGGCAGGCGGTCTATCGCTCGAAGATCTATGGCGGCACCTTCGGCGCCAACACCGGCACCGAGCTTCCGAGCTACTGGCGCTTCGATGCCTTCGTCGAGAAGAAGATCGACAAGAACTGGACCATGAAGCTCTACGCGCAGAACCTGACCAACAAGCTCTATTACGACACGCTCTACCGCAGTGCGACGCCGTTCGTCGCGGTGGCGCCAGGGCGGGCGTTCTACCTCGTTACGTCAGCGAAGTTCTGATCGTGCTGATATGCGTCCCCGAGGTGCTGAGCAAAGATGACGTGGCGGATTTCCGCCGCATCATGGATGCCTCCGACTGGGAGGATGGCCGCTCCACCGCGGGGGCGCAATCGGCCATGGTCAAGCGCAACGAGCAGCTTCCGCCGGACGGCGAGGTTGCGCGAACGCTCGGCAATCGCGTGCTGTCGGCGCTATCAGCCAGTCCGCGATTCATCTCGGCGGCGATCCCGCTGCAGATCTTCCCGCCGCTATTTAATCGCTACGTGGCCTCCGGCGGGCACCATTTCGGCCTCCATGTCGACAACGCGGTGAGGGGAGATCGCCTCACCGGCATGCGGATCCGGACCGACCTGTCGGTGACGCTGTTTCTGTCGGAGCCAGACGAGTATGATGGGGGCGAACTGGTGGTCGAGGATCTCTATGGTTCCCACGAGATCAAGCTCGCGGCCGGGGACCTCGTGCTTTATCCTGCGTCTAGTTTGCATCTGGTCACCCCGGTCACACGAGGTATGCGTGTGGCATCTTTTTTCTGGCTCCAGTCCATGGTACGGGATGCCCACGCCCGCAGCCTGATCTTCGATCTCGATACCTCGATCCAGGCCCTGGTGGAGCGGCTTGGGCGAGACGACCCTGAAACGGTCAAATTGACCGGCATCTATCACAACCTGATCCGCTACTGGGCCGAAGTATGAAGAACATGTTTCTTTCTCGCGTAACGACATTTGCGGTGATCTCGGCGCTGGCGATGCTGTCGCTGGCGGGGCCGTCGTCGGCCCAGCAGGGCACAACCCCTGCGGCGCCGCTAGCACCTCTGGCCCAGCAGGCGCCCGCGGTATCGCAGCCTCCGGCTGCGCTGCCACAGCCGGCGGCTGCGCCGGCCGCAGCTTCTGACGCGGCTGCCACGCCGGCGGAGCGCGAGGGCAAATTGCTGAAGGCGGCAGCTGCAGAACTCAAGGAATTGTCGCCGTGGACGATGTTCAAGTCGGCCGACGTGGTGGTCAAGGCGGTCATGATCGGCCTCGCCTTCGCGTCGCTGGTGACCTGGACCATCTTCATCGCCAAGATGATTGAACTGACCGTGGTTCAGCGCAAGGTGCGCTCGGCGCTGGCCAAGATCGCCGACGCACGGTCGCTGGCGGAAGCGCAATTCACGCTCGGTGCCAAGGGCAGCGTGCTGGCGTCCTTCCTTGCGGCGGCGATGCGCGAGGCGCGGCTGTCGGCCGGCATATCGAGCGATGCCGGCATCAAGGAGCGTGCCGCGTCGAGCTTTGGCGAAATCGTGCGCGCCGAGGCACGGCGCATCCGGCTCGGCATGGGCCTTCTGGCAACCATCGGCGCAACGTCGCCCTTCGTCGGACTGTTCGGTACCGTCTGGGGCATCATGAACAGCTTCATCGGCATTTCGAAATCGCAGACCACGAATCTTGCCGTGGTGGCGCCCGGCATCGCCGAGGCGCTGCTCGCCACCGCGATCGGCCTGGTCGCTGCGATCCCCGCCGTCATCATCTACAATCACTTTTCGCGCGTGACCAAGGGCTACATGGAACTGGTCAGCCGTGCATCAGGCGCAGCGGGGCGGCTGTTGTCGCGCGATCTCGACCGCACCCATGTCAGCGGCTCGCATTCGCGCACGGCGGCGGAGTAGGCGATGGGCGCCTCGATTGCAGAACACGACCACGATGACGACAGCGATTTCGCGGAATCGCATGAGATCAACGTCACGCCGTTCATCGACGTCATTCTCGTTCTCCTGATCATCTTCATGGTCGCGGCGCCGCTGTCGACCGTCGACCTGCCGATCGATCTGCCGACGTCAACCGCGACGCCGCAGAAGAAGCCGGACAAGCCGACTTATGTGAGCATCAAGCCGGATCTCTCGGTTGCGATCGGTGAGAACATGGTTAAGCGCGTCGATCTGGTGCGCTCGCTCGATACGATGCCGGATGCCAGCAAGGAGCGCTACATCTTCCTGCGCGCCGATCGCGCCGTGCCCTATGGCGAATTGATGGACGTGCTCGAAATCCTGCGCGCCGGCGGCTATTCCAAGCTCAAGCTGGTGGCGCTCGAAGGCGTTCCCGATGCAGCGGCGGCGCAAGCTGCGCCGGCAAAACCTTGACCGGCCTCGACCAGCAAAAGCCTTCCCGGCGGCTCTGGATTACAGCCGCGGTGATCGCGCTCGCGCTCCACGTCGGCGGCGCGGCGCTGGCAATCGCCCATTTGCAGACCGAAGAAGCCGATGACGCCCTGGGCGCGACGGCGATCGAGATCGGGCTGGAAATGGCCGCCGTACGCCGCGAAGTGACTGACTTGCCGCCAGGGCCGGATACCGATGCTTCCGCGGCATCGCCCCAGCTCGCCGAGCAGAAGGCGGAAGTGAAAGAGACCGATCTGCCGCAGGACAAGCCGACCGAGCCCGAAGAGGCCGACCGGGTCGTGACCGAGAACGAGTCCAAGAAGCCGAAAGAGGACGACCCGAAGATCGCGGCGGTGCAGACCCAAGCTTCCACCGAGTCGATCGCTTCCGAAGCCACCGCAACTCCGAGTTCAGAGGAAATGCCGGAAGGACAGCGTTCTGCCGCGCCGGTGATCGGCACCGGCGAGAGCGCGCGGCGTGCACGCGCGACCTGGCAGAAGGAGCTGGTCGCGCATCTCGACAAGCACAAGCGGTATCCGAAGGAACGGCAGCAAAAATCCGCCGAGATCCAGATTCGCTTCACGCTCGACCGCATGGGCCACGTGCTCTCGACCGATATCGAAAAGGGCTCGGGCGATACGGCCTTCGACGAGGCCGCGCTGGCGATGGTGCGGCGCTCCGATCCGGTGCCGATGCCTCCGCCTGTCATCGCCGACGAAGGCCTGACTTTCACCCTGCCGGTGATCTTCCGCGTCAAGACCAAGAGCTGACACTACGCTTCTGACTCAATCAGAGACGAAGTTCTAGACCGGATAATGCTGTGGTCCGGTCTGGGTTTCCGCGATCCGGCCTATTTCAATCGCTTCTTCCGTAAGTACCGCGGCGCGTCACCGGGAAGTTATCGCCGACAGATCCGATTGGAGCATGCGCGTAGCGGCCCTTCCTACGCGGCATGGCCATAAAGCGACGATATCGCGCCGCCGGAAGACGCCCGGCGTCAGCGCCAGTAATAGCGGATACTGACATAGACCACGGCGAGGCACGCAAAGATCAGCGCCACTGGAAGCCTTGGTTTTGTCGCCGGGCCGGATGCCGCAGTCTTGGGCCGTGGGGGCGGCCGTCGGAACGCGGTGACATTGCCGGTATCGGTGGCCGGCTCGCTCGCGCGCGAGGGAATTTCAGGTGGCGTTCCGGAGCCGCCCATCTCGGCATAATAGCTCTTGTATATGAGCTGGACGGTGGCCTCGGATGCGTCCGCCTCGGTCATCCTCGCCAGTAGCTGCCTGTAGCCTTCCAGAAAGCTCTGCGCCTCAGCGGGCAGGGCGGAGAATCCGTTGAGCTTGGCCATCATTAGCCAGGTTGCAAAATCTGCCCTGGCGCGCGTATCGGCGCGGCGTGCAATCAACATATCGGCAGCTTTTGTCGCCATGGCCCGAGCGGTTCTTCCCTGTCCTTTGCCTTTCTATCGGAAGTTTAGGCGTTGCCGGTGATGAAGAGAAGCGCGCTGATCACATAACCGGTCAGTGTCCGCAGTATCGCCGAAATAACATCAAGATTTAGGCCGAGCTGCGCGCCGATGATGGGAAGCAGGATCAAAAGGCCGATCAGGATCAGCATCCCGTACGGTTCCAGTCGCGACAGCGGGTATGCCAGCACCCGCGGCAGCAGCCCGACGGCGACTCGGCCGCCGTCCAGCGGCGGGATCGGCAGCATGTTGAAGATCGCCAGCACGATATTGATCAGGAAAGCATTTTTGAGGTTGTCCGCCGTCCATTTGGCGGCGTCTGCCGGCACCAAAGGCAGGGCATGGAAGGCAAACGCCACGATCGTCGCCAGGATGATGTTAGTGGCCGGGCCGGCCAGGGCCACCCAGACCATGTCGAGTCGGGGATGGTTAAGGTTCCGGAAATTCACCGGGACCGGCTTGGCGTAGCCGAACAGGAACGGAGAGTGCGCCAGCAGCAGCACGCCCGGCAGAATCACGGTCCCGAAGGGATCGATATGCTTGAAAGGATTGAAGCTGACCCGGCCGAGCTGCCAGGCGGTATTGTCGCCGAGCTTGTACGCCACAAAGGCGTGCGCGGCCTCGTGGAAGGTGATGGCGATGAGGAGCGGGAGCACCCAGACCGAGATGGCGTACAATGAAATATTCACGTGGTCTCACTCAGTTGAAGGCAATCGGGATGGCGTCGCGGGTTGCGCGCCTCACCGAGATTTCATCAAGATGGTTTGAGATGGTTGAGCGCAGGTGATCCGCGAGTAGCGCGCCCGCTCGTGACAGATTCGCGGTGCGATGCAGGCAAATGTCCGCAGCCGGTAATCGCGGCATGCCGTCGCGCTCCGACAAAGGGCGCAGCTTCGGCGGAAATGTACCTGCCTTCACGACGGTCACCGCAAGTCCCTGCGCCGCAACCGACTCAACGGCTGCCAGGCTTTGGCTGACGAAAGCCAAGCGCCACGGTCGCTTGACCGCATCGAGCGCCTCGATTGCCCATTTTCGGAACAGGCAACCTTGCGGATAAAGCGCAAGCGGCAGCGGGTTCTGCTGCTCGACAGGGTGAAATGCGCCGGTTGCCCAGGCAGCCTGTTCGCGCCGCAGGAATTCACCCTCGCCACTTCCCTCCGGGTGCATCGCAATCACGAGGTCATAGGCATTGCCGAGGCGCGAGGGCATGGAAGAGGTGAGTCCTGTCTCCATCTCGACATGGACCAGCGGATAACAGGCGACGAAGCTCGCCAGCAAGGGCGGGACGATCAAGGTGCCGTAGTCGTCCATCACACCCAGGCGCACGACGCCTTCAATCTTGCGCTCCCGCAGCTTGCCGACGGCCTCGTCGTTCAGCGTCAGGATGCGCCGCGCGTATCCGAGCAGCCCTTCGCCAGCGGAACTCAAGTCGACATTGGCCTTGGTGCGGTTGAACAGCTCCACGCCAAGGCGCTCCTCCAGGCGCTTGATCTGCATGCTTACGGCTGACTGGGTCCGGTTAAGCTGGCTCGCGGCGCGGGTGAAGGAGCGGCTGTCGGCCACCGCCACAAAAGCCTTCAACAGATCCGGATCGAGGAGGGGCGCACTCATAAGTAAACGTTATTTCCTCTATCATGGAAATGCCATTCCTTGATTACTAGTCCTTCCCTACCTTGCCTGCAAGCTGCAAGGGGGAAATACATGAACGAGGCGTGGGGTGTGCTGGCGGCGGTCCTGTCGAGCGGTCTGGGCGGAACTTCGGTTGCGGCAACCCGCTATCTGGTGAATGCGATCGATCCGCTGGCGATCGGTTCGTTCCGGTTCGGAATCGGGTTTCTGCTGTTGTTGCCGGCGGCGCTTCTGCAGGGCGGCCGGTGGCCACCGCGCCGCGACTGGTCGGGCGTCGCCGGATTGGGTGTACTGTACTTCGCGCTGTTCCCGATCCTGTTCAATGCGTCTCTGATTTTCACGACGGCGGCGCGGGGGGCGCTCGCCTTGTCGACGCTTCCGCTGCTGACGATGGTCGTGGGGGCGCTGCTCGGCAGCGAGGCCCTTACGGCGCGCAAATCGATCGGTGTCGTGATCGCAACGCTTGGAGTTGCCCTGGCTCTTCTGTCGGGTCTTGCTTCCGCGCCGCCGGCAGCCTGGCGCGGCGATCTCCTGATGATCGCGGCAGCCCTCTGCATGGCGCTCTACAGCATCTGGTCCAAGCCGTTCATCGCCCGCTCCGGGCCTATTCCCTTCACGACGGTGTCCATGGGAGTCGGGGCTTTGTGCCTTGTCCTGATCTCGCACTCGCGCGGCAGCTTTACGCCCGTTGCGGCTTTCGAGATCCCGCATTGGCTCACGGCCCTCTATCTCGGCGCCTTCGGCAGCGCGCTGACGTTTTATCTATGGGCATTCGCGCTGGCGCGCACCACGCCGACCCGCGTCGCGATCTCGGTCACCGTCAATCCGATCACCGCGTCGCTCGTGGGCGCGGCATTGCTGGACGAACCGCTTCGCTGGAATTTGGTTGGCGGCATCGTGACCGTCTTCGCCGGCATCTGGATCGCGACCACCGCAGGCCGGCGCCCTGCGCCGGCCGGTCCATGATCGCGAGCGCCGAATGTCCGGAGCCCGTTCTACTTTGCATGGGGTTGTTTTGCGATTTTTTGTCTGGCCATGCGGGGTGCCGCTCCACCGCATCCCGCTCCAGCTAGTAGGTCGCCCGGCCGCCGGAAATGTCGAATACGGCCCCGGTGGAGAAGGCGCAGTCTTCCGACGCGAGCCACGCGACCATCGCCGCGAGCTCTTCGACGAGGACGAAACGCCCCTTCGGAATTTTCGACAGCATGAAATCGATGTGCTGCTGCGTGAGCTGGTCGAAGATCGCGGTTTTCGCCGCAGCGGGTGTCACCGCGTTGACCAGGATGTCGTGCTGCGCGAGTTCCTTGCCGAGCGACTTGGTCAGCGCGATCAGGCCGGCCTTCGAGGCCGAATAATGCGCGGCGTTGGGGTTGCCCTCCTTGCCGGCGATGGAGGCGATGTTGACGATGCGGCCGTATTTTTGCGCGAGCATCGCCGGCACCACCGCCTTGCAGCAGATGAAGGGGCCGTCGAGATTGATACGTAGCACCTTGCGCCATTCGTCGAGGTCGGTCTCCCACACCGTCTTGTTGATGCCGGCGATGCCGGCATTGTTGACGAGGACGTCGATCTTGCCGAGCGCCTTCAACGTTTCGTCGCGGGCCTTCTCGACCGCGGCGACGTCGGAGACGTCGACCTTGAAGGCCGAGACGGCCGCGCCGATTTCCCTGGCGGTCTTTTCCGCAAACGGCAGGTCGTGATCCCAGATCGCGACCTTCGCGCCGGATGCGACGAAGCGCTCGGTGATCGCGCGGCCAAAACCCTGCGCCCCGCCGGTAACGACGGCGCAACGGCCGTTGAGGTCGATCTTGTTCATGGGGATTTCTCCTGCGTTACAGCGTCCAGCCGCCGTCGATGACGTGCGCGACGCCAGTCGTGAACGCGCTTTCGTCGCTGGCGAGATAGACGGCAAGCGAAGCGATTTCCTCGGCCGTGCCGAGCCGTCCCATCGGCTGCCGCGAGATGAACATCTCGCGGCCGTTGGGGCCTGCGGCGGCGGCGCGGTCCAGCATCGAGGGCGTCTCGATGGTGCCGGGGCAGATGCAATTACATCGTACGCCCTTGCCGACGAAGTCGACGGCAACCGAACGCGTCAACGCGGCGACGGCGGCCTTGGTCGCGCCGTAGACGTAGCGGTTCGGCGCGGCCTTGAACACGCCGGCGGCGGAGGAGATGTTCACGATCGCGCCGCAGCCTTGTTCCAGCATCCCCGGCAGGAATGCGCGGATCGTGCGGTGCATCGACTTGACGTTGAGGTCGAACGAAAAATCCCAGTCTTCGTCGGAGCAATCCAGCACAGTACCGTGATGCACGAAGCCGGCGGCGTTGAGCAGGATGTCGGTGTTGCCGGCGCGCCTGGCCATGGCGGCGACCGCTGCGCTGTCGCGGGCATCGAGCCTGGCCACTTCCGCGATTCCTTCGCCCTTGAGCGCTTCGAGCTTGGCCTCGTCGATGTCGGTGGCGAACACCGTCGCCCCTTCACGCGCAAAAGCCAGCGCACAGGCGCGGCCGATCCCGACGGCGGCGGCGGTGACGAAGGCGCGCTTGCCCTTCAGGCGGTCTGACATTTTTTCTTCTCCTTATCCTTTGGTCATTGCGAGGAGCGAAGCGACGAAGCAATCCATCTATCCCCGCGTGGAGAGGTGGATTGCTTCCGCCTTCGTTCGTTGAGCTACGGCGGACAAGTCGCTGCGCTCGCAATGACGGCGATCAGCTAATGATTATCCCGCGCCACGCCGACCGTGCCCGCAATATTTTGATAGCGCGTGGCGAGCTCCATGCAGGCGCCGGTGGCCTGCTGGCCGACGGTCGAGCGATACACCTCCTGCCACGGCGTCTGGTTGGCTGGGTAGGGGAAGCCGCCCTTGTCCTTCAGCTCGGCGCGACGTTTCTTCAATTCATCGCTCGTGATCAGGATGTTGGCGTCGCCCTTATTGAGGTCGATGCGAACCTTGTCGCCGGTCCGCAAGATCGCGAGCCCGCCATCGGCGGCAGCCTCCGGCGAAGCGTTGAGGATCGACGGTGAACCCGAAGTGCCGGACTGCCTTCCGTCGCCGATGCACGGCAGCGAGAGGATACCGCGTTTGATCAGCGCCGCCGGCGGCTGCATGTTCACCACCTCGGCGCCGCCGGGATAGCCGATCGGCCCGGCGCCGCGGATGAACAGCACGCAGTGCTCGTCGATGTTGAGCGAGGGATCGTCGATCCGGTCGTGATAATCCTCAGGCCCCTCGAACACGATGGCGCGGCCTTCGAATGCATTCGGGTCTTTGGGATTGATCAAATAGCGGTCGCGGAATTCCTTCGAGATCACGCTGGTCTTCATGATCGCGGAATCGAACAGATTGCCGCGCAACACCAGGAAGCCGGCGTCCTTCACCAGCGGCTTGTCATAGCTCCAGATCACGTCGCCATCGGGCTTGGCCGCCTCGCGGCAGTTCTCGCCCATGGTGCGGCCGTTGACCGTCACCGCGTCTTCATGGATGCGCTTGTGCGCCATCAATTCGCGCACCACCGCCGGCACGCCGCCGGCGCGATGATATTCCTCGCCGAGATAGAAGCCGGCCGGCTGCATGTTCACCAAGAGCGGGATGTCGTGGCCGTGCTTCTGCCAGTCGTCGATCGAGAGCTCGACGCCGATGTGCCGCGCCAGCGCGTTGATGTGGATCGGAGCATTGGTCGAACCGCCGATCGCCGAATTCACCACGATGCAGTTCTCGAACGCCTTGCGCGTCAGGATGTCGGAGGGTTTGAGATCCTCCCAGACCATTTCGACGATCCGTTTTCCCGTCTCATAGGCGATCTGGCCGCGCTCGCGATAGGGCGCGGGGATCGCCGCGCAGCCCGGCAGCGACATGCCGAGCGCTTCGGCGAGCGAGTTCATGGTCGAGGCGGTGCCCATCGTGTTGCAGTGGCCGACCGAGGGGGCCGAGGACGCCACGATTTCGATGAACTCGTTGTAGTCGATCTCGCCGGCGGCGAGCCGTTCGCGTTGCTTCCAGACGATGGTGCCGGATCCGGTGCGCTCACCGTTGAACCAGCCGTTCAGCATCGGTCCACCGGAAAGCACGATCGCGGGCAGATTGACAGTCGCCGCTGCCATCAGGCAGGCCGGCGTCGTCTTGTCGCAACCGGTGGTCAGTACAACGCCATCGAGCGGATAGCCGAACAGGATTTCAACCAGGCCGAGATAGGCGAGGTTGCGGTCGAGCGCCGCGGTCGGGCGCTTTCCGGTTTCCTGGATCGGATGCATCGGGAATTCCATCGCGATGCCGCCGGCGGCGCGAATGCCTTCGCGTACCCGGTGCGCTAGTTCGAGATGATGCCGATTGCATGGCGACAGGTCGTTGCCGGTCTGAGCGATGCCGATGATCGGCTTGCCGGATTGCAATTCCTCTCGGGTCAGGCCGTAGTTCAGGTACCGCTCGAGATAGAGCGCGGTCATGCCCGGATTATGCGGATTGTCGAACCATTCGAGGGAACGTAGCCTCCGGCCTTTGCCATTGGTGGCAGTTTTGTCGTCTTTGCTTTTCACTGGTTCCTCCCGCACTGCAAACTCGTGGACGGCTTAAGTCACGGCAGCGATGCACCATGCCAAGAATTTCATCCGCTGCAACGCGCATGCCTTCTCCCGCCTGAGCCACCCGATCCTAGTTCGGTCCAAAAGATAGCGCTACCATTTTCTGTTTGCGCTCGACCCACGCCGGAGACGGCGATCAAGCACTTTGCGGTGTCGAACTCTCGCGGACCATCAATTGAAAACCAAGGTCGATAACCGGCTCCCGCGGGCGACGGCCCTCGATCGCGTCGATTACCATCGTGACGGCGTGCCGGCCCATTTCGTAGCGGTTGGTGCGCACGCTGGTAAGCGAGGGGACCGCAGACGCCGTGAATTCCAGATCGTTGAAGCCGACAATGGCCAAATCGCCGGGAACCGACATTTGCCGGCGCCGGCATTCGAACAGGACGCCGAGCGCGAGGTCGTCGTTGACGCAGAAGACCGCGTCGATGTCGGACGTCCGGGCAAGGAGATCGGCGAACAAAGTTCCGCCGAGCGTGACGGTGGTTGGTACCGACGTGGTGACGATGAGGTTCGGATCGAACAGCGAGGCCCCCTTCATGGCATCACGATACCCTTCGAACCGCCGCTGCACGCGAGGGTCCATTCGCGCGCCGAGAAATCCGATACGGCGGTATCCTTGCTCGAGCATGTGCGAAATTGCCGCAAAAGCCGCGTCGTAATGCGAGAAGCCGACCATCATGTCCACAGGACTGTCGCCGATCTCCATGATCTGCGTGACCGGGCAATTCATGGACTCCAGGATCGTGCGCGATTCCGCAGTCTGGTTGATGCCGGTGACGATCAATCCCGCGGGCTTCTGCGCCCGGAACAGGCGCAGCAGCTTTTCCTCCTGCAGAATGCTGTAGCGGGTATTGGCGAGCTGGATGGTGTAGCGGCTGCCTTCGGAAGAATCGTAGATGCCGCGCAATACGTCGGCGAACACGTTGTTGGTGAGGGAAGGGATGACGACGCCGATGACTTCGGTGCGGTGCGAGGCCAGCGCACGCGCGGCGAGATTGGGCACGTAACCCAGTTCCTTCACGGCGCTATCGACGCGTTCCCGCTTGCTTAATGACAGCGCTTCTGGATTCCTGAAAAAACGCGATGCCGTGATTGGGCTGACGCCAGCGAGCTTGGCGACCTCGGTGAGGCGGATTTTACCAGACTTTGTCTGTTTTCGTCCCATCTTGCGCTCATATCACATCAGATTGGACGTTTGAACAATTATTGACAGCGCTACCATCGGATTGCTAAAAACCGCCAAACTGCGGATGATGATGCCCGTTTAATTCGGCTTCCGGCATTAGAGTCGAAAAGACAGCATGGCGCCGCCGCCAACCTGTGGCGCCAGAAAACAGAACATGAGGGAGAGAGTTCGATGTCGTCGGTACAGATTCGCGACGTGCGGAAGTCGTTCGGTAACTTTGAGGTTTTGCACGGCGTATCGATTCCGATCGATGATGGCGAGTTCGTCGTGCTCGTCGGTCCCTCCGGCTGTGGCAAGTCGACCTTGTTGCGGATGCTCGCCGGCCTCGAAAACATCACCTCGGGAACCATTTCGATCGGCGATCGCGTCGTCAACAATGTCCAGCCGAAAGAGCGCGACATTGCGATGGTGTTCCAGAACTACGCGCTCTATCCGCACATGACCGTCGCCGACAACATGGGCTTCTCGCTCAAGCTGCGCGGCGCGAGTGCCGATGAGATCTCGAACGGCGTCAAGCGCGCCGCGGAAATCCTGGCGCTGACGCCGCTGCTCGAGCGCTATCCCCGGCAATTGTCGGGCGGTCAGCGCCAGCGCGTCGCCATGGGCCGCGCCATCGTGCGCGATCCGCAGGTGTTTTTGTTCGATGAGCCGCTTTCCAACCTCGACGCCAAGCTCCGCGTCGCGATGCGCACCGAAATCAAGGAACTGCACCAACGGCTGAAGACCACGACCGTCTATGTCACCCATGACCAGATCGAGGCCATGACCATGGCCGACAAGATCGTGGTGATGCATGACGGCGTCGTCGAACAGATGGGCACCCCGCTTGAGCTCTACGACACCCCGGCCAACCAGTTCGTGGCGGGCTTCATCGGCTCGCCGGCGATGAACTTCCTCAAGGGCCAGGTGAAGTCGAACGGCAGCGCCGGCTTTGAGGGGCCGAACGGCGTCAAGCTGCCGCTGGCGTCGGCACCGGCCAATTCGGAAGGGCGGCCCGCCGTTTATGGCGTCCGTCCCGAACATTTCACCATCGCCGATGACGGCGCCGAAGCCGAGATCGTCGTGGTCGAGCCGACTGGCTCGGAAACGCAAGTGTTCGCCAAGCTCGGCGGCGAGCAGGTCGTCGCCGTATTCCGCGAACGTCACCAATTCAACCCGGGCGACAAGGTCCGGCTGAAGCCAGACCCGGCACTCGTGCATCTGTTCGACGAGCAGACCGGGAAACGACTGAACGCCTAAAAATAAAAGTCAAAATTATAAATCAACGGGAGGATGGACCATGCAGGATTTTACCCGCCGCTCTCTGCTTCAGGGCGGCACCGCGCTGGCGGCGGCCGGCGCGCTGACCGGACCGGCATTGCTCGATTTTGCGAAGGCGTGGGCGCAAGCCTCGCCCTGGAAGGCAGAGCCCGGCGCCAAGCTCACTGTGATGCGCTGGAAGCGCTTCGTGCCGGCGGAGGACGACGCGTTCAACGCCATGGTCGCCGCGTTCAAGACCGCGACCGGCACCGAAATGAACGTGTTCTCGGAGTCGTTCGAGGACGTGCAGCCGAAGGCCTCCGTTGCCGCCAACACCGGCTCGGGTCTCGACCTTGCCTGGGGCCTGCACACGCTGCCGCAACTGTTCCCGGCGCAGGTGCTGCAGCTGAACGATGTCGCCGACTATCTCGGCAAGAAATACGGCGGCTGGACCGAAGCTGCGGCGGTCACCTGCAAGCAGGGCAACAACTGGCTCGGTATCCCGGTGGCGACCATCGGCGGCTACATGACCTACCGCAAATCGTCGGTGGAAAAAGCCGGTTTCAAGGATTTCCCGAAGGACTTCCCGGGCTTCCTCGAAATGTGCAAGGCGCTGAAGAAGAACAACACGCCGGCCGGTTTCCCGCTGGGCCACGCCTCGGGCGACGCCAACGCCTGGCTGCACTGGATCCTGTGGGGCCATGGAGCCTACACCGTCGACAAGGACAACAAGGTCATCATCAACTCGCCCGAGACGGTAAAGGCGCTCGAATACTGCAAAGCACTGTCCGAGACCTTCATTCCCGGCGTCGCGTCGTGGAACGATTCGTCGAACAACAAGGCGTTTCTGTCGGGCGAACTGCATTGCACCGCCAACGGCATCTCGATCTATGTCGCGGCCAAGGACGATCCGACCAAGAAGGAACTCACCGAAGACACGTATCATGCGCTGTGGCCGGTCGGCCCGATCGGGAAGCCGACCGAACTGCAGCTCTGCGTTCCGATCCTGGCGTTCAAGTTCACCAAATATCCGAACGCCGCGAAGGCCTTCATCGCCTTCATGCTCGAGAAGGAAAATTACGACAAGTGGCTGATGGGCGCGCGCGGGTATCTTACCCACACGCTCAATGCCTACGATAACTCGCCGGTCTGGACCGCGGATCCGAAGAACCAGGTGTTCAGCCAAGCCAGCAAGCGCGCGTTGCCTGCGTCCGGCATCGGTACGCCAGGCGAGAAGGCGGCAACCGCGATCGCCGACTTCCTGGTGGTCGACATGTTCGCCAACTACGCCACCGGCGCCAAGGATGCCAAGACGGCGATCGCGGAAACCGAGCGTCAGTTGAAGCGCATCTATCGCTAATAAGAACTGGAGCGGATGGCGGGTGACCGCCGTCCGCTCCATTCATTTTCAATCGGGACATCGCCCATGGCTGACATCGCAATCGCGCCACGACGCGCCAAGACGGAGATCCGCGAGGCCAACGCGTGGGACCAGCTCAAGCACAACCGCAACTGGCTGGGCTTCTGGTTCATGGTGCCGGCGCTGGCGTTCCTGATCTTCTTCCTGGCCTATCCGCTGGGCCTCGGCATCTGGCTTTCGTTCACCGACACCCGCATCGGTCGCGTCGGGGCATATGTCGGGACCGAAAACTACGAGTGGCTGTGGGATGACGCCATCTTCTGGCTGTCGGTGTTCAACACGCTTTTGTACACGTTCGTCGCAAGCGCCATCAAATTCGGCATCGGACTCTATCTGGCGCTGCTGCTAAACGAGAACATGCCATTCAAGGCGATGCTGCGCGCGCTGGTGCTGATCCCCTTCATCGTACCGACCGTGCTGTCGGCGCTGGCGTTCTGGTGGATATTCGATTCGCAATTCTCGATCATCTCGTGGTCCTTGAAGCAGATGGGCCTGATCACGCAGAACATCAATTTTCTCGGCGATACCACCTGGGCCCGGATCTGCGTGATCTTCGCCAATATCTGGCGCGGCGTTCCCTTTGTCGCGATCACGCTGCTGGCGGGCCTGCAGACGGTGTCGCCATCGCTTTACGAGGCGGCGATCCTCGATGGCGCGACCAGCTGGCAACGATTCCGGTTCATCACCTATCCGCTGCTGACTCCGATCATCGCTGTCGTGATGACCTTCTCGGTGCTGTTCACCTTCACCGACTTCCAGCTGATCTGGGCGATGACGCGGGGCGGCCCGGTCAATGCCACCCATCTGATGGCGACCTTGTCGTACCAGCGCGCGATCATCGCCGGTCAGTTGGGCGAGGGAGCGGCGATCTCGAGCGCAATGATCCCGTTCCTGCTCGCCGCGATCATGGTCTCCTGGTTCGGGCTGCAACGCCGCAAGTGGCAGCAAGGAGAAAGCAATGACTGATCTCCCCACCTCGCGGATCGATCTCAAGGCCGTGCTGCATAGCTCGGCGCCGACAGTTGCGATGGACGACCACAGCGAGGGCATGAGCTATTTGCAGTCGGTGCCGCGCCGGCTGGTGACGCTCTATCTGCCGCTGTCGATTATCGTGATCGTCCTGCTGTTCCCGTTCTACTGGATGGGGCTGACGGCGATCAAACCGGACGAGCAACTGCTCGACCTCGACAAGTTCAACCCGTTCTGGACCTGGAATCCGACCCTCAAGCACTTTTACAAGCTCCTGTTCGAAAGCCACTATCCGATGTGGCTCTGGAACACGATGTATGTCGCGGTTTGCGCCACCATCCTCTCGATTATCGCCAGCGTGCTTGCGGCCTATGCCATCGTGCGCCTGCGCTACAAGGGCGCCAATCTGGTCGGCGGTCTGATCTTCCTGGCCTATCTGGTGCCGCCGTCGATCCTGTTTATTCCGCTCGCCACCGTCGTGTTCCAGTATGGGCTGTTCGACTCGCCGATGGCGCTGATCCTGACTTATCCGACCATCCTGATCCCGTTCTCGACCTGGCTGTTGATGGGTTACTTCAAGACCATCCCGTTCGAGCTGGAAGAATGCGCGCTGATCGACGGCGCCAGCCGCTGGCAGATCCTGATCAAGATCGTGCTGCCGCTGGCGATCCCCGGCCTGATTTCGGCGTTCATCTTCTGCTTCACGCTGTGCTGGAACGAGTTCATCTATGCGCTCACCTTCCTGCAATCGACCTCCAACAAGACGGTGCCGGTCGCGATCGTCAACGAATTCGTCGACGGTGATATCTATCGATGGGGCTCGCTGATGGCGGGCGCGCTGGCCGGCTCGCTGCCGCTGGTCATCCTTTACGCGTTCTTCGTCGAGCATTATGTGTCGGCCATGACGGGAGCCGTGAAAGAGTGAGCGCTTGAGGCCCGTATCTGATAACAGGGTTCAAAAAGGAGACGGGTCTTGCACATTCTAATTCTTGGTGCCGCCGGCATGGTGGGCCGCAAGCTGACCGAGCGGCTGCTGCGTGACGGCCGCCTCGGCACGCACGACATCACCCGCATGACGTTGCAGGACGTGGTGGCGCCCGCCAAGCCCGCCAACGCCTCGATCCCGATTCAAGTCGTCGCTTCCGATTTTGCCGATCCCGGCGCGGCGGAACCGCTGATCGCCGATCGGCCCGATGTGATCTTTCATCTCGCCGCGATCGTCTCCGGCGAAGCCGAAGCGGAATTCGACAAGGGCTACCGGATCAATCTTGACGGCACGCGCTATCTGATCGACGCCATCCGCCACGCCGGCGGCGGCTACAAGCCGCGGCTGGTGTTCACGTCCTCGATCGCGGTGTTCGGCGCGCCGTTCCCGGAAAAGATCGGTGACGAATTCTTCCATACGCCGCTGACGAGCTACGGCACGCAAAAGTCGATCTGCGAACTCCTGATCAACGACTACACCCGCAAGGGCCTGCTCGACGGCATCTCGATCCGACTGCCCACGATCTGCGTGCGGCCGGGCAAGCCGAACAAGGCCGCTTCCGGCTTCTTCTCCAACATCATCCGCGAGCCGCTGGCGGGCGAGGAGGCCGTGCTGCCGGTCTCCGAGGACGTGCGGCACTGGCACGCCTCGCCGAAATCGGCGGTCGGCTTTCTGGTCCACGCCGGCACCATGGACCTCGATGCGATGGGGCCGCGGCGTAACCTGAGCATGCCCGGCATGTCGGTGACCGTCGGCGAACAGATCGCAGCACTGGATCGCGTCGCCGGTAAGAACGTCACCGCGCGCATCAAGCGGGTACCCGATCCGACCATCATCGGCATCGTCTCTGGCTGGCCGCGCGACTTCGTCGCCGACCGCGCGCTCAAGCTCGGCTTCACCACCGCCGAGAAGACGTTTGACGACATCATCCGGATCCACATCGAGGATGAACTCGGCGGCAAATTCGCGGTGTGAGGTGATCTCGCGCTCATTCGCATGGATGCGGTCATGAGCAAGGTAGCCTGCATCGGCGAGTGCATGGTCGAGTTGAAGCAGGCGGACGGCGGCCTGTTCTCGCGCGGCTATGGCGGCGACACGCTCAATACCGCCGTCTATCTCGCCCGGCTCGGCGTCGGCGCCGATTACATCACCGCACTTGGCGACGACAGCCTTAGCGAGGAAATGGTCGCCGGCTGGGCGGCGGAGGGGATCGGGACCAGGCGGGTAGTGCGGCTGCCGGGCAAGCTTCCGGGTCTCTACATGATCCAGACCGACGCCAAGGGTGAGCGGCGGTTCTTCCACTGGCGCGACAGCGCGGCGGCGCGCAGCCTGATGGATTTGCCGGAGACGCCGGAGATCCTCGATGCGCTCGCTGGCTATGACGTGGTCTATCTCTCGGCGATCACACTCTCACTGTATGGCGCGGAGGGAAGGGCGCGTCTGTTCGAGGCGCTGAGACGGGCGCGCGAAAATGGCGCACGTTTCGCTTTCGATACCAACTTCCGTGCCCGTGGCTGGCCCGATCTCGACGTTGCGCGCGCCGTTTTTCGGGAGGCCTTCGCCACGGCCGATATCGTGCTGGCTTCCACCGACGATCTGCTGCCGCTCTATCCGGACGTAACCAACGAAGCCTTGCTGGCGCGGGTTCCAGGCGCCGAGGTGGTGTTGAAGCTTTCTGAGCCGGCGAGCATCCTGCGTCTGGGAGGCGTTTCTTATCCGATCAAGGCCAGGCCGGTGGAGGCGCCGGTCGTCGATACCACGGCAGCCGGCGACAGCTTCGCTGCCGCCTACGTGGCCGCGCGCCTCGTGGGCGCGGATCCGCTAGAAGCCGCGCGGGCGGGGCATCGTCTGGCCGGCGTTGTGGTATGTCACCCCGGGGCGATCATCCCGCGCGCGGCGATGCCGTCCGGCCTCGTCTCGAACCACGTCAATTCTCGCAAGGCACCGCCATGACCGCAGCCACCAGGCAGGAACAACTCGCCGCCATCTTCAAGTCCGCCACGGTGATCCCCGTCCTCACCATCGAACGGCTGGAAGATGCCGTGCCGCTGGCCCGCGCGCTGGTTGCAGGTGGTGTGCGCGTGCTGGAAGTCACCCTGCGGACGACGGTGGCTGTCGAGGCCGCCAAGGCCATGATCGCGGAGGTGCCGGAAGCCATTGTCGGCATCGGCACGATCCTGAACGCCGACGATCTGGCGAGGGCGAGGGCGCTCGGCGCCAAATTCGGCATCAGCCCCGGCGCGACGCCTGAGCTCTTGAAGGCCGCCGCCGCAAGCGACCTGCCGTTCGCGCCGGGGATCGCGACCGCCTCCGAGCTGATGCAGGCGCTGGCGTCCGGCTTCGATCTCGTGAAATTCTTTCCCGCCGAGCAGGCCGGCGGTATCAAGGCACTTCGGGCGCTGGCCGGGCCGTTTCCGAATATCAGGGTCTGCCCGACCGGCGGCATCGGGGAAGCCAATGCAGCGTCCTGGCTGGCCGAGCCGAATGTGGTGGCGGTGGGTGGTTCCTGGCTCTGCCCGGCCGCCGATATCCGGTCCGGCAACTGGGCCGGCATAACCGCCATGTGCACGCGGGCCCTGAAATCCCTGAAACCGGCGTGAAGTCTTTTTCCCAATAGGGTACAAAGGCTTCAGAACCGAAACAGGGAGAACGACCATGACTGCCAGCATCGTCGGATGGGCGCACACGCCATTCGGCAAGTTCGACGCGGAAACCGTCGAGAGCCTCGTGGTGAAGGTTGCGACCGATGCGCTGGCGGATGCCGGCATTTCAGCCGAAGACGTCGACGAGATCGTGCTCGGGCATTTCAATGCCGGCTTCTCGCCGCAGGATTTTACGGCCTCGCTGGTGCTGCAGGCCGACCCCAAATTGCGCTTCAAGCCGACCACGCGGGTCGAAAACGCCTGCGCCACCGGTTCGGCGGCGGTACATCAGGGCATCCGGGCGATCGCTGCGGGCGCGGCCAGGATCGTGCTGGTGGTCGGCGTCGAGCAGATGACGCGGACCCCCTCGGCCGATATCGGGCGCTACCTCCTGAAGGCGTCCTATTTGCCTGAGGATGGCGACACCGTCGGCGGCTTTGCCGGCGTGTTCGGCAAGATCGCGCAAAGCTATTTCCAGAAATATGGCGACCAGTCGGACGCGCTGGCGATGATCGCGGCCAAGAACCACAAGAACGGCGTCGCCAACCCCTATGCGCAGCTGCGCAAGGATTTTGGCTTTGAATTCTGCCGCGCCGAGAGCGAGAAGAACCCGTACGTCGCAGGTCCCCTGAAGCGCACCGACTGTTCGCTGGTGTCCGACGGCGCGGCGGCGCTGGTACTGACGGATTTGGAAACCGCAAAGACCATGGGCAAGGCGGTGAACTTCCGCGCCACCGCGCACGCGCAGGATTTCCTGCCGATGTCCAAGCGCGACATCCTGCAGTTCGAAGGCTGCACCGTTGCCTGGCAGCGCGCGCTGGCGCAGGCCGGGGTGCAGCTCTCCGACCTCTCCTTTGTCGAAACCCATGACTGCTTCACCGTCGCCGAGCTGATCGAATATGAAGCGATGGGCCTGACGCCGCGCGGGCAGGGCGCCCGCGCCATCAAGGAAGGCTGGACCCAGAAGGACGGCAAGCTGCCGGTCAATCCGTCCGGCGGGTTGAAGGCCAAGGGCCATCCGATCGGCGCCACCGGCGTCTCCATGCACGTGATGAGCGCGATGCAGCTCGTCGGCCAAGCGCCCGAGGGTATGCAGCTCAAGAACCCCAGGCTCGCCGGCATCTTCAATATGGGCGGCGCGGCGGTGGCCAACTACGTCTCCGTGCTGGAGCCTGCGAAGTAGCCGAGAAACGTGCTATCGTAGGGTGGGCAAAGGCGCGCTAGCGCAGTGCCCACCATTAGTGCCGCGCGATGAGGGAGGTGGGCACGTTTCGCTTCGCCACCCTACAACTTCCGGAGCGTGCATCATGAGCAACGAAAGTTCGTTGTCATCGGCAGAACTGAATAACCGGATCAGGATTCTGGAAGACAACATCCGGCAGTTGATCGAACAGGCTGCCGCCGCCTCCGGCGAACGGAACGAAGCGCGTATCGCCGACCGCCTCAGCCAGCAGAATGAAGAGCTGGAGCGCCTGACCCGGGAGCGCGACGCCAGATCGAAGAAATAGCCGCCAACACCGCTCTATCGTTGTCCCTGCGTCCGTGCGCAATTGCGCACCAGGCAGGGACGACACCAGCTAGACTATTGTTTTCCAGCGCATACGCCCATACGCCGGGCGCGCTTGATCTTCCCAATCCGCTGCCGTTACTTGACCGGAACGACAATCCGGGAGCGAATTGAGCCATGGGACCATTGGAAGGCATCAAGGTCATCGACATGACGACCGTGCTGATGGGGCCCTATGCGACCCAGATGCTCGGCGATTACGGCGCCGACGTCGTCAAGGTGGAATCGCTCGATGGCGACGTGACGCGGCAAATCGGTCCGACCCGCCATCCCGGCATGGGGCCGGTGTTCCTCAACACCAATCGCAACAAGCGCTCAATTTGTCTCGATTTGAAGAAGCCCGCCGGGCGCGACGCCGTGCTGCGGCTGATCAAATCCGCCGACGTGCTGGTCTATAATGTGCGCCCGCAGGCGATGGCGCGGCTGAATCTCGGTTACGACGTGGTGTCTGAAATCAATCCGCGCCTGGTCTATGCCGGCGTGTTCGGCTTCGGCCAGGATGGGCCCTATGCGGCAAAGCCGGCCTATGACGATCTGATCCAGGGCGCGACGGCGTTGCCGGCGCTGATGGCGCAGACCGCCGACGGCGTGCCGCGCTATGTCCCGAATGCGCTGGTCGATCGCATTGTCGGGCTAACGGCGGTAGGCGCGATCTGCGCCAGCCTCGTCGACCGCGAGCGTACCGGCCGCGGCCAGCGTGTCGATATCCCGATGTTCGAAACCATGGCCGGTTTCGTGATGGGCGATCACATGGGCGGTCTCACCTATGAGCCGCCGCTCGACAAGGGCGGCTATGCCCGTCACCTGTCGCCGGACCGGCGGCCTTACAAGACCTCGGACGGCTATATCTGCGTGATCGTCTACAACGACAAGCAGTGGCAGAATTTCTTCGACGCAACGGGGCGTGACGATCTTCGCGTCCACCCGAAATTTGCAACCTTCGCCGGCCGCGCCGTCAATATCGACGCGGTTTATGCCGAACTGGCGCGCATCCTCGAGACCAAGACCACCGCCGAGTGGACCGCTATCCTCGAGAAGGCCGACGTGCCGGTCATGCCGATGCACGACCTCGAAAGCCTGCTCGGCGATCCCCACATCGTTGCGACCGATTTCTTCCCGGTCGTCGATCATCCGACCGAGGGCCGCATTCGCAACATGCGACCTTCGGCGCGATTTTCCGAAACGCCGGTTGAGACCAGGCGGCTGGCGCCCCGCCTGAGCGAGCACAGCGCGGAAGTCCTCCGCGACGCCGGTTTTTCGCCGGATGAGATCGCAGCCCTGGTGCGCGATGGCGTCACCAGGACCGCGTCAAACACGTAAGGACAGATAGATGGATTTCGCGCTGTCGGCCAATCAGGAATCGATCCGCGACGCGGTCGCAAAAGTCTGTTCGCGATTTGACGATGCCTATTGGCTGAAGAAGGACAAGGAGGGCGGTTACCCAGCCGACTTCCACCGCGCGCTGGCGGATGCCGGCTGGCTCGGCATCTGTATCCCCGAGGAATATGGCGGGTCAGGGCTCGGCATCACCGACGCCGCGATCATGATGCGGACGATTTCGGAATCCGGCGCGGGCATGTCCGGCGCTTCTGCCGTGCATATGAACGTGTTCGGGCTTAATCCCGTTGTCGTCTTTGGCACCAAGGAACAGTGCGCCCGCATGCTGCCGCCGATCATCGACGGCCGCGACAAGTCCTGCTTTGCGGTGACGGAGCCCAATACCGGGCTGAACACCACGCAGTTGAAAACCCGCGCGGTGCGCAAGGGCGACAAATATATCGTCAACGGCCAGAAGGTCTGGATTTCCACCGCCCAGGTCGCCAACAAGATCCTGCTGCTGGCGCGCACCACGCCGCTGGAAGAGGTGAAGACGCCGACGCAGGGCTTGAGCCTGTTCTACACCGACTTCGACAAGAAGCGCGTTACGGTGCACGAGATCGAGAAGATGGGCCGCAAGCCCGTCGACTCGAATGAACTGTTTTTCGAGAATTTCGAGATACCGGCAGAAGATCGCCTGGGCGAAGAGGGCCGTGGCTTCGAATATATCCTGCACGGCATGAATCCCGAGCGCATCCTGATTGCGGCGGAAGCGGTGGGCTTGGGCCAGATCGCGCTGTCGCGCGCCGCGGCCTACGCCAAGAACCGCATCGTGTTCAATCGCCCGATCGGTATGAATCAAGGTATCCAGCACCCGCTGGCGAAGAACTGGATGGAGCTGGAAGCCGCGTGGATGATGGTGCTGCGTGCAGGCTGGCAATACGACCAGGGCATGCCATGCGGCCCGGCCGCCAATGCCGCGAAATATCTTGCCGCCGAAGCCGGCTTCCACGCCTGCGAGCAGGCGGTCATGACGCACGGCGGCTTCGGTTACGCCAAGGAATATCACGTCGAGCGTTACCTGCGGGAATCCCTGATCCCGCGGATTGCGCCGATCAGTCCGCAGCTCATTCTTAGCTTCATTGCCGAGAAGGTGCTGGGTTTGCCGAAGTCGTATTAAGGCGGCACTGCCATGAGCTTCATCACCGGCGTCGGGCTGACGTCCTACGGCAAGCACGAAGGCTCGTCCTCGCTCGATCTGATGAGCAAGGCGGCCGTGTTTGCCATTGCGGATGCCGGGCTGAAGCGATCCGAGATCGACGGCATTCTCTGCGGCTATTCGACGGTGTCGCCACACATTATGCTGGCCACCGTGTTCGCCGAGCACTTTGGCATTCAACCATCCTATGCGCATGCGGTGCAGGTCGGCGGCGCCACAGGTCTCGCCATGACCATGCTGGCGCACCATCTGGTCGACGCCGGCGTGGCAAAACACGTGCTGGTGGTCGGCGGCGAAAATCGTCTCACCGGGCAGAGCCGCGATGCCTCGATCCAGGCGCTGGCACAGGTCGGCCATGCCGATTACGAGGTGACCCTGGGGCCGACGATCCCCGCCTATTACGGCCTCGTGGCGTCGCGCTACATGCACGAGTATGGCGTCACCCAGGAAGACCTCGCCGAATTCGCGGTGCTGATGCGCGCCCACGCTGTGACCCATCCTGGCGCGCAGTTCCACGAGCCGATCACCGTCGCCGACGTGATGGCCTCAAAGCCGGTGGCGATGCCGCTCAAGCTCTTGGATTGCTGCCCGGTGTCCGACGGCGGCGCGGCGTTCGTGGTCAGCCGCGAGCCGACCTCCGCGACCGGCATTCGCGTGCGCGGCTGTGCGCAGGCGCATACCCATCAGCATGTCACGGCAGCGCCGCGTTTGAGCGAACTCGGCGCCGAGATCGCGGTCGCCAAGGCAGAGGCCGCTTCCGGCGTCGCGATATCGGATGTGCGTTATGCCGCGGTCTATGACAGCTTCACCATCACGCTCGCTATGCTGCTGGAAGACCTCGGCCTTGCCGGGCGCGGCGAAGCGGCGGCGCGGGTGCGGGCAGGGCATTTCGGCCGCGACGGCGCGCTACCGCTCAACACCCATGGCGGGCTGTTGAGCTACGGGCATTGCGGCGTCGGTGGCGCGATGGCGCATCTGGTCGAGACGCATCTGCAGATGACGGAACGTGCCGGTTCCCGGCAGGTCCGCGATGCCTCGATCGCGCTCTTGCACGGCGATGGCGGCGTGCTGTCGTCGCATGTCAGCATGTTCCTGGAGCGGGTGCGATGAGCGACAAACTGGCGGACTGGACCAAGGGCGCCGAGGCCATCGTCTATCAATCCTGCGGTGCGTGCGGGAACGTGCAATATTTCCACCGCCGTTTCTGCGCCGCCTGCGGTGCGCCGGATCCGGTGGAGAAGCGTGCCGGTGGAACCGCGACGGTCTATGCGACGTCGCTGGTGTGCCGCGCCGCGACGCCGGAGACGCGCGCGCATGTTCCCTACAATATCGTGCTGGTCGATGCGGCGGAGGGCTTTCGCATGATGGCCCACGGCGACAACGATCTGGCGATCGGTGACAACGTCACCGCAAGCTATCGGCCGTTTGCTGGAAGGCTGGTCCCGTATTTCGAGAAGACGAGGTGAATGTCAGGCATCAATGCTCACGCTACGAAGCAACCCAGAACTACGCGGAACAGGTGAAAATCTGAGTGCTTCGACGCGTCAACATTCAATGCCAGTAGAACACGACGCTGGCGATAACGAGCATTGCTGTTACCGCCATCATCTGCGCAAGCGCTTCCGAGGCCGCCTTTTTGGTGGCTTCCTTCATGCCTAACTCCCTAGACTTGGGCATGAGTCATCAATGCCCGCGAAGGCTTGATGGCTCAGTTTGGTTTTACTCGGAACACCCCGCGACGAGTATTCGCTCTTTTGAGTCCCCACTCAGCGAATATCGACAGTCCTGAGAATCGACTAGCATTGAGGCGGCAATTTGGCTCGCTCGTAGCCGGTTTGTGCACGAGAGAGGGAGTTTTTTGGCGCGGCTCGAATGGCTTGGACGCAGGCCCGAACCTGCGTCGGCAGCATTTCGGCGGTTGATCGGCCTCCTGCTGCGGTGCATGATCCCTCTGTCAACAAATCAGAAAATCCCCAAACCCCAAGGTGATCAATGGCCCGCGTCGAATACAGCGATCCCGCCAAGCACAACGAGCGCACCCGCGAATTGCTGGGCAAAAACCGCAATGCCAACATCTTTCGTATGATGGCACATTCGCCGAGCTACCTCGAACAATACTGCCGGCTGGGTGGGGCCATCAGGCACAAGGGAGAGCTGGACCCGATCGTGCGCGAGCTCGCCATCACCCGCACCGGCATCCTGTGCGAGGCACCTTATGAAATCGTCGCCCACAAGCGGATCGGCAAGAACGTCGGCGTCACCGACGAGCAGAACGAGGCGCTGGAGAACTGGGAAGCGGCGACCTGCTTCAACGACGTACAACGCGCGGCGCTCGCCTTTACCGATGAAATCGTCCGGCGTCACAAACCAACGGACGCGACCTTCAACGCGATTGCCTCGAAACTGACGGCGGCCGCGCTCGTCGAACTGCAGCTCTCGGTCGGCTTCTACATCATGACGTCGAAGTTTCTGGAAACGTTTGCCATCGATCTGCAGCCGGTGACGGAAGTGGTCGGCTGATCGGCGGCTGTTCCGCGAACGACGAATCTCAGTTCGCGGGCCCGTATCGTCGCAGCGCCTCCAGCGTCAATCCCTTGCCGACGGCGCCGAAGATGTCGCCCTCGACGATGCGGGCCGATGGCACGGCTTTGACGATCGTATTGCGAACGTGGGCGAGTTTTACCGAGCCGCCGGTCAGGAACACCGAGTCGATATCGCCGGCGGCCAGGCCTGCCTGGATAAGGCAGTTGTTGATCCGCGCCGCGATGCGATCGGCCAGCTGTTTTGTATGGCTGACGAGATCGGGGCGGCTGATATCAGCGCCAAGGCCGGGGGTAACCCACTCCAGCGGGATGTCCGCCCGGCGCTGCTCGGACAGGGCGATCTTGGCCTCTTCGACTTCCATCGCCAGCGTATGGCCGCGCTGTTCGTGCACCACGCGTATCAGCCGGTCGAGAAGTTCCGGCTCGCTGGCCTCCTGCCGCACCTGGCGGATATCGGCCATCACGCGCGGATCGTACATGCGGTTGATGCTCGACCAGGTCGCGAGGTCGTGGAAATAGCTCGACGGCACGTCAAGCCCGGGACGCTTCATGGCGCTGCGGAATCCGAACAGCGGCATGATCACGCCGAGGCTGAGCTGACGGTCGAAATCGGTGCCGCCGATGCGCACGCCGTCATTGGCGAGGATATCGGCCGCGCGATCGACCTTGCCGTGGCGCTCGGGCCCCAGACGCACGATCGAGAAGTCGGAGGTGCCGCCGCCGATATCGGCGATGAGTGCGACTTCCTCGGATGTGATCTGTCGCTCATAGTCCAGCGCCGCGGCGATCGGTTCGAACTGAAACGTGACCTCGTCAAAGCCGATCCCCTGCGCAATCGTCCGCAGGGTGTCCTCCGCCTTGCGATCGGCGTCCGGCGCGTTGTCGACGAAGTGCACCGGCCGGCCGTGAACTACCTCGCGCAGTTCGCGCGCCGTGGCTTGTTCCGCGCGGCGTTTGACCGCACCGAGGTAATAGGCGATCACGTCGCGAAAGCTGACCCGTGCGCGTCCGAGCCGGGTGGTTTCGTCGATCAGCGAGGTGCCGAGCACCGACTTGAGGCTTCGCATCAGCCGGCCAGGCGCGCCTTCGACATAGGTTTCCACGGCCTTGCGGCCGATCAGAACGCCCCCGTCCACCTCATAGAACATCGCACTGGGTATAGTGGTTTGTGTGGCCTCCAGGGCCACCAGAACCGGCGCATGGCCCTCGATGGTGCCAAGCGTCGTGTTCGACGTTCCGAAATCAAGGCCACAGATTGACATGGGTGCTCCTGGAGGGAGCGTCCGTTTACACATTACAACGCCATCGATCCACCTTTATCTTGTGTCATCGCAACCGGTTGTTCGCACATATTGAATTGTTCGATTAAGGCCATCCACAGATCAATTTGTTTCCCGCAACGCCTTGATGAAATAATCTGCGATGGTCCATAAGCGGCCTCCGGCGGCGGGGGTGATTCACCTGCCGCCCTGGTTTCGGGAAAGATTTGGCCGTGGCAAATATCAATCGACAGATCGCGGAAGAACTCGGCGTTCGCGAGCAGCAGATCTCCGCGACAGTCGAATTGCTCGACGGCGGCGCCACCGTGCCGTTCGTGGCGCGCTATCGCAAGGAAATCACCGGCGGGCTTGACGACGCGCAATTGCGCACGCTGGAAGAGCGGCTGACCTATCTGCGCGAGCTTGAAGAGCGCCGGACGGCCATCCTCAATTCAGTGCGCGAGCAGGGTAAGCTCGACGCCGCGCTGGAAGCGGCGATCATGGCGGCCGACAGCAAGGGACGTCTGGAAGACATCTACCTGCCGTTCAAGCCGAAGCGCCGCACCAAGGCCGAGATCGCCAAGGAAGCCGGGCTCGAACCATTGTCCGAACTGTTGCTGACGCAGCCGCAGAACGATCCGCAGGTCGTGGCTGCCGGCTACATCGACGCCGAGAAGCAGGTGGCTGATGTCGCCGCGGCGCTCGAAGGCGCGCGGGCGATCCTGGTGGAGCGCTTTGCCGAGGATGCCGATCTGATCGGGCGCTTGCGCGAAGAAATGTGGTCGAACGGCGTGATGACATCCACCGTGCGCAAGGGCAAGAAGACCGAGGGCGAGAAGTTCAAGGACTATTTCGACTACAACGGCGCCCTCCACAAGCTGCCGTCGCACCGCATTCTCGCGCTGTTTCGGGGTGAGAAAGAAGAAATCCTCGAGCTGCAGATGATGCCCGAGGCGAATGTTCCGGTGGCCGGCGTCCCCAGCACGTATGAACTGAAGATCATGCAGCGCTTTGCGATTACCGATCAAGGCCGCCCGGGCGACCGCTGGCTGATCGAGACCGCGCGCTGGGCCTGGCGCACCAAGATCCAGGTGCATCTCAACATCGACCTGCGGATGCGGCTGTGGACGGCGGCGGAGACCGAGGGCGTGCGGGTGTTCGCCGCGAATTTGCGCGACCTGCTGCTGGCGGCGCCGGCCGGCGCGCGCGTCACCATGGGGCTCGATCCTGGTTACCGCTCCGGCGTCAAGGTCGCCGTCGTCGACGCGACGGGGAAGGTGGTGGCGACCACCGCGGTCTATCCGCACGAGCCGCAAAGGCAATGGGATGCGGCACTGGCGACGCTGGGCAAGCTCGCGGTCGCGCACCGCGTCGACCTGATTGCGATCGGCAACGGCACCGCCTCGCGCGAGACTGACAAGCTGGCGACCGAGCTGGTCAAGCTGCTGCCGGACCTGAAAATGTCGAAGATCGTGGTGTCCGAAGCGGGCGCGTCGGTCTACTCCGCCTCGGCCTTCGCGTCCGAGGAATTGCCGGAGCTCGACGTCACCTTGCGCGGCGCGGTGTCGATCGCGCGGCGCCTGCAGGATCCGCTGGCCGAACTCGTCAAGATCGACCCGAAGGCGATCGGCGTCGGACAGTACCAGCATGACCTCGGCGAATCCAAATTGGCGCGCTCGCTCGATGCCGTGGTCGAAGACTGCGTCAACGCCGTCGGCGTCGATGCCAACACGGCTTCCGCGCCGCTGCTGGCGCGGGTGTCGGGCATCGGCGCAGGGCTCGCGCAAAGCATCGTGCAGCATCGCGACGCCAATGGCCCGTTCAAATCGCGAAAGGCGCTGAAGGAAGTGCCGCGGCTGGGACCGAAAGCGTTCGAGCAATGCGCGGGATTCCTGCGCATCAACGGCGGTGAAGACCCGCTCGATTCGTCCGGTGTGCATCCGGAAGCTTATCCTGTGGTGCGGCGGATACTCACCGCAGCCAAGAGCGACATCAAGGCGCTGATAGGCAATGCCGAGATCGTGCGGCAGTTGAAGCCGCAGGCCTTTGTCGATGACACGTTTGGTCTGCCCACGGTGACCGACATCCTGCGCGAACTGGAAAAGCCCGGCCGCGACCCGCGTCCGGCATTCAAGGCCGCGGTGTTCAAGGAGGGTGTCGAGGAGATCAAGGACCTCAAGCGCGGCATGATCCTGGAAGGCACGGTGACGAACGTCGCGGCGTTCGGCGCCTTCGTCGATATCGGCGTGCACCAGGACGGGCTGGTGCACATCTCGGCGATGTCGAAAACCTTCATCAAGGACCCGCGCGAGGTGGTGAAGCCGGGCGACATCGTCAAGGTCAAGGTGCTGGAGGTCGAGGTCGCCCGCAAGCGCATCGCACTGACGCTGCGGCTCGACGACGAAGTGGGCGAGAAGGGCCCCAAGCTGTCGGAAAACAAGATGCGCGAGTATTCCAAGGCGTCGATGACGTCATCCGCGCCGCGCAAGGCGCAGGAGCAGGGCGGTGCACTGGCTGATGCCTTGCGGCGTGCCGCCGAAAAGAACGGGCGGGGCAAAGCGGGATAGGCAGGGAGCGTCTCGCCACCAGTGGCTTCATCCTTCGAGACGCGGCCAAGAGGCCGCTCCTTCAGGATGAGGTCTGGCAGTGTCGAAACCGGGATGCAGCTCTTTGACCCTCATGGTGAGGAGTACGGCAACGCCGTGCGTCTCGAACCATGTGGCCCCTGGCAGCAAGTCTAACTCGGTGTCAGCAGATTCACCTTGGCGTTGGCGAGGATCAGGCGGTCGGCCAGTAATTGCGCAAGATTGCGCATGATGCGCTCGCCGGCGCGCGGATGCTGCTTTCGGAAACGTTCGAAATCGCGCAGCGGGACTTCATAAGCCGTCGCGGCCATGTCGGCGAAGACGTCAGCCGAGCGGCGCGGCTCCAATAGCGCCATTTCGCCGAACGGCATTCCCGCCGTCAGCGTCGCCAAGCGGATGCCGTCGGGCAGGGTGACATGCACCACGCCGCTCCGCAGAAAGAACACCGAGGTCGCAGGATCGCCGGCTGCGATGATCTTTTCGCTCGCCTGATAGGTCCGGATCGAAGCGAGCGAGGCGAGATCGGTCAGTTCCTCGTCCGTCAGTCCGGCCAGCAGCGCCTGTTCGGAAAGTTCGGTCGCCTCGAAGAAATCGATCGCGCCGCCGTAACGATAGACCACCTGGTCTTCCGCCCATTCGATCGCGGCATCGAGCAAATAGTAGTTGCGGATGTTGCTGAGGCCTTCCGTCCATTCCCCGATCATCTTCCATTCCGGCGACGACCGTCTGATGCCGGACAGGATCACGGTGACGTGGTGGGCAGCGAGTTCGCGGAATTCCTCGGCGAGCAGGCGGGTGCCGGCGCGGGTCATGGCCGTGACGCGGCGCAGGTCGAAGATGACGAGCTGCGGCCGCGGCTTGGCCGCGAGCTGGCGCGAGACATAATCGACATTGGAGAACGACAGCGTCCCGACCAGCTCGATCACGCGAACGTCCTGGTGATGCGCGGCGAGGATGTTCTGTTCCTGCGCACGCCGCACCCGTCGCGACGGGCTGTTGCCGATGTCGTAGTCGGCGATAATGCTGTTTCGGGCGTCGTCGCTGCGGTTGAGCATATGCAGGTCGTAATGGGATGACAGCGCCTCGCAGACCTTGATGCCGCGCACGCTGTTGCCGTGCTTGTCGAGTTTCGGCGAATAGCTGCCGAGCCCGAGCCGCGCCGGCAGCGCCGCGAGGATGCCGCCGCCGACGCCGCTCTTGGCGGGAATGCCGATCCGGTAGATCCATTCCCCGGCGTAATCATACATGCCGGAGCTCGTCATGACGGAGAGCGTGCGGGAGATGGCATACGGCGTCAGCACCTGTTCGCCGGTCACGGGATTGATGCCGCGGTTGGCCAGCGTCGCAGCCATCACGGCGATATCGCGCGCCGTCACCAGGATGGCGCATTGCCGGAAATACACCTCCAGCACGGCAGCCACGTTGTCTTTGATCACGGCATTGGTGCGCAGCAAATAGCCGATCGCGCGGTTGCGGTCGCCGGTGGTGCTTTCGGAGGCATAGACCGCGTCGTCGACGTCGAGATCGCGCCCGGCAAACCGGCCCAGCGCCTGCCTGATATAGTCGAATGCGGCGTCGCCCTTGGCCTCGTGGATCAGGCCGGAGCAGGCGATCGCGCCGGCATTGACCATTGGGTTGAAGGGATGGTTTTCAGCGTTGAGGCGTATCGAGTTGAAAGGATCGCCCGACGGTTCGACGCCGATCACGCTCTCGACCCGCGCCGCACCCAGCGTATCCAGCGCCAGCGCGAACACGAACGGTTTCGACATCGACTGGATGGTGAAGGGGATCTGGGTGTCGCCGACCTCATAGACATGGCCGTCGAGGGTGGCGAGGCTGATGCCGAAATGGGAAGGGTCGGCCTTGCCGAGTTCGGGGATGTAATCGGCGACCGCGCCGCTGCTCTCGGGCGTGAAATCCGCGTGGCAGGCGTTCAGGAACCGCAGCAAGGGCGGTTTCGAGCTGGTCCAGGCAGCGGGGCCGGCGTTAAGCGGAGGAGGCGATTGTTTCATCGCCTCCTCTTGTGCAACGCAATCAGGGTGCGCGCAACTGGCTCGGCGCCAAGGTCTGCCGCCGTACCAGCACCAGCGCGGTGAGAACGGTCGGGATCAGGATCGCCAATCCAAGAGAGGTGACCTGCCATTGCGCGAGCGGCATGATACCGCCGCCAGGCGTGGCGATGACGAAGCCACCGATCACGAGCAATACCCGCAGCGGCCATTCCAGCGCGCCGGCACCCCTTAGGTCGCCGACAAACGCCTGATAGCCCTGGATGCCACCGCAGATGAACAGTGTGCCGAAACCCGCCAGCGCCATCAGCCCGAGCCCCTCCAGATACGGGCTTGGTCCCTGCAGCACCAGCGCCGGGTTCAGCACGAAGAAGAACGGGATGAAATAGATGATGCTGCCGACCCACATCGACTCCCATCCCGTCTTCATCGCCGGCGAGCCGGCTATGCCGGCTGCGGCAAAGGAGGCGATGGCGACTGGCGGCGTGATCGAGGACAGCATGCCCCAGTAGAAGATGAACATGTGCACGGCCATGCGGTTGAGGCCGAGTTTTTCCAGCGCGGGCGCCACCAGGATGGCGAGAAAGATGTAGCAGGCCGTCGTCGTCAGTCCAAGCCCGAGAACGAGGCTGGTGAAGGCGCACATCACGAGCAGCAGCAATGCATTGTCGCCGGCGATCCGCAGCAGATCGTTGGCGAGGCTGGAAACCACGCCGGTCATTGAAAACGCGCCGATCAGAAGCCCGCAGCCAGCCAGGATGCCGACCAGCTCGACGAAGGTGCGTCCGTTGACCTCGAGGAACTTGCTGATAGTCGCAGGCGTCCAGCGCGTATCCTTGGAGAATATCTGGTTCAGTACCAGCAGCAGCGCCGTCGCGTAGAACGGCGCGTGGCTCTCGCGCTTGAAATACAGCAGCATCACGATCAGGAGCGCGATGACGAAAATATAGTACCAGCCCTCCTTGATGGTGTCCCAGACCTTCGGCAGCTCGGACCGCGGAATGCCCTTCAGCCCGTGGCGCGCGGCATAGGAATCCACCTGCATGAACAGGCCGATGTAATACAGCGCCGCCGGAATGATCGCGGCGAGCGCGACGTCGGCGTAGCTGACGTTGAGGAACTGCGCGATTACGAACGCGGTCGCCCCCATCACCGGCGGTGCCAGCACCGCGCCGGTCGACGCGCAGGCTTCGATCGCGGCGGCATAGGAGGCGCGAAAGCCGCTCTTCTTCATGACCGGAATCGTCATGGTGCCCGCGGTCAGCACGTTGGAGATAATCGATCCGGACATCATGCCGAGCAGGCCGGAGGCGAAGATGCAGACCTTCGCGGCGCCGCCGCGGAAGGTGCCGCACAGCGCAAAGGCGATGTTGATGAAGAATTTGCCGGCGCCCGTCATCATCAGCGCGGTGCCGAACACCAGAAAGCCGATCACGGTGTCGGCAAAGGCCTGGATCGGGATGCCGAGCAGGCTTTCGCCCGACAGCACGTGATAGGAGGTCGCCTGTTCGAGCGTCGATTGCGTGCCGCGGAACGGTCCCAGCCACGTGGCGTCGGCGAACAGCGGATAAACCGTAAACGGCAGCACGCTCAGCAACAGGCTCCAGCCGCCTGTGCGCCGCAATGCCTCCATCAGCACCGCCCACATGATGACGCCGGCGACAATGACGGGCGTCGGCGCACCGCCGAATTCCCAGCCGGCTTCTGCCGCCTTGCGGACGCTGCGCATCAGGAGGATGGCGCAGGCGAAGGTGACGACGAACAGCAGGATGTCGTACCAGGGAATTCGATCCAGCGGCGAACTCTCGGCTCCCGGAAAGATCAGGAACGTGAACGGCAGCATCAGCGCGATCAGCAGATAGAAATACTCGGTGTTGAGCTGCGTATAGCCGAGGAAGAAGCGTAACGAGAATTGCTGGTTGATGCACAAAAGGATGGTGACCGCGGTCGCGACCACCAACGCCCAGCGCCACGCCCCTCGCAGCGTGCGCACGCGTGTGACTTCGGCTTCCTGCATGTTGGCATGCGGGTCGTCGAATTCAATTCGTTGTGTCGGCGCGATTACGCTATCGCTCGCAGAAGGTGACATTATTTCCCTCGAGACGGTATTCGCTGTCGACCTGATCGCGCGAAGCAGTGTTATTCAAAGCCGTTCGGCATGCTGGCTTTGGTCAGCGCCGCAGCGCGCGCCTTCATCCAGCCATCGAGAAACGCCTTGTCGTCCGATGGCGGACTGGACTTGTTGAAGTCGGTCCATGCCGCCGCCAATACCTGCTGGCGCTTGAGCAACCCCTTGTTATGGGCTTCCTGTTCGTCGCTCCACTGTCCGGCTTCCTTCAGAGCCTTGGCTGCGCCCGGATGAACCGGGACCACCCAGTTCTTGGTCTGGCGGTCGGCGGCAAGGCCGCCCGCGCCCGGCGCGGAATCCTTGTAAGCGTCGTAGCCCGTGATCATCGCCTTGGTGATGGCATAGACCTCGTCGGCGCCCAGCGATCCGTATGACACGAAGATCGGATAGGGGTAGTTGCCGAGCTCGACCGGCTTGTCCTTGGTGATGCCGGCACCGCAGGTCGCGACGTGCGGGAAGAAGAACGAGCCAACCTTTTTCACGCGCTCCCAGCCGGCCTTGTCGCTGGCGGGCAGCGGCGGCCAGATGATGCCGCGCGGCGATGTCTCGAGCTCCTTGGCAGGGCCGGTGATGGTGGTGGCGAAGGCGGCATCGATGTCGTTGTTGACCATGCCCTTCCACATCGCGCCATAGCTCGAGAACTCGACGACCTTGACGTCGCTTTGCTTGAGGTCACCGAACGCCAGGACCGCGAGTGCGTTCTGGTTCAGCGCCGGCGAACCGACCACGAAGCCGACGCGCTTGCCCTTGAGCTGCTTGATCTCGGTCACGCCGCTATCCTTGGCGACCCCGAGCGAAGCGCCGTTGCAATCGACGGTCGACAGCACCAGTTGCAGGGCTTGCGGACCCCATTCCTTGGTGCCGAATTCGAACACGCCTTCCTGGGCGAAATAGCTGCCGGAGCCCATCGCGGACATGGCCGCACGCTTGGCGCGCAACGGTGCCAGTCGCGCCACGTCGTTGCCGGCGGGCAGCACGCGGACATCGGTGCCGTATTTGTCCTTCATCATCTTGCCGACGCCTACGGCGATGTTGAAGCCGGCCGTTCCGGTGTCATAGGCGGTGACGACCATGGTCGGCGGCAGCTTGACGTCTTGGGAATGGGCCGGCGAGGCGAGCAGCGAGACGCCCGCAAGGGCAATTGGCGCGAACGCCTTCAACCGATGAATCATAATTTTTCCCCTCATAGTTTTCGCGAAAGTCACTCGTTAGCGTTGATCATGTCATCCGCTGCTGGCGATGGCAACGTTAGGTGCGCAAACGTCAACAGCAGAGCTGGACAGATTGTCGCGGAATCGTCGCAAGCACGTCTATGCCGTGATCAAGTTAAGCTTCGATGACGGCGACGACCTGTCCTTCAGCGATGACGTCGTCGAGTTTGACCAGGATAGCCTTGATTCTTCCTGCCGTCGTCGACGTGACCGGAATTTCCATCTTCATGGCTTCGACGAAAGCAATCTCGTCGCCGTCGCTGACATTTCCGCCGGTTGTGACGGGAAGCGCGCACACGCGGCCGGCGACTTCGGTGACGATCTTGATGTCTGGCATTTCCGTTCTCCGGGGACCGTCTGACGGACTCGTGTCCTCGCGAACGGCTTTTTGTTGTGGCCGCAGATTGCCTGAGGTAGTTTGTTCTGCAAGTGGAATTTTATTCCGCAGGGCGGAATGGAGCCATACCAAATGGGAAGACGCTCGGAACGGCTTAGCAAGCAGGGAATGCTCGCCAGCGATCTCGCAGGCGAGGGTGATGTGATCCAGGTGGTGTCGCGGGCGTTCGACGTCCTGCGCTGCTTCGAGGGTCATGAAGCGCGACTGGGCAATCTGGAAATTTCCAGCCGCTGCGGTCTGCCGCGCTCGACCGTATCGCGGCTCACGCACACGCTGACGCGGATGGGCCAGCTGGTTTATCTGCCGCGCGACCAGAAATACCGTATCGGTCCAAGCGCGGTGGCGATGAGCACCTCGATGATGAAGGGGTTGCAGCTTCGCAATCTTATCCGGCTGCGGTTGCAGGACGTCGCCGATCAATTGCCGGGTACCGTCGGCTTCGTGATTCCGGATCGCTATCATCTGGTCTATCTCGAATTCGCGCGTGCAGCGAATGCGCTCGGTCTGCATGAAGGCACCGGCAGCCGCATCTCGATGACGAGCACCGCGGCCGGCTTTGCCTACACCGCCGCGCTCGATACTGACGTCGGCGACGCCTTGATCGCCGAAATGGAGCGCGAGATTCCGGGAAATGCGGGGCTCTTGAAGTCGCGCATGGAAACCAACCGCCGCCATTTGCGCGAACATGGCTATGTCGTCGGCTGCGGCACCTGGAGCCCGCATATCAACGGTTGCGCGGTGCCGGTGTGGTCGCCGCAATATCAAACCTTCGTCGTCGTGACGATCGGGCTGCTGTCCGCGATGTTTGATGAGAAGCGGCTGCACGGGGAAGTGGCGCCGCTGATGCTCGAACTCGGCGTTGCGATCGGCAGCCTGCTCGAAGGCACCGAGGGCGATATCTTCGCAAACCGCATGGAAAGAAAGCCGCTTCCGGTACCGGCTCATAATAACAAGATCATCAAGACGGAGGATACGAATGAATTGGAAGCCGGAGCTCGACGAGCTCGCTCGGCGCGAAGCGTTCGCGCGCGAGATGGGAGGCGTTGACAAGGTCAAGCGCCAGCATGACCAGGGCCGGCTCACGGTTCGTGAGCGCATCGACGGACTGATCGACAAGAATTCCTTCCACGAGATCGGCGCGATTTCCGGCATCGCCGAATACGACGACAACAGCGAACTCAAGCACCTGACGCCGGCCAACTGCGTGTTCGGCCGCGGCAAGATCGACGGCCGCACCGTAGTCGTGGTCGGCGACGATTTCACTGTGCGCGGCGGTTCGGCCGACGCCTCGATCTCGGCCAAGCCGCTGATGGCCGAGGAAATGGCGCATGATTTTCGCCTGCCGATCATTCGCGTGATCGAAGGCTCGGGCGGCGGCGGCTCGGTGAAGACGATTGAAACGCGCGGGGCTGCCAATCTGCCCGGCGGGGTCGGCGGCACACGCTGGTACTGGTTCACGATTGCCAACATGGCGCGCGTGCCGGTGGTGGCCCTCGGCCTCGGTTCGGTCGCAGGCCTTGGCGCGGCGCGGCTTGCCGCCAGCCATTATTCGGTCATGACCAGGAATTCCGCGATGTTTGTCGCAGGTCCGCCGGTCGTGAAGCGGCTCGGCCAGGATCTGACCAAGCAGGAGCTCGGCGGCGCCGAGATCCAGACCCGCGCCGGCGGCGTCGACGATGCCGTGGACACCGAGGAGGAGGCGTTCGAACGCGCCAGGCGCTTTCTGTCCTATCTGCCGTCCTCGGTGTACGACCTGCCGCCGACCACGCCTTGTGCCGACGATCCGGAGCGCGCGGAAGAATCGCTGTTGAAGGCGGTGCCGCGCAATCGCCGCCAGGTCTACAAGATGCGCCCGATCATCGACGCCGTGGTCGACAAGGGCTCGTTCTTCGAGGTCAACGCCAATTTCGGCCGCCCGGTCATTACCGGGCTCGCCCGGCTCGAAGGCCGCGCCGTGCTGCTGCTGGCGAGCGATCCCTACCACTACGGCGGATCGTGGACGGCGGAGGCGTGCCAGAAGGTGGTGCGCTGGGTCGACTTCGCAGAGACCTTCCATCTGCCGGTGGTTTATCTGATGGATTGCCCCGGCTTCATGATCGGGCTCGAGGCCGAGAAGTCGGCGACCATCCGTCACGGCGTGCGCGCGATGGCGGCGGTCAACCAGTCGACCGTGCCCTGGTGCACTATCATCGTGCGCAACGCATTCGGCGTGGCGGGTGTCGTGCACCAGCCGGCCAACCGCTATTCGATGCGCTACGCCTGGCCGTCGGCCTATTGGGGCTCGCTGCCGCTGGAAGGCGGCATCGAGGCGGCCTACCGCGCCGACATCGATGGTTCAGATGATCCGGCCGCGAAGCTGAAGGAGATCGAGGATCGCCTCAACAAGCTGCGCTCGCCGTTTCGTTCGGCCGAGAAATTCTGGGTCGAGGAGGTGATCGATCCCCGCAAGACGCGTTCGCTGTTGTGCGAATTCGCGCGATTGGCGGAGCCAATCCGAACCGTGGGTCCGCCAACCAATATGTCGACGCGGCCGTAGGTCTCTCTCGGGTGGGCAAAGCGCAGCGTGCCCACCATCTCTCCACGCATTGACAGCGAATGGTGGGCTCGCTTCGCTCAGCCCACCCGACAACTCCATCACGCCGCCACCGGCTTCGGCCGCGAGATCGCCAGCACAATCAGCGCCGCCACCACACAGAGCGCACCGGCGACGAAGAAGGCCGGCAGGTAGGTCTGGAGCGCCGTCCGCGACAGGCCGGCGCCGAAGGCCGCAACGCCCGCGCCGAGCTGATGGCCGGCAAAAATCCAGCCGAACACGAGATTGGCGCGTTCGGGACCGAAGCGTTGCGCGGTGAGCCGCACCGTGGGCGGCACGGTCGCGATCCAGTCGAGCCCATAGAATACCGCAAACAGCGACAGGCCATAGAACGAGAAGTCGGTGAAGGGCAGGAACAACAGCGACAGGCCGCGCAGCCCGTAATACCAGAACAGGAGCCAGCGATTGTCGTAGCGGTCCGACAGCCAGCCCGAGACGATGGTGCCGACGAAATCGAAAATGCCCATCGCCGCGAGCAGGCTCGCCGCCTGCACCTGCGGAATACCGAAATCAAGGCACATCGGAATCAGGTGAACCTGGACCAGACCGTTGGTCGAGGCGCCGCAGATGAAGAAGGTGGCGAACAGGATCCAGAACACGCCCGACTTCGAGGCGTCGCGCAGGGTGCCGAGCGCTGCCGCCATGATCGGCGTGGTGTTCGGCGGGAGCGCCGGCAGCGGCTCGGTGCCTTCGTCGCCGAACGGCCGCAAGCCGACGTCGCTCGGACGGTCGCGCATGACCATCAGCACGGCGAAGGCGGCCACGCCCAGCATCACGCAGACCAGCGCCAGCGCGATCCGCCAGCCATAGGTTTCGGTCAGGCTCGCCAAGAGTGGCAGGAAGGCAAGCTGCCCGGTCGCAACGCTCGCGGTGAGGATGCCGACCACAAGCCCGCGCCGCGCCGCAAACCAGCGCGCGGCAATCGTAGCCCCCAGCACCAGCGCCGTCATGCCGGTGCCGAGCCCGATCACCACGCCCCACAGCAGCATCAACTGCCAGACCTGCGTCATCGCCAGCGATGCGACGAGGCCGGATACGACGATCAGCAGCGCCAACAGCGTGACGTTGCGCAGGCCGTAGCGGTTCATCAGCGCGGCGGCGAAGGGCGCCATCAGCCCGAACAGGATGAAGCGGATCGACAGCGCCGAGGAAATCTCCGCCGTGGTCCAGCCGAATTCCTTCTGCAGGGGCACGATGAAGACGCCGGGAGCGCCGACCGTGCCGGCGGAGATCAGGGCGGTGAGAAAGGTCACGGCGACCATCACCCAGCCGTAGTGGATGTTGCGGCGGGCGAGAGCGGCTGACAGCCAGTTCGAGATCATTGGGCCTCAGAGGATTCCAGAGGGAAGATTGGCCTGGTTCGGCTTACGCATTCTGACGTGATGACCGTTTGACTTGAATGTCACACTTCCCTCATTTCAGGACATCACGACACCGCTGCGCCAAGGATCGATCCGGGTGCGGTCAACCCCCGTATTGAATTATTGTTGTAATATTATGCGCTGCAACAAATCGCAACGGATCATCCCATGAAAAATCTCGCCGTTCGCATGAGAGAAATTGATCGACCGGCGCCTGAGGCTGGGATTGTCCCCCTTGCCGGCAGGTCTCATGCGCCCCTCCGTCTATTTCTTGCGGTCGAGAAATCCCTGCATCAGCCGCTGCGGCTCGCCGGTCAGGAAAGACTTTCCGAACACGCCGACGCTTAAGTTGACGGATTCGGTCAGCGGCAGTTCCTCCCACTGGCGCAGCAGCGCCTTCTGTGCGCGCAGCGCTTCCGGGCCGCATTCGAGCAGCGCGTTCACCGTGTGCTCGACGGCGGCATCGATGCCATTTTCCTTCGCGACCACGTCGACCAGGCCCCAGGCGAGCGCGGTGGGCGCGTCGATGTTTTCCGCTGTCATGACCAGCCAGCGGGCGCGGCCCCAGCCGATCAGCCGCGGCAGTAGGGCGGCATGGATTACCGAGGGGATGCCGACACGCACCTCCGGCATGCCGAATTTAGCGTCGTGGGCGGCAATGCGGAAATCGCAGGCGGCGGCGACTTCGAGTCCGCCGCCGAGACACCATCCAGGCAACCGCGCGATCACGGGCGCCGGAAAGTTGCGCACGGCCTCGCAGAGGTCGCGCAGCCGCGTGATAAAGGCTTCCGCGGATTTCTGGTCGAGACGCGCCATCTCCTTGATGTCGGCGCCGCCGATCATGCTCTTTTCGCTCTGGCCGGCGAGGATGACCGCGCGAATGCTCTTGTCGCCGGCGAGTTTCTCAAACCCTTCACGAACCCCGTTGGTGACGGCGGAGGAGAGGATGTTGAGAGAGCCTGCGTTGCAGATCGAGAGGCGAACGACACCTCGAGCGTCGCGATCGATGCCGCAGTGGGGATTGAGCATTTCCATTTTGTTTTCCGCAACTGGTCGGGACGGTTGACGTCACTTCCAAGGACATTACGGCGGCTTGTCAAGGGGAAGCGGGGAGGGTGTTGCGCGGCGGCACGCGCCGACATAGAATGACGAATATCATTCAATGGAGCTGTTCATGACCGCGACCGAGACCGTCGATCTGTTTTCGTTCGACACGCGCAGGCATCGGGTGGTGGAGTGGCAGGCGCCGGGGCCGGTAGCGAAGGCGGCCTCCGGGATGTCCGGGCTGGAGACGATGTGCGCGATCCGCGACGGCATCCTGCCACCGCCGCCGATAGCCCGATTGATCGGCTTTGAGATGCGTGTCGCCGAGTCCGGACGGATCGTGATGGAACTCGACCCCGATGAAAGCCTGGAAAATACCATCGGACTGCTCCATGGCGCGGTGGCTGCGGCACTCCTGGATACCGCCATGGGTTGCGCCATCGCCACCATGCAGCCGGCCGGGCAGAGCTCGGTGACGCTCGACCTCAAGCTGACGTATTTGCGGCCACTGTCGGTACGATCAGGCACGGTCTCGGCGGAAGGCAAAGTGGTAAAACTCGGCCGCCAGGCCAGCTATGCCGAAGGCTTCGTCCGCGACGGCGCGGGCAATCTTGCGGTGCACGCGACTGCCACATTCACGATGATCGGCGTTGAAAAAGCGAAATAGATGCAGCTTTTCGCCCGCACAACTGCTATTATATGACTGCAGACATTTAATGGGACGGGTTGATGCGTTATTCAAAAGAGCACAAGCAGGAAACCCACGCGCGGATCGTGAAGAAGGCCTCGGTGCGGCTTCGCGAAAAGGGCGCGCATGGCATCGGCGTCGCCGACCTGATGAAGGAGGCCGGCCTGACTCATGGCGGCTTCTACGCGCATTTCGATTCCCGCGAGGCGCTGGTGATCGAGGCCTTTGCCTATGCGATGGACCGCTCGGTCGCGCATTGGCGCGAGATCGCCGCTGAAACGCCGCCGGAGAAGCGGCTGTCGACGATCATCGATTCCTACGTCTCGACGGTGCATCGCGACGATCCCGGCCGCGGCTGCGCGGTCCCCACGCTCGGCGCCGAGATTGCCCGCGAAAGCGCCAAAACCCGCAAGGCCTTTAGCGCCAAACTCGAACAGTTGATCGATGTGATGGCCGAACAGATTCTGGATGTGCCACGAAAGACGGCGCGCAAGCAGGCCATGGGCACGCTGGCGACGATGATGGGCACGCTCGTGATGTCCCGCGTGGCGGGCAGCGGTGAACTGTCGGACGAAATTCTCGCCTCTGGCCGCGAGGCGGCGCTGGCCCGTGCCGAGGCGAGGAAACCGGCCGCGAAAAGGGCGCGGGCGAAGGTGAATTGAAATCCAAATCTACGTTCTCGCAATGACGTGGTGAGAGTTCACCGCCCGGCAAACAGCGCGCGTTCGCTCTCCACCGTCTCGTGGATGTAATCGGCAACCGCCCTGATCCGCGCCAGATCCTTGCTGTCGGCGTGCATCAGCATCCAGAAGGTGCGCGAAATCCTGATCTCGTCCGGCAATACCGGGCACAATTCCGGATGCGCCGTTGCCATGAAGTGGGGCAGCACGGCGATGCCGAAGCCTGCGATGGTGGCATTGAGTTGCGCGATCAGATTGGCGCTGCGGAATTTCGCGGAGATCTTTGGCGAGACCTGCGGCAGGTAGTCCAGTTCGGGCGTGAACAGCAATTCCTCGATGTAGCCGACGAAGCGATGTGCGGCCAGGTCGGCACGGCCAGTGATTTTCGGCGCGCAGTCGAGATAGGCGGGGGCGGCGTAGAGCCCGAGGCTATAGTCGAGCAGCTTGCGGCCGACGATCCGGCCTTCCTTGGGCATCGTCAGGCTGATCGCAATGTCGGCCTCGCGTTTCGACAGGCTGAACAGGCGCGCGGTGGCGACGAGCTGCAGGTCGAGATCGGGATACCGCTCGGTGAACTTCAGAAGCCGCGAGGCCAGGAAATGGCTGCCGAACCCGTCGGGGGCGCCGATCCGGACCGTGCCGGTGAGCTGGGCGCGCGAGCCGCCGACCGCCTCCTGGTTGGCGACGATGGTGGATTCCATCGCTTCCGCGCTGTCGGCGACGCGCTGGCCGGCCTCGGTCAGGAGGTAGCCGGTCTTGCGGCGATCGAACAGTTTTGCCGAGAGATGCCGTTCCAGGCGGTCGACACGCCGGATCACTGTGGCATGATCGACCGATAGCTGCTTGGCGGCAGCGGAAACCGATCCGCCGCGGACGATCGCCAGCACGAAACGGAAGTCATCCCAATCGATCGTCTTGGTGCCTTGATCCAGCATTTCCGCACATCTAAGGTGCAATATATCAGACTTGTATCCTAAGAAATGCAGGTCAAAAAGGGCTCCAAAGCTGATCCAGCGGGACTTCAGGGAGAAAATTCATGCGCTCAATCGGACATTTCATCGGTGGTAAAGAGGTCAAGGGCACGTCCGGCCGGACGGCCGACGTTTTCGAGCCGATGACAGGCGACGTCCAGGCCAAGGTGGCGCTGGCCTCCAAAGCCGAGGTTCGCGCCGCCGTCGAGAACGCCAGGGACGCCCAGGTCGAGTGGGCCAACACCAATCCGCAGCGCCGCGCGCGCGTGATGATGAAGTTCCTCGAACTGGCGCAGCGCGATTACGACAAGCTCGCCGACATGCTGGCGCGCGAGCACGGCAAGACCGTTCCCGACGCCAAGGGCGACATCCAGCGCGGCCTCGAAGTCGTCGAATTCGCCTGCGGCGTTCCGCACCTGATGAAGGGCGAGTACACCGAAGGCGCGGGCCCCGGCATCGACATCTATTCGATGCGGCAGCCGCTCGGCGTCGTCGCCGGCATCACGCCGTTCAATTTCCCGGCGATGATCCCGATGTGGAAATTCGCGCCGGCGATCGCCTGCGGCAACGCCTTCATCCTGAAGCCGTCCGAGCGCGATCCCGGCGTGCCGATGATGCTGGCCGCATTGATGATCGAAGCGGGTCTGCCGCCCGGCGTGCTGAACGTCGTCAATGGCGACAAGGAAGCGGTCGACGCCATCCTCGACGATCCCGAGATCAAGGCGGTCGGCTTCGTCGGCTCTTCGCCGATCGCGCAATATATCTATGAGCGTGCCGCCGCCACCGGCAAGCGCGCGCAGTGTTTCGGCGGCGCCAAGAACCATGCCATCGTCATGCCCGATGCCGACATGGACCAGACCGTCGATGCGCTGATCGGCGCGGGCTATGGCTCGGCCGGTGAGCGCTGCATGGCGATCTCGGTCGCCGTGCCCGTCGGCAAGCCCACCGCCGACCGGCTGATGGAAAAGCTGATCCCGCGGGTCGAGAGCCTGAAGATCGGCACCTCGATCGATCCCTCCGCCGACTACGGTCCGCTGGTGACGAAAGAGGCGCTCAACCGCGTCAAGAACTATGTCGAAATCGGCATCAAGGAAGGCGCGACGCTCGCCGTCGACGGCCGCGGCTTCAAGATGCAGGGCTATGAAAACGGCTTCTACATGGGCGGCTGCCTGTTCGACAACGTCACCAAGGACATGCGGATCTACAAGGAAGAGATCTTCGGCCCGGTGCTCTCGGTGGTGCGCGCCCACGACTACAAGGAAGCGCTGGCGCTACCGTCAGACCATGACTACGGCAACGGTGTCGCGATCTTCACCCGCGACGGCGACGCCGCCCGCGATTTTGCCGCCAAGGTGAATGTCGGCATGGTCGGCATCAACGTGCCGATCCCGGTGCCGATCGCCTACTACACTTTTGGCGGCTGGAAGAAGTCCGGCTTTGGCGATCTCAACCAGCACGGTCCGGATTCGATCCGCTTCTACACCAAGACCAAGACGATCACCTCGCGCTGGCCGTCCGGCGTCAAGGAAGGTGCGGAATTCTCGATCCCGACGATGAACTGATGGTGTAGCCCAGGCCGTCATTGCGAGCCAACGGGTTGGGCGAATGCCCGCCCGATGACAGGCTCCACGAAGCAATCCATAGTGCCGCGAAAAGGAAGAATGGATTGCTTCGTCGCTTCGCTCCTCGCAATGACGATAAGAATGAGCAGCCCAGAATGCATTTCGCTCTCAATGAGGACCAGATTGCGGTTCGCGATATGGCGCGGGAATTTGCCGCGGAAAAAATCGCGCCGCATGCGCTCCGCTGGGACGAGGAAAAGCATTTCCCCGTCGACGTGATGCGGGAAGCTGCCAAGCTCGGCATGGGCGGCGTCTACATCAGGGACGACGTCGGCGGCTCGGCGTTGACGCGGTTCGACGCCGCGCTGATCTTCGAGGCCTTAGCGCAGGGCTGTCCGACGGTGTCGGCCTTCATCTCGATCCACAACATGGCCTCGTGGATGATCGATGCCTATGGCAACGACACCCAGCGCCAGAAGTGGTTGCCAAGGCTCTGCACCATGGAGCTTCTGGCGAGCTATTGCCTGACCGAGCCGGGCTCCGGCTCGGATGCCGCGGCGCTCCGCACCCGCGCGGTGCGCGACGGCGACCATTATGTGCTCAACGGCCAGAAGCAGTTCATCTCCGGCGCCGGTGGCGGCGACCTCTATGTCGTGATGGTGCGGACCGGCGCCGACGGCCCCGGCGGCATCTCGACGCTGGTCATTCCGGCCGACACGCCGGGCGTCTCGTTCGGCGCCAACGAGCGCAAGATGGGCTGGAACGCACAGCCGACCCGCGCCGTGATTTTTGAGAATGCCCGCGTGCCGGTCGAGAACCGGCTGGGCGAGGAGGGCATCGGCTTCAAGATCGCGATGGCCGGGCTCGACGGTGGCCGCATCAATATCGCGGCGTGTTCGCTCGGCGGCGCGCAAAGCGCGCTGGAGAAGTCGCTGGCCTACATGAAGGAGCGAAAAGCGTTTGGAAAACGCCTCGATGAATTCCAGGCGCTGCAGTTTCGGCTTGCCGACATGGCGACCGAACTGGAGGCGGCGCGGACTTTTGTCTGGCGTGCGGCGGCTGCCCTCGACCGCAAGGACGCGGACGCCACCATGCTGTGCGCGATGGCCAAGCGTTTTGGCACCGACGTCGGTTTCGAAGTCGCCAACCAGGCGCTGCAACTGCATGGCGGCTACGGCTATCTCAGCGAATACGGCATCGAGAAGATCGTGCGCGATTTGCGCGTGCACCAGATCCTGGAAGGGACCAACGAAATCATGCGGCTGATCGTGTCGCGCAAGCTGATCGAGGGCGCACGATGACGGATGCTGCTGTTGCAGAGGGCGACCTGATCGCGCGCAAGGAAGGCCCGGCTGGCATCCTCCGGCTGAACCGGCCGAAGGCCATCAATGCGGTGACGCTGGAGATGTTCCACGACATCGACAAGGCGCTCGATGCCTTCGAGGCCGATCCTTCCGTGGCCGTGATCCTGCTGGAAGGCGCGGGCGAGCGCGGCCTTTGCGCCGGCGGCGACATCCGCGCGCTCTGGGAGAGCTCCAAGGTCAAGGGCGATCTCGGCAAGATCCTGTGGCGCGACGAATACATCCTCAACGCCCGCATCAAGAAATTCCCGAAGCCTTATGTGTCCTTCATGGACGGCATCGTGATGGGCGGCGGCGTCGGGTTATCGGCGCACTCGAGCCACCGTGTCGTGACCGACAAGACGAAATTGGCAATGCCGGAAGTCGGCCTCGGCTTCTTCCCGGATGTGGGCGGCACATGGCTGCTGTCGCATTCGCCGGGAGAGATCGGCACGTATTTCGGCTTGACCGGTCAGACCATGAACGGTCCAGACGCGATCCATGCGGGTTTTGCCGACGCGGTCGTACCGTCAGGCAAACTCGCCGCGTTGCGCGAGGCGCTGACCAAGGTTCGGCCCGGTGTGACCTCTGCAGAAGTCAAAGCGCTGATTGCTGGCTTCGCAACCGGTGAGACGGCTGGGCCTGTCGCCGCGATGCAGCCGAAGATCGACGCATGGTTCGCCTACGACCGCATGGAAGACATCGTCGCGGCTTTGCAGCGCGACGGCTCGGAGCTGGCGCTCTCGACGCTGAAGACGCTGAAGGAAAAATCGCCACGCGGCATGGTGGTGACGCTGAAACTGCTGCGGCTGGCGCGGGCATCACGTTCGCTGGAGGAATGCCTGGTGCGGGAGTATCGCGCCGCGCTGGAAGTCTTTGCCAGCGATGATTTTCGCGAGGGCGTGCGCGCCGCGGTGATCGACAAGGACCGCAATCCCAAATGGTCGCCGCCGCGGGTTGAGGACGTGACGCCGGCAATGGTCGCGCCGTATTTCGCCGAGATCGGTGCCGATGAGTTGAAATTTCCCTGATCAAAACAGAAAAGTCTTAGCGGAGGATTCGAGATGGCAAATATCGCATTCATTGGCCTCGGCAATATGGGTGGGCCGATGGCGGCCAATCTGGTCAAGGCTGGCCACAAGGTGACCGCGTTCGATCTCGTGGCAGCCTCGCGCGATCAGGCAAAGGCCGACGGTGCCGCCATCGCCGAGAGTTCGGTGGCCTCGGTCAAGGGCGCTGAAATCATCATCACCATGCTGCCGGCGGGCAAGCATGTGCTGTCGGTCTGGAACGAAGTGATTCCGGCGATGACCAGGGGCACGCTGATCATCGATTGCTCGACCATCGACGTCGAAAGCGCCAAGCAGGCGCATGCGCTGGCCGCCAAGCACGGCGCGCTCTCGGTCGATGCGCCGGTGTCGGGTGGAACCGGCGGCGCCAAGGGCGCGACGCTCACCTTCATGTGCGGCGGCGAGGACAAGGCCTTCGCGGCGGCAAAGCCCGTGCTGGAGAACATGGGCAAGAAGATCGTGCATTGTGGCGGCGCGGGCGCGGGGCAGGCGGCCAAGATCTGCAACAACATGATCCTGGGCATTTCCATGATCGGGGTCGGCGAGGCCTTTGCGCTCGCGGAAAAGCTCGGGCTGTCGCATCAGGCGCTGTTCGACGTCGCCTCGACCTCCTCGGGGCAATGCTGGGCGCTGACGTCCTATTGCCCGGTGCCGGGCCCGGTGCCGGCGTCGCCCGCGAATAACGGCTATAAGCCCGGCTTCGCCTCGGCGCTGATGGTCAAGGATCTGACGCTGGCGCAGGACGCGGCCAATGCCTCGGGGGCTGTGACGCCGCTGGGCAAACACGCGCAGGATATCTACAAGGCCTTCGACGCCGCCGGCCATGGCGGGGTGGATTTTTCCGGTATTATCCAGCACGTTAGGAGCCTCGCCGGGAAATAACGGAGACCTGATGACGACCTTCCAGGAAGCGCGCACCTTTCTGCTCAAGCACCGCGCGGATTACGATACGGCCGTGAAGGGATTTCGCTGGCCCGATCCGGTTCCGTTCAACTGGGCGCTGGACTGGTTCGACGCGGAACTCGGCTGCAATGCCGACAGCCGCGACCGCACCGCGCTCTGGATCGTCGATGCCGGTCACAAAGAGACAAAACTTTCCTTTGCGGCGCTCTCGGCCCGTTCCAATCAGGTGGCAAACTTCCTGCGTGCGCAGGGCTTGAGGCGCGGCGACCATCTGTTGCTGTTGCTCGGCAATGTCGTGCCGTTGTGGGAGACCATGCTGGCGGCAATGAAGCTCGGCGTGGTCGTGATCCCCGCCACCACGCTTCTCACGCCCGACGAATTGCGCGACCGGCTCGATCGCGGCCGGGCGAGGGTGGCGGTGGCTTCGCAGGATCAGGTGGCGAAATTCGCAGGCCTCGGCGGCGACAATCTGGTGCGTATCGTGGTCGGCGCATCGACGACGCATGACGGCTGGCTGCCGTTCGAGCAGGCGGCCGGCGCGCCCGAGACTTTTGCGCCTGATGGTCCGACCAACGCCGACGACCCGATGTTGCTCTATTTCACCTCGGGCACGACGGCAAAACCAAAACTGGTGCGGCACAGCCAGCGCAGCTATCCGGTCGGTGCGCTGTCTACGATGTTCTGGCTCGGGCTGCAGCCGGGCGACGTGCATCTGAATATTTCCTCGCCGGGCTGGGCCAAGCATGCCTGGAGCTGCTTCTTCGCGCCATGGAATGCCGGAGCTACCGTGTTCGTGGTCAACCAGCCGCGCTTCGATGCCAAAGCCTTGCTCGCCACGGTCGGCCGTTGCGGCGTCACCACGCTGTGCGCGCCGCCGACGGTGTGGCGGCTGTTCATTCAGGAGAGGCTTGCGGATTTCAAGGTGAGCCTGCGCGAGGTCTGCGGCGCCGGCGAGCCGCTCAACCCCGAGGTGATCGATCAGGTGAAGGCGGCGTGGGGCTTGACCATCCGCGACGGCTACGGCCAGACCGAAACCACCGCGCTTGCGGGCAACTCGCCGGGCCAGAAGGTCAAGGTCGGCTCGATGGGCCGCCCGCTGCCGGGCTACCGCGTGCAGATCACCGACAGTGACGGCCACGTCACCAAGGAGGGGGAGGTGACGCTGGTGCTCGGCGCCGATCGGCCCGCCGGCCTGATGCAGGGCTATCAGGGTGAAGACGGCAAACTGAGCGGCGCCGACGGCGATCTCTATCGCAGCGGCGACGTGGTGTTTGCCGATGACGAGGGTTATCTGACTTTCGTCGGCCGTTCCGACGACGTTTTCAAATCATCCGACTACCGTATCAGCCCGTTCGAGCTGGAAAGCGTGCTGCTGGAGCATGAATCGGTCGCTGAAGCCGCAGTCGTTCCCAGTCCCGATCCGATCCGTCTCGCGATCCCCAAGGCCTACGTGCTGCTGGTGTCGGGCGTGGAGCGAACACCGGAGACAGCGCTGTCGATCTTCCGGCATTTGCACACAAGGCTCGCCCCATTCAAGCGTATCCGCAAGATCGAACTGGTGACGGAGCTGCCGAAGACGATTTCCGGAAAGATCCGCCGCGTGCAGTTGCGGCGGCTCGAACATGATAATAACCGCAGTGATGTGTTGCGCGGCGCCGAGTTCCGCGAGGAAGAGTTCCCGGAGTTGCAAAAGGTGCGGACCGCCGGGCTGGAGAGTTAATCAATGAATGAAGTCTGGAAGAAGCCACCGGTCTCGTTTGAGGCCTATCAGGCCATGGTCGGCAAGGAGATCGGCGTGTCGTCATGGCACCTGATCGACCAGAACCGGATCAATGTCTACGCCGACGTGATCGAGGACCATCAGTTCATCCATGTCGATCCCGCGCGCGCCAGGAAGGAAACCGAGTTCGGCAATACCATCGCCCACGGCTTCCTCACGATGTCGTTGATGAGCATCATGTCCTATGAGGTGATGCCGGTCATCGAAGGCACCGCGATGGGCGTGAATTATGGCTTCGACAAGCTGCGCTTCCTCTCGCCGGTGCGCGCAGGCTCGCGCGTGCGTGGCCGCTTCACGCTGATGGAGGCCAAGCTGCGCAAGCCGAAGGAGTTGCAGTCGCGCACCAATGTCACCGTTGAGATCGAGGGCGAGGAGAAGCCCGCTTTGGTCGCCGACTGGATCGGGCTGATCTATTTCAACTAGGTTTTGCTCGTCATTGCCGGGCTTGACCCGGCAATCCATCACTGCTCAAAAGCTCTTCAATTTGATGGATGCCCGGGTCAAGCCCGGGCATGACGACAAAGAACGCAGCGGGAATTCCAATCATGGCAATCAGGTTTGACGGACGCGTCGCTATCGTCACCGGCGCGGGCAATGGTCTGGGACGGGCGCATGCGCTGGGGCTGGCGAGCCGCGGCGCCAAGGTGGTGGTCAACGATTTCGGCGGCGCGCGCGACGGCACCGGCGGGTCGCTGACCCCTGCCGAAACCGTGGTCGAGGAGATCCGCAAAGCCGGCGGCACGGCGATGGCCGATGGCGCGGACGTCTCGAAGTTCGGACAGGTCACCGCGATGGTCGAGCGCGCCACGAAGGAGTGGGGCAGCGTCGATCTCCTATGCGCCAATGCCGGCATTCTCCGCGACAAGTCTTTCGCAAAAATGGACGTCGCCGACTTTGCCAAGGTACTCGACGTCCATCTCGTTGGTACGTTTTACTGCTGCAAGGCGGTGTGGGAAGGCATGCGCGAACGCAATTATGGGCGCATCGTGCTGACCACCTCGTCGTCGGGCCTGTTCGGCAATTTCGGCCAGGCCAATTACGGCGCCGCCAAAGCCGGCATGGTCGGCCTGATGAACGTGCTGGCCGAGGAAGGCCGCAAGAACAACATCCGCGTCAACACGATCTCGCCGACCGCGGCAACCCGGATGACGGAAGAACTGCTGCCGCCGCAGGCGCTGGCCCTGATGCGCCCCGAGGCGATCACGCCGGCGGTGGAATTTCTGCTGAGCGAGGACGCCCCGACCCGCACCATCATGGGCGCGGGCGCGGGCTCGTTCGCGGTGATCAAGATCATCGAGACCGAGGGCGTCAATCTGGCCCAGTCCGACTGGACGCCGGATGCGATTGCGGCGCATTTTGCCGAGATCGACGACGTCTCGAAGGCCAAGGCGCTGCAAGGCGCGTTCGAGCAGACGCAGAAATATGTGGCGCAGGCCGCAGCGCGGGCGGGGATCAAGCTGTAGAGCACGGGCCAATTCGTAGGGTGGGCAAAGGCGCACTTCGCGCCGTGCCCACCACGCATCTCCGATGCCGGTGATGTATGGTGGGCACGCTTCGCTTTGCCCGCCCTACAGACTGTCAATCCGGCTTACACTCCCGCCATGTCATCACCTCCCAAAAACGTCGCTGTCATCGGCGCCGGCCCCGCCGGCCTGATGGCGGCCGAAGTGCTCGCGCTGGGCGGCGCCGAGGTCACCGTCTATGACGCGATGCCGTCGGCTGGCCGCAAATTCCTGATGGCCGGGCGGGGCGGGCTGAACCTCACCCATAGCGAACCGTTGCCGGCATTCCTCGCGCGCTATCGCGAGGCGATGCCGCATCTGAAAGCCGCCATCGAAGCATTCCCGCCGCAGGCGTTGCGTGACTGGAGCAAGGCGCTGGGGCAGGAAACTTTCGTCGGCTCCAGCGGACGAGTGTTTCCGAAAGCCTTCAAGGCGTCGCCCTTGCTGCGGGCCTGGCTGCGACGGCTGGATTCGATAGGCGTGCGATTGGAGCTGCGTCATCGCTGGAGCGGCTGGGACGAGCAGGGCCGTCTTCGTTTTCAAACGCCGGATGGACCGCAATTCGTCGAGACGAGCGCGACCGTACTGGTGCTTGGCGGCGCAAGCTGGCCGCGGCTGGGCTCCGACGGCGCATGGGTCGAAACGCTCGTCGCGAAAGGTGTGCGGATATCGTCGCTGCGACCGGCCAATAGCGGCTTCGCCGTCGCATGGTCGGACATCTTTCGCGACCGGTTCGAGGGACAGCCGCTCAAGGGCGTGGCGCTGACATTCGGTGCTCATAGCGTCCGCGGCGAGGCCGTTGTTACCCGAACCGGTATCGAAGGCGGCGCAGTCTATGCGCTGTCGGCCGAGTTGCGCGAAGCCATTATCCGTTCAGGTCAGGTGACGCTGCATGTGGCGTTGCGGCCCGATCTCGACATGAAAGAGTTGATCGCGAAGGTATCGGCGCCGAAAGGCAAACAGTCCTTGTCGAATTTCCTGCGGAAGGCCGTCAGCCTCTCACCTGTTGCAATCGGATTGCTGCAGGAGGCAGCCAAGGCATCCGGCACTTCGCTCGCGTCGCTGTCGCAGCCCAACCTTGCCAGCCTGATCAACGCCGTCCCGATCGAACTCACCGGCACAGCGCCGATCGCGCGCGCGATTTCGACCGCGGGCGGGATACCGTTCAGCGAGATCGACGGCGATTTCATGCTGCGCCGCCTGCCCGGCGTGTTTGCCGCCGGCGAAATGCTGGACTGGGAAGCACCGACCGGCGGCTATCTGCTGCAAGCCTCGTTCGCGACCGGAGCGGCAGCCGGACGGGGCGCGCTGAAGTGGCTTAGTTCGTAGGATGGGTAGAGCGCAGCGAAACCCATCAACTAGCAAACGCGGCAAGTCCCGATGGGTTTCGCTGCGCTCTACCCATCCTACGGGGTACCTACCGCAACTTCCCCCTTGCCGCCACCGGCAGCATGCCGACAATCTCCTCGCCGCGCACCATCACCACCTCGTCCATCATGTTGACGACGACGCAGACGTGATTTGGCACGATCCGCACGACGTCGCCGACGACAGGCCGCGTGTTGCTGCGGGCCAGATCGAGAAAGCCATGCTCCTCGGCAAAGCGCGCAATCTTCGCCTCGGGGTGCTCCAGGATCAGCCCGTGGCCTTCAAGCCCGCCGCCGGTATCTGATGTCAGCGTCTTGGAGCCCGCATCCAGAATGCCGCGGTCCGGGCCGGCGCGGCTGACGACGGTGGAATAGATGTTGAGCGCGCAATCGTCCCAACTGGCGACGCCGGCAGCGACCTGCATGCGGTCGTTGTAGATATAGGTGCCGGGACGATGCTCGGTCGCGCCCTTGAGTTTTCCAAGATTCTTCAGGTTCGGCGAGCCGCCGGTTGAAACCATCGCAGCATCGAGCCCGTGCGCACGGACTCCGGCCAGCGCCTCATCGAAAAATTTCTGCGCTTCCGTCCAGCCGGTCTCGGTCGGGTACAGCATGAAGCCCGCAAACTTGAGTCCCTTGCAGCCAGCGATCTCGCGCGCCAGCGCTATCGCTTCGCCCGGCGTCTCGACACCGGCGCGCTTGCGCCCGGTGTCGCATTCCACCACGACCGACAGCGGACGGCCGGAAGCGCTGGCTGCCTGCAGCAGGCCCGCGATCACGGTCGAATTGTCGGCGGCGACCGTCATGTTGGCTTTGGCCTGCAGCGCGGCGAGCCGGGCCATTTTTTCGTCGCCGATCAGATTGTAGCTGATCAGGATGTCGTCGATCCCGGCTTCCGCCATCACCTCGGCCTCGCCGAGTTTTTGGCAGGTGATGCCGCGGGCGCCAGCCGCAACTTGCATGGTCGCTAACAGCGGGCTCTTGTGGGTCTTGATATGCGGCCGGTTGGCGACGCCAGCCGCATCGCAGGCCGCCTGGATCCGAGCGATGTTGCGTTCGACACGGTCCATGTCGATCACGGCGCAGGGCGTGCCGTATTCACGAGCGATTTTGGCGGCGAGGGGGGTGCTCATCAAGTTGGCTCCAGTTGTGCTTTTTCGTCATTGCGAGCGAAGCGAAGCAATCCATCGAGCGGCATAACGGATGGATGGATTGCTTCGTCGCTTCGCTCCTCGCAATGACGGTAGAAATACCTACGCCTGTTCGATCTCTTCTCGCAAAACTTCCAGCTCCAGCCACCGGTCTTCGGCGGCAGCGAGTTCTTCCTGCGCCTTCGCGATCGCCGCGGAGGCCGCGTCGAATTTCTTGCGATCCTTGGTGTAGAGGTCGGGATCGTCAAGCAGCTTTTGCTGTCTTGCGATCTCGGCCTGCAGCTTCGCCATCGTCTTCGGCAGCGTTTCCAGCGCGTGCTTCTCGTTGAAGTTCAGCCGGCGCTTGGGCGCCGCAGAGGGCGCGGCAGCCTTGGTTTCCTTCTTTTCCTCGACGGTAGTCATATTGGGAGCTTCGCGTGCGAGATCCTCGCCACGCTGCGCCAGCATGTCGGTGTAGCCGCCGGCATATTCGATCCAGCGGCCGTCGCCCTCGGGCACGATCACGGAAGTGACGACGCGGTCGAGGAAGTCGCGGTCATGGCTGATCAGGATCACGGTGCCCTCGTAGTCGCCGAGCATCTCCTCCAGCACGTCGAGGGTTTCGAGATCGAGGTCGTTGGTCGGCTCGTCCAGCACCAGCAGGTTGGAGGGCTTCGCCAGCGCGCGCGCCAGCATCAGCCGTCCGCGCTCGCCGCCGGAGAGCACTTCGAGCGGCGTGCGCATCTGTTCCTGGGCGAACAGAAAGTCCTTCATGTAGCTGACGACGTGCTTCGGCCGGCCGCCGACCATGACATGGTCGCCACGTCCGCCGGTCAGCGCCTCGGCAAGTGTCGATTTGGGATCGAGGCTTTCGCGGTGCTGGTCGAGCGTCGCCATTTCGATATTGGCGCCGAGCCGGATCGTGCCGCTGTCGGGCGGATCGTTGCCGATCAGGAGATGAACCAGCGTCGTCTTGCCGGCGCCGTTCGGTCCGACGATGCCGATGCGGTCGCCGCGCTGGACGCGGGTCGAAAAGCCCTCGACGATCGTGCGCTCGCCATAGGCCTTGGCGACGTTCTTGGCCTCGATGACGAGCTTGCCGGATTTGTCGGCTTCGGCGGCGGCGAGGCTGGCATTGCCGGTCGCGCCGCGATAATCGCGCCGCTGGTCGCGCAGCGCATGCAGATTACCGAGCCGCTTGACGTTGCGCTTGCGGCGGCCGGAGACGCCGTAGCGCAGCCAGTGTTCCTCGTTAACGATCTTGCGGTCGAGCTTGTGCTGGTCGCGCACTTCCTCCGCCAGCACCTCGTCGCGCCAGGATTCGAACGCCGAGAAACCGCGGTCGATCTGCCTGATCTGGCCGCGATCGAGCCAGGCGGTCGCGCGCGACAGATTGGAGAGGAAGCGGCGGTCATGGCTGATGATGACCAGCGCGCAACGTCGGCTTTCCAGCTCGCCCTCCAGCCATTCGATGGTGGGAAGGTCGAGATGGTTGGTCGGCTCGTCCAGCAGCAATATGTCGGGCGAGGGCGCCAGCACCCGCGCCAGCGCCGCGCGGCGGGCCTCGCCGCCGGAGACATGTGCGGGGTCTTCGTCGCCGGAGAGCCCGAGCTGCTCCACCAGATAGCGCGCCTGGTAATGATCGTCGCCGGGGCCGAGGCCAGCCTCGACGTAGGCCAGCGTCGTCTTATGATCGCCGAAATCAGGCTCCTGTGGCAGATAGCGGATGGTGGCGCCCGGCTGCACGAAGCGGCTGCCGCCGTCGGGCTCGACGGTGCCGGCGGCTATCTTCAGAAGCGTCGATTTGCCGGAGCCGTTGCGGCCGATCAGGCAGACGCGCTCGCCCGCGGACACGGATAGCTCCACGCCCGACAGCAGCGGCGTGCCGCCAAAGGTCAGCCTTATATCTTTCAACTGGATCAGCGGCGGCGCCATCGTTCACTTCAACCTTGGTCTTGCGCGGGCTGTTGCGCCCGCTGGCGCTGGATGCGGCGGATGGTCTGGTCGAGCGCCGACAAAAATGCCGAGCGGTCGCGCGGGGAGTAGGATTTCGGCCCGCCGGTGACTTCGCCCGATGAGCGCAGGTCGGTCATCAAATTGCGCACGGCCAGCGTCATGCCGATCGATTGTTCGGTGAACGGCTTGCCGTTCGGCGCAATCACCTCGGCGCCCGATTTCACGCAGCGGCTGGCGAGCGGGATATCCGAGGTGATGACGATGTCGCCTTGTCCCGCACGCTCCGCGATCCAGTCGTCGGCGGCATCCATCCCGGAACCGGCGGCGATACGCTCGATCAGCGGATCCTGCGGCACGCGGATGAAATTCCCCGCGACCACGCTGACCGGCAGGCTGTGCCGGGTCGCGACGCGATAGATCTCGTCCTTCACCGGGCAGGCGTCGGCATCGACATAGATGCGGGTGGGGTTCAATTCAGGCATATCTCGGCGGCATGTTCTTGCCCGCGCGTGGTAGCCTATTCGATGGCTGAATGCGAGGAAAACAGGGGGCGGAACACGCTTGCTACGGTACATTCTTTGCGTACGATAAATGGCTGAAAACAACCAAGAATAAGAGGAAATGGGCATGACTATCGAGCCGTATCGCGTCCAGGCCTACAACACCGCCAAACAATCCGAAAACAAGATGCATGACGACACCGTGGCAAAGCGGTTCGGATTCTCGGGTGGGCTGGTTCCGGGCGTCGACGTGATGGCCTATATGATGCACCAGCCGGTCGCCAAATGGGGCCGCGCCTTTCTCGAACGCGGCTTTATCGATGTGCGCTTCCTCAAGCCGGTCTATGACGGCGAGATGGCCGAGCTCACGGCAGAGGAAAGCAATGATGTGCTTTCGATAGAAGTGCAGAGCCGCGACGAGCTTTGCGCCACCGGCACCGCGTCATTGCCGGCATCCGCACCGGCTGTTTCGATTGCAGACTACAAGGAAGTCGCTGCCGTAGCGGAGCGCAGGCCGGTCAGCGGCGCTTCCTACGAACTCGGCAAATGGCTCGGCACCACGCCGCGCGACTGGGCGGGCGAAGCGGCCGCGGGATATCTGGCTGACATCAGGGCAGCCGATCCGATCTATACGAAGGAAGGCCTCGGTCATCCTGGCCTGCTGCAACGGGTGATGAACCGGGCGCTGGTCGACAACGCCATTTTGGGGCCTTGGATTCACGTCGGCAGCCGCATGCAGCTCCTGTCGGCTGCGAAAGTCGGCGACGTCATTACGGCCCGCGCGAAGGTGATCGGCAATTACGACAAGAAGGGCCACCGCTTCGTCGAACTCGATGCGCTGGTCGTCGCCAACGGCAAAACACCGCTGGCGCATTGCCACCACATCGCGATCTACCAGCCCCGCGAGCAGGCGGCGGCGTAACACGATGCGTCATTGCCGGGCTTGACCCGGCAACCCATCCTCTACGAGAGGCTGTTCCTCCCTGGCTTGCCGCCATGTCGCGGGCGGCGAGCCGACCACCCGCCGGAACGCCCGGTTGAAAGCCGCGTCGGAGTCATATCCGACGCGTCCGGCGATCTCGGCCACGCCAAGCGTGCTGTCTTGCAGCAGGTGCTGGGCCAAATGCATCCGCCAGCCCGCGAGATACTGGATCGGCGACTCGCCGACCAGTTCGACGAATCGTTTGGCGAGCGCCGCACGCGAGACCCCGACTTCCTTTGCAAGCGCTTCGACGGTCCACGGTCGTTCCGGCTGCGCATGAAGCAGTGTGAGCGCGGGACCCACCTGGGGATCATGCAGGCCCGCCAGCCATCCGCCGCCATGGCCCTGTGTCGCAAACTGCAACTGCCACCGCAGCAGCTCGAGGAAAAGCGACTCGGCCAATCGTGCCAGCACGGCGCGGTTGCCGGGACCCGGCGTCGCGGTTTCGCTCATCAGGTAGCGCACCGATGCCCGCCACCACTCCTTCTCCTGCGGATGCGTGATCGCCTGCACACGCCTTCCGGTGCCGTCCAGCGTCTCGAGCGTAAGGGCGTCTTCGCGCGAGCGGACGCAAAGAATCGCCGGTAGCGATTTCAGCAGCGGATCGAACCGCTGATCGGCGTGCAGAAAGCCGCAGATGAAGCGCGCCGGCGGCCCGCCGCCGCCGTGATTCACGACCGTGATCCGCTCCGCGGACGGTTGCGAATAGATGTCCTGTATCGGGACAGGCGCCAGTTCAGGGTCGCTGGCCATCACATGCTGATCGCCGCGCGGGAACACGATCACGTCGCCGCTTTCGATGTGGATTGGCGGCAATGCCCCTGATGTCACCAGGCAATTGCCCTCGGTGACCACATGAAACGGTGTCACCGATCCTTCGGAGGATTGCAGGCGCGCCGCAAGCAGCGCCGGCGGGGACGAAAGAATGGCCCACGGATGCGTAAATTCCGCGCGAAAATGAATCGTTCCGGACAAACGGACGACGCGCAGGACTTCCGACAATACGTCCACAATCTGATCCTGAATTCCTGCTGTCGGCGCGCCTGCGGTCAGCGTGAAGCCTTTCAGAATGCACGCTCCAGTCAAGCGGCATAGCGTCGCGGCAAAGTTTCCTGGAGCCGTGGTCATTGCACTATTGACCAAGCTTCGCCACAAACTGGGCCATTATCCGTACCTAACGATAACTGCATACGGGAGAATACGATGCCTAATTCAGTGAAGGATTTACTTGCAGCGGCTAACAGCTCCGTTCCAGCCATCAGCCCGCAAGACGCGAAAGCCCTGATCGAGCGCGGCCAGGTCCTGGTGGTCGATGTGCGCGACGGGCTTGAGCTACAGAGCACCGGCAAGGTCCAGGGCGCGAAACACGTCGCGCGCGGCATGCTCGAATTCAAGGCGGATCCTGACAGCCCCTATTATGACAATGCATTCGATCGGGAAAAAACCGTGATCGTCTATTGCGCCTCCGGCGGCCGGTCCGCGCTTGCCGGCAAGACGCTGCAAGACATGGGCTACAAGGACGTGCGTAATCTCGGTGGCTTCAAGGGCTGGGCCGAAAGCGGCGGCGCGGTCGAGAAGGTGTGATGTGCAGAACAGGAAATACTCGTCATGCGCGGGCTTGACCCGCGCATCCATCACTTCAGAAGAGTCATTGAACGTGATGGATTGCCGGGTCAAGCCCGGCAATGACGGGTTGGCCTAGCCTCACGCCGCCTTCGCCTTCGCATCCTGGATCGCCCGCCACACCCGCTCCGGCGTCAGCGGCATGTCGATATGGGTGATGCCGTATTCCGACAGCGCGTCGACCACCGCGTTGACGACGCAGACGAGGCTGCCGGCACAGCCGGCTTCGCCGCAGCCTTTTGTGCCCAGTGGATTGGACTTTGCGGGCGAGGGGTGGTCGCCGACTTCCATCGGCGGAATGTCCTCCGCGCGCGGCAAGGCATAGTCCATGAACGAGCCGGTGATCGGCTGGCCGCTTGAATCGTAGCTGACTTCCTCCATCAGCGCCTGGCCGATGCCCTGCGCCACGCCGCCATGCAACTGGCCGGCGACGATCATCGGGTTGACCACGGTGCCGAAATCGTTGACCGCGAAGTAGCGCACGATCCGCGTCACGCCGGTCTCGGGATCGATTTCCACTTCCGCGACATGGCAGCCATTGGGGAAGGTGGACGGCGTGTCCTTGGTGGCGTGGTCGACGTCGAGCGACAGCGGCACGCCCTCCGGCATCCTGCCTTCGCGCACGCGCTGCGCCAGCTCCATGATGCCGATCGAGCGGTCGGTGCCGGCGATGGTGAAGCGGCCTTGGGCGAATTCGATATCGCCCTCGGACGCTTCCATCAGATGCGCAGCGGCCTGCTTGCCCTTTGCGATCACGAGCGCGGAGGCTTCCACGATGGCCTGACCGGTCGCGGTGATCGAACGCGAGCCGCCGGTGCCATTGCCGAAACGGACGAGATCGCTGTCGTTCTGCTCCAGCGTGATCTTGTCGAAGGGAACGCCTAGCTGCGCCGAAAGCACTTGCGCGAACGGCGTGACGTGGCCCTGGCCGTAATCGAGCGTGCCGGTGGTCAGCTTCACCGAACCATCCGGCTCGAAGCTGATCTTGCCGAGTTCGCCGCTCGGCGGCGCGGTCACTTCCAGATAGGAGCCGACGGCGATGCCGCGCAGCTTGCCGCTCTTTTTGCTCTCCTTCTTCCGCTTCGCAAAATTGGCATGATCGGACATCTCCAGCGCCTTGTTGAAGACGCCTGCGAAATCGCCGCTGTCATAGGTGACGCCAGAGGCTGCTGCGAACGGCAGTTGCGACGGCTTGATGAAGTTGCGCTTGCGCAAGGTGAGGCGGTTGATGCCCATCTCGTCGGCGGCGCGGTCGATCAGCCGCTCCATGTAGTAATTGGCCTCGGGCCGGCCTGCGCCGCGATAGGCGCCCATCAGCGTGGTGTTGGTCAACACCGTCTTGATGTCGACGCCGAGCAGCGGCGTGCGGTAGACGCTCGCAAGATTCTTGCCGGTGTTGAGCGACAGCGGCCCCGGCGCGACGCCGGTGATGTAGGCGCCGAGATTGCCGTAACCCTGCAGGCGCACCGCCAAAAACTTGCCTTCGGCATCGAGCGCCAGTTCGGCGTGAATGAGCTGCGCGCGGCCATGGCTGTCCGAAAGGAAGCTGGTCGAGCGCTCGTCGGTCCATTTCACCGGGCGGCCCAGCGCCTTCGCCGCGTGCAGGATGCAGGTATATTCGGGATAGCTGACGTTCTTCATGCCGAAGGAGCCGCCGACATTGGCGGTCAGGATGCGAACCTTGTCGTTCGGCACGTTGAGGATTTTCGCCAGCGTCACCTTGTTGCCGGAGACGCCCTGCGTCGGCACCTGCAGCGTGAAGCGTTCGGCCGCCTTGTCGTAGGCGGCGAGCGCCACGCGCGGCTCCATCGACACCACGGCAACGCGGGTGTTGACGATGTCGAGTTTGGTCACATGGGCAGCAGTGGCAAACGCCGCGTCGATCTTGGCGGTGTCGCCATAGTGGTAGTCCAGCGCGACGTTGTTCGGGATGTGATCGTAGAGCAGCGGCGCACCGGGCTTTGTCGCTTCAGCCGCGTCGGTCACGGCGGGTAGCGGCTCGATCTCGAGTTCGACGGCCTCCGCCGCATCGCGCGCCTGCGCCAGCGTTTCCGCGACCACAAAGGCGATGGGGTCGCCGACAAAGCGCACCTTGTCGGTCGCCAGCGCCGGACGATTGGTCTGCAGTAGCGGCGAGCCGTCCCGGCTCTTCAGCGGCAGACCGCAGGTGAAGGGGTTGTAGCCGGCGGCTTCCAGGTCCTTGCCGGTCCAGATGCCGAGCACGCCGGGCATGGCCTTGGCGGTGGCCGTGGCGATCCCCTTGATGATTCCGTGGGCATGGCTGGAGCGCACCATCCAGCAATAGGCCTGGCCGGGCAGGGCGAAATCGTCGGTGTATTTGCCCTTGCCGCGGACCAGCGTGTCGTCTTCCTTGCGGCGCACCGGCTGCCCCACCCCGTATTTTTGCAGTGCGATAGCGTTGTCCAGGGAGGCGGCGCCCGTGTGATCTTGCATCGAAAAACACCTGAAATGCTTGGGATTCTCTTGGATTTTCCCGGTTCCGCGGGTTCCTGCTGAGATAACGCACTGCGTCATGCCCGACAACGCCTGATTGGGCATAGTCCTATGTGATGGGTTGTTGCGTAGCCCCTTGGCGCTGCTAAAGTTTCCGTGAACGGTAATTTTTCTTCGGCGGCCCGGAAGCGGCCTGCGGAAAGACAGTTTTGATGAATGACGATACGCGGCTGCGCGAAGGCCTTGAGGTCTGCGCTAGCCCGTCAGGGTCGGTTGCGGCGGCCACGGCAAACGGTGTCTATGCCGCGCTCGACCTTGGCACCAATAATTGCCGGCTTTTGATCGCCAGTCCGGCAGGCGATGGTTTTCGCGTGGTGGATTCGTTTTCGCGGATCATTCGGCTCGGCGAGGGCATTTCCGCGACCGGTTCCATCAGCGAGGCGGCGATCGAGCGCGCCATCGCGGCGCTCAGCATCTGCAGCGACAAGATCCGCTACCGCAAGGCCCACCGCCTGCGGTTGATCGCCACCGAAGCCTGCCGTGCTGCCGCCAATGCCGAAAGCTTTCGCGCCCGCGTCGCGAGTGAGACCGGCATCCGGCTCGAGGTGATCGATCGCGAGACCGAGGCGGCGCTTGCCGTGATCGGCTGCTCGCCGCTGCTGGACGCAAGAGGGCGGGGCGCGATCCTGTTCGACATCGGCGGCGGCTCGACCGAGCTGGTCCGGATCGAGCGCGATCCCGCCGAGCAGAATGCGTCGCCGCGGATCAAGGCGTGGATGTCGATCCCGCTCGGCGTCGTCACCTTGGCCGAGCATTTCGGCGGACGAGACGTCACGGCGGAATCCTATGCGCGGATGGTGCGCGAAGTCGCGCAATATGTCGCGCCTTTCGCTGGCGAGCACGGCACGGATTTGCACGACATGCATATGCTGGGCACCTCCGGCACCGTGACCACGCTCGCCGGCGTCCATCTCAATCTGGCGCGCTACGACCGCCGCCGCATCGATGGCATCTGGATGCACGGTTCCGACATTACCGCGGTGATCCAGCGGCTGCGCGGCATGAGCTATCTGGAGCGCGCCAACAATAATTGCATCAGCGTCGAGCGCGCCGATCTGGTGCTGGCCGGCTGCGCCATTCTGGATGCGATCCGCGATGCCTTCCCGCTGCCGCGGCTGCGCGTCGCCGACCGGGGCCTGCGCGAGGGCATGCTGGTCGAGATGATGCGCGAAGACGGCGCGCTCAGGGCGTGTTAATGCGCCGCGTGGCGTGATGTGCTAGATCGCGTCTGACACCCCAAGGCACCGACAGACATGGCAAAAGACACCACCGGACGCCTGCACGTCACGGTCAAGAGCGGTGGCAAGCGCAAGCTGTCATCAAAACTCTGGCTGGAGCGGCAGCTCAATGATCCCTATGTGGCGCAAGCCAAGCGGGACGGCTATCGCTCGCGCGCGGCCTACAAGCTGATCGAGATCGACGACAAGTATCACTTCCTCAAGCATGGCATCGCTGTGGTCGATCTCGGCGCCGCCCCCGGCGGCTGGAGCCAGATCGCGGCGAAGCGTGTCGGCGCCGTCAACGGCAAGGGCAAGGTGGTCGCGATCGATCTCCTGGAGATGCCGGAAATTCCTGGTGTCAATTTCGCCCAGCTCGATTTCCTGGCTGAGGACGCGCCCGAAAAGCTGATCGCGATGATGGGCGGGCGGGCCGATGTCGTGATGTCCGACATGGCGCCCAACACCACCGGCCATCGCAAGACGGATCAGTTGCGCATCGTCGGCCTGATCGAAACTGCGGCAGCGTTTGCCGCCGACGTGCTCAATCCCGGCGGAACGTTTCTGGCCAAGGCCTTTCAGAGCGGCGCAGACGCCGAACTGGTCGCGCAATTGAAGCGCGATTTCGCCAGCGTGCGCCACGTCAAGCCGGCTTCGAGCCGGCAGGATTCGTCGGAGCGCTACGTGCTGGCGATGGGATTTCGCGGGCAGCCCACCCGGCTTTAAGCGCAACCTTTACGCGGCCGCGGTCGATGAATGTCTGCCTGGTTGCGGGGTGAGCGGCGTTGACGCGCCTGAGTAATGCCATTGGAACTTTTTCCCGGATGGCGCATATTACCAGCTCGGCGCGGTCTGTTTATTCGCATGCAGCCTGACGCCAGCAGCAGTTCTGCAGCGTACGGCGCATCCGTCTGGGAAGGAGCTTTCCCGTGATGGAGCACAGGGCCAGAGTTGGTAATCGACTGTTAGCTGGATTGCCGCCAGCGGATCTTAAATTCCTAGTGCCTCATTTCCGAATGGTCCCGCTTGAACGTGACGCCGTGCTGATGCGGTCGGGTGACGTAGTAGAAAAGATCTATTTCCCTCTTAGCGGCTTGATCGCCTTCATCATGGATATGCCGAGCGGGCAAACGGTCGCGACGGCTCTCGTCGGCAACGAGGGAGCTGTGGGCATCCTGTCGACGCTGGGGCCTTCCCGCTCTCCGATGACCGCAGTGGTGCGGGTGGCAGGGACTACGTTGCAGATTTCGCCAACACGGTTTCAAGCGGCGCTCGACCGCAGCAGCGCCTTGAATGGCGCGGTTCAGATCCTCTCCAGGGCACTGATGGCACAATTTCAGCACGTCGCGGCCTGCAATGCGCTACACTCGGTCGAAGCCCGTCTGGCGAGATGGTTGCTGCACGTCCACGATCGGCTCGACGGGGACACCCTGCCGCTGACGCAGGAGACGCTTGCGGAATTTCTCGGCGTGCGGCGAACGACGGTGACGCATGCCGTTTGCAAGCTCCGTGACTCGGGTGCGGTCCGATCCAATCGGCGGTCCTTCATTGAGATCGACAGGCCGCGGCTCGAAGCAGCAGCATGCGAGTGCTACCAGCTCATGCGCCGCAGGATCGGTCGGATCGTCTTGCCGGAGGAGATGACGCCGCCGGGGCCCGTCCGGCATCCCCGGGACCGAGCTGCCTTGTTTGCCGAGGCAGAGGAGGTTCATCGCCGCACGCCAAGCCAGGGAGCGACCGGCCCCCGCTCGAGGGGCCATTGACGGAGTTGCGGCAACGGCTTCAGCGGCCCTACGCGGATTGCAGGCTGAGCGTGGCCTTTGGCTTGAGCCGCCTCTCTGATGGCTCGTGAACCCAGGCCTCCCTGGCAAACCATTCGTGGCTGGCTTTGCAGATCAAACAGAAGGTGCGCGCGAAAAACACCGGACTGCAGCGAAACCGTTCGCGATCCGCTTCCATACCTGTCGGAATGGCACGCCCCGTCTCGGGGCATTTGATCATGACGACGCCCATCTGCTCTTCCGTCCCTGGATTTTTGTGTTGCGGCATGTCAACTCGACGTCGGCTGGAATGCGCCCTTCTTGTGGAGCGCTCGTTCCAGCCGATCCTGTCGGGCTGCGAAAGTGACTTAAAACCAGGACGCTTTCTGCAGCATGCCGGCAAAGCTCTTCTTGATTGGATCGGCACTCTCGGTCGCGATCTTGCGGGTGAGCTCCCACATCTCCCGGTTTTGTGCTGCCGTGGCTCCAAAGTTCTTGCAGCCCTGTGCGGCGGAGAGCTGCAAGATTTCCGAGGGCGACTTCGTGCCCATCAGATGGGTGAGAAAATCGAAGGCGGAGCTGGTGTTGGCGGCCGAGAACTCGATCAATTTCGAGGCGTAGTCCGCGGCGCCTCTTGCGTTGGTTGAACAGGATTCCAGGAGAACGTCGGTGACTGCTCCCGAGGCAACCTTCATGTTCTCGATGCCTTCCTTCGCCCGCGTCATGTTCTGCTCGGCGATCCCATTAAAGATCCCAGGCACCGCGAAGAACGGCATGTCAAATCCGCGCTTTTCGTATGGTCCGGCGGCTTTCGGGTTCGGCGTATTGTTATTCACGTCAACGTTCATATTGGCATCACTCACGGGTTTCATCCTTTCAGCGAAACTGAACTCAACAACGATCGGATTTTTGTTCCCGGACCTTCCGAGGCGCGTGCCGCCGCAGAGACGGAACCGGGAACCATTTCCCCCAACTTCCAACAAGGGCAGGTGCTGCCGCGGATGACCGCCTCGCGCCCGCCTATACCAAAGTATATGGCGGACTGGCGCCGGGGCTTCCGTTCGCTTTGTGACTCTCACGGCGAATTTTTGAATGTCGGGTGTCATACACACCGGCAATGAAAAAACTCTCGGGGAGGCTCGGGCCTTCGGCCTTGCCGGTGCTGCCGTCAGGTGAGGCGTAGCTGCGCCTGGTCAGCCCAGCCGCTGATCGCGTGCGTCCTCGGTGCCTTCGCTGGCGGCCTTGGTAGCCGCCTTTGCCGCGCCCTTGCGGCTGGAAATCTCGACCACCTTGCGCCCGGAAATTTCGTGGCCGGCGTCATCGGGCATCTGCCAGAAGAAATAGGCCGACGCCGCCGAGATGACCGCGACCACGAGGAACGCCGGCGGGAATACGTCGGCGCTCAGTTCGGTGACATGGTGCCACAGCATGGTCGATTCCACCGAGAACGCACCGACCGCGACGCCGGCGGAAATCGCCAGTTGCTGGTTGACACTGACCAGCGTGGTCGCGCGGCTCATCTGCGCCGGCTCGACCTCGGCATAGGCCACCGTATTGATCGCGGTGAATTGCAGCGAGCGGAAGAATCCGCCGACGACCAGGATGATGAAGATCAGCAGCAGTGGCGTCGTCACCGTAAACAGGGCGCAGGCGGCGAGGAAGACCGCGCTGACGACGGCATTGACCGTCATCATGTTGCGGAAGCCGAAGGCGCGGATGATGCGTGCGGCCAGCGTCTTCATGCCCATCGCGCCGACGGCCGAGGCAAACGTCACCAGTCCCGATTGGAATGGTGTCAGGCCAAAACCTTCCTGCATCAACAGCGGCAGCAGGAACGGCAGCGCGCCGATGCCGAGCCGGAACAGGAAGCCGCCGATGATGCTGGCGCGCATGGTCGACAAGCGCAGCAGCGAGAAATCCAGCACCGGCGATCCGGTCCGCCTCGCATGCATCACATAGAGCGTCATCGAGATCGTGCCGACCGCAACGAGGCCGGCGACAACAGGCCAGGGCAGCAGGCCGAGGCCGGCGACCGAGAGGCCGAAGGCGATGCCGGCAAGGCCGATCCCGGCCAGCACCAGTCCGTAGAGATCGAAGCGCTCGGGATCCTCGCTCTTGATCGGGTCGATATACTTCATCGCCATGAAGATGCCGAGCAGCCCGATCGGGATGTTGATCAGGAAGATCCAGTGCCAGGAGAAGTAGGTGGTGATGAAGCCGCCGAGCGGCGGGCCGATCACCGGCCCGATCAGCGCCGGCACCGTCACCCATGTCATCGCATTGACCAGTGCGCTCTTGTCGATCGAGCGCAACAGCACCAGCCGTCCGACCGGCGTCATCATCGCGCCGCCCATGCCCTGCAGGATGCGGGCGATGACGAAATGGGTCACGTTCTGCGACAGCGCGCACCCGATCGACCCGATCATGAACACGCCGATTGCGATCGAGAACACCATGCGCGCGCCGAAACGATCGGCGGTCCAGCCGCTGGCCGGGATGAACACCGCGAGCGACAGCAGGTAGGACGTGATGGCGAGCTTCAGCGTCAGCGGGCTGGTGCCGATATCGGCCGCGATCGCCGGCAGCGAGGTCGCAATCACCGTCGAGTCCATGTTTTCCATGAACAGGGCAGTGGCGACGATCAGCGGGATCAGGCGTTCTTTGGTCATCGGGATCGGGGGATCGGAAAGTGAGGCAGGCGAGGGCGCTGTATCATTCCGCTGTTGCACAGGCCATTGCGGAACGGGGCAAACCACCTAAATCCTGCGTGACGCTGGTATGCACCGCGCCAGCCGCTGGAGGTCCGCATGATCTACGTGCTTGCTGCCTTGTTGCCGCCGGTCGGGCTGCTGCTGAACGGGCAGCCGTTTTCGGCGATCTTCAACCTGGTCCTGATCGTGTTTTGCCTGGTTTTCGGGCTGATTTTCCACGTCCTGCTGCTGGTGCCCTCGGCGCATGCGCTGATCGCGGTTCACATGAAGCGGGAGGACCGCCGGCACCGCGAGGTGGTGGAGGCGATCCGCCAGCACGGCCCGCCGCCGGGATACCGGCCCTAAGGCCGTCGCTAACCCCTTGGGATTGCGGCTTTTCCCGAAAAGCCTGTGCATAGCTGGCAAACGCTTTGATTCGGCGTCCCGCCATGCTATCGACCACCGTCAACCCCACCGATGGGCTTCGATTCGACGGCGATGCCGATAGCATCGCCGAAGGCGGCGTTCATCCATAAGAACTGATCGCGGCGATGAGCCGCCGAAAGGAGTTGGCAATGGCGCAGGGACTTCAGGGTATCCGTGAAGCCTTCACGTTCGACGATGTGCTTCTGAAACCCGGTCTCTCGGATATCCTGCCTTCTGAGGCCGATATCCGCTCGCATGTGACCCGCGCGATCCCGCTCAACATCCCGATCATCGCGTCCGCAATGGACACCGTCACCGAAGCACGCATGGCGATCGCGATGGCGCAGGCCGGCGGCGTCGGCGTCATCCACCGCAATTTCGATCCGGAGGGACAGGCCGCCCAGGTGCGGCAGGTCAAGAAGTATGAATCCGGAATGGTGGTCAATCCGCTGACCATCGGCCCCGATGCGATGCTGTCGGACGCGATGGCGCTGATGAAGGATCACGGCTTCTCCGGCATTCCCGTCGTCACCGGTGCCAGCAAGAATTCGCCCGGCAAGCTGATCGGCATTCTCACCAACCGCGACGTCCGCTTTGCGACCGATCCGAAGCAGAAAGTTTCGGAACTGATGACGCATGAAAACCTCGTCACGGTGCGCGAGGGCGTCAGCCAGGATGAGGCGAAGCGGATGCTGCACAAGCACCGCATCGAGAAGCTCTTGGTCGTCGACGACCAGTATCGCTGCGTCGGCCTGATCACCGTGAAAGACATGGAAAAGGCGGTCGCGCATCCGCTGGCCTGCAAGGATGAGCACGGCCGCTTGCGCGTGGCAGCCGCGACTACGGTCGGCGAGGGCGGTTTTGAGCGCACCGAGCGGCTGATCGATGCCGGCGTCGATCTGATCGTGGTCGACACCGCACACGGCCATTCCTCGCGCGTGCTGGAAGCGGTCAACCGCATCAAACGGCTTTCCAACGCTGTGCAGGTCATCGCTGGCAACATCGCAACGAAAGAGGGCGCGCAGGCGCTGATCGATGCGGGCGCTGACGCGATCAAGGTCGGCATCGGCCCGGGCTCGATCTGCACCACGCGCATCGTCGCGGGCGTCGGCGTGCCGCAGCTCACCGCGATCATGGATGCGGTGGAAGCGGCGAAGAAGGCAAACGTGCCCGTCATCGCCGATGGCGGCATCAAATATTCCGGCGATCTCGCCAAGGCGCTCGCCGCCGGCGCCGACATCGCCATGGTCGGTTCGCTGCTGGCCGGCACCGATGAGACGCCGGGCGAAGTGTTTTTGTGGCAGGGCCGTTCCTACAAGGCCTATCGCGGCATGGGCTCGGTCGGCGCGATGGCGCGCGGTTCCGCCGACCGCTACTTCCAGCAGGACATCAAGGATACGCTCAAGCTGGTGCCCGAGGGCATCGAGGGCCAGGTGCCTTATAAAGGCCCGGTCGGCAACGTCATGCATCAGCTCGCCGGCGGCCTGCGCGCCGCGATGGGCTATGTCGGCGCGCGCAACCTCGCCGAATTCCACGACAAGGCGCAGTTCGTCCGCATCACCGGCGCGGGCCTGCGCGAAAGCCACGTCCACGACGTGACGATCACGCGCGAGAGCCCGAATTATCCGGGCGGGGTGTAATCTTAGGCTGTCATTCCGGGGCGCGAAGCGAACTCAGGTGCGCAATTGCGCACCTGAGAATCTCGAAATTCCGGGTTCGGTCCTAGGCATCGCCCCGGAATGACGGCGTTGGAGGAGACGTTATTCTCCCTCCACCGTCATTGCGAGCCAACGGGTCGCGCGAATGCGCGCCCGATGACAGGCTCCGCGAAGCAATCCATTTCGCCGCTTGCGGAGGCGTGGATTGCTTCGCTACGCTCGCAATGACGAAGAACAACAACACTCGGAGGAACCTTCAATGTCCGCATCAGCAAAGCGCATCGTTCTCGCCGCTCGCCCGGTCGGCGAACCCAAGCCCTCCGATTTTCGCCTCGAGGATTGCCCGATCCCGACCCCGGGCACGGGCGAAGTTCTCCTGCGCACCATCTGGCTGTCGCTCGATCCCTACATGCGCGGCCGCATGAGCGACGGTCCGTCTTACGCGCAGCCGGTGCCGATCAACGGCGTGATGGAAGGCGGCACGGTCAGCGAGGTGATCGCCTCGAACAATCCCGGCTTTGCCAAGGGCGACATCGTGCTGTCGCGCGCGGGCTGGCAGACGCACGCCATCTCCGACGGCAAGGGCCTGGCGAAAATCGATCCGAAGATTGCGCCGATCTCGACCGCTGTTGGCGTGCTCGGCATGCCCGGCATGACCGCGTATACGGGCCTGCTCGACATCGGCAAACCGCAGGCCGGCGAGACCGTCGTCGTCGCGGCGGCCTCCGGCGCGGTCGGCTCAGCGGTCGGCCAGATCGCGAAGATCAAGGGCGCACGCGCGGTCGGCATCGCCGGCGGCAAGGACAAGTGCGCTTACGTGAAGAACGAACTCGGCTTTGACGATTGCCTCGATCACCGCGAAACCGATCTCGCCGCGAAGCTGAAGTTTGCCTGCCCGAAGGGCATCGACGTCTATTTCGAGAACGTCGGCGGCGCGGTCTTTGAAGCGGTGTTTCCGCTGCTCAATGCGTTTGCGCGCATGCCCGTCTGCGGCCTGATCGCGCATTACAACGATACGCAAGCCGTGGCGCCGAAATGGGCGCCGGCGATGATGCGCAACGTGCTGACCAAGCGGCTGACCATCCGCGGCTTCATCGTCAGCGATTTTGCCGCGCGTCACGGCGACTTCCTGCGCGACATGTCGCAGTGGGTTCGCGAGGGCAAGGTCAAGCACAAGGAGTTCGTCACCGAAGGTCTCGACAGCGCGCCTGCCGCGTTCATGGGCCTCTTGAAGGGCGCCAATTTCGGCAAGCAGTTGGTTCGCGTCGGACCGGATAAAATTTGAGCCAACTGGAACTTGCGGCGCGAACCTCACAGCCACTTGAGATGGATGAGGGAACGTGCCTTCAACGCTGTCGTTTGGTTTTGACATCCAATGGAGAAGCCAAATGATGAACTTCAAGAAACTATCGCTCGGTCTGGTTGCCGCAACGATGCTGGCCACTCCTGCAATGGCTCAAGTGGTCTACCAGGAACCCGGCGTGACGGGCTACTATCCGAACTCCGGTTACGTCACAGGAGGCTACGGTGTCAGGGTCACGCCCGGACCGGGCTACTATTACGGCAACCGGTTTCAGCCGGCTCCACGCGTAGGCGCATTTGCGACAGCGCCATGGGACGATGGTTCCTCCTTCTTTGGCCTCGTTGAGCGTCAGTGGTGATGCGCTCTAACGTGTGAAGCATGATCTGAAAATCTTTCGAGAAGGTCGTGCTCAAATCAAAGCGGAAGCAGAGCGGTCCCAAGAACGCCTCAAGAACGCCTCAGTCCTTAGCCGCTTTGCCGAGCAGCTCGTCCAGCCCGACATCGGTCTGGCCGGGCGCCCTGACGTGGCGGACTTCAAAACTGTCGGGCTGGAAACGGTACTCCACCAGCCCGACTTCCTTGACGCCAATCACTTCCTGCATCCGGTCCGGAATGACGAAGCCGGCAGACGGCGCCCAGACTTGGCGGGTATGGCCAAAGGTGAAGTCGCGGCGCTGGTGCACGTGGCCTGAGGCGACCAGCCGCAGATCGACCGCCGAAAACATCTCGATCAGATTCTTGCGCCGGGGCTGCGGAACGTAGCGGATCGCCGACGCCTCGATCTCGGGATCGTCAGGCGTGTTCAGATATAGAGGCTTATGCAGGAATAGCGCGACCGGCTTGCCGTTCACGCTTGCAAGTTCTGAAACCAGCCAGCCGAACTGCTCGGCCTCGCTCTCGATTCCGGTGTTCATGATCAGCGAGTTCAGCCCGATAAAACTCCAGCCGGCAGCATCGAAGCGCCAGCGGTCTTCGCCAGTCACAGACAGATATTTCCGCCGCTCTTCCTCGGTCGCCGGCTGCTTTGGCGCGGGGCCGATCGCTGTCGGGTTGTCGCCGATGTCGTGATTGCCGGGCAAAAGCCTGCACGGCACCGGTAGCGCGTCATGCATTTCTTTCGCAAATTCGAGATCGCTGCGGCTGGTCGGACCGTCGAAGGAGATATCGCCACTGTTGATGACGAGATCGGGCCGCGTCGCGTCGATATGCTCGCTGACGCGGTGAAAATTGTCGGTCAGTTTCTGCAGACGGCGGGCGAGGTGGGTATCGGAAATTTGCGTCAGGCGAAATTCGGACATGCAGCCTTCCTTTCGGGCCGATCATAACCGGACCTGAAGTCGGAACGATGACGAAAGCGTGTGGGTGGCGTCAGCCCAGCGTCCGCCGCCAGAACGCGAGCATATCCGCCCTGAACAGCTCAGCATCGCCGTCGCGGCTTCCGATTCTCGCGCCCTTCCGGCCGTAGCCCGCCTTCAGCGCATAGACCATCAGGTCACGGTCGACGAGCTTGCTGTCCGCGACGCCCGTGAGCGGATGGATGAAGGCGCCGTTGTCGGCGATATAGGACGTCGGCGCGGCGGGGGAGACGGATGCGTCGGGAACATTTTCGATACCTGTGCCGCGGTCAAAGCTGTGCTGCGCGTCGCCGATCAGCCGCATCGTCGCTCTTCCGCCGGAGAGGCGGATCGCCTGGCAATGGCCCTGCACCTGCATCGGCGAGCACCATTCGTCCGCGTCGCCCATGATGACGCGGATTTCGGTTTCATCGATGGATGGATCGAGGAACTGGTGGCCGCTCCAGGGATAGGCGGCGAGCACGCTGCGAAAACCGGCGCCGGCGCCGACCACCGCATCGGCAAAACGTCGCGTCGCCGCCGTCAGCACCGCCGAGCCGCCGCGGCTGTGGCCTTGCGCGCCGATCCGGGAAGCGTCGATCTCGGGATGATCAGACAGCACCATCCACGCGGCCAACACGTCATAGGCGCTGGCGCCAAATGAGAATTGGCTCTGGTTGGCGACGGTGGACGTCACATCGCGCGCGCCAAAACTGTCGAGCACAAAAGCCGCAAAGCCGTCATCGACCAGCGCTTCGGCGTGCGCCAGGTGAGAAGCCGCGACGCCGAGGCTGCCCGGCACCACCATGACAAGCGGCAGCTTCCCGTTGCGCTTGCGATGATCCGAAGTGGGCAGGAACAGCTTGCCGTCGATGACAAGTCTCGGCAGCTCGGCGGCATTGCTGATGACTTGGAAGTAATTGACCGGATTGGCGCTGAGGATGTCGATATTCTGTCCCTTGGCACCGCCAGCGAAAACAATGCCCTGATCGCGAAATCGCAAGTTGTAACCCTCCCGCGGCCACTCTCTTTCGGCGACCGTCGGGGATAAAGTAAAGCGCTGGTTGTTCCCGTCAAAGTAAAAGTGCCCGCGGTCTTGCCATCCTTGTCCTTCAGGGCAAATGGGCAACACAAGCGCTCCAGCGTCTTGGCCGCGTCGTGGCCGCCCAGCGTAGCGCCTCAAAGCACGCGGTAGCGGATCGCGAAGGCGTCGTGAATCTCTGACGTCACCGCGCTGCCATTGGCCGGCACGATGCCGTCGGCCAGATGCCATGGTCCGAACTGGCCGGAGCGTGTCGGGCTCGCCGGCAGCCGCAGCCGGAACGTGCCTTGGGCCTGGCCGGGCAGGTTCAGCACCATCACGCGCTCGGTGGTGCGATAATCCAGCGTCACCATGCCCCGCAAAATGCTGCGGCCGTCGGGGTGGAGGCCAGCGCCTCCTGAACGTTGGCCAGTTTCTGGTTCCGGTCGGTCAGCAATTCGACCTGGGTGTCGGCGGTGGTGGTCAAGGCCGCCTTCGGCAGGCGGATTTCAAATTCCACCGCGGGTTTTGCCGGATTGAGGCCGAGATAGGCCTGCGCCGCGTGCCGCATGTCCGAGATCGCGAAGGCGAGCAGGACCAGCACCGCGGAGGCGGCAAGGCCGTGTTTGAGGAGATCGTGGCGGCTGCGGTAGCCGCTGCGAAAGTAGACCGAGAGCACGATCGCGACCGCCAGCGCCGCCGCGACACCGGCCAACGCCGACATGATGATGCCGAGGCCGCCATCGGGGCTGTCGCTTAACCCGACCGCCCGGAGAAAGGAGGTCATGGAATAGCCGGGCAGCTCGGCCGCGTTGGCTGCGCCGGTCAGGATCGGGGAGGTGATGTTCATCGCCTGCTCGCGGGTTGCTTTGCGGCCGGTTCGAGACCAGAACCATCGGAATTCTCGATAGTTGGTCGCCAAGGCTTCGTCCGTGGTTCAAAAGGCTCGGGCTGTGGTTCAAGCGAGTGTCGGGGAACTGGATTTGTCAGGCGAGGGGTGCCTCGGTATTGCTTTAAGGTCTGGTGCAGGCTTCGGGGGAGATTCTCATGTCGGTTCAAATGGTTTTGCTGCCGGTTTTCGTGTCGGTCGGGCTCACTTTCTTCCTGATGCTATGGATGGTGTCGGCCCGCACAAAGGCGGTGAAGGCCCGGGAAACCAGCCTGAAGGACATCGCGCTGGGGCAGCCGAAATATCCGGCCCGCGTGGCCCAGATCGGCAATTGCTTCAGCAATCAGTTCGAAGTACCCCTCCTGTTCTACATGCTGATCGCGCTGGCGCTGCCGCTGCGCCGGGCCGATCTCTTCATCGTGCTGATGTCCTGGGTGTTCGTGGTGACGCGATTTGCCCACGCCGGCATCTTCGTCACGTCGAACAACATCCAGCAGCGCAGCCTGGCCTGGTTCGCCGGCGCAGTGGTGCTGCTCGTGATGTGGATCTACTTCGCGCTGAAGCTTCTGCTTCTGATTTAGAAAGCCCTTGATGACCCCTGCTGCCCGGCTGTCCGCCGCCATCGAACTGATCGAGACCATCGACGCGCAACGCGTTCCCGCGGCGAAGGCGCTGAAGGAATGGGGCACCGCGCATCGCTATGCCGGCTCGGGCGACCGCGCGGCGATATCTGGCCTGATCTGGGACGTGCTGCGGCGCCGGGCGTCCAGCGCCTGGCTGATGGACGCGGACACGCCGCGTGCGCGTGTGCTCGGCATGATGCGGCTCGAGCGCGGCATGAATACCGAGGCCATCGCCGTGCTGTGCGACGGCGGGCGTTTCGCGCCGGAGCCGCTGAGCGAGGCTGAGCGATCAGCGCTCACCTCGCGCACCCTCGACGGCGCGCCGCCGCACATCGCCGGCGATTATCCGGAATGGCTGGACGCGCCGCTGGCAGCGGTGTTCGGCGACGACCGCGTGGCCGAGGCGACAGCGATGGCGAGCCGCGCCCCGCTCGATCTGCGCGTCAATACGCTGAAGGCCAAGCGCGAAAAGGTACTCGCTTCGCTCAAGCATCTTGGCGCGCGGGAAACGCCGTGGTCGCCGATCGGCCTCCGCATCGAACTCGGCGCCGACGCGCGCAACCCCGGCATTCATGCCGAGGAGGATTTTATCAAGGGCGCCGTCGAAGTGCAGGACGAGGGCTCGCAGCTTGCGGCGCTGTTCTCGGCGGCAAAACCCGGCGAGCAGGTGATCGACCTCTGCGCCGGCGCCGGCGGCAAGACGCTGGCGCTCGCCGCGATGATGCAAGGCAAGGGGCGGCTGATCGCGACCGATCACGACAAGCGCCAGCTCGCGCCGATCTACGAGCGGCTGTCCCGCGCCGGTGTCCACAACGCCGATGTCCGCGCGCCGAAAGGCGACACTGATCCATTGGCCGACATCAAGGCCTCCGCCGATCTCGTGCTGATCGACGCGCCCTGCACCGGCACCGGCACCTGGCGCCGCAACCCCGACGCCAAATGGCGCATGCGCCCCGGCGCGCTCGAAGTGCGGTTGAAGGACCAGGCGGAAGTGCTTGATCGCGCGAGCGCCCTGGTCAAGCCCGGCGGCCGCATCGCCTATGTCACATGCTCGGTGCTACGAAGCGAAAACGGCGACCAGGTCCGCAGCTTTCTGTCGCGCCATCCGGAGTTTTCGATTCAGCCACTGAACGAGACGGCAAGCGTGCTCTGGGACAAGGCGGAAGATTTTGAAAACGCCGCGCTGAAGTCGGCCGAAGGCTGGCTGCTAACCCCGCGCCGCACCGGCACGGACGGGTTTTTCGTCTCAGTGCTCAAGAAGGCATGATCGCGTAGGGTGGGCAAAGCGAAGCGTGCCCACCATCTATCCGCGACCGTTGTCTTGAATGGTGGGCACGCTGCGCTTTGCCCACCCTACGATTCCTCAATCCACAATAAACAGCTTCACGCCCGTCTTCGTCGATGACCGATGCGCGGCGTCGCCGAAATCCGACACCTGATAGCTCATGCCCGGCTTGAGCTTGAACGTGCGGCCGTCGCGCAGTTCGGAATCGAGTTCGCCTTCCAGCACGTAGAGCACATGCCCGCGGTCGCACCAGTGATCGGCAAGGTAACCCGGCGAATACTCGACCATCCGCACGCGCAGATCGCCGATGTTGAGCGTGCGCCACAGCGCTTCGCCGGTTTCGCCGGAATGTTTCGTCGCGGCGACCTGGCTCCAGTCGGTCACGGTGAAGGGTAGGGTTGGAATTTTCATGCGGGGGAGTCCTGCGGTAAGAGGAGGGCGGGGTCTTTCCGCCGTCATTGCGAGCGAAGCGAAGCAATCCATCGTGCGGCACAAAGAAAGATGGATTGCTTCGTCGCTAACGCTCCTCGCAATGACGCGGTTGGGTCGGTGGTCCACGTTGGAACACGTCGCACAGGCAGGGCCTTAATGCGCGAGATGATTGGCCGAACCCTGCCTGATCTTTCCCCTCGCATCGAGCCGCAAATATTCGCAGATCTGCGCGCCGCGCTCGTTCTGGTAAAACACGACCACGCTGCCCGGGCTCACATAGGTGTCGATCAGGTCGAAATGCAGGCCGGGCAACAGTTGAAACGCCTTGCCCCAGTACATCCGCAAGCTTTCCTTGCCGCGCAGCGAGCCGCTTGCTTCCAGGCCGAGCGCCTGAATACGGTCGGAGGTCATTTCGGCATCCTCAGCGTAAAGCGCTAGGATGCGCTCGAGGTCGTGCGAGTTCCAGGCGGCGATCCATTCCCGGCCGAGCGCGGCGAGATCGGCCGCCGCGTAGTGCTGGCTTTGCATGGTTTCCTCCGTTTCCTCGCGATTTGCTCTCGACAACCGTCGAGCGCAAATTAGGTCAATAATACTTACCTAAATTGGATTTGTCCACGGCCCAGAAAGAATGTGGGCCAACCCTTTGCCGCGGTTGCGAGGCCGCGCCCCGTCGCGTAATTCCTGTCCATGACAGCAGCACAACAAGCCCGCGAGCAGACCACCTCGGTGGCCTCGGCGCATGACAAGATTCTGATTGTCGACTTCGGCAGTCAGGTGACGCAACTGATCGCGCGCCGGGTGCGCGAGGAGGGCGTCTATTCCGAGATCGTCCCGTTCCAGAAGGCGGAAGCTGCCTTCGACGAGATGAAGCCGAAAGCGGTGATCCTCTCCGGCGGCCCGGAATCGGTGCACGAGGAAGGCTCGCCCCGCGCGCCGCAAAAGATCTTCGATTCCGGCGTTCCCGTGCTCGGCATCTGTTATGGCCAGATGACCATGGCCGCCCAGCTCGGCGGCGAGGTCGAGGGCGGCCATCACCGCGAATTCGGCCGTGCCGATGTCGAGGTGAAGACGGCGAGCAAGCTGTTCGACGACACTTGGTCGATGGGCGAGAGTCATCCGGTGTGGATGAGTCATGGCGACCGCATCACCAAAATGCCGCCGGGCTTCAGTGTCGCCGGCGTTTCGCCGAACGCGCCGTTCGCGGTGATCCAGGACGAGAAGCGCAAATATTACGGCCTGATGTTCCACCCCGAAGTGGTGCACACGCCCGACGGCGCCAAGCTGATCCGCAATTTCGTCCGCAAGGTCGCAGGCCTCACCGGCGACTGGACCATGCGCGCGTTTCGTGAAGAGGCTATCGAAAAAATCCGCGCCCAGGTAGGCCCGGGCAGGGTGATCTGCGGCCTCTCCGGAGGCGTCGACTCTGCGGTGGCCGCAGTGCTGATCCACGAAGCGATCGGCCACCAGCTCACCTGCGTGTTCGTCGATCACGGCATGCTGCGGCTTGATGAAGCCAAGACCGTCGTCGACCTGTTTAGGCATCACTACAACATTCCGCTGGTGCATGTTGACGCGTCGAAACAATTCCTCGGCGAACTCGCAGGCGTCACCGACCCCGAAATCAAGCGCAAGACCATCGGCCGCCTGTTCATCGACGTGTTCGATGCGGAAGCCAAGAAGATCGGCGGGGCGGATTTCCTCGCGCAAGGCACGCTCTACCCTGATGTGATCGAGAGCGTCTCCTTCACCGGCGGCCCCTCGGTGACGATCAAGTCGCACCACAATGTCGGCGGTCTGCCTGAGCGCATGAACATGAAGCTGGTCGAACCGTTGCGCGAATTGTTCAAGGACGAGGTCCGCGTGCTCGGCCGCGAACTCGGCCTGCCCGAAATCTTCGTCGGCCGCCACCCGTTCCCGGGCCCCGGCCTCGCGATCCGCTGCCCCGGCGACATCACGAAAGAGAAGCTCGACATCCTGCGCCAGGCCGACGCCGTCTATATCGACCAGATCCGCAAAGCCGGCCTCTACGACACCATCTGGCAGGCCTTCGCCGTGCTGCTGCCGGTGAAGACCGTCGGCGTCATGGGCGACGGCCGCACCTACGAATACGTCGTGGGCCTGCGCGCGGTAACGTCAACCGACGGCATGACCGCCGACTTCTATCCCTTCGACATGAGCTTCCTCGGCCAGACCGCGACGCGGATCATCAACGAGGTGAAGGGGGTTAACCGGGTGGTGTATGACGTGACGAGCAAGCCGCCGGGGACGATTGAGTGGGAGTGAATTAGCATCTAGTCACACCGTTTCGCCGTGGCCGTCCACGTTCGCGAAGGGGTGCGGGCTGTGTTTACGCATGTGCAGGGTAGTGGGCAGGCTGTCAGCAATCCGGCTGAGGCGATCCGCGCAAGCGCCATTGCCACGTTTGAACCGCGTGACCGCGCATTAACGCCTGCCGTGATAATCTAGTGGTGAGCTGCGGTGGGGTGCTACCCTGCGCGAATCGCTCATGACAGGGTGGCGCAGGGCATCCGATGGCAACGGTTGAACAGGTCTACCACGACGCAGGCAGGGCGCTGGAAGCGGCGAACCTGCTGGAAACCGAGCTGGGCACATGCCTGCTGGCGCTCGACGCGCTGGAGACGGGCAGCTATGCCAACCCCGATGCAGATGCATATGCACGGCTGCGTGAGGCCATAGACAGCAACACGCTGGGCCGGTCAATTCGCGCGATCAAAGCAAAGCTGCAGATCACTGACAGCGTGGATGCCGTTTTTCAGGACGCGCTGGAGGCAAGAAACTTGCTCGCGCACAGGTTCTTCCCGCACCACGGGTTGAAGGTCCACGATCCTGCTGGGCGCGATGAAATGGTGGCGCATATCGACAGGCTACGCGATGCCATATGGTCCGCGTACACCATCGCCGGCAAGTGGTCGCCGCTACTGGTGGCGGCCGTGAGGGTGCTCATGCGGGCGAAGGCGAACTGAACCCGGTTTGGCGGGCTTTTTTGTGGGCGGTGCTACCGCTGTGGGTATGAACCCAAAGCGCGCCCCAAACGCCCGATAGATCGCGGAATGGCTGCAAGAAAGAAGGCCAGGTCCCCGCTCAACTCGTACTGACATGATGTCGGTGTCAATGACGGTATGGCGAATTCGCAACGCCAGGAAACCAATAAACATGCGGGTTTCGCCGGCTTATTGATTATCGAGTGGGAGTAGGGCCCCTAACAAGGTGTCGTTGGCCTAAACGGGCGAAGGCGACCAGGTGACTTCCAATTCGCGGAGCATTCCACCGGGAAGTCCTTCTTGATTGGGCAGTTCGCGAAATTTCGCCCTGTAAAGCGATGGCAGCGCTTCGAGAAGCACTACTTGCTTATCGAGCCATGACCTCAATTCATCGTATTCTGCGTCAATTCCGCCGTGGCCGGGATGCGTCTTAAGATCGGTTTCGCCGTTATGAAATTTACGTTCCCAGGCCCGATAGATGTTCCAATTGCGCGCCGCGCGTCGCATGAATTCTGTGCCGACGGGGTATAGTTTGAAATTGTCGGAGTAGTCGTCGGGGCCTTCGTCGTACTGAGAAGCGAAATAGTGCGGGGTGCCATCCAGATCAGCGACGCCGGTCCGAACTCCGTCATATAAGTCCCAGATTACATATACTCGTTCATATCGCATTTGAGGCATCCGATCCGCGATTGACACAAGTGCGCGCCTTCGCTGAAGCTGAGGTCGAGCATCACGATAGATACAGCAATGCGCATCCGACGACGATCACCCTAGCCCAAATGCAGGCTGTGCATCGCGCGATCTCATGTTAGGTCACCACGTCGCCCTTGTGGAGTCAGCCTTCATGTCCGTCGCAACCGCCGCCAGCCAGACCGCCACTCCGACCGCCGCCGAGACCGATCCCGAAGCACTCGGCTGGATGCAGGGCTTTCCCCCGCTGCCGGATAAAACCATCACTTTCCATAACGGCTCCTTCCGCAGCTTCCCCGAGCTGCGCTGGGCCTGGAGCAATATCCGCCAGCTGGTGCCGACGGTGAATGTCTGGCGCGGGGCAGGGCCTGTGTCCGCGTTGCCGCGCGAGGAGCAGGATATCGGCGCGTCCGCGTCGGTCACCATGGACGGGCGGCCGATGACGTTTGAGCGGATGCTCGAGGAAACCTATGCCGACGGCATAGCCGTGCTACACCGGGGCAGACTGATCTACGAGCGCTATTTCGGCGCGCTGAAGCCGCACAAGCCGCACATCGCGATGTCGGTGACGAAATCGTTCACCGGCACGCTCGCCGGCATGCTGGTGGCGGAGGGCAAGATCGATCCGCAGGCGCCGGTCACGGACTACGTCCCCGAGCTGAAGACCAGCGCGTTCGTGGACGCGCGCGTGCATGAGGTCATGGATATGACCACGGGCCTCGAATACACGGAAGTCTATACCGACAAGAATTCCGGCGTGTTTGGGCTGAGGCGGGCGAACGGTATGGCGCCGATCGAACCGGGCTATGAAGGCGCAACCAACATTTTCGATTTCCTGTGCGCGCAGAAGAAGCAGGGCGAGCACGGCAAGGCCTTCGCCTACAAGACCGTCAATTCCGACGTGCTGGCCTTTATCTGCCGGCGGGCGAGCGGGATGACGCTGTCCGATCTGCTCTCGGAGCGCATCTGGATTCCGATGGGTGCGGAGGAGGACGCGCATTATCATGTCGACCGCATCGGCACCGAAAGCGGCGGCGGTGGCCTCTCGACCAGCTTGCGCGATCTCGCCCGCTTCGGCGAGACGATCCGCAATCACGGCCGCTTCAACGGCCGCCAGATCGTGCCGTCTCAAGTCGTCGAAGACATCGCGCGCGGCGGCGATCCCGAAAAGTTCAAGCCGGCCGGCTACACCACATTGCCCGGCGCCTCGTACCGGAACCAGTGGTGGGTGACGCACAATGCCCACGGCGCCTTCATGGCGCGGGGTGTTCACGGGCAGGGCATCTATATCGATCCGAAAGCCGAGATGGTGATCGCCCGCTATGCCTCGCACCCGGCGGCCGGCAACGCCGCCAACGACCCCGTGACGCTGCCGGCCTACATGGCGCTGGCAAAGGACCTGATGGCGGGGGGCTGATGCCCCCGCCAAGTGCCTGTGTCTATCCGCGCACCGCCGCCTCGATCTTCGCAACGTCGATCTTCTGCATCGTCAGCATCGCCTCGAACGCGCGCTTTGCCACGTCGCCGCCCTTGGCCATCGCGTCGGTCAGGACGCGCGGGGTGATCTGCCACGACAGGCCCCATTTGTCCTTGCACCATCCGCATGCGCTCTCGGCGCCGCCATTGCCGACGATCGCGTTCCAGTAACGGTCGGTCTCCGGCTGGTCCTCGGTGGCGATCTGGAACGAGAACGCCTCGCTCTGCTTGAAGATGTCGCCGCCGTTGAGGCCGATGCAGGGCACGCCGCATACCGTGAACTGCACGGTCAGGACGTCGCCGGCCTTGCCGCCCGGAAAGTCGGACGGAGCTTTATGAACCCCGTCGACGCTGCTGTTGGGAAAGGTTTTGGCGTAAAACCGCGCGGCCTCTTCGGCGTCATGGTTGTACCACAAGCAGATCGTGTTCTTGTTCACCGTTGTTCTCCTTACATTTTCCGCAGGCGCGAGGCTTGCCGGCACCGCTACCAGCAAAGGACGATCGAACAAGTCGCGTCCCGACATCGCTCAACTCTTTTTTCGCCGCGGGTTCGCTGCCGGCAAGGGTCGTTTGGCCGGCGGGCACGGTCAGGCGGGCTTCGATTACTGATTCTCAACGATGATATCGAACCATCGATCCGGCGTGGCGTGCTGAAAATACCAGTCTTCCGCTTCGTGCCATTGCTGTTCCCAGGGACCGATGCCGCGTTCGCGCAGCCCTACGGGCTGCGATTTTCGCGCGTTCAGAGGAGGCGTCAGGGGGCAAGGTCCATAAGCACGGCCCCGGTCCTGAAATCGACGGGCAGGGAGACCGGCCGCGATAATGACGTTGCGGTCACCAGGCATACGACGGCGGCACATTCTCTAAACGGCCCAGCACAGCCCCGTTCCCCAGTTGGCCGAGCCGATTTCGATTGTGCAACCGGCCGTCTCGCAGAGCGTTCATGCTTCGACACTTAGGCGTGAACCAAAGCCACATGAACTTCGCGATTTCTAGACCCGGAGGAACGGCGATAATGGCACGATGGGCTTTACCAGAGCGGTTCTCGTTCGAGGAACAGGCGATCGCCTGCGGCGCTAGCAGGACGGCCCATATTTGCGGTCATCCACGAGACCGCCGACGCGCTGGCGGACGGTGAGGATCGCGAACGCGCCTTCGCGGCAATGCGCTGGATCTTGCGGCGAGCGCTTGAGCAGGAGGCCCGATGAGCAAGGTCCGAAAGAGCCGGGTTCTGGTTATTGGCGGCACGCGGGGCGCCGGGCTCCTGATCGCGCGCCTGCTGCACCAGCGCGGCTATCAGGTCCGGGTGCTCGCGCGCAACCTGGCCGCAGCCGCAGCCGAACTGGGCCACTCTTTTGAGGTCGTCGCCGGGGATCTCACAAAGGCGGAGACGCTCCCTGCCGCGGTGGCGGATGTGGATCACATCATTTTCACCGCAGGCGCGCCCAGCGGACGCTACGCGCCGGAGCGCCTAGTCAAGGCGACGGACTATCAGGGCGTGGTGGACACGCTTGCGGCCGCGCGCCGAGCCGGGTTCCACGGCCGCTTCGTCTATCTCAACTCGATCGGCATCGGGACGTCCTCTTTGGCCGGGACCCTGATCAACCTGCTCAAGAGGAACACGCTGGTCTGGCGCCGGCGCGTTGAAGACGATATTCGCGCCAGCGACCTGGACTACACGATCATCCGCGTTGGCTTCCTGCTCAATCGGCCTGCCGGGGAGCGCGCGGTCGTCGTCGGGCAGGACGCCCTGCCGCTGGCGCCTCGGAACCGGATCGCCCGCGCTGATGTCGCGGATGCGTTCGTCGAAGCCATGGAGCATCCGCACGCCTCGCGGACGACGTTCGAGATTGTGTGGGGCAAGGGTGCGCGGCAAGGGAGCTGGAACTCCCTACTCGATCGGCTCAGGCCGGACCCGCGATGATGGGCGTCTGACTGAAGGGTCGCACGTGATGAGCGAGGGCGCGATGGAGGCAACGCGTCTCTTTTGCTAGGATTGCGCGGGATTGCGGGGACCACGGTGACACAAAATTGCAACGGTGGCTCAAGGCCGCGTCACAAACCGGCACGACAGGCAAATCACTTCTGATTTTCCGAAATCGTGTCAAGGCCAGGAATCAAAAATATTCCGCTTTCGTTCTCACCCAAATCAGTCCCATAACTCCGCCCGTCTCACGGCGGATGAGGGGCGTTGGCCATCGTCACGAACGCGCGGTGAGATGCGGTGGACGCTGAGGGCGCGCTAGACGTACGCGCCGGAAGCGTACGGCGAAGTCGTGTGGTTCGGGCGCCGCGGTGCTGGCGCTAAGTTGGCGGGAAGTTTCCCGCCGACGACGGAGGCAAAAGAGCCGTTCTCCGGGAAGAGCACGAAGTAAGCCGTAAAGCCATTGCGCAGGGAAGGCCGGAATGCTCCAGCTGCCCTGTATGCTCGTGTGCATTTTTGTTTGCGCAAATCGCACGCGGGACCGCGGGTGCAGCAAGCACCCGGTCTTCCCTGCGCCCTCTGTCTTTCGAGAGGGTAAAATTAAAACAATAGCTCGGGCATTTCGTGCCGCGAGAACGTGGGTCCGTGCCCACGCTGTTTGACAGTTGAATCAGAAAGACCGCATTGCGTTCACGGACGAGCAAGCCGCCGGGGACGATTGAGTGGGAGTAGGGGGCCGAAAGGGCCTGACTCCGGCAGGTCCTCCGGAAGGTCGAGGGCCGGTGGCGACGACAGAAGGGCACGCGCCAAAAAAATGATCGCGGTGCTGTCGGATCTTGTCGATCTGGCTCGTCCTCAGGTTTGGACCGCCACAAGGAGACAGACGATGCGGGTGATGGTGTTCGGAAAAGCCGCTGACGGCAGCGAAAAAAGCGCGCCCCCCACGAAAGAGGCGTTCGCGGCGATGGACCAGTTCACCGAGGAGCTGGTCAAGGCCGGAATCATGTTGGCCGGCGCCGGCCTCCAAAACAGCGCCCAGGCCAAGCGCATCACCTCCGATGGTTCGAGCAGCAAGGTCATCGACGGGCCGTTCGCCGAGACCCGCGAGCTGGTCGCCGGCTTCATGATCTGGCAGGTCAAGGACATGGACGAGGCCGTGGCCTGGGCGAAGCGCAATCCCATGTTAGGTCCGAGCGGGGTGGAGATCCGCCCGTTCTACGAGGCGGCGGATCTGGCTGAGTATCTGACGCCCGAGAAGCCCTCGACGCCCCGTGAAGGCGAGCGCGGGAAGCTCGGCGTCGCCTGATACCGACGGCTGGATAGGCCGTCATCCGTCTCTGCCGGCCGTGAGGTTCCGTTTCTTCTGGAAAGCTGAGGAAATCGCTATGGCGAAGATCGTATTTGGAATGAACCAGTCTCTGGACGGCTACGTCGACCATGACCATCCGGAATTTGCGCCAAGCCCCGCGCTCTTTCGTCACTTCATCGAGCAAGTGCGCGGCCTGGCAGGCAGCGTGTACGGCCGCCGCATGTATGAGGTGATGCGTTATTGGGACGAAGACCACCCTGAGTGGAACGCTGCGGAATACGACTTCGCAGCGGCGTGGCGGAACCAACCGAAGTGGGTCGTGTCGCGCTCCCTGGAGTCAGTCGGCCCCAACGCCACGCTTGTCAAGGATGACCTCGAGGCGGTGATACGGGGGCTGAAGGCTGAGCGCGTTGGGGAGATTGACGTCGCCGGACCCGACCTGGCGCGAAGCCTGACCGATCTTGGTCTTATTGATGAGTATCAACTCTACCTCCACCCCGTCGTGTTGGGTCGCGGCAAACCATTCTTCTCCGGCCCCCGGCCGCCGCTCCGCCTCGTGGCCAGCGATCGAATTGGCGAGGAGGTGATCAGGTTGACGTACGTTTCTGCTTGAATTGCTCCGCTTGTTTGTGGGGCGGGGAGGATGATATGACCAGTTCGGTGACGATCGCTCCGCTGATCGCAGGCGCCGTTTCAAATCTCCGACTTCAGGTCGGCGAACGCCTCTTTTAGATAAATGGCGATAGGTCGCTTCCCCTGGTCGCGGTTCCAGTTGTCGATCGCAAGACGAAGTGCTCCGATCGACATCATGGCGACAATGCGCAGCGCAGGCTGCCGCTTGGGCTGCGGCCACATCTGGCAGAGCGCGTCGAATACCGCTTGTTCCTTCTCTACATATTTCGCCTGGTGTCGAATGCGAAGCGACTCGTTCGCACACATCAGGCGTTCGATCACCCTGGTTTGCTTGTAATCGGCCTGAAAGCTGCAGCGATAGATGCCGGTTTCGCCCCCATACGCCGTCAGGCCCACCTCAACCTTCGCGACTTTGTGGCCTTCAAATATTCGGTCGCGCGCTGCTCGAAGAAGTTAGCGCGCGCGACCAGTTCTCGGCGTCGATCACACGGTCGTAGATCGATTACTGCTCCTTCTTGAACAAATCCTGGAAGATGAGCTGGCCCCAAGTGCGACCGCGTGCGTGCACCAGCGCGCCACCCTCGTTGAGCTTTCCCAGCTTGACGGGTGCGAACCCGAGTTGTTTGGCCAAGGCCGCCACGGGAGCGATCGCGTCCTCGTCGTCGCTCGACAGAAAGACGACCCGGTGCCCGCCCTCGACGATCGGATCGGCAGCCAGGGTGGCCGCAATCAGATGATTGAAACCTTTCACGAGCTTGGCGCCGGTGAACGCCTTCGCGACGAAGGCGGAGGACGGTAGACCGTCCAGCTCTTCAGGGACTGGAAACGCATTCATCGCGTCGATCACTGTCTTGCCTTTCCAGCTCGGCAGGGCCTTCGCAACCTCGCGATGCTCCCCGAACGGGACCGCCAAGATGATTGTGTCGGCCTCGAGTGCTTCCCGCAACGACTTGGCGACGACCGTGGGTCCAATCGCCCGAGCCTGCGGCGCCAACGCCTCGGGCGGCCGGCGGCTCGCGACGGTCACCTCGATGTTTTTACGGGCGAAGGCGTGGGCGAGGGCCTGGCCTATCTTACCGAATCCTACAATCGCGTAGCTCATAATGGTTCTCCGATCCTTGTTGATATTGATTTCCCGGCCTTCAACGGCGCCTGCCGATCAGCCACTTCCGGCGATCCGGCGCGAATTCAGATGGCCGAGAAGCCGCCGTCGACAGACAACTCCACCCCATTCACGAAGCTCGAATCGTCTGAAGCAAGAAACAGCGCGACCGCCGCAATTTCCTCAGGACGACCCATCTTTCCCCGCGGGATCAGGGATTCGAACATCCGCTTCGCTTCCTCGGTGAGAACCTGGTCCTGCATCGGTGTGGCGATCGGCCCCGGGCTCAACACGTTCACCCGGATATTCCTGCCCTTCAGTTCGTTGAGCCAAGTGCGTGCGAATGAGCGCAACGTCGCCTTGCTCGCCGAGTACACGCCGTAACCAGGAAAACCTTTCACCGAGGCAACTGACCCCGTCATGAAGATCGATCCGCCATCGTTGAACAGCGGCAACGCCTTCTGAACCGTAAACAGCGTGCCGCGCGCATTCAGGTTGAAGGCCGCATCGAAGTGCTGCTCGGTAATCTCGCCCAGTGGGACGGCTTCGCCCATGCCGGCGCTCGCGTACAGGACGTCGATCCTGCCCTTTTCCCGCTTGACCGTGTCGAACAGACGGTCGAGGTCGTCGAGATTGGCCGCGTCGCCGCGCACGCCGGTCACGTTCCGGCCAATCAGCTTGACGGCCTCGTCGAGCGCCTCCTGCCTCCGGCCCGTGATGAAAATATAGGCGCCTTCTTCAACGAACCGCTTGGCGCTCGCCAGCGCCATGCCGCTCGATCCACCCGTGATGACTGCAATCTTACCCTCAAGCTTTCCCATGACTTCCTTTCAGACTCCGTCTTTGGTCGTTCGGGGATGCCCCCGAGAACCTCAACATGGGTCCGCCAGCGTCAGGCGTTGAGTGCAGAAGCGCGCACATCGGTGGTGCGAAATCGATCCGGCTGGACGACTGACGCCAGCCGCGACGATCGGTGTCCGCCGTTCGGAATTGGGCCGCGCTCGTCGACAAAGGCTATGACGACCGCCCGTATTGCTGCACGATATGTTAGATACGGGCTTTGGAAGGCGCACCGTGCGGTGCCGGAATGCACCATGATCGACTGGGATGACGTTCGCTACTTTCTGGCCGTCGCGCGCGGAGGCTCAGTGCGGGCTGCGGCGGAGCGCCTCGGGGTGAATCACTCGACCGTGCTGCGGCGTATTGCTCAGCTCGAGGAACACCTGGGCGCGCAGATGTTCGAAAAGTTGCCTTCGGGCTACCGGCTGACGGCTGCGGGCGAGGAGGTTCTCGAGCTCGCGGACCAGATGGAAGCGTCGTCGCACCAGCTGGAGACGCGCGTCTTCGGTCGCGACCAGAGCGTGCGCGGGCTTCTGCGGGTGACGTTGGCGCCGCCCTTAGCGACACACCTGCTCATGCCGGATTTCGCCGATTTCGCGCGTCTGCATCCGGACATCGAGATGGAAATCTTGTCGTCCGGCGAGCTGGCAAATCTGACCAACCGAGAGGCAGACGTGGCGATCCGCGTTGTCTACGATCGCAAAACCCTGCCGCTCAATCTTCACGGCCTGAAGGGACCGGAGCTGTTCGGAGGCGTCTACATGTCCCGCGATCGACTATCCGCGTCGCGTGCGGGCGCGCCTGATCCCATCCGGTGGATCGTCATAAGCATTCATGGAATCCCGGACTGGGCCCGCGAAGTCCGCACCATGGGGGTTCCGTTCAGGACCACAGACGCTGAGGCGCAGATCGTTGCAGTAAGGCAAGGGATCGGGATGACGACACTGCCGTGCTTCGTTGGCGATGCCGACCCCCTGCTGGTGAGGGTGCCGGGCACCGACCTGCACATGTACGGAACGGTTTGGCTTCTCACACAGGGGGAGACACGCAAGACGAAGCGTGTGCGGCTCTTCACGGAGTTCGTATCCCGCAGGCTCGCCGCGTACGCTCCGCTTCTCGCGGGGCTGTCCATATCGCGCGACTGATGCGCAGCAGGTCGCCGGCGACGCTTGCCGTAATCCGGTCGGAAGCCGATTCTCACTCTGCTGAACTGGCGTTTTCAATCCCTGCCGCGCAGGTCCGATCTGCGACCACTTTCAGGATGATGTAAGGTCGCTTCAAAAGGCGGAGTGCTCTAGCTGTGGAGCCTCAAGAGGTTGTTCCCGGCTAAACCGAGTCGGCTGATGGGTGTGTTGGCCTTCAGGCTACCATGCGGCCGGTGCCAATTGTAGCGATGCAGCCAGTTGGGCAGTTCGGCCGTTCGCTGGTCTGAGTTCTGGTAGGCCTGCGCATAAGCCCATTCGCGAAGCGCGGTTTGGATGAAGCGCTCGGCTTTGCCCTTGGTCTTGGGCGTATAAGGCCTGGTGAAGATTTGGCGAAGGCCGAGGCGTTTACAAGCTGCTCGGAAGCTCTCTGAGCGGTAGCACGAGCCATTATCCGTCATCACGCGCTCGACGCGGACTCCGAGCCTGGCGAAATAAGCGACGGCGGCCTCAAGGAAAGCTACAGCACTTTCCTTGCGCTGATCGGTCATGACCTGGACGAAGGCGACGCGCGAAGCATCATCGATGCAGACATGGACGAACTCCCAGCCGATGCCATGGTGGCGGTTGATCGCGCCAGGATACCGCCCGGTGATGCGATGTCCCACCGAGCCGATCCGGCCGAGCTTCTTGATATCGAGATGGATAAGCTCGCCAGGGTGCTCGCGCTCATAGCGGCGGATCGGCTCGGCGGGCTCCAGCGCGGCGAGCCTGTTTAGCCCGAGCCGACGCAGGATGCGGCTGACGGTCGCCGGAGAGATCCCGACCTCGGCCGCGATCTGCTTGCCGGTGTGGCGATGCCGGCGCAAAGCCTCAACTGCGGCGCATGTGGCAGGCTGGGTTTGGCTTGGCGATGAAAGGGGCCTTGAGGAGCGATCACGCAACCCACTCACGCCTTCCGCGCGGAAGCGGTTGACCCATTTGGCCACCGTCTTCGCCGAAACGTTAAATTTCAGCGCGGCTGCGGCGTTGGTCAGGCCACCTTCGATGACGCTCCGCACCATCGCCTCTCGACCTTTCGGCGTCAAAGGCGCATTCTTATGAGTGTCCATTCGGCTCCCCCTGCGAATCGCTGTGTGTTTGGCGACATCAGCGTTCACGGCCGGGGCCGAGTGGACAACCTCCTGAAAGTTCACATCTAGCTAGCGTAGAATAGTGCGCGCAAAGGCGGATCTGCTTCGCGCCGATTGCCGGAGATCGAAGCCTTCAGGAGACAGTCTCGCAATCAGCGCTCGGCTAGCTGCCGCGGGGCAGGGCAACGAGACTTGGCGCTCCATCGTCAGCGGCAAGACAATCTCGGTTCCCGCGCGATTCCATGAGAACCTCCAGCATGTTTCAAGTTTCCATCAGCCTGGAGGACAGGAATTCGATGAAGCGCTGGGTCTTGGCTGGAATAAGGCGAGTTTCGGTGACGGCGTAAATGCTGACCGACGACCCCTGCCATTCGGGCAGGACACGCCGGAGGCGGCCAGAGGCAAGATCTTCGGCGACGATCTTCTCGGCAAGCAGGGCGATGCCCTGGTGGTTGACCGCCAGGGCGCGGGTCATCCCCACGCTGTTGAGCGTGAAGCGGCCGCGAACGCCGACATCGACCTTGTTCATCCCCTGGTGCAAAGTCCAGGTCGGGATCCGCGGCATGCAGATGCATTCATGCTCCGCCAGGTCCGCCGGTGTCGCGGGCTCGCCTGACGCTTCGATATAGCCAGGAGACGCATAGAGGTGGCGCGAATGCCGCCCGATCAGGCGAGCGATCAGACTGGAATCTTCCAGTTTGCCGATGCGGATCGCCACATCGAACGGCTCGGCCACCAAATCGACGCGGCGTGGGGTCAGGTCGAATTCGAACGTGATGCCGGGATAGTGCCGCGCGAAATTGGCGATGATCGGCGTGAGGTAAAGCGTAGCGAAGTCGACCGGGAGCGAAACCCGCAGGACACCGCTCGGCTGCTCAACCATCGCGCCGAGTTGTTCGTGCGCGAGCCGTGCCTCGTCGACGATTCGCTTGCTTCGTTCATAATAGATCTGGCCGGCTTCGGTGAGCTCGATCTTGCGCGTCGTGCGATGCAGCAGTCGCAGGCCGATCGCCTTCTCCAGCTCGCTGATACGTCGCGACAGCGTGGAGTTTGGCATGCCGAGAGCCTCCGCGGCCTTCCGAAAACTCCTGGCTCTGGCCACCTCCACGAACAGCGCCATGTCGTTCAAACGGCTCAACTGATTGCTCCATATATGGAAATATGATTCCAATTCTATCGGATTTATCCCGAAATCGGAATGGTGGACAAGGACTCCAGCGAATGGGGAACCCAAATGAATCCACTGTTCACCCCGGTCCGCATTGGCCCCTGCATGCTTCCCAACCGGCTGGTCATGGCGCCCATGACCCGCAGCCGCGCCGCCTTCGACCGTCCGCGATCGCGCCGGGGACGGGCATGTTCACGGCGCCAATCCGGATTTCGTCGTTCGGCTGAAGGCTGATGCGGCGATGAACGAGCCAGACCACAACACTTTCTTCGGCGGCACCGCGCGAGGCTACGTCGATTACCCCGCCCTGAGCGCCCGAACCAATACCAGTTCATGACCGGAGATTTTAAATTGACCCAATCACCGCATACTTCGACTACCTCGGATAGGAAGGCACTTGCCGAGACCGTAAATTCAAGCGCGACGGGAAAGAAAAAGGTCTTGCTCGTCGGCGCCACAGGATTCCTCGGAGCCAAAATTCTCCGCAACCTGGCGCATGATGCGAATGTGGCCGTCGTTGCGATGTCGCGTAAGGGCGCGCCCTCAAATGAGAGCGCCGATGTCGAATGGGTGCGCGGCGACATGATGGATCCAGGGTCACTGGATCGTGCTTTGCAGGGCGTGGACGTCGTCGTCAGCTCGGCTAACAGTTACATGAAAGGAAGCCTCGACACGGACTTCCAGGGCAACAAGAATCTTATAGAGGCCGCAGCAAGAGCCAATGTTGGCCGATTTGTCTTTCTCAGCATCGTTAGCTGCGAGTCTGCGTCAGCAGTGCCGCATTTCCATGCCAAGAAAGTGGCCGAGGATCTGATCAAGGCCTCCGGGGTGCCGTACGTATTTGTCCGCGCGCCTACATTTCTCGATCAAAGCTCAGACTATATTGCGAAGGGTGCGAAAGCTGGCCGGTTCCTGGCGGTCGGCGATAAAGCCACGAGGTGGTCCTATGTGCTGACGGATGATCTTGCCTCATATCTCGCCAAAGCCGCGACATTTCCTGGTAGTGAAATCAACAACCAAACGATCGATGTCGGCTGGCGCGATGGTCCCAAGAGCCAGCAAGAGATCGCCGATATCGTCTCCGAAATTACGAAGAGACGTCTCAAGGTCCGGGTGGTGCCGTGGCTGGTTCTCCGCTTGCTCGCACGCCCGGTAAAGCTGTTTTCCGAGCTTGGGTATGATCTGATTCAGATGTTTCTGTTCTTCAAGAAGGGCGTCTATGTTTCGAACATTTCGCAACAAGAGCACTTCTTTGGACCCGCCCCTACATCCCGAGATGCGATCACACGATGGGCGAAAGTCATCGGTTAATTTCCTGATTCAGGCGACCGCGTGGTGATCAGTGCTAACGGTCTTTTCGGCCGCTGAGCGGATGGTCGTTCGTTGCGGCTGATAACAAAATCAACCGATCGGTACCGATAGTCGATGAACCCGAAAAAATTTCTGATCGCCGAAATTCCCTATTGAAATCAAGAGCGCAAGTTTCTGACGGACTCTGTGAGTCGGTCTTTGGCGACGCGCGGAAAAAGTTTGGCTGATAAGCCAGAATGCTAATATAGCTCTGAGCAATCGAGTGGGAGTAGGGGGCCAAGTAGCTAAGCGGCCGGGATAAACGCATATCCCTGCCCTTCCTCAATTATTCTACCGAGGCCTGGTCGACCTAGGTGAGCGCCGGCCAGCCAAGTATGTGCATCCGCTGCGTCCTGGAGCAACTTGATCCGGGTCGTCCTCGCCATGGACTCGTCATCGTCATAGGCCCAGGTAAGCTCGGGACGGGCAAACTGTGCAGCAGGAACGTGGATCAGGTCGCCGCAGAATAAGATATCGTCCTCGCCAGTGCTGAGGAGATAACCCATATGGCCCGGAGCATGCCCAGGCATTGCCAACGCCAGCAAATGATCGGCCAACCGGTCTCCTCCGTTAATGGGAGCAAGGAGTGGACGAAACTCCGCTAGTTTTGGCTCGGCAAGAAACCCCTCAACGGCGTCCTCCCCGATCACGATCTTGCTCAGGTTGTTAAATGCTCGTCGACCGTCAGGCGTTAGAAGACCATTGATGTGGTCGCCATGAGCATGGGTGAGGGCGACTATGGTGATCGATGACGTGTCGATGCCTGCCTCTGCCATCGCCTCCTCGAGGTGACCCATGGACGGGTCCCAACTCGCACCCGCCCCACAATCAATCAAAACGCGGTCGATGCCAGAGCGATCGAACAAGAAGCAGTTGACCGACAATCGAACCAGCAAATCGTCTCGCTGAGGCGGTTCGGTCTGCCTACCTATTTTGTTGTTGGGATATCTGAGGGATTCGGCGGGCAGGTCGACATGTCCGTCAGAGAGTGACCAAATCTTCCATGATCCCGAAGCGCAGCCCAGGGCATTGGGGCTTTGTGACAGAAATTCCACGGACAACCTGCCAAGCGTATGATTCACTTTTGTAAAATAGCGCCGAAGCCGTTAGGTTTTCGAAGTCATGACTTTCTGAGCGATTTTCCAGGTTCCGTTGACCTTTAAGCATGACAACATGTCGGTGAAGTAGCGCGGTGGAATTTGCAATTTCAACTTCAAAAGCGCGAGCTCTCCATCAACGTCTATTGATAGGATCTGATCGTGGCGCTCCAGGCCCTGTTGTTTCGGAGCTTTCATATTACGGACGGCTGCTAGCCACATCCCAATCGGCGTCACGCTCACGTTGCCGTCGTCGCCGACTTTGGTCACGGAACTCGAGGGATGAAATATGGACGCAAATTTGTCAGCATCCATTTCATAGGCACCGTCGAAATAGGTCTGCGCTAGAGAGTGCAAGGCACGAGCATCGGCATCCATAAGCTTGTTATCCATAAGGTTGTTATTTGGAACGGGAGGAGACTGCGCATGGCTGAAAGTCCGATCTCCAAGCATCAAACCAGGAGTGCTGACGAGCGTAGCTCCAACAATCACGCTGGCAGATCGACTCAAAAATGCTCGTCGATCCATTTTTGACATTCTGCTCTCCAAAAGTCCCTGTGGGCTTAAGTTGCGTTCTTCAGATGAGATTAAAATCGCCGGGTATAGTCATCCCAAAAGTTGTTACAACGAACCGCTTTCATAGACCCAGCTACACGTGCTGAGCGTCAAGCCGGCCGAAACCTGCAGAAGGTTGCCTCAAGTTTCCTTGTTGGCAAACTCTAGGACAAAGTGGCTTATGAGACTAGACATGTTGCAAGGCATAGAGTCATGAGCGATATTCATAAATCATGAGAAACGAACTGAACGAACTAGCTACGTTTGCAATCGTCGCCAGTGAACGAAGCTTTACACGGGCTGCGGCAAAGATTGGTGTGTCTCAGTCTGCCCTGAGCCACACGATCCGGGGACTTGAGCGGCGGCTCGAGCTGCAGCTTCTTGCTCGAACAACCAAGAGCGTCGCACCAACCGCTGCAGGGGCAGCTCTTTTGAAAGAGTTGTCTCCGGCACTTGAGCAAATTGCTCGTGCCCTCAACAAAGCCCGAAGCGTTCGGCACCGACCCGCGGGGCGCCTTCGAATTGTAATGTCCAGGTCGGCTGCCGTGATGGTATTGTTGCCGCGGCTCACGGCATTTGCTGAGACCCACCCCGACATCGTTCTTGACGTTGTTACTGTCACTGGCCCTGTAGACCTCGTTGCGGGCGAGTTCGATGCCGGTATTCAACTCGGCGAGTACATTCAAAAGGATATGATCGCGGTGCGGGTCACGCAGGAGCTGCGATTGGCGGTGGTCGGATCGCCCGGCTATTTTGCATCACGAAGCATTCCCCAGAAGCCCAAGGATCTGAATGACCATCGATGCATAAGCCTGCGTCTTCCGGGCGGTCCGTATCGGTGGGAATTCGAGCAAGGACGAAAGGCGGTTACGATCGGCGTGAACGGCCCGCTCATAATCGATGATACCAACCTGGTGATTCAGGCGGCACTCGCTGGAGTCGGCGTAGGCCTCGCATTTGAAGAGCAGGTCGCAGAGTATGTTGCGAAGCGCCGCCTTATCCGTGTGCTGGAGGACTGGACGCCGCCAATTCCCGGCTTTTTCATGTATTACCCCAGTCGCCAGCATCAGCCTGCTGCGCTGTCTGCACTCGTCAACGCGCTGCGACTCTCTTAACAATAAATAGTCGGCGCGCGACGATCGGTAGCCGTGGCGATCGGAACTGACGTGTGGAGTGCGCGAGTCATCGCGCGGGCCTCAGCCCCGCCGCTGCCAGGCCGACGCCGTCTATATCGACCAGATCCGAAAAGCCGGCCTCTACGACACGATCTCGCAAGCCTTCGCCGTGTTGCTGCCGGTGAAGACGGTGGGCGACGATCGCACCTACGAATACGTCGTGGGCCTGCGCGCGGTGACGTCGACCGACGGCATGACCGCCGACTTCTATCCCTTCGACATGAAATTCCTCGGCGAAACCGCGACGCGGATCATCAACGAGTGAAGGGCGTGAACCGGGTGGTGTACGACGAGCAAGCCGGGGACGATTGAGTGGGAGTGAAAATCAAGTATAGCGAGATTCTTCTCGCTTTCAATTCTTGATTGTGCAATCTCATGCTATCTCGCCTGCGCTGCAGGGCTGACTACGCCAAATTGCTTCCGAGCCGCGGCGAAATGGCCTTGGTCTTAATAACTTTCTCTATATCGCTATTCTCATTGAGCATTTTCGCAAACGTGCAACGGACCACCAGTGATCCCGAGGAGTCCGACGCCGTCGTGTGCCGGCTCGCGCCGCAGGGAGCGCCGCTGCTCTTTCCGGACAACCTCGTCGCTCCCTGCAGCAAATGCTGGCGCATGGTTCAATTCAGGCCGCACGCGCCGAAGAAGCCGCGACGGGTGTGCGACGAATGCATCCGTCCGGAGATCGAGGAGCACCGGAAGACTGAGGGTGTAAAATACATCATCACGCCGAACACGGCGACCGATCTCGCGCTGTATTTCCATAGGAAGGGCCGGCCGCAATGAGCGACTATCGCGGTTTCCGCATCACCGAGATTCACGCGATCACCGGCGTAGGCGATGACGATGAGGAGAGCATCCCGGCGTGGTTCGCCGCGACGGGACCGATCCCACTGATCCCTGCCGACCCGAAGCGTCTCGAAGACATCAAGGCAATGGCGCAGCGCATTGCCGATGCCACTGCCCAGAGCTTCAAGATCACCCAGTTCTCGGTCCGCGAGGACATCGGCGAGATCAAAAGCACGAAGACCAATTAAATGAGAACGCGCTCGATCATCGCCATTTCGCTCGGCATCTACGCGGCCTACCTGCCGGCCGCGATCTTCGTTCACCGGGATTATGTCGCGTCGCCGCGACCGGCAGGCCAAGTAGTCGAATTGCTGGGCAGGTTCTGGTTCGACCATCCGAATCATTATGCGGTAAGGCCGTATGTCTTCCGGGCCGCTCGGTTTCCTGACACTTCGCGGTTTGTTGTTTACGAGAATATGACGCCGCTGCCTCGCGAGAATTTCGGGGCTATCTGGGACAAGGTCCCGACGGAAAATGGTTCGCTTGTCGATTCATATGCCATTCGTTTCCGCACCAGTGACGGCTCAGACCCGCGCGTCAACGGTCGGCAATACTGGATAGTTGGAAAATAGGGGGATACTTCTCGTGAAGATTGGCTGGCAAATCCCGTTCGCCACGCTTGTGTCGAGCGGCTCGGTCCTCATCCTCCTGAACGGCGCGATCGGCAGCAGCGGCGTGCCGGCGCTGACCGTCGCGGTCATCGGCGGTTCGGTCGTAGCACTCTTCCTGCTCGGTCGCTTCCGCGCGTTCGAGATCAACCTGGTCGACATCCTCTTCGCCGCGTTTGCCGCCGTCGCGATCTTCTCCTTGATCCGAATGCCGCCGTCGCCGCGCGATGCGGCGCTCTTCCTGCTCGCGCTTGCCGCCTACCCGGCTGGCCGCCTTATCCCGACTGACAGCAAGCTCGGCCTCTTCCATCGCATCACGGGCCTCGTTGCGCTGCTCGGCACCGTGGCAACCTTCTTCGCGCTCGGCGCGCAATGGAACGATCCGCATGGCAAGCCGATCGTCTTCGGCTTCGCGCATGCCGCGACGGTCTTCACAATGTCATTCGGCTTCCTCGTGCTTGCGGTCGCCTGCTATGGCGATCTGCGCCGCATCAGGTTGATCCTCGCGATCCTGGTGCCTCCGCTCGTGATCTTCGCCGCGTCGCAGGTGCGGTTCATCTTCGTCGCGCTCGCGCTCGCTCTTGTCGCTGCGTTCTTTGTCTCGCCATCGGACCGAAGGCGGCCGATCGCGATGATCCTCGGCGCGGCGATCATTTCGGTCCTCATCGGGCTTGCGGTTCGACCGCAGACCAGTGGCATCTTTCTAAATTACATATTCAGCCCGGCACGTGCCGGCGATACCGTGCCTGGGCGTCCACCCAATCCGGTGGCCGGCGAGTGCGGCGAACTCGACAATTCGGTCGCGATCAGGAAGTCACTCCTCAAGGAGGCGGTGAAGGCTGTCCCTGGTGCCGGAATTTTTGGCGGCGGCCTCTCCTCGTTCGAGCGTGCCTCCTGCTTCAAGGCCTACCCGCACGTCACGCTGCTGCAGACAATCATCGAGTTCGGCTTTCTCGGCGGCACGCTCGTCATTCTCCTCGTCGCTGCCGCGCTTGGCGGCCTGATCCCGGCGGACTCTCCTCAAGTCCGCTTTGCCCTGACCGCGCTGGTCTTCGTTGCCTCGCTCGAAATGGCACACGGCGGCCTGACCGGGGCATTCCTGCTGTTCACTTTCCTCGGCATGGCTGCCGCACACCGGAGGGTGCCGGCATGAGACGCCTGTCGTTCCAGGAGCGGCACCCGCGCATCTGGCTGGCGATCCACATCGCGCTCCTTGCCTACATCCTCGGAATTGCACCAAACTAGCCGAAGACTATCCCCGAAGCTGCGTTTTGTTCCTGCCGACAAGCAATCGACCTCCGCTTCGGCAAGGGCGCTGTGGATTGCTTCGCTTCGTCCGCAATGACGAATAAGAGTTTTCGCATGCGACTAATGGGCACGATGGGCAATTAATTCTGATTTTCCGAAATTGTGTCAAGGCCAGGAATCAAAAATATACTGCTTCGTTCTCACCCAAATCAGTCGCATAACTCCGCCCGTCTCACGGCGGATGAGGGGCGCGTACGGCGAAGTCGTGTGGTTCGGGCGTCGCGGTGCTGGCGCTAAGTTGGCGGTTGCGCATCGATCCTATCGGATCGAGCGCGGTGTCCCGCCGATGACGGAGGCAAAAGAGCCGTTCTCCGGGAAGAGCACGAAGTAAGCCGTAAAGCCACTGCGCAGGGAAGGCCGGGATGCTCCGCCTGTACCTGTATGCTCGTGTGCGTGTTCTTTTTGCACACGAGACCGCGGGTGCAGCAAGCACCCGGTCTTCCCTGCGCCCTCTGAACAAGAGGAGGGCAAAAGAAGATGCAAAGCTCGGGCGAGATACGCCGCGAGATCGCGGAACCATATCCCCGTCATTGCGAGCGCAGCGAAGCAATCCATTGTCACCTCATACGCGGAAAGATGGATTGCTTCGCTTCGCTCGCAATGACGACGCAAAATCCTCGCGAGACTGCAACGCGCATCATCAACGAGGCGAAGGTTGTCAACCGGTTGCATGTTCGACTGTATTAAGGGTCTTGACTTATATAAGCTAAAGCCGGTATTCATCGCCCGAAAAGTACAAGGAGGACCGAATGGAGATCGACGTCGCCAGGGTATTGGGGCTTGTCACGCGCTCAGTGCGCAATTTCGAGAAGGACGGGAAGGCCGCGAGCGCGGTGACGCTGACACGGCTTTACGACACTGATGTCGATGACCTCTGGGACGCATTGACCAGCAAGGAACGCATTCCGCGATGGTTTTTGCCGGTCGAGGGAGACCTCCAGTTGGGCGGAAAGTACCAGCTCAAGGGGAATGCGGGCGGGACCATCACGGCGTGTACACCGCCTGATCATTTTGCAGCGACGTGGGAATTCGGCGGTGCGACGAGCTGGATCGACGTCAGTCTGGCGGCAGAGCGCGACAAGGCGCGGCTGACGCTGGAGCACACCGCGATCATCGAGGATCATTGGAATCAGTTCGGTCCAGGCGCTGTGGGGATAGGTTGGGACCTCGCCCTTGCGGGGCTTGAGCGGTATCTTGCGACGGGGGCATCCGTCGACCATGAGACCGCCGAGGCATGGATGGGCTCTCCAGACGGCAAGGAGTTCATGACTCAAAGCGGTGAGTTTTGGCGCGCAGCGCATGTCGCGAGCGGAGTAGATCCGGCCTCGGCAAAAGAGCGGTCAGACCGGACCATCGCTTTCTATCGCGGCGAGATTCCGCTTGATATGGCGCACCCGGGCACAGGAAGCTGATGCACGTCTTCGAAGTCCTTTCCGATCCGGTGCGCCGTCGCATCCTCGAGCTGCTGGGCCCTCGGGAAATGGCGTCCGGTGAAGTAGTAGAGGCGATCGGAGCCGAGTTCGGGATCACGCAGGCCGCCGTGTCGCAGCATCTCAAGGTGCTGCGCGAGAGCGGCTTTGCACGGGTCCGGGCGGACGCGCAAAGACGGCTTTATTCGGTGGATGCTGCGGGGCTTCAGGCGGTGGATGCATGGATCGGTCAGTTCAGGAGCTTCTGGGAACCGAAGCTCGACGCGCTGGCGACCGAGATCGCGCGAGGCAAACGGGAGCGGCGTAACGCACCAATGACCAAACGTACTGGGAAGAGAGCTTAGGTCAGATTGCGCACGAGCGGTGCGGCAGACCTGCCATTCTGATCGAGGGGCTGCAGCCCGCTGTCTGTCGTGGCATGTTCGACGGAATGTTCGAAGGCTTCATCACATCCTGGATCGCGCCGCGTGTCTGACGAGTTGAACTGGCTTTCCGCCCGCGAGATGGCGCGGCGCTTCGCCAAGGGCGAGTTGTCGCCGATCGATGTGCTGGAAGCTACTCTCGCGCACCTGCACACGGTCAATCCGGCTCTCAATGCCATCTGCCTGCTGGATGAAGCGCAGGGGCGGCGTCTGGCCGCAGAGTCGGCGGAACGTTGGCACAGCGGTGCGCCGCTCGGGCCGCTCGACGGCGTGCCTGTCGCGATCAAGGATACAGCGCATGTCGCGGGCTGGCCGACGCGCATCGGCTCGCACGCGACGCCAGCTGTGCCGAGCACGGAGGATACGCCCGGTGTCGCCCGCCTGCGCGAGGCCGGCGCGGTGTTCTTCTGCAAGACATCTACGCCCGAATTCGGATGGAAGGGCATCACGCATGGCCCGCTGACCGGCATCACGCGTAATCCCTGGGATGTTTCCCGCACGCCCGGCGGCTCCAGCGGCGGTTCGGCCGCATTGGTGGCGGCAGGCGTTGTGCCGCTGGCCACCGGCGGCGATGGCGGTGGCTCGATCCGCATCCCGGCGGCGTTCAGCGGCGTGTTCGGATTGAAGCCGAGCTACGGCGTGGTGCCGAATTTTCCGGGACCGATGGGTACGCTCGCGGTCTATGGCGGCCTGTCGCGCGATGTCGCTGACAGCGCTCTGATGTTGAACGTGCTGACGCGGCCGGACGTGCGCGATTCCTTCGCCATTCCCTATCGCGGCATCGATTATCTCGATGGCCTCGACGACGGGGTGGCGGGGATGCGGATCGCATGGTCGCCCGATCTCGGCTTCCCGGTCGCCGATTCTGCCGTCGTGGCCGGCATGCAGCCGGCCATCGATGCGCTGGTGAAGGCTGGCGCTGACGTGCAGCGTGTTGCTCTCGATCTTTCCGGTGCGCAGCATACGTTGGAAGTGATCTGGGGCGCATCGCATGCCGCATTGGTGCGTGATTTCGATGGCGCGCAACTGGTGGCGCTCGATCCGGGCCTGCTGCGGCTGGTCATATCAGCCCAGAATATTTCCGCGATCCAATTGCAGGCGGCCTATGCCGAGATGCGCGTGCTGAGCCAGAAGATGCAATTGTTTCACGGGGACTATGATCTGCTGCTGACGCCGACCATTCCCATCACCGCTTTCGCGGCCGGCGTCGACACGCCCGACGCCACGCGCTTTCCCCAATGGTTCGACTGGACGCCGCTGACATGGCCGTTCAATCTCACCCGCCAGCCTGCCGCCTCGGTGCCCTGCGGTTTTGTCGAGGGGCTGCCGATCGGGTTGCAGATCGTGGGGCCGATGTTCAGCGAGCAGAACATCCTCCGCGCCAGCCGCTGCGTCGAGCAGGCCTGCGCCACCGGCGCGCGGCCGAGCCTTGCAGCGGGCGGTCTTCCTCGCAAGGACAAACAATAGCCCGGATAACCGAATGGCAGTGGGGGGCATAGGCAGCGGAATGACCGACATCTACGACCCGCAATTCGTAAAGACCGTCTTCGATCGCTGTTCGGATCGGTACATCACCTTCAGCCTGATCTGCTCGTTCGGTTTCACCGAGCGCTGGCGGCAGCAATGCGTGGCGGCGATGCCGTCGCCTGGGGCCGGCGGCGCGCGCGGCTATGATCTGATGGCGGGGACCGGCGAGGTCTGGCCGCATCTGTTGAAGCGCTTTGACGATATTGGATCAATCACCGTCGTCGATATCTCCTCCGGCATGCATCGCCGCGCCATGGAGCGGCTTCACGCCCACCGCGCCCACCGGATCGAATTCATCGAGGATGACGTGCTGGCAAGCGACCTGCCGTCGGAGAGCGCGGACTTCGTCATCTCCACGTTCGGGCTGAAGACATTCAATCCCGAGCAGCATGCGCGGCTCGCCGCCCTGATCGCGCGTGTGCTCAAACCCGGCGGCGTCTTTTCCATGATCGAGGCGTCGGATCCCAAGGGCTGGTGGCTTCGTCCGCTGTACCTGCTTCATCTCAAGGTGGTTCTGCCGCTCATCGAGCGCATCCTGCTTCGCGGCGCACAGGATTTTGCGATGATCGGTACCTACAGCACCAATTTCGGCAACGCCGCTGGGATCGCGGCTACGTTGCGCAGCCACGGGCTTGAGGTGGAGTTCTCAAAATACTTCTTCGGCTGTGCGACGGGCGTTTCGGGCCGCAAGGTCGGGCCCAGCTCGTAGGGCACACCATGTTCCGAAAATTACTACCGAAACTGCGGACAACGATGCACGTAATCCCAGGGAATATCATACACGCACGTGTAACGGAGGTCGTCTGATTGCTTTAGCGGCGGAGCCACGACCACCGGTTCGTCGACCGTATCAGGTGCTAGACCATAGAAGACCCCCGGGCCTCCCGCCCATAAGCCGCCGCCCCGGTGATGGTGATGATGCATCGATCGGGGGAATGACGGGAAACCCGGGCGCGCCGGAGCAATCCCTGCACCTGCACCGCGCGCTACGCCCGGATCGGCAAATGCCTCGCTCGCGGCAAGGACAAGCGCGACTACACCGAGGGACGCGATAAACGTCGTTCTATAGGTCATGGCACTCACCCGTTGGTAGGTTACTGAGCAGCATTCCTAAGACGCTAAGCCGAGCCTTTTGTGCCCGCAAAGGCATAATTAATTATTAGTTAAGACGTAATCTTAACGGAGGGGCGCATTCATCTCAACTGCGCGACATCTTTTCAAAACGCTTGATCAGCCGCTCGCGCCTGAGGCGGGACAGCCGTCTGATCCAGAACAGGCCGTTGAGCTGATCGATCTCGTGCTGGTGGCAGACCGCGCGCAGCCCGTCCGATTCCTCGGTCTGCAGGTTGCCGTGGACGTCCTGATAGCTGATCCGGACCCGCGCATGACGACTTACCTCGTCGTTGACCCCTGGCATCGAGACGCTGCCTTCCCGGTGCAGGATCGTCTCTGACGATGCCCAGATGATCTCCGGATTGACATAGGTCCGCGCGCCCTCGGTTGCGTCGAGGTCGAGCACCACGAGCCGCAGGGGGATGCCGATGTGCGGCGCGGTGATCCCGATCCCCGGCGCGGCGTGCATGGTCTCCAGGAGGTCGCTCGCAAGGTCGCGCAGCGCGCCGTCAAACACGGTGACGGGCTGCGCCGGGAGCGCAAGCCGAGGGTCGGGGTAACGAACGATGGGGCGGATGGTCATGATCCGGTTGGCATCTGGGAGCGGAATGTGTCCGGCCGGAGCGGGATGATCTTTCTTCGAATCGTCATCCCGCTCTGGCTTTTCCGGATCATGCCCTAAGCCGGGAAGAACTGATAATCGACGAGGATCCGGCCTTCGCCGTCGATGATCAGAAACTCCAACCCCCTGACCAGGACGGTGTCACCGTTGGCGGGCAGCATCTCCCAATGGAACGTGATGACATTGTGCAGGCGGCGAGCGCCGGGCGCTGCGCGAAATCTGTTGCCGTTATCCCTGACGTTCTTTTCGTGTGATCCCCGGACCCGCTTCTCCAACTCCTCATAGCCTCGGGCCTGCCGGCCTTCGACGAAGTGCTCGCCGTTTGGCACCCAAAGCGCCGATATGGCATCCCGCCTGCGTTTCTCGTCGGCTTCATTCCATACGGCAACGTATCGATCGGCCAGCGTCTGTGGGTCGAGCATTGATTTTTCTCCAATTGGCGATCTGGCGTCCTGAGCGAGGGCAGGGATCGCAAGCACTGCGCTCATCAGAAGTGCGAGCAGGTAGTGATCAATCCTGGGCATGTTCCACCTCGAAGTTTCGCGGTCTCAAGTTCGAACCAAAGCCCCGCATCAGCATTCGCTTGAGCGTCGTCCGAAATCGATGACCCCAGAGGTCAAAAAGCGGAGGTTCCGCGCAGCCAACTTGACCTCTGAGGTCATTGAGAACAGCCGGGCCGGACGCTAGATTCGCGCGATGAGTGCCTATTAGCTTCCTTTCGGCATCCTGCTTCGGCGTTGGCGCGAGCGGCGGCGCATGACGCAGGCCGACCTCGCACACGCAGCGGAGAGCTCGACCAGGCATCTGTCGTGTCTTGAGACCGGAAAGTCGCAGCCCAGCCGTGAAATGATCATGCGACTTGCCGAACACCTGGATCTCCCGCTTCGCGATCAGAACAAGCTGCTTCTCGCCGCAAGCTTCGCTCCCGCTTTCCAGGAGCGCGCGCTGGAGGAACTGGAGGCGGCAAAGAGCGCCATTGATACTGTGCTGAGCGCTCACAGGCCGTATCCGGCGTTCGCGGTCGATCGGCACTGGAACGTGGTGCTGTCGAATTCGGCGCTTCCGCAACTTTACGAAGGTTGTTCGGCGGAGCTCCTGCGCAAGCCTGTCAACGCCATGCGTCTCATCCTGCATCCAGCCGGAATGGGGCCGCGCATCGTGAATTTCGCGCAATGGCGCGTGCATTCACTGAGTGTCCTTCGCCAGCAGATCGAGACGGGGGCGGATCCGGCGATTCAGCGGTTGCATGCAGAAATAGCGGCCTATCCCGTGCCGCCCAATTCCGAACCGCTCGCCGGCTTCGAGGCTACGCAGCATCTGGCAACGCCGCTTCGTATCGCGACGCGCCTTGGCACGGTGTCGTTCCTCAATACCGTGACCGTTTTCGGCACTCCTAACGACGTGACGTTGGCCGAGCTTGCGTTGGAAATGCTCTTTCCTGCCGATGCCAGGACAATTGAGATTGTGAGAAGCATGGTGCGGGAGCAGCTCCAGCTCGACAACGTGCCCAGCGCCAACGCTCAGCTGTTCGCGACTTAGCTCGCAGGGTGGAATAGCGTAGCGTATTCCGCCAAATCGGATGTGACCGCCGCGATACGTTTCGCCCTATGAGCCGGTTACCGCCCCGTAAAGCCGTTGATCCCACCACACCGGCTCGGGCAAAGTGTGCGTGATGCCCCTGGCGTCGGGGTGAGCCGGGTTGATCAGAAAGTTGCGCTCCAGCCGCGCCGGAATGGAGGGGACGAGCAGGAGCGCCGAACGCTTCTCCTCGTACCATCCCTGGCCGAAGGTCTTGCAGATCGTCTCGTTGCGCGAATCCCAGCCGGGATGCGCCGCGGTCTGGAAAATTTCATACGAGACGCCGTTTGGAATCGTGATCTCGATGAAGTGCTGGTTGGCGGGCATCACCAGATTGGTGTGCACCAGCTTTTCCAGGAGCGCGGTGGAATAGTGCTCCGAAGCGTAGATGGCCGGGCTCGCATGCGTATTCCAGCGTCCGGGATACAGGCGGGCGCCTTCGGCATCATAGATCGGGAAGGCGCCGTTCGGGTCCCCGATGCGATAGCATTTCAGAACGCGATCGGTCTTCTGCACGCCTAGACGCCGCCGCTATACGCCGCCCGGCCCATCAGGTTGATCACCGCATCGGCGCCAGGGCCGGTCGCAAGCGCCACTTCGAGCGGAGCGTTGTTGTCCAGCATCGGGTGCGGACGCTCGAGAAAGTCGCGGACCTTGGCTTCGTCACGGAACACGTCGATCCCGAAGGCGAACACCTTGGCGACGCGCGCGAGGCGGTCGCTTTCCTCGATGGTCAAGAGCTGCTTGTGTTTGCGCCGGCGTTCCAGCGTCGGCTTGGGCACGATCCGGTAGGTGAAGCGGCGGACATCGTTCGGGCTGACACGGTCAGCGAACTTGTCCAGTGCCGAGACCGGCAGGCCCTTCTCGACGGAGTAGGCCAGCGTCAGCGTCGTCTCGGTGTTCTTCGGTTTGACGCCGAGCAGTTCGGCGGCGGTTGCGGCCTGGTAGCCCATGAAACCCTCACATCAGTTGAGGCAAAGATATGCCTCAAGTGAGGCGAAGTCAAGGTGCGGGAGGAGGCCAGAGCCGGTCTGCTACGCCTCAGGCCGGATCAGCTTGATGTCCTGGTCGGCGGCCCACCCGGCGACGTCCTCGCGCTTCAGCGCGGTCGCCATCAGGTCCGGAAACTGATCGGGCGTGCAGGCGAACACGGGGATGCCGAGGGCTGCGACCTTGGCCGACAGAGCAGGATCATAGGAGGGGCGCCCGGTATCGGTCAGCGCCAGCAGCACGATCACGTTGACGCCGCGCACCGACAACCGCGCCAGCCGGTCGACCAATGCGTCGGCGTTGCCGCCTTCATAGAGGTCGGTGATCAGGATCAGATGCGCTTTGGTCGGCCGCTCGATCCGCTCCTCGCAATAGGCGACCGCGCGGTTGATGTCGGTGCCGCCGCCGAGCTGGACGCCGAACAGCACCTCGACGGGATCGGCCAGTTCCTCGGTCAGGTCGACAATTGCGGTGTCGAAGCACACCAGCTTGGTCGCGACAACAGGCAGCGACGCCATCACGGCCGCAAAGATCGAGGCATAGACGACCGACGTCGCCATCGATCCCGACTGGTCGACGCACAGCACCACCTCTTCGAGATCGACGATGCGCCGCTGCTGGCGCAGGAAGCCGATCAGCCGCTCGGGGACTACAGTGCGATGCTCGGCCTGATAGTGGCGGAGATTGGCCTTGATGGTGCGCGGCCAGTCGATATCGGAAAAGCGCGGGCGGTTGGTGCGTTGCGACCGGTTCAGCGCGCCGCGGATCGCATCCGCCGTGCGCCGCTCCAGCCGCTCCATCAGCTCCTTGACCACCTTGGCGATCACGATCCGCGCGGTTTCCTTGGTCTTGTCCGGCATCACGCCGCGCAACGAGACCAGGTCGGCGATCAGGTTGACGTCGGCCTCGACCGTGGCGAGGAATTCCGGTTCGATCAGCATCTGGCGCAGGCCCTTGCGCTCGAACGCGTCCTTCTGGATCACCTGCACTACGGGCGCGGGAAAAAATTCGCGGATGTCGCCCAGCCATTTCGCGACGCGCGGCGCCGATCCGCCGAGGCCGCCGCGGCCTTTCTTGGGCGCGTCATCGCCGTCGCCATAAAGCGCCGTCAGTGCGTCGGACATGCGGCGGTCACTATCGGACAGGGCAAAGCCGCTCTCGGCATCAGGGTCGATACCGAGCGCGAGCGTCCAGCGGCGATTGCGTTCGTCGGTCTCGCTCATCGCGCCGCTCCGGATTTCAAAAGTTCGATCACCCGTGCCTGATGCTTTGGCCAGATATCCGCCGCGCCCGCGATCAGGCGATAGCCCTTGGCGCCGCCGCCGCGGCGTTCGAACAGCGCGTCCATCAGCCGCCGCCGCTCGGCCGGATCGAGCGCCGAGAAGACCCGGCGGAACAGCGGCAGGTTGGCGGTGAATGCCTCTTCGTCGAGCGCCATGAGCCAGGCGTCGACCGCGCCGCGCAGCGCTGCGTCGTGGATCAGCCGCTGGCCGGCGCCTTCGAAGAAGCCCTCGAAGAAGCCGGCCGCTTCAGCGACCGGCGTGCCCGGCGACAGCATCCGTGCCAGCAGGTCGGAGGCTTGCCCGGCGGTGAGCAGTTCGACCTCATAGAGCAGCCGCGCGGCGGTGCCGGCGACAAGCCGCGTCGCCTGACCGTCGCGCAGCAGCGCCTGCAGCGCGTCGCGCCAGCCGGCCACCGCGTCCGCCTCGAGCTGGGCAAGTTGTATTGCGCTGTCGGCGGCGAGGATCGCGCCGCGCAGCTTGCCTGCCGCAGCCGCATCCAGATTGCGCGCGGCGTAGGGCAGGGCGAGCGCGGCCTGCACGACGATGCGCGGCATCAGCGTCGCCAGATGCTCGACGGTGCCGGCGCGCGCCTCGCCATAGCGCAGGATGTCGGCCATCGGCGGCAGCGCGGCGAGCAGGGCTTCGCAGTCGCTGGTGAGCGCCGCCTTCTCCTCCAGCGCGGCGATGCCGAACTCGGTCGCGCGCGGCAGATCGGCGATCATCGCGTTGCGCACCTGCGTTGCCAGCGTGCCGAGTTCTGTAGCGCTGCGCATCGCTTCCATCAGGCGGCCGCCGGCGGCTTCCGCAATGGTCGAGCCGTAGATCAGCTTCTCGACAAGCTGCACCGCGAACTCAGGCTCCCAGCGTAGCTGCCAATTTTCGCGAAAGGTGCCTCGGCTGCGGCCGGCATCGGTCAGTCGTCCCCAGGGCACGTCGAGCGCGTTCAGCCGGTGCAACAGCGTCGAGCGCGTCAATCCGCTTTCGCTGCGCAGGTCGAGCGTCAGCGCCCGCTCCAGCGCCTCGGGCTTGAGACGTGTAGCCTTCTGCTGGCGCTGCAGGTCCTCGAGCAGCGGCGCGAGGGGCGTCGCGGCGGGGATCGATCCTACGCCCGAGCCGATCAAGAGCTCGGCTGCGACATCGTTCCAGAGCGCGCGCTCGCCGCCGCACAGGCAGGCGATCGCGGCTTCGCGCAATTCCTCGAAGCCGGGCGCGGGGCGGTCGCGAAGCGCGGCCAGCGCGGTGCCCAGCCGCTGCGCCTCGATCACCGAGGCGGTCGAGACGAAATGCCCGCGGTCGCGCAGCACATACGCGACCCTGGCAAGCCACACCGCGCCGCGATCGGCGCCGTCGCGCGTTGCCCACAGATGCGCGCACCAGCCGGGCGCGACCACGCCCGCGCCATAGCCGCTTGCGCGCGCCAGCCGCGGGGCGGTCCACGGCGCCCAGGTCGCCTTGATCTTCGCCTTCGGCCGCCCCTTGAGCAATTCGCGATCGGCCGCAAGGCTGCGGCGCTCCGCAAGCGCCGGCACATGCCAGGCGCCGCACACCACCGCGATCGCGCCGTCGCATTCCTTTGCGGCCTTCGCGATCTCGATCCGCATATGCGCCTCACGCGCGGCTTCGCGGGGCAAGAGCGGTTTCGATTCCGCGCGCAGCGCCGTCATCGCATCGGCGACCGCGGCGAACACCGGGCCCGAGGCGGGATTTTCCTCAATCACGTCGGACCACCAGGATTCGCCGTCGTCGTAGCCCGCCGCCGTTGCCAGCACGCCGATCGGGTCGCGGCTGATCGGATCATCATCGGCGCTCGCCGCCATCTCGTCCTCGATGCCGCCGCCGGCTGTGCCCAAGCGGTCCGATGCCGGCAGGTCGATGAAGCGCAATGCTGTGCCGTGGCGTATCGCCCAGCGCGCCGCCTGATATTCCGGCGAGTATTCGGCAAAGGGGAAGAAGCTGGCGTTGGCGGGATTGTCCTCGGCATAGATCAGCAACGCCACCGGCGTCGCCATCTCGGGATCAGCGAGCATCGGCAGCAACTCCGATGCTTCCGAGGGCCCCTCGATCAGCACGGCTGATGGCTTGAGGTCGTCAAGCGCCTGCACCAGCCGCCGCGCCGATCCCGGCCCGTGGTGGCGAATGCCGAACAGGGAGACCTGGCCCGCCATGGTCTCAGATCAGGTCGGTCAGCGATGCGTAATAGCCCTCGAACCCACGCCGCTTCTTCAGCACGGTTTCGAGATATTCGCCGAGCACGGCCGTATCCTGCACCGGGTCCTTCACCACGGCGCCGAGCATGTTGGCGGCGAGCGTCTCCGGCGTCAGCTTGCCGTCGTTGAAGAAGGTCGCCTGGCTGATGCCGCCGATCATCACTGCGATTGCTTCCGCAGTCGAAAGCCCACCCGAAGGCGATTTGAGCGCGATCTTGCCGTCCTCAGTCGCGCCGGAGCGCAGCTCGCGGAAGATCGACACCACCCGCGCCACCTCGTCCGCGACGTTCTTCGGCGCCGGCAAATCGAGGCTCTGCGCCATCTCGCCGACGCGCTTGATGATGATCTCGACCTCCTGCGCGGCATTGTCGGGCAGCGGCAGCACGACGACGTTGAATCGGCGCTTCAACGCCGAGGACAATTCGTTGACGCCCTTGTCGCGGTTGTTGGCGGTGGCAATGATGTTGAACCCGCGCTGCGCATAAACGGCCGTGTTTAGCTCCGGGACCGGCATCATTTTTTCGGAGAGCACGGTGATCAGCGTGTCCTGCACGTCGCTGCCCATGCGCGTCAGCTCCTCGAAACGGCAGAGCTTGCCACCCTCCATCGCGCGCATCAGTGGGGTAGGGACCAGCGCCTCACGTCTCGGCCCGTGTGCGAGCAATTGCGCATAGTTCCAGCCATAGCGGATCTGGTTCTCGTCGGTGCCCGCCGTGCACTGGATGACGAGCGTCGAATCGCCGGTGATGCCGGCGGCGAGATGTTCCGATACCCACGACTTGGCCGTGCCGGGCACGCCAAGCAACAAGAGCGCGCGATCGGTGGCAAGCGTCGCGACGGCGGTCTCGATCAGCCGCTTGTCGCCGACATATTTCGGCGTGATGATCGTGCCGTCGCTGGTTTTGCCGCCCATCAGATAGGTCACGACAACCCGTGGCGAGAGCGCCCAGCCCGGCGGGCGAGACCCGCTGTCGCCGGCGGCGAGCGCCTTCAGCTCGGCCGCATAGCTCTCCTCGGCGGGCAACCGTAGTTTCTCGCTCATGGTTCTGCTCCATTGTCGTCCAACGCGGCGTTGAGCCGCAGCATGTCGAGGCGTGGGTCGCCCTGCAGCAGCCCTGCGCCGTTCAACCGTTCCAGCGCCTGACGCGCGGCCGCGCGCGAGGCGATCAGGCCGAGCGCAAAGAGCTCTGTGAGCTCATCGGAAGGTTTTGCATCGTCGCGCCGGAGCGCCGCAAGCAGCGCGGTGCCTGCCGGTGCGGTCATTGGATTCTCCAGCCGCGCCGTGCCGCCCGCAATGGTCTTCGCCACGTCAAAGCTGAAGCCGCGCGTGCGCAAAACCTTCTCAGCGAGTTCAGATCGCTGCCCGGGCACGAGACGAGGTGTCAGCGTGGCAAGGAAGGCGCTCGCATTGCATTGGCTCGCGGCTTCGGCGGTCTGGGCGACCAGCGAGTCCGTTCCGGTGCGCGCGACAAGACCAACCAGCGCAGCGTCGGCCTGTCGATCCACGTCCCAATTCCAGGCGTCGACCAGCTCCTGTGGGGTCAGCATGAGCGCCCGCGCGAGCGAAGCGATATCGGCACTTTCGAGCAGCGCCGCCCTGCGGTGCATTTGTGCTGGCGTCTTGACGTTCTCGAACTGGATCACGCGCGAGCGGCGCAGCAGGCCCTTCATCTTCACCGAGAAGAAGCCGGCGAGTTCGGCGATATCCTCGCCGACCGTCGGGCCGCGGCTGAGCCGGGCCAGCAGCGATGCCGCCAGCGCCTTGACCTTTGGCGCGCGATCGTTCGCCGCGATGCCCTCGAGGAAGGGAATATCGGCTTCCGATAGTCCCGTTGCCAGCAATGAAAGCAGGGGCAGTCGCACGTCCGCATTCTCGCTGGCGAGTTTGGCCTCCAACACGGCGCGGGCCACTTCGGGATCGCGACGCCTGAGTTCGGTCAGCGCAACCTTGCGCGCCGCCGGCCAAAAGTCCTCCCAATTGTCCGCGGTGAGCCGGTCCCCGGCCTGCCGTCGCACCACGCAGTTGGATGCCGCGATCCCGGCCCAGTCGCGCCACGGCGCGTAGACGTCGGGCGCGTCCTCGTCATTCGCCGTCGGCATCCATTCTGCGGGATGCGTGGTCCAGCCGCGCGCGGCGAGGAAGTCGAGCAGCTCAGTCTTGCGCTGCGTCTCCTTGAATGCGTTGAGGATGCGATGCACGAGCGGGCGCAACGCCTCGGGCACGGTCGGCAGCGCGAGCGCGGGAATATCGGGCAACACGCGCAGCTCCGGCGGCTCGGCCGTCACCGCGACACCGAGGAACTGGCCCGATAGCGCCAGCAGGCGCAGCTCCGCTTCAGCGGGTTCAGCGCCAAGCTCCGCACTCCATACCGCGGCGGCGGGCGCGGCGGCCGATCCCATGGTCCAGCGCGTCAGGACCGAACCCATCGCATCGTAGATCGCCTCAGCCATGGCCGCTGACGCGCCCCCATGAAGTTTGCGCGGCCAGGATCGTCAGCCGGTTGCCGGACCAGATCGCGGCCGTGCGTTTCAGATCGGTGCCGCACAACAGACCTTCGGCGCTGCCCGCGACCGGCAGCGTGCTCGCGCCATCGGCCGACCGCCACCACGGATGTCCGGCGTCGTCGAGCGCGATCCGCCCTGCCGGCAGCAACACCGGAATTTCGATCGTCCATGGCTCGGCGAGCAGGGGACTCGTCAAGGTATCGGCAAGCACCATTTCCGGTGTCGGCCATTCCGGGCTAGTCGCGTCTTCCACAGCTTCGCGCGCGACGAGCAGGGCGCGCAGTGGCTGCCGGGACGGATAGAACGCGAGCTCGCCTTGAAACCGTTCGCCCGGGGTAAACACCGACCCGCGGCGGCCCACGCTCGCCGGGAAAAAGTCGAGCAGCATCGCAAAGCGGGGGCCATCATTATTGAGACTGAGCAGCCATGTGGTCTGCGACACCAATCCGTCGCGCCGTGTCTGCACCTGTTCGGCGAGCACTTCCCAGCGAGCGTTCACGCGCAGCGTCTGCGGATTGGTAAGCACCGCCTCGCGGGTTTCCGAGGCCGCAACCGCGCGCCGAATCTCGGCATCGCGCGGCGTGGTGCGGAAGGCGCGCGCGAGCAGCACCAGCTTGCCGAGTTCGACCACCGCGCCACGCGGCCGGTCGCCCGGCGGAAGCGCGAGGAGCCGGCCCGGCAACTCGTCGATCCGCCCGGCCAGTACGGCTGCCTTGCCGTCGACCAGCCGCGCCGCGATCCGCCGGCAACGCGCGGTCACGTCGTCGACAAACGCGGAAAGCCCCATGCGCAGTTGATCGCCGATCCATTGTTCGAGCGCATCGAGCGCATCAAGAATCGCGCGCTCGGTATCCTCGCTTCGCTTGGCCGCCGCAGCTTCGCGGCGCGCTGCGTCCTTCGGGTCCTCGACCACCTCCGGTTCGGTCTGCCGCGCGGCGCGCAAATCCTTGGCGGCGGATGGTGCAACGCTGGGCGGCGCTTTGGATGTGCCGGCGCCGGCGCGCCGCCGGCCGAGCCAATCGCTGACCCAGGCAGGCGTATCGGCCGGGGCGAACGGCACGACCGCCTCCGCCTTCAGCCACAACAGGCCGAGTACGTGCTTGCATGGGAATTTGCGCGACGGGCAGGTGCATTTGTTGCCGAGATCGCGCAGATCGGCCATCACGCGATAGGGATTGGCGCCGGAGCCCGCGCATTCGCCCCAGACCAGTGCGCCGTCATAGCTCACGCCGACGCCCGACCATTTGGCCGGCTTGGCGAGCCCCGCCGCCGCCTTGAGCGAGGATTGATCGGTGGCGAGTTGCTCGATTGCTTTCAGATCAATCGCCACGCAGTAATCCCGACCGAATCCAGAATAGGCAGTATATAACGGGATATATCGGGGGACAATGAACGCCCCATGTCGGTGCCATCGTCAAAAACGGCGGGCGTGTGACAGGGGCAACACCTGTCCCGAATGTTCAGTTATTTCCAACGGGCTATCGCCGCCCTGTTTTTCCGATCCGTTCAGTCCCTGCTTTACGCATTTGCAAGCCAGCCGCGCCAGGTAAAAGCGGCGTAGAACAACTCCACATCCCTGAATCCGGCCTCACGCAGAATTTGCGCGTCCTGTTCCGGGCTGAACAGGTTCAGGTTTGCGTCGACTGCGGCACGCGCATTGTTGGCCAGGTCCGGATCGGCGCCGGAGGCGATCGCATAGGCGGCATAGCGCGACAGCCACCGGGCACGCTCAGCGTCGGCTTGCGGAAAACTGGAATGGGCCACCACAAAGGGCGCGCCGGGCCTGAGCCGCCGGTGGATTTCCCTTGCCGTCCGCCGCCGTTCGTCGGCATCGAGGAAATGAAACGTGAGCAGGCAGGTGGCGGCATCGAACGGCCCGTCGGGCGCATCATCGATGTAACCTTGCTGCAGCTCCACGCGCCCGTTGAATGGCCCGAGCGTCTGCTCGGCGAGCTTCAGCATCGCCAGAGCGGGATCGACGCCAACGAAACTCCAGCGAGGCTCGGCCTCCGCCAATGCCTTCAATTCCAGGCCGCCACCGGCGCCAAGCACCAGCACCCGCGCATCTTGCGCAACCTGTTCCGCCAGCAAGATGCGGGTCATGCGGTGAAGGTCCGCAAACCCGGGCACGAAGCGCGGCGGCCCATCCGCATAATGCCGCACCGCCTCGGGATCGGAGAAGTGGGCCAGCCAGGGCTGGACGGCTGTGTCACGATGCATGGGCGGTCTCCAGACGATGGCGGTTGCGCCGGTCGCCCAGGCGCTTTTGAAAGTCGGCGCTCAGCATCGCAAGCGTCACGTCGCCCAGGCGCGACAGCAGCAGCGCCTCCGCGTCATCGAAAGCCCGGTCGAGCGCGGCATTGACGGCCTGCTCGACAAGACAGCCCGGCGCTTCCGTTCGGTTTCCTACCGCGAACAGCGAGGGGTGACCGAGGGCCTCATAGATATCGCGCAGCGATAATTTCGCGAGGTCGCAGGCGAGGGACCATCCGCCGCCATGCCCTTTCTCCGATCGCACATAGCCCTGATCGCGCAGCCCGGACATGATCCGCCGGATCACCACCGGATTGGTATCCATGGCCTTTGCCAGCACCTCTGATGTCACCGGCGCATCGCGCTCGGCCATGTGGAGCAGGACGTGGAGCACGCCTGACAATCGACTGTCCCGTTTCATGTAACTATCGGTATTACATGAATGGCCGCCGGTCAAGACACTCGGCAACGCGGAAGAAAATGACGTGACGTCCTACTTCTTGCGCCGGCCTGACGCAGGGCGATATCGCACATGGTCGACCAGCGCGCGCAGCTTCGGCGGAAGATTTCGGCGGTCCGCGAAATAGAGGAAGAAGCCCTGGAAGGGCGGGCAGTACCGCTCCAGCAGCGGCACCAGCTCCCCTCGCTCGATGTAGGGTCTGAAAGTCTCCTCCATGCCGAACGTCAGACCGCCGCCGGCGCAGGCGGTCCGCAGCATGACCCACATGTCATTGGTCGTGATCCTGGGGTTTACCGCGACGTCGAATTCGCGGCCGCTCTCCTCAAACTCCCAGCGATACGGCGCCACCTCTGGCGCCGGTCGCCAGCCGATGCAGCAGTGCCGCGCAAGCTCGGCCGGGTGAGATGGCGCTCCGAAACGCTTCACGTAGGACGGTGCGGCCACCACCATCTGGCGCTGATCGCCCGAGACCGGCACGGCAATCAGGTCCTGCTCGATGACTTCGCCGAGCCGAACGCCGGCATCGTAGCCCTCAGCTACGATATCGAATTCCTCGTCAGTCACGGTGATGTCGATCTGCACAGCGGGATGAGCGTGTGTGAAACTCGCAAGCAGCGGTCCGCAGATGAAGCGCTCGGCGATCGAGGAGACGGCGAGCCGTAGCTGCCCTGTTGGCTTGGCATCCCGGTCCTGGGCGGTATCGAGTGCGTGTTCGACTTCCGCAATCGCCGGTGCGACACGCTGGTGCAACTGGACACCGGCCTCGGTGAGGCTGACGCTGCGCGTCGTCCGCTGGACGAGGGCGACGCCCATCCGGTCTTCCATGCGTCGAATGGCTTGGCTCACCGCGGATCGGGTTACCCCCAGCCGCTCGGCCGCGCCGCGAAAGCTCTTCGCCTCTGCGACCGCAAGGAAAACAGCAACAAGATTCAGATCCAATGCCATTGGTTAGTATAGCTTACCAAGCTGGTTACGATTGGGCAAATTGTTTCACATGTCGCCCTGTCGTATGTCCGCCTTCGACATGAGTTGGAGGCAAAGACAATGACGTCCCTTGATCATTACCGTCTGCTTGGCCGGTCCGGCCTGCGTGTATCCCCGATCGCGCTCGGCACGATGACCTTTGGCCAGGATTGGGGCTGGGGCGCCGATGCGGGCGAGGCGCGCCGGATCTTCGATCTCTACGTCGATCAGGGCGGCAACTTCATTGATACGGCCGTGAACTACACCGATGGCGCCTCCGAGCGCCTCGTCGGCGAATTCATCAAGGACAAGCGCGACCGCCTCGTGCTCGCGACCAAATTCACCATGGCGCGCGAGCCGGGCAACCCGAATTCAGGCGGCAACCATCGGCTCAACATGCTGCGTTCGGTGGAGCAGAGCCTGCGGCAGCTCGACACCGACCGCATCGACCTGTTCCACCTGCACAGCTGGGACATGACCACACAGCCCGACGAAGTGATGCGCGGGCTCGATGATCTCGTGCGCTCGGGCAAAATTCACTATGTCGGCATCTGCAATACGCCGGCCTGGCGTATCTCCCAGATGCAGACGTCAGCCGATATGCGCGGTTGGTCACCCTTCGTGGCGCTGCAGATCGAGTACAGCCTGATCGAGCGGACGGTCGAGCATGAGCTGATTCCGATGGCCGCCGCGCTCGGTATGGGCGTGCTGCCGTGGTCGCCGCTCGGCGGTGGCGTGCTGACCGGCAAGTACGCCCGGTCCGATGTCGCGGACTCGCGCGACGCGAGCGTCGCAATGACGCGCAAGGGCGTCATTGCGTCGTCCGGCCATCTCAATGCGCGGTCGATCGAAGTTGCCGATGTCGCGCGCGCCGTGGCCGAAGAGATCGGCGCGACCCCGTCGCAGGTAGCCATCGCCTGGACGCTCGCGAACCCCGCGGTCTCGTCGCCTGTCATGGGGGCGCGCACATTGGCCCAGGCGAAAGACAATCTCGGCGCCCTCGAGGTCGCACTTTCAGCTGAACATCTCGATCGGCTCAATCAGGCGAGCGCGCCGGATCCGATCTTTCCCGGCCGCTTCGTAGGCCGTCCCATGGTTCAGCAGCTCATCTTTGGCGGCGCATCCGTCGCCCGGCAGGATTGAACGTAAGTCAACGCAAAAGAAGGAAGAGAGCAGAAAAGGCGACTGACGTAACGGCCTTTCTCGACCTCGCCCCATACGAAGATGTCCTGCGGCGCATTCCTGCACCTTAGAAGCAAGACGGCGGCCGATCACCGGAGGAGAACGAGATGAAGTACCGACCAGTTACGATATCTGTCGTGATACTGGGATCGATTTGTGTCATCGGACCATCGATGGCGATCGCATCCAGCGAGGGTCCAACAGGTAGCAAACGCGCGCAGCAGTCCATGGAGAAAGAAATGACGCGGCATAGCTATGTTGGCATGTGGGTGACCGACGGCGGCCACATTCGCCATGAGCTTCTTCCGAACGGTCGTTACGATGAAGCCCGCGGCACGCGCGAGAGCGCCTATCAAGGGCGATATGAGATCAAGGGCAATCACATCGACTATTGGGACGACACCGGCTTTACCGCTGACGGCAAATTCGTCGATGAGAATACCCTCCATCACGGCGGCATGATCTTCCGGCGCCAGACGGTGTTCTGACGCTTTCGCCAACCCGTTCAGCGACCTCGCAAAAAAGTGAGCTGGCGGCGGCTCGGCCTGTCTGTTCCAGCCCATCCTGTTCGTCTTCCACCTAGAGAGAGTTACGGGTGGAGATCAGGAATGGAAAATTCTCGCTATCGCTGGGTCATTGTCGCGGCCGGGGGCTTGCTCGGCTGCGTCGCAATTGGCGGCATGTTTTCGTTGCCGGTGTTTTTGCAGCCGATTGCGCGGGATACCGGCTGGTCGGTGACCGGCATATCCAGCGCCATGACCATCGGCTTTCTCGCCATGGCCTTCTCCAGCATGATCTGGGGCACCTTGTCCGACCGATTTGGGCCGCTGCCGGTGGTGTTGACCGGATCGGTCGTGCTGGCGGTCAGTCTCGGGCTGGCCAGCCTTGCGACATCGCTGGTTGTATTTCAATTCGTCTTCGGGCTGTTGGTCGGCTGCGCCATTGCTGCGATCTTCGCGCCGATGATGGCGTGCGTCACCGGCTGGTTCGATACCCATCGCAGCCTCGCGGTGTCGCTGGTCTCGGCCGGCATGGGCATGGCGCCGATGACGATGTCGCCGCTGGCGGCATGGCTGGTCTCGAACCACGACTGGCGGACCTCGATGCAGATCGTGGCCCTCGTCGTCGCCGCGATTATGATCCCGGTCTCGCTGCTGGTGCGCCGCGCGCCCGCGCTCGAGAGCGGGGCGTCCGCGCCATCCAGCGATCCGTCGCAACCGGACATGACGCTCGCGCAGGCGCTGCGCTCGCCGCAGTTCATCATCCTGCTGCTGACAAACTTCTTCTGCTGCGCCACGCATTCGGGCCCGATCATCCATACCGTGAGCTACGCGATCAGTTGCGGCATCCCGATGATCGCAGCCGTCACCATCTACAGCGTGGAAGGCCTCGCCGGGATGGGCGGCCGCATAGCCTTCGGCCTGCTCGGCGATCGCTTCGGCGCCAAGCGCATACTCGTGTTCGGCTTGCTGGCGCAGGCGTTCGGCGCGCTCGGTTATGTCTTCGTGCGCGAGCTCGCCGCGTTCTATACCGTCGCGGCGCTGTTCGGTTTCATCTATGCCGGCACCATGCCGCTCTACGCGGTTCTGGTGCGCGAAAACTTTCCGCTGCGGATGTTGGGCACCGTGATCGGCGGCACCGCGATGGCCGGCAGCCTTGGCATGGCGACGGGCCCGCTCGCCGGCGGTCTGATCTACGATACGTTTGCCAGCTACGCCTGGCTCTATATCGGCTCGTGGATCATGGGGCTCGGCGCGTTCCTGATTATCCTGACGTTCCGGCCGATGCCGGTGGCACGGGCCGCTGCGCCGGCGCCGGCGCCGGCGTGAGGGCGTCACACGATGCCACAGCCGTCATTGCCTGCGACAAACGCGAAGCGTTTGCGCAAGGGAGCGCAGCGACGAAGCAATCCATCTATCCCCGCGTTGAGGTATGGATTGCTTCGCTGCGCTCGCAATGACAGGTTCGGCTTCGGCCCATCCAACAAAAGCCCGAGGAAACCCTGATGCTCACGCTTCATCACCTCAACGACTCCCGCTCGCAGCGAATTCTGTGGCTGCTGGAAGAACTGGGCACGCCTCACGAGATCAAGCGCTATCAGCGCAACGCCGAGACGCGGCTGGCGCCACCCGAACTTGCAAAGATCCATCCGCTCGGCAAGTCGCCCGTCATCACCGACGGCGACACGACGATCGCCGAATCCGGCGCCATCGTCGATTACATCATCCGCCGCTACGGTAAGGGCGCGATGATGCCGGCGCCGGGAAGCGCCGACTACGAAGCCTATAACGAGTGGCTGCATTACTCCGAGGGTTCGGCGATGCTGCCGCTGATGCTGAACCTCTACGTGTCCCGGCTGAAGGAAGCTGGCGCGCCGCTGCATCCGCGCATCGACAGCGAACTTGCCAACCATCTCGGCTATGTCGACGGCGCGCTGAAGGGGCGGGAGTTCTTTGTCGGCCCGTCGCTGACCGGCGCCGACATCCAGATGAGCTTTGTCGGCGAGATGGCAAAAGTGTTCGGGAAATTGGAGCCATACCCGAACCTGGCGGCCTGGCTGGGACGGATGCACGCCCGGCCAGCGTTCCAGCGGAGCATCGAAAAGGGCGGCCCGTACCGGTTTGCGTGAGGGGGCAGTCATTCCGGGGCGCGAAGCGAACCCGGAATCTCGAGATTCTCAGGTGCGCAATTGCGCACCATAGTTCGATGCTTCGCATCGCCCCGGAATGACAGCGGATTGGGAGCAACCCCGGCGCAAGGGAGACGACGGGCTGGGTAGGGGCGGGACGACCAAGGGCCGGGAACAGGCCCCCTTCCTCCCCACCATATCTGGCATAAATATCGGCTCTGTACCGCAAGTGCTTGGCCAATTCCGGCCGATGTGGTATCTCGCAGGCACTTCTTTCGACCGCCACACATAGCCGACCGCCTTGCCCCTAAGGGCCTGCGGCGGTGGAGATATTTCGCCCAATGACCTCCTCATCCTCCAGCTCCAAAACCGCCTCCGCGCCCGACTCGTTCTTCACGGCCACGCTCGCCGAGGCCGATCCGGAAATCGCTGCCGCGATCAAGGGCGAACTCGGCCGCCAGCGGCACGAGATCGAGCTGATTGCGTCGGAAAACATCGTCAGCCGGGCGGTGCTGGAAGCGCAGGGTTCGGTGATGACGAACAAGTACGCGGAAGGGTATCCGGGTGCGCGTTACTATGGCGGCTGCGAATGGGTCGACGTCGCCGAGACGCTGGCGATCGAGCGCGCCAAGAAACTGTTCGGCGCGCAGTTTGCCAATGTGCAGCCGAACTCCGGCAGCCAGATGAACCAGGCGACGTTTCTGGCGCTGCTGCAGCCCGGCGACACTTTCATGGGCCTCGACCTCGCCGCCGGCGGCCATCTCACGCACGGCTCGCCCGTCAACATGTCCGGCAAGTGGTTCAAGGCCGCGCATTACACGGTACGGCGCGAGGACCAGATCATCGACATGGATGAGGTGGCAAAGCAGGCCGAGCAGGTGAAGCCGAAGCTGATCATCGCCGGCGGTTCGGCCTATTCGCGGGCCTGGGACTTCAAGCGCTTCCGCGAGATCGCGGACAGCGTCGGCGCCTATCTCCTGGTCGACATGGCGCATTTCGCCGGCCTCGTCGCGGGCGGCGTCCATGCCTCGCCGGTGCCGCATGCCCACGTCACCACCACCACCACGCATAAGTCGCTGCGCGGCCCGCGCGGCGGCCTGATCCTCTGCAACGACGAGGCGATCGCCAAGAAGCTCAATTCGGCGATCTTCCCGGGCCTGCAGGGCGGCCCGCTGATGCATGTGATTGCCGCCAAGGCGGTGGCGTTCGCCGAGGCACTGCGCCCGGACTTCAAGGTCTATGCCAAGAACGTGGTCGAAAATGCCAAGGCGCTGGCGGAAACGCTGCGCGGCCACGGTTTCGATATCGTCTCCGGCGGCACCGACAACCATCTGATGCTGGTCGACCTCCGGCCGAAGGGCCTGAAGGGCAACGTGTCCGAGAAGGCCTTGGTGCGCGCCGCGATCACCTGCAACAAGAACGGTATCCCCTTCGATCCCGAAAAGCCTTTCGTCACCTCCGGCCTGCGTCTCGGCACGCCGGCGGCGACCACGCGCGGCTTCGGCGTTGCCGAATTCCAGCAGGTCGGCGGCATGATCGCCGAAGTGCTCAACGCGCTGGCGCAGTCGGAGGACGGCAAGGCGCCGCTGGTCGAAGCCGCGATCAAGGAACGCGTCAAGGCGCTCACCGACCGCTTCCCGATTTATCAGTAAAGGCCTCGTTGGATGCGCTGTCCCAGCTGCAACAGTCTCGATACGCAGGTAAAGGACTCGCGTCCGACTGAGGATTCGGCCGTGATCCGGCGGCGGCGGGTGTGCATCGCCTGCAATTTCCGCTTCACGACCTTCGAGCGGGTGCAGTTGCGCGAACTCACCGTGATCAAGCGCAACGGCCGCCGGGTGCCGTTCGACCGCGACAAGCTGGTCCGCTCGCTGCAGATCTCCTTGCGCAAGCGGCCGGTCGATCCTGAGCGGGTCGAGAAGATGGTTTCCGCGATCGTGCGCGAGCTCGAAAGCGGCGGCGAGGCGGAAGTATCCTCGGAGGCTATCGGCGAGATCGTGATGGAGCATCTGCGCCAGCTCGACGACGTCGCCTATGTGCGCTTTGCCTCCGTCTATCGCAATTTCCGCGAAGCCAAGGATTTTGAGGCCGTGCTCGGCGAACTCTCCGCGGAAGACGACGCGCGGGTTGCCACGTTACGCAAATGATCTTCCGCATTCTGGAAGACCAATACGCGCAGAAATCCAGAGAGGCCAAGGCGGCGGACCAGCGCTTCATGCAGCTCGCGCTTTCGCTTGGCCGGCGGGGGCTGGGACGCACCTGGCCGAACCCGGCCGTCGGCGCAGTCGTGGTGAAAGACGGCGTCATCGTCGGCCGTGGCTGGACCCAACCCGGCGGCCGTCCCCATGCCGAGCCCGAGTCGCTGAGACGTGCCGGCGAGGCGGCGCGCGGCGCCACGCTCTATGTGACGCTGGAGCCCTGTTCGCATTTCGGCAAATCGCCGCCCTGCGTCGATGCGGTGATCGCGTCAGGCATTGCGCGCGTGGTGTCGGCGATCGAAGACCCCAACCCCGAAGTGGCCGGGCAGGGGCATGCCAAACTTCGCGCGGCCGGGATCACCGTTGATGTTGGCCTCGGCGCTGCGGAAGCTGAGCGCGATCACGCCGGCCATTTCCGCCGTATCCGCGAAAAACGCCCCCATGTGATCCTGAAGCTCGCCGTTTCCGCTGACGACAAGATCGGCGCCGCCGGCCACAAGCCGGTCGCGATCACGGGCGAGGCGGCGAAGACACGCGTGCATCTGTTGCGCGCGCAATGCGACGCCATCCTGATCGGCATCGGCACCGTGCTGGCGGACGATCCGGTTCTGACCTGCCGCCTGCCGGGAATGCAGGCGCGTTCGCCGGTGCGGGTGGTGCTGGATCGCGCGCTGCGGTTATCCGGCACCAGCAGACTGGTCCATTCCGCGCGGCAGACGCCGCTCTGGGTCATGACCTCGGATTTTGCCGAAGCCCCTGCGGCCATGAAACTCGGCGCGGCCGGCGCGCACGTGACGCGCGTTGCGGCGACCACGCAGCCGCCCGGGCTGGATCTGCCGGCGGTGCTGCGCGCGCTTTCCGACAAGGGCATCACGAGGCTGATGGTGGAAGGCGGCTCGCGGGTCGCCTCGTCCTTTGTCTCCAGCGGCCTGGTCGACGAAGTCTGGCTGCTGCACGGGCCCGAAACCATCGGGACTGGCGGCATTCCCGCGCTGGACGCATTGCCGCTGTCGGCTCTCACCGGGTCGCCTGCCTTCAAGACACGTGCTAGCGAAAGCCTCGGCAAAGACACCCTTACCGTTTACGAGCGCGCCTAATGTTTACCGGAATTGTCACCGACATCGGCGAGATCGCAGCCTTGACGCCAACGGCGCAGGGCCAGTTGCACCGCATGCGCATTGCCTGCCGTTACGACCAGACGACGATTGCTGATGGCGCATCGATCGCCTGCAATGGCATCTGCCTGACCGTGGTCGCGTCCGGCATCGAAGGCGGCAAGACCTGGTTCGACGTCGACGCCGCCGCCGAAACGCTCGGCATGACGACCGCCAGGCACTGGGTCGAAGGTACAAAACTCAACCTCGAGCGCGCGTTGAAGATCGGCGACGAACTCGGCGGCCATATTGTTGCGGGGCATGCCGACGGCATTGCGACCATCGTCAAGCGTGACGATCTGCCTGACATGGCACGGTTCGAATTGCGCACCACGCGGGAACTGGCGCGCTTCATCGCCACCAAGGGCTCGGTGACGCTGGATGGCGTGTCGCTGACGGTGAATACGGTCGAGGATGTCACGTTTTCGGTGCTGATCATTCCCCATACGCTCAACGTCACCACGCTGAGCGGCTGGCGCGCAGGCAGCGAGGTCAATATCGAGGTCGATCTGATGGCCCGCTATGCGGCGCGGCTGTCGGAAATGAAGTGACAGGCAGACATACGGCGCTTAAAACGCCGGCCAGCGAGTAAGACGGAAGGTAGTTGATGGCAGACGCGCGGCGCGCCCCTTTAAAAGACCAGACCGACATCACAGGCGCGCGTGCGCTGATCGTCGAGGCGCGATTCTATGACGACATCCAGGATGCGCTGCTGGAAGGCGCCGTCGCCGAACTCAAGGCGGCCGGGGTGACGCATGACGTCATCACGGTGCCCGGCGCGCTGGAGATTCCGGCGGCGATTGCGATCGCGCTCGATGCTGCCGAGAAAAACGGCAAGCCTTATGATGCGGCAATTGCGCTCGGCTGCGTGGTGCGTGGCGATACCATCCATTTCGAAATCGTCTCGATCGAATCTTCTCGCGCGCTGATGGATCTGGCGGTGGCGCGCAAGGTTCCGCTCGGCAACGGCATCATAACGGTCAATACCGACGCGCAGGCCTGGGCGAGGGCGCGCGCCAGCGAGTTGAACAAGGGCGGCGACGCCGCGCGTGCGGCACTCGCGATGCTGCGCATCAAGCGCCGGCTGACAAAGGTCTGACGATGGCAGACAGCAAGAAGCCAGCGAAAAGTCCCGACAAGAAGGCCAACCGCCGTGGCGCGGCGCGGCTCGCCGCCGTGCAGGCGCTCTACCAGATGGATATCGCCGGCGCCGGCATCAACGACATTTTTGCTGAGTTCGAAAGCCACTGGCTCGGCAACGAGGTTGAAGGCGACAAATATCTTCCGGCGGAAGCCGCGTTCTTCAAGGATGTGGTGGCCGGCGTGGTGCGCGACCAGGCCAAGCTCGATCCCTTGATCGACGATGCGCTCCAGAAAGGCTGGCCGTTGAAGCGGATCGACGCGATTTTGCGCGCGGTGCTGCGCGCAGGCTCCTACGAGCTGGAGCACCGCAAGGACGTGCCGGGCCGCGTCGTCGTGTCCGAATATGTCGACGTCGCGCACGCGTTCGTCGAGAAGGACGAGACCGGCATGGTCAACGCCGTGCTCGACCAGATCGCGCGCCAGTTCCGCGCAGACGAGTTCGCGCGTGGCTAGCGGGAAACCCGCGTCCGGTGAGGACTCGCTGATCGCGCGCTATTTCCGGCCGCTTGCGACCGACCCGGGCGCCCTCGGTCTCGACGACGACGCTGCGGCGTTGCAGCCTGACGGCTCGGACATCGTGGTGACGACGGACGCCATCATCGAGGGGGTCCATTTCCTGCCCGACGATCCCCCCGATACGGTCGCGCGCAAGGCGCTGCGGGTGAATCTTTCCGATCTCGCGGCGAAGGGCGCTGTGCCGGCCGGCTTCGTGCTGACGTTGGCGCTGCGCGGCGCCGACGAGGCCTGGCTAAAGCCGTTCGCGGCGGCGCTGGGCGAGGATGCCGCGCAGTTCGCCTGTCCGCTGCTGGGCGGGGACACCGTGTCGACGCCCGGACCGCTGATGGTTTCGGTCACCGCATTCGGCCGCGTGCCGCCGGGCAAGATGGTTCATCGCAGCGGGGCAAAGGCTGGCGAGCGCGTGATGGTGACGGGCACGATCGGCGACGCCGCGCTGGGGCTTGCCGTTCTCAAGGGCGGCAAGGTCCACGCTGCCGCAACCGATGTCGCTGCGCGCGACGCACTGGTCGGGCGCTATCGCGTGCCGCAGCCGCGGGTGGCCTTGGCGGAAATCGTTCGCGACTTTGCCAGCGCTTCGATGGATGTGTCCGATGGCCTTGCGGGCGATCTCACCAAGCTATGCGGTGTGTCCGGCGTATCCGCAGTGATCGACTTGCCGTCGATTCCGTTGTCGAGCGCCGCGCGCGATCTGGTCTTTCGGGGGGTTGTCGGACTGGAAGCGCTGATCGCCGGTGGCGACGATTACGAGATACTGTGCTCGATCGCCGAGGACCGCGTCGAAGCCTTCTCGCAGGCCGCGGAGCGCACCGGTGTCGCGGTGAGTTCCATCGGAACGGTGGTCGCGGGAAGCGCGTTTCCGAAGTTCATCGATGCAGAGGGCAGGGAAATCGCGCTGGAACGGCTGTCTTACAGCCATTTTTGAAGGTGGGGTCGTTAACGCCGTCGGCCTTTATTTCCCGCCAGCCATTGCTATTTCGACGGAAAACCTATACGTGTATTGCCATTCGATTACCGTCGTGCCTTTTCGAACGCGCTCCCTAAGGAGCTTCTTCCAGAGACATCGTCGTGAGATTGGATTTGAATCCGCGCGATCGCCGCGCGGAATGAAAGCCTATGTGCTTTGGAGAAGAGAAAATGGCTACGGGAACAGTGAAGTGGTTCAACGGTCAAAAGGGTTTCGGTTTCATTGAGCCGAGCGATGGCAGCAAGGATGTGTTCGTGCACATCTCGGCCGTCGAGCGCGCCGGCCTCGGCGGACTGGCCGAAGGTCAGAAGGTTCAGTTCGAACTCAAGACCGACAAGATGCGGGGCAAGGTGAGCGCGGAAAACCTGTCGCTCGTCTAAGGCCTCGAAACGGTCGTTTCACGGATGTACTGGAATGGCTAGTGAGCCCGCTCGATCCCGATGGGATTGGGCGGGCTCTTGTATTTTCGGGCCGAGGCAAGCCTCTGCCACCTCCCGGGTGATATTTCGCCCGGCGCGATTAGCGGTGATTCCTTTCAAAATTCGACCGTTTCTGGCCTCCGCGGCGTTGCGCCAGGGGGGCGATTTTGGCAAGGTCCCGCCGATTTGAGAGGCCGCCCTTCTGGGCAGGGAAGGCCTCCTTTTTATGCGTCCGCCGCGACCGCGGTGACGCGCGGGGTGGAACAAAAAATCTGAGGCAAATTCAATGACAGCATTATGGGTGATTGTGCTCTGCGGAGCGCTTTCGATCGTCTACGCCATCTGGGCGACGTCTTCCGTTCTCAAATCGGACGCGGGCAACCCGCGCATGCAGGAAATCGCGGCCGCCGTCGCCGAGGGCGCGCAGGCCTATCTCAAGCGCCAGTACATGACGATCGGCATGGTCGGCGTCGTGATTTTCGCCCTTCTGGCCTACTTCCTTGGCATGCTGGTTGCGATCGGCTTTCTCGTCGGCGCGATCTTGTCGGGCGCCGCGGGCTTTATCGGCATGAACGTCTCGGTTCGCGCCAACGTGCGCACCGCGCAGGCCGCGACCACCTCGCTGGCGGGCGGCCTCGAACTCGCCTTCAAGGCGGGTGCGATCACCGGTCTTCTCGTTGCCGGTCTCGCGCTGCTCGGCGTCACCATCTATTTCGCCGTTCTCACCCACGGCATGGGGCTGAAAGCCAACGACCGCGTCGTCGTCGATGCTCTGGTAGCGCTCGGCTTCGGCGCCTCGCTGATCTCGATCTTCGCCCGTCTCGGCGGCGGCATCTTCACCAAAGGCGCTGACGTCGGCGGCGACCTCGTCGGCAAGGTCGAAGCCGGCATTCCCGAGGACGATCCGCGCAACCCCGCGACCATCGCCGACAATGTCGGCGACAACGTTGGTGACTGCGCCGGCATGGCGGCCGACCTGTTCGAGACCTATGCGGTGACCGCGGTCGCCACCATGGTGCTCGCCGCGATCTTCTTCGCGACTTCGCCGCTGCTGGTGCCGATGATGACCCTGCCGCTCGCCATCGGCGGCGTCTGCATCATCACCTCGATCATCGGCACCTTCTTCGTCAAGCTCGGTGCCAGCCAGTCCATCATGGGCGCGCTGTACAAGGGCCTGATCGCGACGGGCGTGCTATCGCTGCTCGGCGTTGCCGGCGTCATCAATTGGCTGATCGGCTTCGGCCCGCTGGCGGGCGTGAAGTACACCGGCCTGGCGCTGTTCGAATGCGGCGTCGTCGGCCTCGTCGTCACCGGCCTGATCATCTGGATCACCGAATACTACACCGGTACTGAATATCGCCCGGTGAAGTCGATCGCCTCGTCCTCGGTCACCGGCCACGGCACCAACGTGATCCAGGGTCTGGCGATCTCGATGGAATCGACCGCCGGCCCGGCGATCGTGATCATTGCGGGAATCCTCGTCACCTACAGCCTTGCCGGCCTGTTCGGCATCGCGATTGCGACCACGACGATGCTGGCGCTGGCCGGCATGATCGTAGCCCTCGACGCCTTCGGTCCGGTCACCGACAACGCCGGCGGCATTGCCGAAATGGCCGGCCTGCCGAAGGAAGTCCGCAAGGCCACCGACGCGCTCGACGCGGTCGGCAACACTACCAAGGCGGTCACCAAGGGCTACGCGATCGGCTCCGCCGGTCTCGGCGCGCTGGTGCTGTTCGCGGCCTACAATGAAGACCTCAAGTTCTTCATCGCCAACTCTGCCAAGCATCCGTACTTCCAGGGCGTGCTGCCCGACTTCTCGCTCAACAACCCCTACGTGGTGGTCGGCCTGCTGTTCGGCGGTCTGCTGCCGTATCTGTTCGGCGCGATGGGCATGACGGCGGTCGGCCGCGCAGCCGGCGCGATCGTCGAGGAAGTGCGGCGCCAGTTCCGCGAAAAGCCCGGCATCATGCAGGGCACCGACAAGCCGGACTACGGCAAGGCCGTCGACCTGCTGACCAAGGCGGCGATCAAGGAAATGATCATCCCGTCGCTGCTGCCGGTGCTGTCGCCGATCTTCGTCTATTTCGTGATCTACGCGATTGCGGGCGGCGGCGCGGCCGGCAAGTCGGCGGCGTTCTCCGCCGTCGGCGCCATGCTGCTCGGCGTGATCGTAACCGGTCTGTTCGTCGCGATCTCGATGACCTCGGGCGGCGGCGCCTGGGACAACGCCAAGAAGTACATCGAGGACGGCCATTTCGGCGGCAAGGGCTCCGACGCCCACAAGGCTGCCGTGACCGGCGACACCGTCGGCGATCCCTACAAGGATACGGCGGGTCCGGCGGTGAACCCGATGATCAAGATCACCAACATCGTGGCGCTGTTGCTGCTGGCGATCCTGGCACACTGAGCGCGTAAGGTCGATCAATACGAAAACCCCGCGGTGCGAGCCGCGGGGTTTTGCTTTGGAGGTTTGCCGCGCCTCACCCCGTCATTGCGAGGAGCGTTAGCGACGAAGCAATCCACACCTGGGTTGTGGCGATATGGATTGCTTCGCTTCGCTCGCAATGACGCAAGAGATCAATTCACGTCCATCTGCAGGCCTTCGCGCTTGATGATCTCGGCGAATTTCGTCGTCTCCGCCTGCACGAAATCGGAGAATTGCTGCGGCGTGCCCCAGTCGGCCGTTGCGCCCATCTTGCCGATGGTGGTCTTGATGTCCTCGCGCGCCAGCATCGCCTTGATCTCCTTGTTGAGGGCCTCGACGGCGGGAGCGGGCGTGGCTTTCGGCAGGAAGATGCCGAACCAGGAGGAGACGTCGAAGTTCGAAAGTTCGGGCACGCCCTCGCGCATGGTCGGGATGTTCGGCGCCGCCGGGCTGCGCTCGGGCGTGGTGACGCAGAGCGCGTTGAGCTTGCCGTCCTGGGTCTGCGGCAGCGACGGGTAGAGGTTGTCGAACAGGATCTGGATGTCGCCGGCCAGTGCTGCCTGCAGCGCGGGACCCGCGCCGCGGAACGGCACATGGACCATCTTCAGGCCGGTGAGCTGCAGGAACCAGGCGCCGGTGAGGTGAGGGCTCTGTCCGACGCCTGACGAGGCGTAGGTCAGCTTGTCCGGATTGGCCTTGATGTAGGCGATCAATTCGGGGATCGACTTGATGCCGGTCGAGGGATGCGCCGACACGATGTTCGGAATCCGGATCATGTTGCTGACCGGCTGCAACTGGTCGGCCTTGTAGGTCATGTTGCGGAAGATGCTGTAGGCGATCGCGTTCGGGCCGGGATTGCCGACCAGAATGACATGGCCGTCCGCCTTGCCGCGCACGACTTCGGCGGTGCCGATGGTGCCGCCGCCGCCGGAACGGTTTTCGACGACCGCTGACTGGCCCCAGGCGGTCTGCAGATGCGCGGCCAGCAACCGCCCCATCACGTCGGTACTGCCGCCGGCCGCGGCCGGCACGATGAGACGCACGGTCTCGGTCGGCCGCCAGTCGGAACCGTAGCTCGCACGCGGCAAGATTGCCGCGGCCGAAACGGCTGCAGCTCCGGTCAAAACGCGGCGTCGAGAAATAGCTTTAATCGTCACAAGTTCGCTCCCTGCTGAATCATTATTTGCAGGGAGCGTAGGCACCACGCGCGCGGAGAGCAAGCGGGCGACTTGGCGCAGGATTTCCGCGTCGCGGAACAGCGTGAATCAGAACTTGACCGGGCCTAGTTAAAGCTGAGCAGCTTGAACAGCGGCGTCAGGTAGCTGAGCTCCTGGCCGGACGTCGGCGTGGTGCGGCTGATGAAGTCGAAGATCTTGCCGTCCTGCAATCCGTAATTGGCGAGCCGCTGCACCTGGCGATTCTTGTCGAAATAGATCGCGATCACGCGCTGGTCGACGACCTGCTGATTCATGAAGGCGACTTTGCGCTCGGAGCGCTGCGAGATGTAATAGAACACCTCGCCGTTCAGGGTCGCAACCGTGGAGGGCGTTCCCATCACGATCAGCACCTGATCCTGGCTGGCGCCGATCGGAATCTGCTCCAGCGCGTTGGGCGGCAGGATATAGCCCTTCTGGAACTGCTCGCCGGTGCACCCGGCGAGCGCCGCGCAGACCAATGCCACGGCCGCGGCCGCGCGGAAGCCGCGCCGGCGTGCGGTCAGGCGGCGCGGCGAGGGCACGCAGGTGCTCAGGTGGCTCATCTCGGTCATCTCAGGAATTAGTCCGTCCTCTTGCATCGCGCGGTGCGTTGACGTACCGGGCAGCACGCTTGATTGCAACACGCGTGGCCCGGGAGGGCTCGCTTGCGGAACCCACCATGCTTTGGCCGTTCAATCACTTCAGGAAACCCCGGACGCCGTTGCGCGGCACCATCGAGGCCATCTATGGCATGATCGTGACGCAGGCGCGAGAACCGTTGTTTTATCGGGACTTTGGGGTTCCGGACACGGTTAACGGCCGTTTTGACCTGCTTCTGCTGCATTTGTGGCTGGTCTTGCGGCGCCTGAAATCGGTGGAGGGCGGCACAGCCCTGTCACAGGGGCTGTTCGACCATTTTTGCAACGATATGGACGATAATCTGCGCGAGATGGCGGTTAGTGACCTCAAGGTGCCGAAGCGCATGCAGGCCTTCGGCGAAGCCTTCTATGGCCGGACAGCGGCCTATGATTTTGCTCTGACGGAGGGCCGCGAGGCACTAGCGCAGGCGCTGTGCAAGAATATCCTGAACGGCGAGAACATCGAAAAGGCCCGGCTGCTTGCCGCCTATGCCGAGGCGGCGATGGCCGCCCTCGACAGCCTCGACGAGGCGACGCTGGTGAGCGGTTCGGCCAAATTTCCATTGCCGGAGAATGGCGCGCAGCAATGAGCAAGACTGGTACGACCAAGACTGGCACGACAGAAAAGCCCGACCCGTGGCGCGTCCCCGTCGCGGTGGCGCAGATACCGGAAACGGGCCTGCACCGCGACATCGAGGCCGATCAGGCCATCCGCAACGCGGTGGCCGATGTCGGAGGCTTGCGTGAGGTACTTTCGGTGCAGGCCTCGTTCGACGTCACGCCGAAGAGCGGCGGCAGCTTCCAAGTGGCCGGCTACGTGCGGGCGCGGATCGGACAGACCTGCGTGGTGACGCTGGAGGAGATCGAGACCGATATCGACGAGCCGATCGATCTGATCTTCGCGCCGCCCGAGCAGATCCCGCAGATGGCCGCGCTGGTCGATGAGGCCGAGCAAGGCGACGAGGAGACGCCCGATCCGCCCGAGCCGATTGAGAACGGCATGATCGATCTCGGCCGGGTCGCCACCGACGCATTGTATCTTGCGGTCGATCCATATCCGCGCAAACCCGGCGCCGTATTTGAGCCGGTGGTTGAAGCCGCCGATCCCGAGGATCACCCGTTCGCGGCACTGAAGGCGTTGAAGGCAGAACCGAAAAAGTCCGGCACCAGGAAGCCCAAGGGCAAGTAGCCGGCAGTTAAAGTGGCCGGCGAAGCTGCCATCGGTTAGAGGTGGCCGTGATATCCTGCCAAGAATGTCCCATAAGATATTGAATTATATCGGGATATTTTGTATTCTGGATTTCGGGCCACAGCGCTTGCCTTTCGCCAAAAGACCGTGGTCAAGAGGTTGTGTCGGGACGGGGACACGCTATTGTCCCGGCCCGGCGGAGGCGCGGGGATGCGCTTTGCCGAGCACCGCTTTGGCGGTGCCTTTCCAGTGCGCGGCCATGCTCTATGAGGGCCGCAAGAGATCAGGTTTCCGGGACGTTCATGCCGCAAAAGGTTCGAATCGCGCTTGACGCCATGGGTGGCGATGTCGGCGCATCGGTCGTCGTTCCCGGCGCCGCCATCTCTTTGAAACGGCATCCCGACAGCGAATTCCTGCTCTTTGGCGACAGCAAACAGATCGATGAGCAGCTTGCGAAATATCCGGCGCTGAAAAAGGCCTCGCGCGTGGTCCATACCGACGTGACCATCAGCATGCACGACAAGCCGAGCCAGGCGCTGCGCCGCGGCCGCAAGAACTCGTCGATGTGGCTTGCGATCGACGCCGTGAAAAAGGGCGAGGCCGATGTGGCGGTTTCCGCCGGCAATACCGGCGCGCTGATGGCGATGGCGCGCTTCCATCTGCACACCATGCCCGGCATCGACCGGCCGGCCATTGCCGGCGTATGGCCGACGGCGCGCGGCGATTCCGTCGTACTCGATCTCGGCGCCAGCATCGGCGGCGATGCGCATCATCTGGTGTCGCTCGCGGTCATGGGCAGCGCGATGGCGAGCGTGCTGTTCGGCCTGAAGCGTCCGACCGTCGGCCTGCTCAATATCGGGGTTGAGGAGGTCAAGGGCGGCGAGGAGATTCGTAAAGCCTCGGAACAGCTCCGCGCGATGAACCTTCCAGAGCTCGACTATATCGGCTTCGTCGAGGGCGACGGGATCGGCGCGGGCGCGGCTGACGTGATCGTTTCGGAGGGTTTCAGCGGCAATATCGCATTGAAGTCCGCGGAAGGCACCGCACGCCAGATGGCGGATTTTCTGCGCAATGCGATGGCGAGCAGCTGGCAATCCAAGATTGGCTATTTGTTCGCCCGTAGCGCCTTCAAGGCGCTGCGAGAAAAGCTCGACCCGAATAAATCCAATGGTGGTATGCTGCTTGGATTGAAAGGTTTGGTTGTCAAAAGCCACGGCGGAATCAACGCCGAAGGCTTTGCCTACGCAGTTGATGTTGGCTATGAGATGGTCCGCTGCGATCTCCTCACCAAGATCAGTGCGCTGGTACAGGCGCAGATCGCGCAGGAGGTTGTCTCGTGACTGCGAAACGTTCGGTCGTGCTGGGCTGCGGCTCCTATCTGCCGCAGAAGGTACTGACCAATGCGGAACTCGCCGCCCGTATCGATACTTCGGACGAGTGGATCGTGCAGCGCACCGGCATCCGGCAGCGCCATATCGCGGCCGAAGGCGAGTTCACTTCACATCTGGCGATCAACGCGGCGCGCGCGGCGCTGGAACACGCCGGCATCGATGCCCAGGCGATTGATCTGATCGTGCTGGCGACGTCGACGCCAGACCATACCTTTCCGGCAACTGCAGTCGCCGTGCAGAACGAGCTCGGTATCCATCACGGCGCCGCCTTCGATCTGCAGGCGGTGTGCTCCGGCTTCGTCTTCGCGCTCGCGACCGCCGACAATTTCCTGCGCTCCGGCGCCTACAAGCGCGCGCTGGTGATCGGCGCCGAGACGTTCTCGCGCATTCTCGACTGGAACGATCGCGGCACCTGCGTACTGTTCGGCGACGGTGCCGGCGCGATCGTGCTCGAGGCGCAGGACCAACCGGGCGCGCCTTCCGATCGCGGCGTGCTCACCACGCATCTGCGCTCGGACGGCCGGCACAAGGCGAAGCTCTTTGTCGACGGTGGTCCTTCCACCACCCAGACCGTCGGTCATCTCCGGATGGAAGGCCGTGAAGTGTTCAAGCACGCGGTCGGCATGATCACGGACGTGATCGTGGATGCCTTCAATGCGACCGGCGCGACGGCCGAGCACATCGACTGGTTCATCCCGCATCAGGCCAACAAGCGAATCATCGACGCTTCGGCGCACAAGCTTCATATTGCACCGCAGAAAGTGGTGCTGACCGTCGATCTGCACGGCAACACGTCGGCAGCTTCGATTCCGCTGGCGCTTGCGGTGGCCGTCAAGGACGGGCGCGTGAAGAAAGGCGATCTGGTGCTGTTCGAAGCCATGGGCGGCGGCTTCACCTGGGGTTCCGCGCTCGTGCGCTGGTGAGCGCTGCGTAAGATACTGATCAAATTTGTTGCGTTGTTCCATGCGTATGCATGATGGTCGCTGTTGACCATTGCGTGCTAACCTCCTAATTTCAGGGAATAAATTGTTCGCCGAGAGTGCGGGGCAGGCGATGACAGGGACCGGGAAAACAGTCACACGTGTCGATTTGTGCGAGGCAGTCTACCAAAAAGTGGGCTTGTCGCGGACGGAATCATCCGCGTTTGTCGAACTCGTTTTGAAAGAAATCACCGATTGCCTGGAGAAGGGCGAGACGGTGAAGCTGTCGTCGTTCGGTTCGTTCATGGTGCGCAAGAAGGGTCAGCGGATCGGACGTAACCCGAAGACCGGTACCGAAGTGCCGATCTCGCCGCGTCGCGTGATGGTGTTCAAGCCGTCGGCCATTCTGAAGCAGCGGATCAACGGCCACGTGGTCGGCAACGGCGAAGGCAAGACCGATTAGTGAGCAAGGCCGATTAGCGAGACCGAGTGATACGGCCGCGTAGCAAGGCGAGTACCGCGTCTTCACCAACAAGATGAGTTGAGAGGAGCTGGCATTTGGACAAGGCGCCGGATGCGTTCCGCACCATCAGCGAAGTCGCTGAAGAACTCGATATTCCCCAGCACGTGCTGCGGTTCTGGGAGACGCGGTTCGCCCAGATCAAGCCGATGAAGCGAAGCGGCGGGCGGCGTTACTACCGCCCCGACGACGTCGACCTGCTCAAGGGCATCCGCCGGCTGCTCTACGGCGAGGGCTACACCATCCGCGGCGTGCAGCGGATACTCAAAGAGCACGGCATCAAATCGGTGCAGGGCCTTGCCGACCAGACTTCCGCCGTCACTTTCGGCGCCGTCGAGGAGGCGATTGGTCTCAGCCTGCAGGAGCCCGAGGAGGGCGAGACGCCGACCGTCGATGCCGACGACGAGGATTACGAGACCGAAGAGAAAGAAATCGACTACCGCTTTGCCGATACCGACGATGACGGCATTTTGCTGCCGTTCGCCAAAGGTAAGCCCGGGCCCTCGGACGCCAACCGCGAGCGCCTCGAACGGGTGCTGCAGGACCTGGTCGCCTGCCGGCAATTGCTGGACAACGCCCTCAAGGACGGCTGAGGGGGCGGGGAACTGGCCGCCTGTCACCTCAATGAGGCCGCTCGCGCGCCTTGCGCCGGGCGCTGATCGCAGCTAATGGAACGGCATCGGAGCGTGGCGCAGCCCGGTTAGCGCACTAGTCTGGGAGACTAGGGGTCGGAGGTTCAAATCCTCTCGCTCCGACCAATTTACCCAACATTTTGGGCGGCCTCTTTCGTACGAAGACGTGCCAGACTTAGCGGCCTTATCGCGATAGTTCTCGAGCTTCTGGATCGCGTTCGCCGCCAGCACGCCGCGCCGGGCAAGGTACAGGTCAATGACCTTTTGGGCCTCGGCGAGTAAGGTTGCCGCCCACAGGTTCAGCACCTGCCGGCGTAAATCGGCGATCGGCCTCACGCGCGCTTCTTTGTTGCCGATCAAACGTTGGCGCGCCTCGGCATTTGCTAACTGCAGCTCTGTATCTTCGTGGTAATCGCGGAAGATATCGCCGCGAGAGTAATGCGTAAGAGCCGTCGCTGTATCAACCCAGCGGCGGCTTTTTCGCGAGGGTTCACCTTGGCGGGCCCTTTCTTTCGCCGGATTTCTGTCACCATCTTTCGTCTATTCGAATCTATGGGGAGTCATGGACGTGGCAACAGGTACGGTGAAGTGGTTCAACGCGACAAAGGGCTATGGATTTATCCAGCCCGAGACTGGTGGCAAGGACGTGTTCGTCCATATCTCGGCCGTCGAGAGAGCGGGTCTGAGCAGTCTGAATGAGGGTGCGAAGGTAAGTTACGAAGTTGTGGCCAACCGTGGGAAAGAATCCGCCGAAAACCTCAGGGTAGGTTGATCCGGCACTTACGTTCCGGTCTTGACCGTCGCTAGATGCCGAGCACCCAGACGGCCACGATGGCCCCGAGCACAGCTACTCCGCTGACGGTCCAGCCGGTCAGGTAGGCCGCGCCGTCCGTTTCCGGTCGATCAACCATGCTGTCGCGCCACTGGCTCACGGCGGTCTCCTCTGGATTGATACTGCCTCGTCAGTAGGTCGTTGGCGGAGGCCAAAGGTTCAACGAGCGCGGAGGGCGCGCCCCGTGGCCTCATTCCCGGGCTGAGCTGTCTTGCGCCCGCGGCGCTGGAAGTAAGTCCGCCCGAGCGGAACCGGCGGATCGGACTACGCAGCGCGAAAGTGACCCGCGACATCTGCAAGGTCGGTGCGCGACGATCTAGCCTAGGTACCTGAACGCCGATGCGCGCGGCCGCCCCGGTAAGTTTGCCTTAACCCCACCCCACGCACCGATCCGCGATTAACGTTCCCGGCATATTCTGGGTGTTATAGATGCCCCGATACAACCGTTCCAGGGCGTTAAGCCATGAATTTCTTGATGCGTGCGGCTTTTGTTTTGGGTGGCATTTTTCTGGGCATAAACCTGATCAACTACTTCGTCCTCGGCAACACCGCGGATTACCTCCCGGGCGGACAACGTATGGGCGAATGGAAAGAGGCCAAGATACGCGAAGCCTGTTATCCCGCGCTTGAAAGTCCCGAGCGCGATGAGCTGCTGCCAAAGCTCACGAGCAACGAACATCGTGTCGACTGGCGAGACCTCACCCGCGCGAAAGAGATAACGGCGGCGCTGAACTGCTATCTCGTCACCCATCCGAACGCAGTCTGCGAGCGGAACAATCGCGCCTACATCGTCGATTACATCAATCGCTATTTCGCGAAGTTCGATGAAATGATGAATACCGCCAAGCGATATGGCGAATCCGAGATGTCCACGGTCAGGAATCTCTGGGACAGCCCTCGCAACCGGGCGATCAACGCGGCCTTGATACTGGACACCAGCAATGGCCGCCTGATCAAAGCTGATTTCGGCTGGACCGTCCCAGCGGCAATGAAGCCGATGCTCGATCAGTACAAGGGCACGACCGACAACTGCCCCAGGGCTTAGCAGCGGGAGCTTGAAAATTGATCCGTCAGGTTCTCACCCTCATCCTGGCTTTCGTCGGAGGCTTCCTCGCGGTCGGCGCGTGGATCTGGGCCCCGAATATATCGAGTGCGATGTCAAGTTTCGTCTCGGTCGGGCCCAGTGTTTCGTTGTTCGCCGACGCCAATCGCCTCGGCCGGCCGGAGGTCGCGCCGGTCGTGCGGAGCTGCATTTTCCGCGTTGTGGACGTCGGTCCGGACGCCGAGAAGATGCAGCCAAGTGCCGCATACTTCATCCTGAAGGCCGGCAGCATGCAGGCGAGCGTTGCCGCCCTGGCCGGCAAGCCAGATTCGAGATCCGAATTCCGGACGGTTCTTTCGGCTGTCAAATGGGGAGAGTTGGCGGGCTGCATTTATGCGCAGGACGATCGGGAACTCTGCGACCCCGATAACCGCGCGGCGATGGTCGAGGCCACCACGAAGTTCTTTGCTTTCGCAAAGCAGGCGGAAGCGTCCAAGCCGCCGATCCCAGCTGGCGACGCAAGCGTCATCGAAAACTTCAGCGATAAATTGTTGAACGCACTCAAGAACCACCGGCGCTATGGCACGCTTGTTGCTGCTGATTTCAGCAGCTTCGCCGCGCCCGAGATAATGCGGATCATGCGTGAGGAGAAAGCGACCAGCGACATCTGCAAGCGTTGACGCCGGGCGATGAAATATTGCGAGCTGCGAGCGCCGGGCCCGCTTTGATCGAAAGCCGGTTCACGCGGCGTTTTCCGATACCCTGCCGTGCCAATTCCGTAACTGGAAAGCTGTCTCGACATCCCATAGGCTTGCCGCAACTGGCGGATATCGCCGGCAAAGCGGGGACACACCCGCTATCAGCGGATGGAAAAGCGAGGGCAGGCCCATGAAAGCACGTCCCACCGGCGTGATACCGCCGATGACCACGCCGTTCCGGAAAGACGGCGAGATCGATTTCGAGCTGGTTGCTCCTCAGGTCGACTGGCTGATCGGCGCCGGCAGCCATGGCATGGCGGCGGGCGGCTCGACCGGCGAGGGGCATACGCTCGATCACGAGGAGTATCGCGACCTGGTGGCGGCGACGGTGGAAGCCGCCAAGGGGCGCGCGCCTGTGATCGCCGGCATCATCGTGGATTCCACCCGCGATGCGATCCGGCGCGGCAAGCTTGTGCGCGACATGAACGTCGCAGCACTCCAGGTGACGCCGGTGCATTATCTGTTCAAGCCGGACGAGCAGGCGATGGTCGATCACTTCCGCCGCATGGCTGATGAAACCGGCATGCCCATCATCATCTACAACGTGGTGCCGTGGTCCTATCTCTCGCCGGCGCTTTTGACCCGCATCATGAACGAGGTGCCGTTGGTCGTCGGTGTCAAGCAGAGCGCGGGCGATTTGAAACTGTTTGCCGATCTCATGATGATGGCGCCGGACAAACTGATCTACAGCGCCGTCGATGCGCTGATGTATCCGTCCTACGCGCTCGGTGCGCATGGATCGATTGCGGCGATCCTGAGCGCCGCGCCGCACGCTTCCGTCGAACTCTGGAACGCGGTCAAGGCGGGCGACCACGTTCGCGCGCTGGAGCTGCACCAAAAGCTGCTGACGTTGTGGAACGCGATCGTCTCGGACAATCTGCCGGCGTGCACGCGCTATGCGCAGTCGCTGCAGGGGCTGCCCGCGACATTCTCTCGCGCACCGATGCCGGAAGCATCGCCCGCACAACAGGCCGCCATCAGGAAGGCGTTGGAGGGATTGGGCGGGTCGGTTGGTCATCGCGTCGAGGCGGCGGAGTAATATCCGCCTTGCAGGCGGTTTTACCGGCAGTCGCGAGCTGTTACTGTCCTGCTCGCATGGGCTCCATTGCCATGAGGGCTCAAACTTTAAAAACTCAAAACCGAGGTAACGATCTCAATGAAGGACTTTGCCGGAAAGTTTGCCGTGATCACCGGAGGCGGCACGGGCATGGGTCGCGAACTCGCGCGCCAGCTCGTGGCCGAAGGCTGCAACGTCGCGATGTGCGACGTTTCCCTGGAGGCGATGGCCGAGACCAAGCGCATGTGCGAGGCGGAAAAGCTGCCGCAGGGGCTGCGCGTCACCACGCACGTCGCCGATGTCTCGATCGAGAACCATCTCCAGCGTTTTCGCGACGAACTGATCGAGCAGCAGGCAACCGACAAGATCCATCTGCTGTTCAACAATGCCGGCATCGGCGGCGGCGGCAGCCTGTTCACCAACACGCGCGAGCAGTGGGAGCGCACCTTCAACATCTGCTGGGGCGGCGTCTATCTCGGCGTCCGCACCTTCCTGCCGCTGATGATGAAGGCGGACGAGGCCCACATCGTCAACACATCGAGCGTCAACGGTTTCTGGGCGTCCGTGGGATTGGGCGCGTCGCACACCGCCTACAGCGCCGCCAAGTTTGCGGTGAAAGGGTTTACCGAAGCGCTGATGACGGACTTGCGGCTCAACGCCCCGCACATCAAATGCTCCGTCGTGATGCCCGGGCATATCGGCACCTCGATCGTCTCCAATTCGCGCAAGATCCAGAGCGGGACGGAATCCGAAGAACTGAGCCCGAATGAAATCCTGGCGACGCGGCAGCGCCTGAAGGGCATGGGCATCGACACCGCGCCGATGTCGGACGACGACATCCAGAAGATCGCGCTCGACCGCGCGCGCACTTTCCGCGAGGAGGCGCCGACCACGGCGGCGGCCGCGGCAAAGATCATCCTCGATGGCGTCAAGACCGAGCGTTGGCGCATTCTCGTCGGTGACGACGCTCACAAGCTCGACGAGCGGGTGCGGCAGGCCCCGGAAAAGGCCTACACGCCGGAGTTCTACAAGAGCTTTACGGAAGAGGTCGGCTGGCGGCTGGGTTAAAGTCTCGCGGTTCTGATTTTGAATCAGAACCGCAGTTCCTCTTTGTTGACGCGTTTTTCTCAACTCACCCCGGATCACGTGCGAGGGCCCGCCTCGTCTGAAAACGCGATTTGCCTTATCCGCGCACGACGCGCTGGCGCGAGCCCGGACGATAGGCGAGGCGGTGGTGGCCCGAACAATAGGGCATGCCTTCAATCGGCGTGTTGCCGCAAAAGCAGAAATCCTCGGCGCCGGGCGTGCTGATCGGCCAACGGCACCGTTCGTTGCTGAGTTCGAACAGCGAGCAGCGGCGTTCGCTGGCGATCGGCTCCTCCTGGAGCGGCTGCGCGTTTTCGTAGACGGCCTGCAGGATTTGATACTGCAGCCTGGGGATGGATTTCCTGGAGCGCTCCCGGGCGGCCTTGGTCGGGCGCGGTTCGGCACGGGCCGGGCCGCGCGTCAACTGGAGGCGGGCAAGTTTGCCGATCACCGCGTTGCGGCTGACGCCGATGCTGGCTGCGATCTCGCGGCAGGTGAGGCCGGCTTCAAAATGACTCTTCAGCAACTCGACGCGATCGGTCGTCCAGGTCGGTAGATGCGTAAGCATGTTTTTCGGTTCCACATTCTGTGTGAACCGCCGCGTTCCCAAAATTCCCGTCAGGACGCCTTGCCGTTGTCGCGGATTGCAAGCAGCCCGTCCTTGATGGCGAGCCGAATGCCTTCCTCGATCAAAGTCCTTGCGACGCCGGGAACGCTGGTGCCGTGGGTGCCCTGTCTCACCAGTCTTTCGAGATAGTTGATGGTCGAGAGCGCCAACGTAACGGGAACGCGGTCGGTTTCGGCTTTTTCTGTAGCCATGGGGAACGCTAACTTTTAAACGATGTACTGAAAAGTTACTATTTCGACTCTATTTAGTTTTGCACACATGAGTCAAACGACTTGTGGATAGCTTCCTATCCGTTTGAAAAAGCGGTTAAAAATCCGGGGGTGGGTCAGTGGACTGGCTGCGCGCCGGTTGAACGGAGCTCCCGCCGGGGGCTCGGCAGCGCTCGCGGGCGCGGCGAAACGATCCTGCCGCGCGTCCATTTCTTGATTGCCTCGCGCTATCGGGAATGCCGATGATGTCCGCAGACGACTGCAAGGGGCGCAATGACGGTAACGAACGGTCTCTACACCATCCAGATCGAGATGACGGACGGCGGGCATGGCCGCGCCAACGGCGTGATCGTACTGCATGATGGCAAGATCGCCGGCGGCGACTCATATTTCTATTACACAGGCTCCTATCGCGCCGATCGCGGCAAATGGCGCGGCGAATTGATCACCAACGAGCACACGAAGTCGGTCGGCAGCCTGCCGCTGTTCGGCGGGCGTGAAGTCACCTGCGGCTTTACCGGCGGCTATTCCGCCGACGCGGCGGAAGTGAACGGTACGGCGCTGGTCGGTAAAACCAGCGTGGTGTTTCACGCCAGGCTGCAGCTGCGTTCGGAGTTTTGAAGGCGGGTTAGATCATGATGCGATAGACGCATCATGATCTCATCCCTTTAGTTTGAGCATGATCTCCGCGCAAACGCGTTCCGCGTTTGTCGCGAGGGAAAACCGGTCTCCACTTTTCCGGATCATGCTCTAGCCGTGCACGATCGCCTTCGCAATCATGCAGTGAATGCCCTTGGAGCCGTTGACGGTCTGCGTCACCCGCAAATCGGCGGCGAGGCTGCACAGCGTGTAGGCGTCCTCGCGCGACAGATTGCGCTTCTCGCCGAGCAAGACAATCATGTCGCGCAGCGCGCGCACCACGCATTGATCGAGATCGGGGTCCATCGCCATCGTCATGTAGTGATCAGGCGTTTCCGCGCGCGGATAATCAAGCCGTAGATCCTTGCGCAAGGTCAGGCGGAAGCGGCCCTGCAGCGCTGTCTCGATTGCGGTGACGCAGACTTCGCCATCGCCCTGCACGCCGTGGCCGTCGCCGCAGGAAAACAGCGCGCCCGGCACGAACACCGGCAGATACAGTTTGGCGCCCGGGCCCAGTTCCTTGTTGTCGAGGTTGCCGCCCATCGCGCGCGGGATCAGCGAGGTGATGCGGCCCCAGGCGGGCGGCGGCGCCACGCCCATCACGCCAAAGAATGGCTTAAGCGGCAGGTCGAGGCCCCATGGCATCCGGCCCACCATCCGTTCGCGATCGAGCGGAATGTTCAGGATCCGCGTCTCGTGGAAATCGTCGGGCAGGGTGCCCGCCAGCGGACGGATCAGATTGTAGCCCCAGTCCTGCCGGAGCTGGACGTCGAGGATATCGACCTCCAGCACGTCGCCGGGTTCGGCACCGGCCACCGCAACCGGCCCGGTGAGAATGTGGCCTGGCACCATGCGCTCGCTCTGCGCGTGGATGTCGGCAAGCTCGGGAGGGACGTGAAACTTGGCTCGGTCAGGCACCACGTCCGCGCCGCCGCTCACGGTGTCGATGGTGACTTCATCACCGCTGGCAATGGTCAGGACGGGCTTCAATTTGGCTTCGAAGAAGCCCCAGTGGCAGGTTTCGGGGCTGGAATGCAGGTGATGATGGGGCATGAGGAGGGCTTTTGGTTGCTGCAATGGCGTCGTATGACGCTGTAGCAGACATTGTCAGAGGCTTCCCTTGTTTTTTGTCCTGTCCAAAACGCTCGGCTACCTGCTGTTGCCGACGAATTTTCTGATCGCCATCGGGTTCGTCGGCGCCTTTCTGATGGCGACGCGCTTTGCATCGCTCGGCCGCAAGCTCGTGATATCAGCCGTGTTGCTCCTCGTGATTTGCGGGCTGTCGCCACTCGGAAAAGCTCTGCTCTATCCCCTCGAGCAGCGCTTCCCGTCATGGGACGCCGCGCGCGGCGCGCCTGATGGCATCATCGTGCTGGGGGCATCGATCGAAGCCGATCTCTCCGTGGCGCATGGAACGCCGGTGGTGCGCGGCGCGCCGGACCGGATCATCGCTGCCGCCGCGCTGGCGAGGCGATATCCCAATGCGCGCGTGGTTTTTTCCGGCGGCAGCGCGAACCTCGTCTCGAACGATGCCAGGGAAGCTGATTTCGCCGGCGCCATCTTCGAAAGCCTCGGCGTCGACAAATCGCGGCTGATCATGGAACGGGGATCGCGCAACACCCAGGAGAACGCCGAATTCTCCAAGGCGCTGGTCAAGCCGAAGGACGGCGAACGATGGGTGCTGGTGACCTCGGCCTTTCACATGCCGCGATCGGTCGGCTTGTTCCGAAAAGCGGGATTTGCGGTAGAGCCCTATCCCGTCGATTGGCGGGTCGGCGGACGCGATGACCTGATGGCGCTTTCAAACGTCGCCGTCGAGGGGTTCGGACGGACCGACCTTGCGGTGCGCGAATGGATGGGCCTCATCGCATATCGGCTCACCGGCAAGATCGACGAGTTGGTGCCGGGCCCGGCGCCGAAGTAAGAGGTCGCAACCCCCATCGAGCCGGGCTACAATCAGGCAAGGCGCTGTTCAGCGCGCCGATGACGGGAGATGACGCCATGCAACAGCAGACGCCGGAAGCGCTCGATTTGGCCGGCATGGTGGCTGATCTCAACAGCCTGCTTCGCCTGAAGACGACCGTGATCGGCATCAAGATGTTTGCCCGCGTCGAGGAGATGACCGCGATCCCGAAAATCCGCCGCCCCTCGGCGGTGCATACCACCGACCAGATCGTTAGCATGGCCTCGCGGCTCGGCTGGACCGTCGGCATCACTGGTGACGATCTCGTCGGCGCGCAGTGCCGGGCCGTGATCGGGCTGGCGCCGCAGGACGAAAAGTTTCTCGCCGGCGACAATTATGTCGGCGTCTGGCATGGCACGGCCGAGGATGCGCGCAAGCGCCAGGAAGCGCTCGACGTCGTGCCTTTCGGCCGGTACCAGGCGATGGCGGTGAGCCCGCTCACCAGCGGCCGGCTCAACCCGCCCGACATCTGCCTGGTCTATGCGACGCCCGGCCAGATGATTATTCTCATCAACGGCCTGCAATATACCGGCTACAAGAAATTCGAATGGGGCGTTGTCGGCGAGACCGCGTGCGCGGATTCCTGGGGCAGGGCGCTCAAGACCGGCGAGCCGTCGCTCTCGCTGCCATGCTTTGCCGAGCGGCGTTACGGCGGCGTGCCCGACGAAGAAATGCTGATGGCGCTCAAGCCTGAGCATCTTGCCAAGGCCATCGTGGGCATGAAGCAACTGGCGAAGAACGGCCTGCGCTATCCGATCGCGCCCTATGGTATCCAGGCCGACGTGCGCGCCGGCATGGGCGTGTCCTACGCGAAGAAATAGGCTTGCGAAAGCGACAGGAAACCGTCATTGCGAGCGAAGCGAAGCAATCCATGCCGCAGCAAGAGGAGCGATGGATTGCTTCGCTTCGCTCGCAATGACGAGAAATACTAAAGGGAATTCAGGTATGTCTTCGTCGAAATTCGACATCGTCGTCTATGGCGCCACCGGCTTCACCGGGCAGCTCGTCGCCGAATATCTCGCCGCGCAATACAAGGGCGACGCCAATCTGAAATGGGCGATGGCCGGGCGCAGCAAAGACAAGCTCGCCTCTGTCCGCGACGCGATCGGCGCGCCATCAGATACCGCGCTGATCGTGGCGGATGCGAGCGATTCCACCTCGCTGAAAACGATGGTCACCCAGACCAAGTCGGTGATCACCACCGTCGGACCGTATCAGCTCTACGGCAACGAATTGATCGCGACCTGTGCGGAGGCCGGCACCGATTATCTCGATCTCTGCGGCGAGCCGGTCTGGATGCGGCAGATGATCGAGAAGCATGAAGTCGCCGCGAAGGCGAGCGGCGCCCGAATCCTGTTCTCATGCGGGTTCGACTCGATTCCTTTCGAACTCGGTACGTACTTCGTGCAGGAGGAGGCCAAGCGTGTATTCGGTGCGCCAGCCTCTCGCGTCAAAGGTCGTGTGCGCGACATGCGCGGCACGCTCTCCGGCGGGACCGCAGCAAGTGCGCGGGCCCAGTTCGAAGCCGTGGCTCGCGATCTCAGCCTCGTTGCGATCCTGAACAACCCGTTCGCATTGACCCCGGGGTTCGAGGGCGCCAAGCAGCCGCGCGGGAACAGGCCGGTTTATGAGGAAGACCTGCAATCCTGGGCAGCGCCGTTCATGATGGCGCTCATCAACACCCGTAACATCCATCGCTCGAACATGCTGATGGACTTTCCGTATGGGAAGGAGTTCGTCTACGACGAAATGGTACTGACGGGTGCCGGCGAGAGGGGCGAAGCCAACGCCAAGCTGGTGATGGCCGCAAACACCGAAAAGACCGGTCCGAACGCGCCGAAGCCGGGCGAAGGGCCGTCGAAGGAAGAGCGCGAGAATGGGCTCTACGACCTGCTCTACGTCGCGATTGCTCCCGATGGCCGTCAGGTCCGCGCAGCGGTCAAGGGCGATCGCGATCCCGGCTATGGCTCGACGTCAAAGATGATCTCGGAATGCGCGATCTGCCTGCTGCGCGATACGCCGGATGTGCCAGCGGGAATTTGGACGCCGGGGGCGGCGATGCAGCACAAGCTGATCAAGCGGCTTGTTGATCATGCTGGGTTGACGTTCACGGTGGAGAAATAGCGTCGAATTGTACGGTGGGTTATGTCGGTGCCATAATCGCGGAATTGCTGTTCGCTTTCCAGCGCTCAGCGGCGACAAACATGCCCCACATCGTGCCCAGCATCATCCAAAAATGCCGCCAATGGTCGGTATCGATGATAAAACTCTCGCCGACTGTGCCGAGGAAAGCTGCGAAGATGGCCAGATAGGTCGGCTGCCAGGGGACGCGGACGAACACATAGCGGAAGCTCGTCAGCACCGTGACGAAAATTAGCGCCGGATAGCAGACGCCGGAGAGCCAGCCGCCCGACATGAACGCGTTCAGGTAGGAATTGTGGGTGTCTTCGGGAAAGAAGCGATTGAACTGCAGCGGCCCGATGCCGAAGGGTAAGCCCAGCGCCATCTCGGCGCCGAGGATATGCCGGCCGAAGCGGCCGAAACGGCCTTCATCATAGCTCTGGTCGAAACTGGCGCGCTGCTTGAACAGCTGCGAGATGGAATCGAACGACAGCAATACCGCGACCAGCGCGGCCGCCAGCACCACCACGACCAGCGCCATGACGATGATGCGCGAGCGCTGCGACTGCGAGCGGCTGGTCAGCACCATCAGCGCCAGCATGACGGCGGAGGTGATGACGAGCATGCCCCACGCCGCGCGTGAGAACGCCAGCAGGATCGCCAGCGACATGATGCCGAACGCGATCGCGTTGCGGAGCGATTTGCCGAACTTGTCCGAAACGACGCTTTGCAGCGCGAACAGCGCAGGCAGGATAAGGAACGCACCGTATACGTTCGGGTCCTTGAAGGTGCCGCGGGCACGGTCGTACAGCGTCAGCAGGTCGCGCCCGCCGGGAACGAGATTGAAATAACCCGCGATGCCGGCGAGCGAAGCAATCACGGCGCCGAGGACAAGGCCGCGCCGGAGCATGTCGAGCCGCGCCGTGGTGTCCTCGGAGATGACCATCGCGAAGAAGATGACCGTGACCGCCATGTACCAGGAGGTTGCGATCCAGTTCGGCACATTGGGCCGGTCCATCACGGCGACCGCGCTGATGCTGTAGCCGATATTGATCAGGAACAGGAGCAACAGCAGCGGCATGAACACCAGGCGCATCCGCAACCCCGTTGCGAAGAAGATCAGCGAGGCGGCCAGCGTCGCCAGCTCATAGGGCGAGGGTTCGATAAAGACGATGGCGCCGCATGCACCGACCAGCCACACCATCGCGCGCTGCAAGGCAAGCACGCCGGGCGCGGCCGTCATCGATGGGAGCGATCCCCCGGCTGTCGCCGCATACGCCATCACACACTCACGCAACGCAACAAAACTACGACACCGCTATCCGCGTCATTGCCCGCGACAAACGCGAAGCGTTTGCGCAAGGGAGCGGAGCGACGAAGCAATCAATCTTTCCCAGCGTGACGCTATGGATTGCTTCGCTCGCAATGACAGCGAGGTCTCCTCAACTCAATACGCGTTCTCGCTCTTGGTCATCAGCGCCAGCGGCGTCTTGAGCAGAATGTAGAGATCGAACAGCACCGACCAGTTCTCGATGTAATAGAGATCGAACTCGACGCGCTTCTGTATCTTCTCGTCGGTATCGACTTCGCCGCGCCAGCCGTTGATCTGCGCCCAGCCGGTGATCCCCGGCTTGACGCGGTGGCGCGCGAAATAGCCGTCGACGGCCTCGTCGAACAACCGGCTCTGCAGCTTGCCCTGCACGGCGTGGGGACGCGGGCCGACCAGCGAAAGGTTGCTCTTGAACACGACGTTGAAGAGCTGCGGCAGTTCGTCGAGGCTGGTCTTGCGGATGAAGCGCCCGACGCGCGTGACGCGGGGATCGTTTTTGGTTACGACCTTGGAGGCGGTCGGATCGGCCTGATGGTGGTACATCGAGCGAAACTTGAAGACGTCGATGCGCTCGTTGTTGAAGCCGAATCTTTTCTGGCGGAACAGCACCGGCCCCGGGCTGTCGAGCCTGACCGCAAGCGCGACCAATCCCATCACCGGCAGCGCCAGCACCAGGATCATGAAGCCGACGACGTGGTCGAACAGCCACTTCATCACCAGGTCCCAGTCGGTGATCGGCGCCTCGAACACGTCGAGGGTGGGCACCTCGCCGAGATAGGAATAGGAGCGGGGGCGGAAGCGCAGCTTGTTGGTATGGGCTGAGAGGCGGATGTCGACCGGCAGCACCCACAGCTTCTTCAGCATCTCCAGAATGCGCGTCTCGGCCGAGATCGGCAGCGCGAACAGCACGAGGTCGATGCGGGTGCGGCGCGCGAATTCGACGATGTCGTCGACCTTGCCGAGCTTGGGGCTGCCTGCACAGGTATCCAGCGCGCGGTCGTCGTTGCGGTCGTCGAACACCCCGAGCACCTGGATGTCGGAATCATCCTGGGTCTTGAGCGCCTGGACGAGCTGCTCGCCGTTCTCGTCCGCGCCCACGATGATGGTGCGACGATCGAGCCGGCCCTGACGGGCCCAACTGCGTACCAGCGAGCGCAGGAACACCCGCCCGGTCACCAGCGCCGCAATACCGCCAAGGAAAAACGCCGTAAGCCAGAGCCGCGAAATTTCGCTGCCGAGCTTGACGATGAAGGATGCGCCGATGAACAGCAGGAACACGAACGCCCAGGATGAAATCATCCGGGTCATCTGGCGAAGATGGTCGCGGAATAGCTGCACCTGGTAGATGTCGGCGGCCTGGAAGCAGATCACGGCCGTTGCGGCCACGCCGAAGATCGCCGCGAGAAATTCCCAGTAGAAGCCGGAGAGGGGGACGACATATCCGAAATAAAGCGCGACGCCGATCGCGCTGAGCATCGCAAAATCCATGACGCGAACTGCGCCTGCGATCACGATCGGCGAATAAGCGCGGCCGACTTTCTGGTTGCTGACGGCAATAGCGGCCGGGGTAAGCCTGCGGCGCCGTTCGATCGGTGGGTGATCAGCGGTGACGGCCATCGCGGCCGTTGCCGCGGCATCGAGCATCGAGCGTGCGTTAATCGGTTCCACTGGTCCACGTCCGTTCTGGAGCATGCACATAGGAGCGTGCGTGCCGGTGCGGAATTCCCCACACCCACGGCTTACGGGACAAATCGGAAGAAACGGTTACGTTGGTAAAGAACGGTTAACGATTGGCAAACGCGTCGCGGTAGCCGGCGAAGACGCCCTCGACCATCGCCTTCTGCGAAAAATGCATGAAGATTCGTTCGCGCAGCGATTTCGCCTGTGCGGTCGCCGCGGCCGGATCCTTCAGCGCGGCTTCGATCGCTTCCGCCATCGCGGCCGCGTTGCTGGGAGCAAACAAGGCATCGCCATGCGGACCGAAAATCTCGGGGATGCCGCCGATGTTGGCGGCGACCATTGGAATTCCTGCAGCCGCCGCCTCGATCACGACATAGGGCATCGAGTCGCCGCGGGAGGGAACCACCAGCAGCGAGCCCTTTGAGAAGCCGAAGCGCGCCTTGACGTGGCCGATGAACCGCACGGCGTCGCCGAGGCCGAGTTGTTCCACCTGGCCTTTGAGGCTTGCGCTTTCCTCGCCGTCGCCGGCGAGCGTGAGCGTCACCGGACGGCCGCCGGCGCGCAGCCGTGCCACCGCGTCGATCAGGAGGTCGGCGCCCTTGATGTGCCGGAACTCGCCGACATAGATCAGGTCGGTGGCGTCATCGGCCTTCACGACCGCGTCGAATTCAGTGGCGGTGACGCCGTTGAATACGCAGCGCACGAGTCCCTTCGGCGTGCCGATGGTGCGCTGATAGGTGTCGCGCGCAAACGCGCTTTCGAACAGGAACAGGTCGGTATCGTTCATCAGCGCGCGTTCGACGCGGGCATAGATGTTGCCCTTCAGCGTCGCCAGCGGATAGTGCAGCGAGCCGCCATGCGGGGTGTATACCCGGATCCTGTCGCGGGAAGCGGTCCGCAAACGCATGTAGGCGCCGGCCTTGGCGCCGTGACCGTGCAGCACGTCCGGCTTCAGTTCGCGGATCATGCGCTGGAACCGGGCCCACACCAGTAGATCGGTCGGAAGCGGCTCGCGGCGAATGGCCGTGCGGTGAACGCCGAGCTTGAGGCGTGGAGCGATTTCCGCCAGCGCCTGCTCGGCGCGTTCGCCGCCGGTGAGGCTGTCGGCGATGATGCCGACATGGTGGCCGCGATCGGCCTGGCCGTTGGCGAGATCGAGGATATGGCGGAAGATGCCGCCGACAGGCGCGCGCGTGGCGTGCAGGATGCGAAGCGGCTGACCGTCAACGACAGGCATGATCAGAACCAGCGCTCGCCGACGAGCACGAGCGCAGCAACCAGACATGAGATTCGAGCGGGTACGCCTCGCATTACTAGAGTCCTGAAAAAAATTGTCGCCCGATTAAGGCCTTTGATGGTTAACAAAAAATGACCGCGTGCCCAATAGCCCGTGTTTGCGGGGCGCGAAATGGGGCAAATTAACCCAGCGGCAACCATAATGAAGTGTACTCGGGCCAGGTTCGAGTGGACCAGCAGTGGCGTCCGCGGGAGTGTGCGATGCGTTTGGCGTTCTGGCGTGCAGGCAAAGACAAGCCGGTGGTGCAGCGGGCGATGGCAAGGCCTGCGCCTTCGGCCCCGAAGCCCGTCGCCGCATCCGAATCCGGCGATCTCGATCTGCATGCGCTCGGCCAGACGCTGATGCACAAGCGAAGTTTGATCATCGTCCCGACGGTTCTGGTGCTGGTGGCATCGCTGGCCGCGGTCAATATGATCACCCCTCGGTTCAAGTCGGAAGCGCGCATCCTGGTGGATGGGCGCGAAAACGTGTTCCTGCGGCCGACCGGCGAGCGCAACGAGGAGCGCAGCGCGCTCGACGCAGAAGCCGTGACCAGTCAGGTGCAACTCGTGCAGTCGCGCGACCTGGCCCGCGAGATCATCAAGAAGAACAAGCTTGCCGAGCGTCCCGAATTCGATCCGGTGCTGCAAGGGTTCTCGCCGCTGAAGTCATTGCTGGCCCTGATCGGTATCGGACGCGACCCGCTCTCGCTGACACCTGAGGAACGTGTCCTGGAAGCCTATTACGATCGCTTCACGGCCTACGCCGTCGACAAGTCCCGCGTCATCGTCATCGAATTCCAGTCGCGCGATCCCGAACTTGCCGCGCGCGTCGCCAACTCGATCGCGGAAGGCTATCTGGTGCTGCAGCAGGATGCGCGGCAGCAGCAGGCGAAATCGGCAGGCCAGTGGCTGTCGGGTGAAATCGAAAGCCTGCGCAAGAAGGTGGCAGAAGCCGAATCCCGCGCTGAGGATTTCCGCTCCAAGTCTAGCCTGTTTGTCGGCACCAACAACACCACGCTGTCCAACCAGCAGATGGGTGAGATCAACACGCAGCTGAACAACGCCCGGGCCTTGAAGTCTGATGCGGAGTCCAAGGCACGGTTGATCAAGGAAATGCTGCAGGGCGGCAGGCCGATCGAGGCTTCGGAAGTGCTCAATTCCGAACTGATCCGCCGGCTCTCCGAACAGCGGGTGACGCTGCGCGCCCAGCTCGCCGAGCAATCGTCGACGTTGCTCGGTGGCCATCCCCGCATCAAGGAATTGAAGGCGCAACTCGCCGATCTCGATCGGCAGTTGCGCGAGGAGGCGGACAAGGTGTCCCGCTCGCTGGAGAGCGATGCCCGCATCGCCAGCGGCCGGGTCGATGGCTTGATGAACAGCCTCGATCAGTTGAAGAAGCTGGCGTCCTCGAACAACGGCCAGGACGTGCAGCTCCGCGCGCTCGAGCGCGAAGCCAAGGCCCAGCGCGATCTGCTGGAATCCTATCTCGCCAAATACCGCGAGGCCAGCGCCCGCGAGAACATCGAGGCGGCGCCGGCCGATGGCCGCATCATCTCGCGCGCCACCGTCTCCAATACCCCGGCCTATCCGAAGAAACTGCCGATCGTGCTCATCGCGACGCTGGCGACCTTGTTGCTCACCTCGGGTGCGATTGTGACCGGCGAGCTGTTGCGCATGACCGCGCCGCGGAGACCCGGTGCGGCATGGCCGGAAGTTGTGCGCGAAATTGCGCCCGAAATCGCGCCCAAAATTATCTTGGCTGCTCCGCCGGAACCGGTGCGTGCGCCGGCGATCGCGCCCGAGCTTCCCGTGGCGGACCTCGCTGACGCGGATCACATCTCAGAGCCGGTGTTGAATGAGCCACGCGTGGACAGCCCTCGCATGGACACCGCGGCGGAAATCGGTGAAATCGGGCAGGTAGCGGATGTCCTGGTTGGCGCAGGCGTCGCGGCGCGCAAGGTTACCGTGCTTGGCACGGCATCGAGCGAGAGCATCACGCTGACCGCGTTGACGCTGGCGCGGCTGATGGCGCAGCAGGCGAAAGTCGTAGTCGTCGATCTCGTGGCATCCTCACCGATGATTCCCGCCGCGTCGGTCGATCCAGTGGCACCTGGACTTGCCGAACTGATGCAGGGCGAGGCGTCGTTTGCGCAGATCATCACCAAAGACCGGCTGTCGCGCGTTCATCTCGTCAGCGCCGGACGCCCGGGTTTCGACCGCGCGCAGCTCCAGTCGCCGCGGCTGGTGCTTGCGATCGACGCGCTGCTGCGGGTCTATGACCATGTGCTTATGGACGCCGGCACGGCCTCTGATCTGCCGGCCGAATTGCTGACGTCACAGGCGCAGGCAGTCGTGGTGCCCGAAGCATCGATGACGCAGGATGCGCGCGCGCTGATGTGCGACCAGCTCAGGGCGGTCGGCTTCTCCGAGGTGACGATGCTGAGCAAGCCGTGTCAGGATTCCGATGAGGTCGAGCCCGGACCGCGCGTGGTGGCGGCTTGAGAGAATTCGTAGGGTGGGCAAAGCGAAGCGTGCCCACCATTCAACGACTTGAAATCGGATAGATAGTGGGCACGGCGCTATCGCGCCTTTGTCCACCCTACGGCATTTTGTTCAGCTGAACGCGCTGCGCAGCTTTTGCGCCATCTCCAGCAGCGCCGGATTGTGCTTCACCAGCCGCTTGGTGCGGTTGAGGCCTGACATGACGCCGGCGGCGAGCTTGCCGCGCTGGCTGAGCGGGATGAAGCTATCGAAGATCGGCTCCTCGCTCTTGCAGAACAGCCGCTTGTAATCGTCCGATCCGATCCCCAGGTCGAGCGCGCCATAACCCTGTCCGGCATAGTGATCGATGATGTCGCGCATCAAAATCAGGCCGGGGCTGTATTTCGAATTCGCCGACATCGTGTAGGTATTGAACATCATCGAGAAGCGATGGCCGTCGGCGACGCCGGCGAAGATCGCGATCACTTCCTCGTCGCATTCCAGCGAGTGGATATCGATGGCGTGCTTGCCGCCGCCGAGCGGCGCGGCGCAGGCGCCGCGGACGAAATCCTCGATGCCGGGATCGGCGAACACATTGGGCAGCTTCTGTTCGGCCATCCGCAGCGGCTTGACGCGGAAGAACCAGTCGAGCAGTCGGGTGATGTCGGCCTCCGATGACGCGACGCGGCTGCGATAGCCGGGCAGGGACTGCAGCTTGCGTTCCTTGCCCTTGAGGCGGCGCCGGAACGAATTGCTGACCAGCGCCGCGGGCGCGGCGCCGGGCTCCATCACCAAGAGCGGGCAATCATTGGCGGAGGGCTGATGCGGCAGCAAGGCAAGCGGATTAGGCAGATCGCGCCAGCGAACCGGTTGCTGGTGCAGTGTGAGGACGTCGGCTTCGGATCGCTGCGCTATCGCCGATATCAGGCCCTCGAGATCGGCTTGCGTTGCGCTTGCGGCGAAATCGCGGTCGAACAGCGCCATGTTGAAGGTGGAATGCTTGCCGCCCATGAAACTGGCGCAACGCGCGCCGTAGGCGTGCCTGAGCGCGAGCGGGAGCAGCAATAGCGGACGGCGTTCCGCGTCGTAGGCGACCACGATAAAGGGAACGAGGCCGTCGCGCTGGCCGACCGCCCGCTGCCAGGGACTGAGGAAGTCGAACCGCTGATACGGCGTGAAGAAGGTTTGCGCGCCTTCCAGACGGCGCCAGATGCCTTCCGCTGCGGCGAGGTCGTGGACGATGTCGATGCCGGCGATGCGGCTCGCCTTCGACCACCCATTTGCATCCGCCGTTCGGTCATCAATCGCGGCAGCCATGGTCATCGCAGAGCCCGTGCTATATGAAATTGTTTACAATTTTCGGCTTTGGCCGACCTTCGCAGGGAAATGTCAACAAAGGGTAATAACAATCCGGCCGCGGCGGGGCAGGCGCGGTCGGAAGTGGGGACGGAGCTTGGCGTCGGATATCGGAATTTTGCGGCGGGCCGGGATGGAGCTCGCCTATTTCAGCGGCTACTTCAGGCTGAAGCAGCGGGAGACCGGCGGCGCCGGCGTCATTTTGCGGTTCGAGCGCGTGCGTCCGCGCGAATTCCGGCCGTTTCAGCCGAACCGATGGCGCGAAATCACGCCGCAATTTCTCGACCGGACGATCCGTGCGCTGAAGCGCTGGAACTTCGATCTGATCACGATGGACGAAGTGTGCCGGCGGGCGGTCACGCTGCCGAGGGCCAATCGATTTGCCTGCCTGACCTTCGACGGCGGCTGCAAGGATGTCATCACGCAGGCCTATCCGGTGCTGTCGAAGCACGGCGTGCCCTTCACCGTGTACCTGCCGACCGCGTTTCCGGACGGGCTCGGCGAAGCCTGGTGGCTCGCGCTGGAAGACATGATCGCGCGCGAGGATCGCATCAGCCTGGTGATCGACCGCAAGGAGCGGCGTTTCGCAACAGGCAGCACGCTGGAGAAGTATGACACTTTCGAATTTCTGACCAGCTGGATGCGGACGCTGCCGCCGCCGGATCTTTCGTTCGCAATCCACGACCTCTGCACGCGCTACTCCGTCGATCTCGCGACGCTGTCGCGCGCTGCGTCGATGGATTGGGACGATCTGGCGAAGCTCGCGGCTGATCCGCTAGTGACGATCGGTAGCGCAACGGTGAACTATCCCGCGCTGTCCAACCTGAAAGAGGCCGACGCGCAACGCGAAATGACCATGGGCAAGGCGGTCGCGGAGACCGCCTTGCATCGCGCCGTCAGGCATTTCGCCTATCCGTTCGGCGATCGGCAATCCTGGCGCCGCGAGCATGTCGTCATGGGGCAGGAGGCAGGTTTCGCCAGCGCGGTATCGACGATCGCGGGGGTCGTCGAGGCCAAGGGATATACAAATCTGCACGCGCTGCCGCGGATCGCCTGGGACGGCAGGCAGCGTTCGCTGCGCATGATGCGCGTGATGCTGTCGGGGTGCATGTTTCCGCAGGTCAGGCCGAGCCGGGATAATTGGATTTAGGGCGTGAGTTCATAAATCCGGAATGCATATGGGCTTGGCGATGTCCGAATTACCCTCGATAGTGTTGCAAAAGTCGAAAATTGGACGACGCCGAAAATCTCGCAAAAGTCGATTTTTAGCCGACTCCACCACTGCAATACTGCGTAGCGCCCATACGAAGCTCCGTGGTCGTTTTTGTGTGAGATGATGTGGTCCCTCATATCGCTGCGTGCGAAAGGCATCAGCGGTCCTGAAAAATTTTGGTCGTCACCCCAAAAAGACTTTTTCAACACTATCCCCTCGGAAGCGGCCATCCCGAACTGCCTTCAGCACGTCTCTTTTGTGGTCAATAGGCGACATCGCCCTTCCACGATCTCAGGAATAGGAATAGGCTATTCGCGCCCGTTCGCATCGGATTACCGCCGCGGAGGGACTGCAATGAAACTTCCCCACCGAAGGCAGTTTCTGCATTTGGCTGCGGCCACTGCCGCGCTACCGGCGCTCTCGACCATCGCGCGAGCGCAAGCCTATCCGACGCGGCCGGTGCGCATCATCGTCGGCTTTCCCGCTGGCGGCTCGGGGGACTTTCACGCTCGTCTGATGGGTCAGTGGTTATCGGAGCGGCTCGGCCAGCAATTCGTCGTCGACAACCGGCCGGGTGCCGGCGGCAATATTGGCACGGAGGCAGTCGTCCGTGCACCGGCCGACGGCTATACGCTCCTGCTGGCCTTAACACCGAACGCAATCAACGCAACGCTCTACGACAGGCTTAACTTCAACTTCATCCGGGACATTGCACCGGTTGCCGGGATCGTGCATGGGCCCCAAGTCATGGTGATGCATCCTGCTCATCCCACCAGAACCGTTCCGGACTTCATCGCCTACGCCAAGGCCAATCCCGGCAAGATCAACATGGCGTCGGGCGGCGTCGGGACGCCGGGCCATCTGGCCGGCGAGCTGTTCAAGATCATGACTGGCGTCAACTTAATTCACGTGCCCTATCGCGGCGAAGGACCTGCCCTTACCGACGCGATTAGTGGGCAGTTCGAGCTAATGTTCGTCAGCGGGAGCCCATCGCTTGAGTTCATCCGGGCTGGTAAACTGCGAGCCCTTGCGGTGACCACCGCAACGCGGTCGCCGGCGCTGCCGGACGTGCCGACCATTGCCGAAACGGTCCCCGGATATGAGGTGACCGTGTGGGCGGGGATGGGTGCGCCGAAGGGCACACCGTCCGAGATCATTCACAAGCTCAACGATCATATCAATGCCGGACTAGCAAGCCCCGGTATCAAGGCGCGATACGCCGATCTGGGCCTTACGCCTCTTGTTTTCTCGCCATCTGACTTCGGAAAATTCGTCGCCGACGACACGCAAAGGTGGGCGAAGGTGATCCGCGCGGCCAACATCAAGCTGGAGTAATTTCGATCCACCGATATTTCATAGCGGCCAACAACGGAAGTCGCGCTTATTCGATCATCTTGTCCCAACGGGCGAGCATCTTTCTGCGATGGTCATTCGGGCAGCCCGGCTTGCCGCAATCCTTCTTCATATCGCGCGACATCGTCGGCCGGCCAAGGGCCCAGCACGGCTTTAAGAGTGGAAACACGTAGCGCAGGATTCAGTTGCCGCAGCCGAGCCATTGCCTGATGTGCTTGCTCCGGCCGCCCGGCCATTGCATTGCTTGCGGCGGCGACCCGCAATCCAGGTTGATGGTCCGGATTGTCCTGCAATACCATTGCCGCCCACGATGCCGCTTCGTCATAGCGGCCCAGGAGGAAATGGGCAAACGCGGTCCCGGCCCGCATTCCGCTCACCCGCGGATCAAGTGGGCTCAGGCGCATGGCACGTGCGAAGCGCCCGATCGCCGGTTCCTGCTCGCCAAGAAAGGTTTTTACCCAGCCGCCGCAAAACCATGCCTCGGCCGAATTGGAATTGAGCACAAGCGCGCGATCGATTAAGCCGGCCCCTGCCTCGAGATCGCGAACAACAAACGCCAACGCCCATCCGCTCGCGGCGAGCGCGATCGCGTCATCCTTGCCCAACTCAACCGCCCGCTGGGCGAGCCTCTTCACTTCGGCAATCTCGTTCGCTGTGTCTGAAAACCAGCCATTGGTCTTGGCTATGACGTAGCAAAGGGCGGCACGACCGTAGGCCGACGCAAAATCCGGATCGAGCTCGATCGCGCGGTTGAACAGGCGCAATGCCTCGTCGTTCGCTTGCCGGTTGGCAGACTGATAAAACCTGGCCAAACCGCGCAAATAGAGCGTATAGGCGTCGAGGCTCTCGGTCGGCTTGCGCTTGGCACGCTCGATCTCGGCTTTTTCCACCGCGGGCGCGATCGCCCCGACAACGCTCTCGGTCACCTGGTCCTGCAGATCGAAGACGTCGCCGAGCCCACCATCAAACCGTTCTGCCCAAAGATGTGCCCCGGTGGCGGTATCGACAAGCTGTCCCGTGATGCGGACTCGGTTTGCCGCTTTGCGGACGCTCCCTTCCAACACGTAGCGCACCCCAAGCTCGCGCCCGACCTGCTTCACGTCGACGGCGCGCCCCTTGTAGGTGAAGCTCGAGTTGCGGGCGATGACGAACAGCGCCTTGAAATGCGACAGCGCTGTGATGATGTCATCTACCATCCCGTCCGCGAAATATTCCTGTTCCGGATCGGAGTTCAGGTTGGTGAAGGGGAGAACTGCGATCGAGGGTTTATTGGGCAGAGCAAGGGTCTCATCAACAGGCCAGCGGTTCGGCACGGCTGGCACGGCGCGACCGTATGGGACGCGCCAGACCCGCATCGGTTCGGCGATATTCTTCAAGGATTGCGAACCCAAATCCTCAAACGTTACATCTACCTTGCCACGAATTTGCCGACGGGCGTCGTCCGAGATGCTGATACCGCCCGGCTCTGCAATCCCTTCGAGACGCACTGCAATATTGACCCCGTCACCAAAGATATCGTTCTCTTCGATAATGATATCACCGACGTGAATGCCGATGCGGAGCTCGATCCGCTTGTCCTGCGGCACGTCGATATTTTGTTCGGCCATGCCGCGTTGAATTTCGTCGGCACATCGGACTGCGTCGACCACGCTGGCGAACTCGGCGATAGCGCCGTCCCCGGTATTCTTGACGACACGACCGTGATGCTGCGCGATTTTGGGATCGAAAAGCGTCCTTCTAAGCGCTTTCAGTCGCGCCAGCGTGCCTTCTTCGTCGATCCCTATCAAGCGGCAAGAGCCCGCGACATCCGCCGCCAGAATAGCCGCCAGTCGCCGCTCTACGTGCTCGCTGCTCAAGATGGTCCCCCGTACTGGGGAAATCGAATGGTTATATAGCACGATTGTGGGTCGATGTCCGGCTACGCCCAAGGTCCGAAATGGGTCACATGAGGCGAAATTCCCGAGTGACAAGCGCATGTCTGCTTTAGCCTTCCTTCAAAAGCGGACATCTCTCGTTCTATGAGCACACGCCCTAAGCGGCCCGGTCCGGCCGCGACATCCAGCTGATGATCGGCATCGCCGGCAGCACCCATCCAAGCCCCGCCACGACATAGAAGATCGCCTGCAGCAGGCCTGAATTGGCCAGCCATGGCGTCTGGGCGATGGTCATTCCCAAGAGCGACCACACCACGACCAGCACCAGAAGTGCGATGGTTCCGAAGAATTTGCGGGTGCGTATGGTCATGGCGGATATGTCAGGCTCGTGGCGGGTTGCGCGCGGGAAGGGGCGGACTATAAGGGGCGCGCCACTTCAATCAAGCGCGCCTTTAAGGCGGGCCAAGACTGATTTCAAGACGGGTTTTATGACCGGTAGTTCCGCACAGCAGGCTCCGCATCCAGGCGCCGTCAGATGGTGGCTGATCGTGGTCGCCGCGCTGATCGCGGTCATGGTGCTGGTCGGCGGCGCCACGCGGCTGACGGAATCCGGATTGTCGATCGTCGAGTGGAAGCCGGTGACCGGCACGCTGCCGCCGCTCAACGAGGCGCAGTGGGTGCAGGCGTTCGAGGGCTACAAGGCCATCCCGCAATACCGCGAACTCAATGCCGGCATGAGCCTTGCGGAGTTCAAGACCATCTTCTGGTGGGAATGGAGCCACCGCCTGCTCGGGCGCGTGATCGGCGCGGTCTATCTGCTGCCGTTCCTGTACTTCCTGTGGCGTGGCGCGCTGGGCGCGGAGCTGAAACGGCGGCTGTGGGTGATCTTTGCCCTCGGCGCGCTGCAGGGTGGGGTCGGCTGGTGGATGGTCGCGTCGGGCCTCACGCAACGGACCGAGGTCTCCCAGTATCGGCTGGCGACGCATCTGGTGCTGGCCTTGATCATTTTTGCCTCAATCGTCTGGACGCTGCGGCGGATGACCGCGCGTCCGCATCCCGTTGTCCCGTTGTGGCTGAAGGTATCCGGGGTGGCTTTGCTCGCCCTGACTTTCGTCCAGCTTTATTTCGGCGCGCTGGTCGCGGGGCTGCGGGCGGGCAGGGTGTACAACACCTGGCCCGAGATCGACGGTGCCTTCATTCCGTCGGCGGCGCGGCTGTGGTTCGAGGAGCCATGGTGGCGCAATCTGTTCGACAACACGCTCACCGTGCAGTTCGAGCACCGCATGACCGCCTATGCGCTACTGATCCTGGCGGTGCTTCACGCCATCGACGCCATGCGGTCGCGAGCCGGTGCTGCCGTTATCGGCGGCGCGTGGTCGCTGGTGGCCGCGATCACGCTGCAGGCCGCGCTCGGCATCCTCACGCTGCTGCACCAGGTGCCGATCGATCTGGCGCTGGCGCATCAGGCTGTCGCGATCGTGGTGCTGACGCTTGCGGTCTTGCAGACCGAACGCCTGGTTGCACGCCGCGTCGGACACGACCGGCAGAAACTGGTTCTGCCGCTCGGCCAACCCGGCTGAAATTGAGCAATTCTAATCTGCCGGCATTCCGGGAAGTGCCCGATTTGCAGGGGGTTCTTGCTGTGCGACGGCCTTGACGCGTTTGTGTGAGGCCGCACCGCTTTACTTGGATGGTTTGGACGATAAAACGAAACAAAAACAGGTCTCGTCTCATGTCCTCAGCATTCATCCAGGCCGCCGTCATCCTGCTCCGCGAGGGGCTCGAAGCCATGCTCGTGATCGCAGCGCTTGCGGGCTATCTGACCAAGGCTGGCGCCGGTCATCGCATTCAGGCGCTGTATGCCGGCGCGCTCGTCGCCGTTGCGGCCAGCTTCGTTGCGGCCTGGTTGTTTGCGGTGCTGAACTCGGGCGATCACAGCGACATCCTGGAAGGCATTATCATTCTGCTTGCCGCCGCCCTGATGCTCTACGTCAGCGGCTGGTTGATGGTGAAGCAGGATCCGCGCGGCTGGCAGGAATATCTCGCGCACAAGGCCGATCAGGCCCTGTCGCAGGATACGATATGGGCGGTCGGCGCGCTGGCGTTCTTTGCGGTCTTTCGCGAGGGCGCGGAGACCGTTCTGTTCATCAATGCGCTCGCCAAGACCGAAGGCGGCTGGAGCGCGGGGCTGTTTGCCGGACTTGCCGCGGCGACGCTCGGGCTGGCCGTGCTGTTTTATTTCATCAACCTGATTGCGCGAAAGCTGCCGCTGCGGCCGCTGTTCATCATCACCTCGGCGTTCCTGTTCGTGATGGCGATCAAGTTCATCGGCGAGGCGGTGCAGGAGTTCCAGGAACAGGCGATCATCACCGTCACCGAGGTCAAGGGCTCGGCCTTCCTGAGCGCGATCGGCCTCAATCCATCGATGGAAGCGCTCTCGATCCAGGGCCTGGTGATCCTGTTTGCGCTGGCGACCTATTCGGTGGTCCAGCGCAACAACCGCCTGATGCGCGAGGACAAGGCCGCAAACAAGGCCACCATGCGCGCGGCTGAGTAGCTCGTCGCGCTACGCTACCTGCCGATTAAGTCCGAGATAATCGAGCCCGATATCGAGCGCGGCGGAGCTGTGGGTCAGCCAGCCGGCTGAAATCAGGTCGACGCCGGTCGCGGCGATCGCTTTGGCGGTCTCGGCCGTGATGCGGCCGGAAGCTTCCGTGATTGCCCGGTCGCCGGTCATCGCCACCGCCTGCCGCAGTTGCTCGAGCGTCATGTTGTCAAGCAGGACGGCATCCACGCCGATCGCGAGAACCTGTTCAAGCTGGGCCAGCGTGTCGACCTCGATCTCGATCTTGACGAGATGGCCGGCATGCGCTTTTGCGCGCTCGATCGCGGTTCTGACATCGCCTGATAGCGCGATGTGGTTGTCCTTGATCAGAATGGCGTCGTCGAGGCCAAAACGGTGATTGCTGCCGCCGCCGGCACGGACCGCGTATTTTTCCAGCGTGCGCAATCCGGGCGTGGTCTTGCGGGTGCAGACGATGCGCGCCTTGGTGCCTTGTGCTGCCGACACCAGCGAGGCCGTCGCGGTGGCCACGCCGCTGAGATGGCAGAGGAAGTTCAGTGCGGTCCGTTCGCCGGTCAACAACCCGCGCGCCGGCCCTTCGATGGTCGCGATCACATCTCCCGGCGTGACGACGCTGCTATCGGGCCGCTCGGCGATGAGCCGGATGGCAGGATTGACGAGCTGAAATGCACAGCGCGCGATGTCGAGCCCGGCGACGACACCGGGCTGGCGCGCGCGCAGCACCAGCGAGGCGTTCCTGTCGGCCGGGACGATCGCATCCGCCGTGATGTCGCCGGCGCGTCCGAGGTCTTCGAGCAGGGCGGTTCGAACCAGCGGCTCGTACATGAGGGGCAGAAGCGGCGTAAGCGTCACGGCTGGGCACTCCCAACAGACAGAGATCCGGTTTCAACGACGTCGCGGGCGGTGCCGACTGCGTCTGCAAGCGAGATGGATGAAGGCACGGCCGCCGGCAGGGCGTCGGGGAAGTCGCTTCGATAGTGCCCGCCGCGGCTTTCCTCGCGCCGCCAGGCGGCGACGGCGATCATCAGTCCCACCAGCGCGGGATCGGTTGCCGCGCCGTGGCCGCGGGCGAGCGGATAGAGGCCGCGGATCGCGCGTTCGATGCCGTGCCGGTCGCGGAGCACGCCGAGGCCTTGCGACAGGATCGCCCGCACGGCCGAAGGGTCGGATGCGGGCGCAAGCGCATTGCCCGCGCGCGTTTTCAGCGGACCGCGGCTCGCGCCCTGGACGCTCCGCGCGACCCATTGCGCACAGACGATCGCTTCCATCAGCGAATTGCTGGCGAGCCGGTTGGCGCCATGCAGCCCGGTGCGGCTGACCTCGCCGCACGCCCAAAGCCCGTTCACGCTGCTGCGGCCTTCGATATCCACCGATATCCCGCCCATGTGGTAGTGCACCGCCGGCCGGACCGGTATCGGATCGGTCGCGGGATCGATCCCGGCCATTTTGCAGAAGGCGGAAATGACGGGATAGCGTTTTGCAAATTCCGCTCCCGGATGTTTCCGCGCATCGAGGAACACGCGATGGCCTTCGGCGCGGCGGCGCCAGACCGCACGCGCGACGATATCGCGGGGCGCAAGTTCGGCGCCGGGCTGGTCCGCCATGAAACGTTGCCCGGTGTCGTCGATCAGGATTGCGCCATCGCCACGCACGGCTTCGGTGACCAGCGGCATCGGGCGCGACGGCCCGTCGAAGGCGGTCGGGTGAAACTGGATGAACTCGATATCGGAGAGTTTTGCGCCCGCGCGTGCCGCCAGCGCCAGCCCCTGGCCAAAGCAACCGGCGGGATTGGTGCTGTCCAAAAACAGCCCGCCAATGCCGCCTGTCGCGATCACCACGCGGCCGGTATCGATCACGAGCGGACCCTGCGCGTTCACGGCGAGAACGCCCTTGACGGCATTGTCCTCGACGATCAGGCTCCGCGCTTCGACACCTTCCAGCAGAGTAATCGATGGACAGCGGCGCACCGCTGCGATCAGCGCGCGCATGATCTCGCGGCCCGTGCCGTCGCCGGTGGCGTGCACGATCCGGTTGCGGCTGTGTGCGGCCTCCAAGCCGAGCCGCCAGCCGCCATCGGGCCGCCGGTCGAAGGCGACGCCAAGCCTCGCGAGATGGTCGACCGCCGCAGGCGCCGCGTGAACGATTCGGCGAGCGACGGCTTCGTCGCACAGGCCTGCGCCTGCAGCCAGCGTATCGGCCAGATGCAGGGCAGGGTCGTCATCCCCGCCCATCGCGGCGGCAAGCCCGCCCTGCGCCCACAGGCTCGACGCCTCCGCGCCGAGCGGCGCCTTCGACAGCAGCAACACCGGTTCCGGCGCCATCTGCAGCGCCGTCATCAATCCGGCGGCGCCGCCGCCGATGATGACGGGACGGTCGTTGAGCGCTGAAATCTCCGGGCTCATATCGCCAGCATCCTTTCGACAGCACGCCGGGCTGATACAGCGATGGCGGGATCGATCGTCACCTCGTGCCGGCCGGTCTCCAGCGCATGGCGAATGTTCTTCAGCGTGATCCGCTTCATGTGCGGGCACAGATTGCAGGGCCGGATGAACTCCACGTCGGGGTGGAGCACCGAAACGTTGTCGCTCATCGAGCATTCCGTCAGCAGCACCACCCTGGGCGGGCGCTGCTTGCCGACAAAATCGGACATCGCGGCCGTCGAGCCAGAGAAATCGGCTTCCGCGACCACTTCGGGCGGGCACTCCGGATGCGCCAGGATGGTTACGTCAGGATGATTTTCGCGCAATTGCTGAACGTCGGATGCCGTGAACAGCTCGTGCACCTCGCAATGGCCTTTCCATGCGATGATCTTGACGTTCGTCTGCGTGGCGATGTTCTGCGCCAGATATTCATCCGGCAGCATGATCACGCGCTCGACGCCGAGCGACTCCACGACCTTGAGCGCATTGCCCGAGGTGCAGCAGATATCGGACTCCGCCTTCACCGCCGACGAGGTGTTGACATAGGTGACGACGGGGACGCCGGGATAGCGCTGCCGCATCAGCCGCACGTCCTGCGCCGTGATGGAGTCGGCCAGCGAACAACCCGCCGCGAGGTCGGGGATCAGCACGGTCTTTTCCGGGTTCAGCAGCTTGGCCGTCTCAGCCATGAAGTGCACGCCTGCCAGCACGATGATGTCGGCATCGACCTTGGTGGCTTCGCGCGCCAGCAACAGGCTGTCGCCCACGATGTCGGCGACGCCGTGGAAGATTTCAGGCGTCTGGTAATTATGCGCGAGGACGACCGCGTTGCGGCTTCGCTTCAGTTCGAGGATGGCGTCGACGTCCTCGGCGAAAACCGCCCATTCAGGCGGCGGGATGACCCGTTTGACCCGGTCGTAAAGCTTTGCGGAACGGGCGAGTGCAGTGGAGCTGAGGCTGGCCATTTATACTCTCCTTGAGTATATCTTGGCTTATACTTATCCTGAGCATAACCGATGTCAAGTGCGCGATAGCGGGAGCTTGGTTCCGACGATCGCCCGTTCCGCCAGCACGCCGTGGCGGAACCGGAACAGCTTGGCCGGGCGGCCGACGGTATCGGCGGCGATTGCGCCAGTTTCCTCAACGAGTTGCTGCTGCTCGATCAGGCGGCGAAAATTCTGCTTGTGCACCAGCCGGCCTGCAAGCGCCTCAACGCTGCGTTGCAGTTGCAGCAGGGTGAATTCCGCCGGCATCAACTCGAACACCACGGGACGGTATTTGATCTTGGCGCGCAACCGCGCGATCCCGGTGGCGAGAATGCGGCGGTGATCTCCGGTCATTGGTTTGCCCGGAATGACGGTCGTCGCCGGTGCCCCGTCACGCACGGCTTCCGGGACTAGGCCAGCTTCATAGAGCAGCTCGTAGCGCTGCAGCACCAGCTCCTCGTTCCATTCGCGATCGTCGAGGCCAAACGTGATGGCGACGCGCTGCCAGCGTTCGCGCTGCAGGCTCGTCGTCGCCGCGGACTTTGCCCATGCCCGCAGCCGCGACGCCAATGTCTTCGCCAGCGAAGCAGGGAGACCGGCCCGCTGATCCTCCCATGGGAAATATTCGTACCAGCCGGACCAATGCGCCTCAAAACCCGCGCCGACCTTGTCTTCGCGGGTCAGGCCCAAATAGCTGATCGAGATCGAATGCGGCGACTTGGCGTCGCCGGCCCGCCCGCGATCGGCGAACGTATAGAGCTGCTCGACATAGCCGAGCGGATGGCCGGTCTGCGCCTCGACCCATGCCCGCAATCCCGTCTGCAGCGAACGGTGCGCAAATTCGAACGGGCCGCTCGGCAGCGCGCCGTCGTTGGCAATGGTCATGATCTTGGGCTCGCCGTCGGTGACGGCGACGAGGACGGCGACGAGGTCCGCCGTGGTCGCATTGGCAGCGCCCGTCTTGCTGGTTCTCCGCGGTGCCCCTGCCACGTTGGTCGTCCGTCTCCGTTATTGTCTAATGCGCGTTTAGCAATATCCGTACACGCCGCAAGCGTACGGCAGACGGTTCCAATAGGGGCCATAGGACGGGCCGCCGTAATAGGGGCCGTCATAGCTGTAGGAATGGTTGGTACCGTAATAGCCGGGCAGCGTGGAAGAGCCCGGCAGCAGCGGCGTGCCGTAGACGCGCGGCGCATAAGGCACCACGCCCACCGGCGTGAACAGCACGTCAGGATCCTCTTCCTCGACCACCAGCGTGCGGCCGCGGCGCACATAAAGGGGGGCAGCGGCGGGCGCAACGGTGGTCCGGTAATTGTAATGGGCGCGGGGCAGGCCGGGCGGCAGTTTGCTGGCAGCGCGAACCGTGGCGTTTTTGGGGGCGGCACGCTTGGGGGCGGGGGTGCCCTCGGCGCTCCTGGGGGCGGGGCTGTCCGCGCTCTTGGGAGCGGGGATTTCGTCGGCGGCGGCGGTTCCGATCGCGAAGATCGCGATCAGGAATGGCGTCATCCAGCGCAGCATCGTTGGCTCCGAATCATCGAGGGCGGCTCAGCGCCACTTTATGCCGGAATGAGCGTTAACGAGAGACTTGTGATTGGGGGATGAGAGTTGTTTGGGGGCAGGCCGCGGCCGGTCGCTGGCATTGCAGACAGGAGTTTCCGTCATTGCGAGCGAAGCGAAGCAATCCATCCTTCTGCACGAAGAAAGAATGGATTGCTTCGTCGCTTCGCTCCCTTGCGCAAACGCTTCGCGTTTGTCGCGGGCAATGACGGCCGAGGGGCCGTTACGCGCTCAGCGCCTGCTCCAGATCCGCGATCAGGTCTTCCTTGTCCTCGATGCCGATCGACAGGCGTACGACATCGGGCGCGGCGCCGGATCTCACCTTGGCGGCGTCGTCGAGCTGGCTGTGCGTGGTCGATGCCGGGTGAATCACCAGCGAGCGGGTGTCGCCGACATTGGCCAGATGCGAGAACAGTTTCAGGTTCGACACCAGGTTGACGCCGGCGTCGTAGCCGCCCCGCAGGCTGAAGGTGAACACCGCACCGGCGCCCTTCGGCGCGTATTTGCGCGCGAGCTTGTTGTACTTGTCGCTGGCGAGGCCGGCATAGTTCACCGACGCCACCGCGGAATGGCCGGCAAGGAATTCCGCGACCGCCTTGGCGTTTTCGCAATGCTTCTGCATGCGCAGCGGCAGCGTCTCGATGCCGGTCAGGATCATGAAGGCGTTGAACGGTGAGATCGCCGGGCCGAGGTCGCGCAAGCCCAGCACGCGGCAGGCAATCGCGAAGGCGAAATTGCCAAACGTCTCCTGGATCCTGATGCCGTGATATTCGGGCCGCGGCTCGTTGAGCATCGGATATTTGTTGTCCTTTGACCAGTCGAAGGTGCCGCCGTCGACGATGACGCCGCCGAGCGAATTGCCGTGGCCGCCGAGAAATTTCGTCAGCGAGTGCACGACGATATCGGCCCCATGATCGATCGGGCGGATCAAGTAGGGCGTCGCCAGCGTGTTGTCGACGATCAACGGCACACCGGCCTTGCGGGCCACTTCCGCAATCGCCTCGATGTCGGTGATGCTGCCGGCGGGATTGGCGATCGATTCGATGAAGATCGCCTTGGTGCGCGGCGTCACCGCGCGCTCGAAGCTGCCGATATCATCAGGGTCGGCCCACGCCACGTTCCAGCCAAAACTCTTGAACGCATGCGTGAACTGGTTGATCGAGCCGCCATAGAGTTTTCGCGCGGCGATGAACTCGTCGCCGGGCATCAACAGTTGCTGCAGCACGACGACCTGCGCCGCGTGTCCCGAGGCGACCGCGAGCGCCGCGGTGCCGCCTTCCAGCGCCGCAATGCGCTCTTCCAGCACGGCGGTGGTCGGGTTGCCGATGCGGGTATAGATGTTGCCGAACGCCTGCAGCCCGAACAGGGAGGCGGCATGGTCGGCATCGTTGAACACGAAGGACGTGGTTTGATAGATCGGCGTCACCCGTGCGCCGGTGGTGGGATCGGGCTGCGCGCCGGCATGCACGGCAAGGGTCGAAAATCCCGGGAGACGGTCGGTCATCTGTGCGTCCTGTTCTTGAGCTTGTTCTTGAGCTTGTTTGAAAATGCGCTGAAGATGCTGATCGCCGCCGCGTCCGGCGTCAAGGCGAGGGGATCACATATCGTGAATTAGAAATGCGTCTGCTTCTTCTTGCGGCGTGTTCGAAACGATCGTTTCGTATTGCGTCACGTCGGCTCGCTTTTGTTCTTTGCGGCGCGATCCGATGCTGCGGTCGCGCCGCCGCCGACGCTCATCCGGTTGAGCGACAGCCGCATCCCCTGGGTCGGGATCGGCGCGCGCTTCGAGCTCAGCGTGCGCGAATTGACGCCCATCCATGAAATTTCCGACGACAGCCGTCCATACTCGATCTTGGGACAACGATTCATCACCACCTTGAGGCCGGCGGCTTCGGCCTTCTCGGCAGCCGCGTCGTCGCGCGCGCCGAGCTGCATCCAGATCACTTTCGGCGGCGGCGACAATGTCAGGGCTTCGTCGACGACGGGCATGATGTGGCTGGAATTGCGGAAGATGTCGATCATGTCGATTGGACGGCCGATATCCGACAGCGAGGCGACGAAGGGTTTGTCGAGCAGGCTGTTGCCGACGTGACCCGGATTGACCGGAATCATGTCGTAGCCGCGCTGTGCCAGATATTTGAACGCAAAATAGCTCGGCCGCACATTGACCGGCGAGGCGCCGACCATCGCGATCGACTTCACGGAGTTGAGGATGCCGCGGATGTAGTTATCGTCGTAATTGTCGTGGTTCATCTTGGTCCTGCATGGTCATTCCGGGGCTCGCGAAGCGAGAACCCGGAATCTCGAGATTCTCCGATGCGCAATCGCGCATCGTAGTTCTCGCTTCGTGAGCCCCGGAATGACGACGCTCTGCGTCGTCACTTATCCTGCCATTTCGGTTCGCGCTTCTCGATAAAGGCGCCGATGCCTTCCTCGGCGTCGCGCGCCATCATGTTCTCGGTCATCACTTCCGCCGCATAGCGGTAGGCGTCGGCAAGGCTCATTTCGGCCTGGCGATAGAACGCCTCCTTGCCGAGCTTGACGGTATAGGCGGATTTGAGCGCAACCTTCTGTGCCAGCGCGATCGCCGCATCGCGTTCGGTGCCGGCGGCGACGACGCGGTTGACGAGGCCGATGTTCTTCGCCGTTGCCGCCGAAATCGGCTCGCCCGTGAGCAGCATCTCCATCGCCTGCTTGCGCGGGATGTTGCGCGACAGCGCCACCATGGGCGTCGAGCAGAACAGGCCGATATCGACGCCGGGGGTGGCGAAGCCCGCGGCCTCGGAGGCGACCGCGAGATCGCAGCTTGCCACGAGCTGGCAGCCGGCGGCGGTCGCGATGCCCTGCACGGCAGCGACCACGGGCTTCGGCAGATGCACGACCGCCTGCATCATCGCGCTGCAGGCGTTCATGATCTGCCCGAAATAGGCGCGTCCGCGATCGGCATCGCTGCGGCGCGCGGTCAGCTCCTTCATGTCGTGGCCCGCGGAGAAGGCCGGACCGTTGGCCGCGATGACGACGGCGCGGACGCTGTTGTCGTCGTGGATTTGCTTCAGCGCGCCGTGCAGCTCGGCGATCAGGCCCTCCGAGAGGCTGTTGCGCGCTGCCGGTCGGTTGAGGGTGAGCAGGCGGATGCTGCCGACATTTTCCTGCAGCAGGATCGGAGGTTGTGGCGTGGGCGCGCGAGCAGTCTGGGCGGGCATTTCTGAGGTTTCCACTCCGAGATTTTTATTTGGGCTTTGATGACAACCTAATGTAACAGGCACCCTGATGCGAGGGCAGGGGCGGCATGGCGGCAGCGAAAATGAGCGTGGCTGAGCTGGAGAAGTTCCTCCGCGAGGAATTTCCGCAGGCCTTCAGCGACGGCGATATCACCATCGAGAGCGCCGACGGCGAAACCTGCCTGCTGCGGCGGCGCTATGACGAGCGCATGCTGCGTCCGGGCGGCACGGTGTCGGGGCCGACGCTGATGGCGATGGCTGATTTCGCGATGTATGTGGTGCTGCTCTCGGCGATCGGCCCGGTGGGACTGGCGGTAACTACCAACCTCAACATCAATTTCCTGCGTAAGGGCCTGCCAGGCCAGGACGTGCTGGCCGCGGCGAAGCTGTTGAAGCTCGGCAAGCGCCTGGCGGTCGGCGAGGTCAACCTGCTGTCGGGATCGTCGCCCGATCCGATCGCCCATGTGACGGCGACCTACTCCATTCCAAATACGTAGGGTTTTTAGCGGTACTATTGCACCATATTTATAAGTGACTGTTCTTGCAGAGATAATTTATGCGCGCCGGCGTTGACGGACAACGCGCCGTTCTCTAGAAACCGCCCAGTTCGGCGCATCTGGCGCCGATTTCCATTTTCACGGATTTCCTCACATGAAAACCTATTCGGCAAAGCCCGCCGAGGTGACGAAGAAGTGGGTGCTGATCGACGCCAAGGGTCTGGTGGTCGGCCGTCTCGCCACGCTCGTCGCCATGCGCCTGCGCGGCAAGCACCTCCCGACCTACACGCCTCACGTCGATTGCGGCGACAACGTCGTCATCATCAATGCGGCGCATGTCGTGCTGACCGGCCGCAAGCGCGACAACAAGGTCTACTACAAGCACACCGGCTTCATCGGCGGCATCAAGGAACGCACCGCGAAGTCGATCCTCGAGGGTCGTTTCCCCGAGCGCGTGGTCGAGAAGGCCATCGAGCGCATGATCCCGCGCGGTCCGCTCGGCCGTGTACAGATGGGCAATCTGCGCGTTTATCCCGGCGCCGAACATCCGCATGAAGCCCAGCAGCCCGAGAAGGTTGATATCGCTTCGATGAACCGCAAGAACATGAGGGCCGCATAAGATGTCGGATACCATGCAGTCTCTCGACCAGTTGGCGTCGCTGAAGACGGCCGCTCCCGAAGCGCCGAAATACGTCAAGAAGGTCGACAAATACGGCCGCGCCTATGCCACCGGCAAGCGCAAGGACGCGGTTGCCCGCGTCTGGATCAAGCCGGGCGCCGGCAAGATCGTGGTCAACACCCGCGAAGTCGAAGTCTATTTCGCCCGCCCGGTTCTGCGCATGCTGATCCAGCAGCCACTGGTCGCCGCCGCGCGCGCCGGCCAGTACGACGTCATCTGCACGGTCGCCGGCGGCGGTCTGTCGGGCCAGGCGGGTGCCGTGCGTCACGGCATCTCGAAGGCGCTGACGAACTTCGAACCGGATCTGCGCGGCGTCCTGAAGAAGGGCGGCTTCCTGACCCGCGACTCCCGCACCGTGGAGCGCAAGAAGTACGGCCGGGCGAAAGCGCGCAAGTCGTTCCAGTTCTCGAAGCGCTAATTGCTTCGCTAAAATTTGCAGTGCTTGCTGCATTCGCGAAAGAAAAAGGGCGCCCGATCGGGCGCCCTTTTTGCTTACTATTTAGTGATGGGTTACCACGGATTTTCGTGAAAACTTGCTTACCCGCACAAACGAAAATGGAACACGGCGCTCCTAGTGTCCCCAATGCGATGGCGCGAAATTGCATTTCAGTGTGCGCCGAACAAGTTGCATCACACGCGTTCGGGTGAGCCCATGTCGTTCGATACTTCCACGCTATATCTGTTTGCCACGATGGTTGCAGGCATGCTCGGGGCCATGCTGCTGCTGTTCGGCAAGCAGGAAAACATTCCAGCCTTGAAGTGGTGGGGGACGGCCTATCTGCTTGGCGCATCGTCGGTGGCGATCTGGACCATCGGCGGCGCCAGACTCGGCGAGCCGCTGTTGCTGGCGCTGCATGCGCTCGGCTTCGTGGCCTGCGGCATGGTCTGGAATGCCTCGCGCGTCTTCCACGGCCGCAAGCCCAATCTGCCAGGGCTGTTGTTCGGCGCGATCGTCTGGATCAGCATGGTGCTGGCTGTGCCATCATTGAATCCCGCCATGCGGCTGATCGTCGGGGCGGCGATCGTCGCGATCTATGCGGGACTGACGGCTTCCGAATTGTGGAGCGAACGCCGGCGGACGATGCACAATCGCTGGCCGACGATTGCCGTGCCCGTGATGCATGGTTGCGTGCTGGCGCTGCCGATCCTGCTCGGCAGCCTCCTGCGCCCGCATGACGAAACTTTCACCAGCAGCATCTGGGTGACGGCGTTTTCGATCGAACTGGTGCTGTACGCGATCGGCACCGTGTTCGTCATCTTCATGCTGGTGTCGGACCGCGCCGTGACGGTGCACAAGACCGCGGCTTCGGTCGATCCCTTGAGCGGAATGCTGAACCGCCGCGGTTTCACGGAGGCCAGCAACCGGGTGATCGAACGCGAGGCTGCCGCGGGGCGGCCGGTGACGGTGATGATTTTCGACATCGACCATTTCAAGAGCATCAATGACCGCTTCGGCCATCCGGCAGGCGACGAGATCCTCAAACTGTTCTCCACCGTCGTGGTCAGCAGTTTGCGCATCAGCGACCTGTCGGGGCGGATCGGCGGCGAGGAATTCGCGGCGTTGTTGGCGTGTTCGCTGGACGAGGGCGTGATCGTGGCCGAGCGCGTGCGCGAGGCGTTCGAGGCGTCCAACATCGCCTGCGAGGAAGGTCCGGTCGACACCACCGTCAGCATCGGCGTCGCGGGCGGTCCGGCGGGCACGGAGCTCGACGTGTTGCTGGCGGCGGCCGATACCGCGCTCTATCAGGCCAAGCGCGGCGGCCGTAACCGGGTCGAGGCCGCGGAAGAGCTGCCGCTGTCGCTGGAGAACTGGCGGCGCAAGACCGCCGGCCGCGCAGCCTCGCAACGCCATGTGCCGGCGGCGACCTGAACGCTTCGACCGAACAAGGCGATATCTGCGGAGTTCGATCTGTCACTTTCGGCGGGGATCGCGGCGGAAACGATGCGCGGTAACCTCGCGTTTACCATTCCATCCATATCCTCTGCACCATGGATTCACCTCGCAGACGAAACCCACAGGCTGCCCTGATGTCGCTCGAAGCGGCCGCAGCCTCGGCCCGCGGCGGTTTTGGCTGCATGTTCTCGACCTCGGAAGAATTCGAGATGGCGCTCATCACGGAGCGTCGTGCGCAGGGGCGTTATGATCAGCGCAGAATGCGCTGGCCGGCCATCATGTTCATCGGCTGTGCGCTGATGATCGCCGGCACGGTGCTGCTGTTCAACTAGGCGCTGATCCCTCATTTCGCCAACGGGTCGGGGCGCACCTGAATATGCACCGCCCGCGGCTTTGAGCCCTTGCCGCCCTCCATCAGCCAGGGTGTGCGATCGCCGCTCGAACTCCACAGCCCGCGGCCTTTCCAGCCCGCGCTCGGATCGTCAATGCGCCCGTCGAGGCCCTTGGCAAAAAAGCCGAGCGGATAGGGAATGCGCAGCATCACCATCTGCCCGTCCTTGAGGGCCACGAAACCGTCGTTGAGGTTGGCGGTGGAGATCGGGATGTTCTCGCCAAGGCCGACCGTGTTATGGTGATCGACCCAGGTGTAGTAGCTCGCCTCGGCGCTCGAGCTCTCGAACCCTTCAAAGCCGGGGCCCGGATATTTGAAGTAGGAAAAGCCCTCCGCGCAGTGGTTGCCGGTCGCGCTCGGACCATTGAGCGGGTTCTTGCATTTGCTGCGATCGAAGCGGATCAAGCTGCCGTTCGAGCCCGAGCCCCAGAGCACGCCGTTCTTGTCGATGTCGCCGCCGCGAACGCCGATGCCTTCCTTCGGAATGGCATAAAACTCCGACAGTTTGGTCTTGGGATCGAAGCGCATGAAGCCGGGCTGGCCGACGAACACATTGACGGTGTACCAGACCGAGCCGTCGGTCGGATGCGGCATCACGGCGTAGGGGCCTGAGCCGGCGACCCGCATGTCCTTGTCCGCCTCTGCCGGCTTGCCCGGCTCGGTGTATTCGTCGACCTTGCCGTTGCCGTTGGTGTCGAGAACGAACGGCGCCCACCCCTGCGCTTTGATGACATCGCCGGTCTCGTCCCATAACTTGGTATTGACCCAGCCGGCGACGGGGCCGGTCCCCGAAACCCAAAGCGTATCGTCGGCATCGTAGCCGAACTGCGGGTGATGGGTGCCGAAGCAGGTATCGATGAAGCTGTACTTCTGGGTCTTGGGATCGAACACCGTCACTTGCCGCCCCGAACGTTCGAGCGGGAAGGCCTTGGCCGACGGGTGGTCGGACCCTTTCCGGCAGTAAGTCGGATTTTCGATGCCGCGCACCGCCGCCGCCAACCACACGCGGCCCTTCTTGTCGAACATGCTGTTGTGATTGTTGGTCCGCTGGCTCCAGATCTTCTCGTCACCCCAATAGGCCGAGGGGCTGACCGGATTGAGGAGAGCCGTGCCATGGAGCGGAGGGCCGAAAGATTCCGGTGCATTGGGATCGGCGACCGGCATCCTGGAGAACGTCACCTTGTGCGTCTTCGGATCGAGGATCGGCATGTCGTCGGATGAGTATTCGTTCGCGCCGTACAGTGGGCCGTAGGCGTTGACCGTCGGATAACGCCGATCCGAGGAAATCAGATCGTGGACGAAGTGCTTCTCCGTCGCCCATTCCCACGACGAGACGACGACGTTGCGTTCGATGCCGGCCGGCCGCGGCGGTTTGGATTTCGGCAGTTCGCCCTTGGCGACCCGATCGGTCCAGTCGCCGAAATACTTGAACGGTACGCCGCCGAGCTGGCCCGCGAGCCGATTCACCATCCATTCCCCGGTCTGGCCTGAGGAGATGCGGCGTATCCAGGCTTCCTCGCCCGATTTGAATTCGCCGAACGCGCCCGGGATCGTGCGGGTGGATTCCTGGCCGAGCTGATGGCAGCCGATGCAGTCGACATTGTTCATCCGCTGGCGCCAGATATCCTGCGTGATCTCCTTCGGGATGTCGGTAGTACCGCCGAAATCCTTCGCCGGCGGGATCTTCATCATCGTGTACCAATAGATCGCCGAATAATAATGGGCGGCTGCGGCCTCGTTCGGGGCCGGTACCGCCGTGAGGTTGACCTGCTGGCCGGGCTTGGCGCGCAACCTGGGCGAATCCACCAGCCCATAGCCGCGCACCCAGACCGCGTAGTTCACGCTCAGTGGCAGGTCCGGGATCACGTAACGGCCCTGATCGTCGGTGACGACGATCTTGGCGAATTTCGTCGGCAACTCATTCGTTTCCGCGATGACCCAGACGCCGGCCTCCGGGCCGTTGGGTCCGGCTACCACGCCGCCGATGTCGTCATTGTCGATCGCAACCGCCGGCGGTTGCTGCGCATGCGCCGGCGCCGCCAAGGTGAGCACGCCCGCTGCCGCAGCCAGGGTGAAGGAGAACAGGATCCGATTGAGATTCATCGCTTCTCTCCCCGTGGCCGTGAGCTTGCCGCTCGTTGTTTGGCGCAAGCCTACATCAAATTAGGGTTGAGGCGCGAGCATGTCACGCGCGCGATTTCCTCATGCTTGATGCCGCGAACGGCCAGCGTGCGTCGCAGCAACGCACAAGCGTCGCATATGTCTTTTGCTTTTGGGGCGACTGGGCTAGACACGCCAATTCTCATGAGAAGGCGTAACTCCGATGATCACCGAAATCGCACAAATCGACGTCAAGCCCGGCACCGAGAAGGATTTCGAGGCTGCCGTTGCCAAGGCGCGTCCGCTGTTTCTGCGCGCCAAGGGCGGCAAGGGCTTTGAGCTGCACAAATCGATCGAGAAGCCGCAGCGTTACCGGCTGATGGCGCAGTGGGAGACGCTGGAAAACCACACCGTGGATTTTCGCGGCTCGGAAGATTTCACCGCCTGGCGCGCGCTGGTCGGGCCGTATTTTGCTTCGCCGCCCGAGGTCGAGCACACCGAGACGGTGCTGACCACGGCCGACTAAGGGCGTTCAGGCGGCCGCTGCTTCGGCCGGCAGACGCTCGGTCTTGAAATGGTCGATCATCACCTTGGCGATCGCCATCAGCGGCAGCGCGAGCGCCAGGCCCCAGATGCCGAACACGACGCCGAGCAGGATCTGGAACGCAAACAGCGTGGCCGGCGGAATATCCAGCGCCTGGCGCTGGATGATCGGGGTCAGCACGTAGCTTTCCAGTGCGTGCACGCCGAGAAACAGGATGAAGGCGGAGAGGGCCGCGACCCATCCCGAGGCGACGCTGGCCAGCACCACGATCAGGCCGCCGAGGATCGCGCCCACCGTCGGGATGAAAGCGAGCAGTCCGGCCTGGATGCCGAGAATGAACGAACTCTGGATGCCGATGATCGATAGCCCGATCCAGGTCACCAGAAACACCGCGATCATGGTGATGATCTGCGCGATCAGCCAGCGCTCCAGCGTCTCGCCGATCCGGTCGACGATCGCGACCGCCCGCGTGCGGTGTCGGGCAGGCGCCATGAACAGCAGCCCGTCGCGGTAGACGCTTGGCTGGGTCGCAAAGGCTATTCCCAGGAACAGCACGATGAAGAAGTTTCCGACCGCGCTTGCGGTGCCCAGAATCAGTTTCAGGCTCTGGCTGAAGATGGCGCCACCGCTGGCCGCAATCGTGCCGGCGCTGGGAAGTGCGTGCGGCGTCGGCGCAGCGCTTGGGGCTGCCGGCGCGGCATCATCCGACGGCGAGGACACGGTGCCGAAGTCGAAGAAGCTGGTGTCGATGCCGTTCCGTTCCAGAAAACCCTTGACGTTGACGAGCTGCGATTTGAGCGTGTTGCTCAACGCCGTCGTCTGCTGGGCGATCGTGGTGCCGCCGAGAAAGACAATGCCCGACAGCATGCCCGCAACCACCAGGCAGACCACTGTGAGCCGCAGCGCATGCGGCAGCCGCACCACGCGCCCGAGCAGGTTGCTCATGGCGTTGAGCGCGACGCCGAGCAGGATACCGGAAAATATCAGAAACAGCGTCGCGGCGAAGTGCCAGGTGAACGCGAGCAGGGCGGTGAACAGCACCACGCCGATGCCGCCGACCGATATCGCCCACGCCAGATCGTTACGGGCCTGAAGGCGATTGTCAGCGGGACCTGTCACGTTGATTCCTTCTCGTGAGACATATTGCGTCGCCAGTCATTCGTCAAAATCGGGCCGGGATCAAGCGGGCGGGCGCGCGCCGGTTTGACGCTGTCGCACCCGGTATGCCAAGCGGTGCATGAATCTGATATGGCGGGCCGGCGAGGATGAGATGAATTTCAAATGGTTCGGCCCGATTGCGCTGCTGGCGGCGCTGGTGATCGGCGACCAGATCAGAATCAACCGGCCTGCCCACAAATATCGCCTGATGGTCGAGGTCGAGACGCCGGAGGGGCGCAAGTCGGCCTCTGGCGTGATGGCCGTCCATCCCGATCGCAGCTACACCCGCCGCGGTCAGACCCGCACGTTGGGTGACGCCGTTTTGGTCGATCTCGGGCAGGGCAAGAACCTCGTCGCGCTGTTGGCCCATGTCGACAATAATCTCGTCCTTGACGACATGAACTACGTGGCCTTGCGGGCCTATGCGGCGGCAGCCGGCAAGCGCGTGCCGTTCAGCGAGATGAGCCGGCTGACCGGCACAGTGCCGGTGAAGGGTGCGCTGATCCCGGTGTTCGTCAGTTTTACCGATCCGGCCACGCCCGGCACTGCGCGCCTGGTGCCGCCCGACGATGCCGAAGCGGTGCTCGGCAAGGGCTATCGCCTCCAGGGGATATCGACTGAGGTGGTGCCGAACGGATATTGGCCGCTTGATTTCGGCGGCGTGCTGGGCGAGCCGGTAACGCGCGGAATCCAGGCAAAATTGCCGTGGCTGAGCGGTGCCGGCGATTCGGCGGCCACGGCGCTCCGCGCGGCCGGGTTGCCCGGGGTCGAGGCGATCGGCGCCCAGGAGGCTTTCACGCGGAAATAGCAGGGCAGCCCCGCTGCCGCTCTGCGGATATTGATCCGCAGCCGGGCCGCAGGCATTATCTTCTGCAATCATGGCCCAACCCGGAATATCCTTGCACAGGACGATGACAGCGGAATTTTTGCGATGAGACGGCCCGTGGTCGGTGTGATCGGGAACGCCTATCGCGTCGAAAATCGTTTCCAGACCCAGATGGTCGGAGAGCGCAATTTGCGCGCTGTCACCGACGTGGCAGGGGCGCTGCCGCTGATGTTCGCGGGCTCGCCCGAGATTACCGATGTCGGCGCGCTTCTCGACGTCGTCGACGGCGTGGTGCTGACCGGAGCGCGGGCCAATGTGCACCCGACGCGTTTCAAGACCGAGCCGCATGAGAGGCACGAGCCCTACGATATCCATCGCGACGACGTCGCGCTGGCGCTGACGGAGGCCTGCGTCGCCCGCGGCGTGCCGATCTTCGGCATCTGCCGCGGCCTGCAGGAGATGAACGTCGCCTTCGGTGGTTCGCTGCATCCGGAAATCCGCGAGATCCCGGGCCGCATGAACCACCGCATGCCGCGGCTGGAGAATGGCGAAATCCATCCCGATCCGACAGTCGTGTTTGCCGACCGCCATGACGTCCACCTGACGCCCGGCGGCACCTTTGCAAATCTGCTCGGCTGCGAAACCATCCGCGTGAATTCGCTGCACGGGCAGGGCATCCTCGAACCTGGCGCGCGCGTCGTGATCGAAGGCATCGCCGAAGACGGCACCATCGAGGCAATCCGGATCGCGGACGCCGCGAGTTTTGCGCTCGGTGTCCAATGGCACGCCGAGTACGACCCGCAGCGCAACCCGATCAACCGAAAGCTGTTCGAAGCGTTCGGCGAGGCGCTGAAGGCGCACGCGCGAACCGGCTAGGCGACCGCAAAGAACGGTCGCATGACAAGGGAGGATGCGATGCGGGACCGCAAATGGTCGAGACGCGACCTGCTCAAGGCATCGACGGCGTCCGCTGCAGGCCTGCTGTTTGCCGAACCCCTGAAGGCCGCGGTGCCGCCGGCGGAGGAGGTGACGCCGGCCCTGATCGAAGCCGCGAAGAAGGAGGGCAAGCTGTCGTTCTATTCGGCGCTTGAACTCAATACCGCCGAGCGACTGGCGAGGACTTTTGAGGCGAAATATCCTGGGATCACCGTACGCGTGGAGCGCTCCGGTGCGGAGCGGATTTTCCAGCGCATCGCGCAGGAGCAGGGAAGCGGCATCAAGGCCGTCGACGTCACCAATTCGACCGATACCGCGCATTATCTCGAATGGAAGAAGAACGACTGGCTGGCGCCTTACCTTCCGAGCGACGTGGTCCGGCATTTTCCCTCCGATCAGATCGACCGGGACGGCATGTACGCGACGTCCTGCGCCTGGACGGAAGCGATCGGCTACAACACCAACCTCGTCAAGCGCGAGGAGGCGCCGAAAAGCTATGCCGACCTGCTCGATCCCAAGTGGACGGGCAAGATGGTCAAGGCCCATCCCGGCTACAGCGGCGCTATTCTGACCACGACGTTCCTGCTGGCGCGTGATCTCGGCTGGCCGTATCTGGAGAAGCTCGCGCAGCAGAAGATCATGCAGGTGCAATCGGCCGCCGATCCGCCGAAGAAGATCCTGCTCGGCGAGCGTGCCGTGATGGCCGACGGCAATGATTACAATCTCGTGCTGCTGAAGGACCAGGGCAAGCCGGTCGAGGTGGTGTATCCGGCCGAAGGCTCGCCGCTGATCATCGTGCCATCAGGCATTTTCCGCAGCGCGCCGAATCCGAATGCGGCAAGGCTTTTCCAGAGCTTCTTCTTCAGCGCGGAGGCCCAGCAGATGCTGGTCGACGTCTTTGCGCATCGCTCCTTTCACTCGCAGGTGAAGGAGAAAGGCGAGCACATCCCGCTTTCCAGCTTGAAACTGCTGAAGGCCGATCCGGCCCAGGTGCAGGCGCAAAGCGAGGAGATCAAGGCGCGCTACGCCAAGATCTTCGGGGTGTGATGCCGGCACCCTCCAGCGCGGGAAATACGCCGAAAGCGGTTGCAACTAAAAGGAATCATTGGATAGTACTGCAACCATCCGAATTTTGGGACGAATCATAAAGGCGGCCTGTATCAAGCGTCCTCCGTACTTCTACGGAGGCGGAAAAGATGGGATCGGGTCCGGGAAGTCGGCTAAGTCATCCATCATCTCCAGACTGGTGAAGCCATGACGCAACCAAGACGGCTCGCGCTGGCGATGGCGTTGCTGGTCGTCGTGACGTCCTGCGTCGTGAGTGCAGTGACCTATTATTTTGCGACGCAAGCCACGCCGGGCGGGCCTCTGGCGACGATTGTCAGCGCGGCGCTGCTGGGCGGTACGATTGCCGGCGTGCTCGCGGTGGCTGTCGCTGCCGGTCCTGCGCGATTTTGGCGTAGCGCGCTGCCCGACGTCACTGGCCCCGTGGATGGTCGCAGCGGACGGGAGCATGGGCTCGCTCATCAGGCGCTGACCGACAGTGAAATGGCGCAGGCGATCGTCGAAAACGCGCTCGATGCCTTCGTCCAGACCGATGGGTCCTGCGTCATTCTCGACTGGAGCCCGCACGCCGAGGCCTTGATGGGATGGACACGCGCGGACGCCGTAGGCAGGAGCGTGGAAGAGCTGGTGTTTCCGGAAGCACAACGCCCCGTGCACCGGCAATGGGTGGACCGCTTCCTGAGCGAGGCATCGGGCGACGCCGCCGGCGGGCGATACGAAACGCCGCTGTTGCACAAGGATGGACGCGAATTCTTCGCAGAGGTGTCGCTGACGGCGCTGCGCCGCGGTGAAGGCTACCTCATCAATGCGTTTGTCAGGGACATCACCGCAAAGCGCGCCGCTGAAGAACAATTGTTCCAGGCGCAGAAGATGGAATCGGTCGGGCAATTGACCGGCGGCATCGCCCACGACTTCAACAACATGCTCACCGTGATCACGGGCACGATCGAAATCCTGGCCGACGGCGTCAAGCACGATCCGGCGCTGACGTCGATCGCCAAAATGATCAATGACGCGGCCGACCGGGCGTCGCAGCTCACGGCGAACCTGCTTGCCTTTGCCAGAAAGCAGCCGTTGCGGCCGCTTGAGACCGACGTCAATGCGCTGATCGAGGAGGTGATCAAGCTCTTGGCGCCGACGCTCGGAAGGCGGATCGAGATCGGGACGGCGTTGAGCGAACAGGCTTGGCTGGCCCTGGTCGATCGCAGCCAGCTCACGTCGGCGCTGGTCAATCTCGCCATCAATGCCCGCGACGCTATGCCTAATGGGGGGAGGCTGCTGTTCAGGACGGGTAATTTCACGCGCGATGCATGCGACGCCGAAGTGGGCGGTCTCGGCGCGGGCGACTACGTCGCCGTCGAGGTCATCGATAGCGGCGCCGGCATTCCGCCTGCCATACGCGACAGGATTTTCGAGCCGTTCTTTTCGACCAAGCAGTTCGGCACCGGCACCGGACTTGGGCTGAGCATGGTGTTCGGCTTTGCAAAGCAGTCCGGCGGCAGCGTCGTGGTCGATGGCGAGGAGGGCAAGGGCGCCTGTTTCCGCATCTATCTGCCGAAGGCCGACGTCGAGCCTTCGGACGCGCTTCCGGCAAGCGATGCCTCGCCGCCTGACGACGACGAACTGCGCGGGGGATCGGAAACCATCCTGTGCGTCGAGGATGATGATGTCGTGCGGGCGCATGTCACCGGCCGTCTCGAAAGTCTCGGCTACAAGGTCATTGTCGCTTCCAACGCGACCCACGCTCTCGAACTGGTGAATTCCGGCGCAGCGTTCGACCTCCTGTTCACCGACATCATCATGCCCGGCGCCATGAACGGCCGGCAGCTCGCGCAACAGGTCGCCGAACTGCGCCGGCCGCTCCGGGTGCTCTACACCTCTGGGAACACCTTCGGCGCGTTCGATGCGAGCGGGCATCTTGGCGAAGGTGTGTTGCTGCTGACCAAGCCGTATCGCAAGGCCGAACTCGCGCGCATGGTGCGGCTCTGCCTCGACCGCGCGATCGACCACATGGGCGATCCGATCCCGCTGCCGTATTCGGTGCAGGAGGATCTGGAGCGGTTTCTGAGAGATAATCCGCCGGAAAAGAAGTAGCCGCGAACAAGCAATACGTAAGCCCGCATGAGCGCAGCGATATGCGGGGGCAGCGAAAATCCTGGATGTCGCTTTCGCTCATCCGGGCTACGCTTGCTGCACGCTCGCCAAGGCTACGCTGGCTGCATCGGAGGTCGCGACGAAGCGTAGTTGCGGTGACGCTGCGTTAGCGAAAACCGAAGCTTTGCAAGAGCCCAGGTGTCTGGCTATTTTGCACTGGCTGCTGCTCCGGTGCTCGGGCGTCCGGTACTGGCGCGATCGGCATCGGTGCACTTTCTTCCCGGGTCCTCACTCGATGATGTCGCGCGGGCCGGATCTCTGCTCGAGCATTTTGCACGGACCGGACCCGTCGGTGCTTTTTCACGGGCCGGACCTGCGCTGGGGCATCTTGCGCCACCCGTACAGGAGCAACTTGCACGGGCTGTTTGGGCTCGACCTGTGCCCGTGTATCTTGTTCGTCCGCCCAGGCCTGGAATTGCTTGAACAAGGCTTCGGTGAGCGGGTGGGCGATCTCGGCCTGGTTCTGATCAGCAGGTTCAACAGCCGCAGCAATTTCGTCGCGCGGCGGCGCCTCACTTGTCGTCGACGGCAAATCCTGAGTGCCGGCGATTGATTGAATTGCTGGTGCCGGCGGATCGGTGTCAGGCTGAAGCGCCGGCTTGTCGACCCATGTAGCCGTGACGTTCGCAACGAGCGCGACTGGATCTCCCACCGACAGGATCGCGATACCGATCGCTGCTGTCGCCGTCACCCCCAAAATACTCGCCTTGAGGATACGTGACGAGAGAGCCGCTCTGCCCAAAGCCTTCCCGATATCCTGCTGCACGGTTTCTTCGGCTTGCTCGGAGAGAAAGACAGGATAACGATCGTCCGGCGGGAAACCGTCTTTTGTCGCCATTTGGTCGATGCCGCCTCTTATTTGTTATCCTGCACCAGTACCTCGCCAGCGAGGTCTAAAAGCGACAATCACCGCCACAATTTAGGAGAAGTTTTGACTTCATTGGGATTCGGGAACCGCAAGATCACGTGGAAGCCCGGATTGCTGGCATAGGTGGAAATGACCGCTGCAAAAACAAAAGGCGCCCCGCAAGGAGCGCCTTTCGCATTTCTCGGCCAGTGTGCCGGCGGAAAATCCGCCAGCGATCACTGCGAATAGTACATGTCGAACTCCACCGGGTGCGGGGTCATCTCGAAGCGCTCGACTTCGGTCATCTTCAGCTAGATGAAGCTGTCGATGAAGTCGTCGTCGAACACGCCGCCGCTCTTGAGAAACGCGCGGTCCTTGTCGAGATTTTCCACCAGTTCACCAGCGATGATGTCGTCACTGGGCCGTGCGACGTGCGGGCGCAGTGGCCGGCCGCAGCTCCAGTGTGGATACGCCTGCGGCAATATTCACGCCCGTCTGCCCCTGCACGGATGCCGGCTGCATGATGACCCTGCGGTCCGGGCCTCCGACCAGGACGTTGGCACTCGCTCCGGCGCCGACCGTGCCGCCGGCGGTCGCACCCGTATGGGTTCCCGCTAATGCCCCCCGGCCCAACGTGGTCGGCGCAAAAACCGCCCAGGCCATCTGGCCGCCGGTCGTGGCACCGATGTCGAGGCCAAGCGTGCTGACGGTGCCCTCATAAGCGTCGCGCGCCCTGCCTCTCGCCGAGGCATAGATGCAGCTCAGTTGCCGCTGCCCCCCGACAACGAGGCCGACACCGGGCGATATGTTGCAGGTGAGCGTGCCGACCCTTGTCCGGTCCTGAGCCGTGGCCGAAGTCATGGCGAGGGCGAGCGCCAGGGCGGCGCATGTGGTTGCGAGACTATTCAAGGTTGTTCTATTCAGCGTTGCTTTGGTCATGGGCGTCCCTCCGTCGACGCATTTGATGGACCCCCTCAACGCGCAACGACACTGCGATGTTCCTGTTCCGAGCTGTAACGGTCGTGCAGGCGGGTCGGCAGGCGGGCGGTGGAAAATTCGCGGCGGCACTCGGCCATGAGTACACGAACCACGCGGCCGAAACGCCTGACTTTCCTACACAAAAAACAAAAGGCGCCCCGCAAGGAGCGCCTTTCGCATTGTTGGATGGTGATACGGGCGGCGCGAACGCCGCGCGAGATCACTGCGAATAGTACATGTCGAACTCGACCGGATGCGGGGTCATCTCAAAACGCTCGACTTCGGTCATCTTCAGCTCGATGAAGCTGTCGATGAAGTCGTCGTCGAACACGCCGCCGGCCTTGAGGAACGCGCGATCCTTGTCGAGGTTTTCCAGCGCCTCGCGCAGAGAGCCGCACACGGTCGGGATCGCTTTCAGCTCTTCCTTCGGCAGGTCGTAGAGGTCCTTGTCCATCGCCGGACCCGGATCGATCTTGTTCTTGACGCCGTCGAGGCCGGCCATCAGCATCGCGGCGAAGCCGAGATAGGGATTGGCCATCGGGTCGGGGAAGCGGACTTCGACGCGCTTGGCCTTCGGGTTTGCCGTATACGGAATGCGGCAGGAGGCCGAACGGTTGCGCGCGGAGTAGGCGAGCAGCACGGGAGCTTCATAACCCGGGACCAGGCGCTTGTAGGAATTGGTCGACGGGTTGGTGAAGGCGTTGATCGCTTTCGCGTGCTTGATGATGCCGCCGATGTAATGGAGGCAGGTCTCCGAGAGGTCGGCGTATTTGTTGCCGGCGAATACCGGCTTGCCGTCCTTCCAGATCGACTGGTGGCAGTGCATGCCCGAGCCGTTGTCGCCATAGACCGGCTTCGGCATGAAGGTGGCAGTCTTGCCGTAGATGTGGGCGACCTGGTGGATGCAGTATTTGTAGATCTGCATCTGGTCGGCCATCAGCGTCATGGTGTCGAACTTCATGCCGAGCTCGTGCTGGGCGGAAGCCACTTCGTGGTGATGCTTCTCGACCTTGACGCCCATCTTGGCCATGGCGCCGAGCATTTCGGAACGCATGTCCTGCACGGAGTCCTGCGGCGGCACGGGGAAGTAGCCGGCCTTGGTGCGGATGCGGTGGCCGAGATTGCCGCCCTCATATTCGGTGTCCGAATTGATCGGCAGTTCCGAGGAGTCGAGCTTGAAGCCGGTATTGTAGGGCGTGGTCTGGTAGCGCACGTCGTCGAACACGAAGAATTCGGCCTCGGGGCCGAAGAACACGGTGTCGCCGACGCCAGACGATTTTACCATCGCCTCGGCCTTCTTGGCGATGCCGCGGGGGTCGCGGTTGTAGGGCTCGCCGGTGGTCGGCTCGAGCACGTCGCAGACGATGACCATGGTGGTCTCGGCGAAGAACGGGTCGATCGTCGCGGTCACCGGGTCGGGCATCAGGCACATGTCGGATTCGTTGATCGCCTTCCAGCCGGCGATCGAGGAACCGTCGAACATCTGGCCTTCAGCAAAGGTGTCTTCTTCGATCATGCCGACATCGAAGGTCACGTGCTGCCACTTGCCGCGCGGATCGGTGAAGCGCAGGTCGACGTATTTTACGTCGTTGTCCTTGATCGATTTCAGGACGTCTTTAGCGGTCTTCATGAATACCCCTTTTAGCTACGGACGGTTTCCAGGACGCGACATTTTCGCAGACGATCGCTCGAGACATCGCGAACGAAATCAGGCCGCTGAAGCAGCCAATTTCTTGTTTTTTAGTCGCAAAATTCGGATAGCACCCGGCTTAGATAGCGTCCAGCCCGGATTCTCCGGTTCTGATCCGGATCGCTTCCTCGATGTTGGAGACGAAGATTTTGCCGTCGCCGATGCGCCCGGTCTGGGCGGCGCGGCGGATCGCGTCGATCGCCTTCTCGACCAGATCATCCCCGATCACGATCTCGATTTTCACCTTGGGCAGGAAATCGACGATGTATTCCGCGCCGCGATATAGTTCGGCGTGTCCCTTCTGCCGGCCGAAACCCTTTGCTTCGGTGACCGTGATACCTTGCAGTCCGACTTCCTGAAGCGCCTCTTTCACCTCGTCGAGCTTGAATGGCTTGATGATGGCTTCAATCTTCTTCACTGAGCGCCTCCCGGGCATTTCCAAATTCAGAGTGCAGATGGTTTCGATGTCGCGCGAGGCGCCGTCTGGTTTGATCCTTGCATCCGGCAAAGCCGGATTGCTCATAATTGCCGCTAACTGCGACGATCATGTGCTCGGTTTTCCAACCGGCTTCCTCAAAAGCAGGGTCTATGCCAAGTTGTTAACGCGGCTGATTTCGAAACGTTATCAGACTTTTAACGGGCAAGTGGAAGAGGTTGAGCCGGACGACGTATGATAGCGAAGCTTACAAAATAGGCAAATCGATCAATTCATGTGCAGGCGAGGCCGGGAGGGCCGCGGGGTGCGACGTGGATATGCCTCCAGAAAAGGCTGACGGATCGAGGATTCGGCATGGAAGTTTTGACCACGACTGAGATGGAGCGTGCTGACCGGTTGACTATTACCGCCGGCACGCCGGGCTTCGCGCTGATGATGAGCGCAGGGCAAGCCGTGGCGGAGGCCGCAATGGCTCTCGTCGAGGAAGGACCCATCATGGTGGTCGCCGGCCGCGGCAACAATGGCGGCGACGGTTTTGTGGCGGCGGCCGAACTGGCGGCGCGCGGCCGCGAAGTGTCGGTCATCCTGCTGTGCGAGCGCGACAGCCTGCAGGGCGATGCCGCGCTCGCTGCACGTGGCTGGAAGTATCCGGTGCTGCCGTTCAACCCACAGGCGATCGGCAAGCCGGCGCTGATCATCGATGCGCTGTTCGGTGCCGGACTCAATCGTCCGATCAAGGGCGACCCGCTCGAGATGATCGAGGCGGTCAACGCCAACGGCGCGCCGGTGCTTGCGGTCGACCTGCCGAGCGGGATCAACGGCACGACCGGCGCGGTAATGGGTGCCGCAATCAACGCCGTGGAGACCGTGACCTTCTTCCGCCGCAAGCCGGCGCATCTGTTGATGCCGGGACGCAAGCATTGCGGCCGGGTCCGCGTCGCCGATATCGGCATCGATGCGCAGGTGCTCGAGGAGATCGCGCCGCGGACATTTGAGAACGTTCCGCAGAGCTGGCAAAAATCCTTCCCCGTGCCTGATATCGACGGCCACAAATATGCCCGCGGCCACGCCGTCGTGCTGTCGGGTGAACTGGCGTCGACCGGGGCGGCGCGGCTCGCGGCCCGCGGCGCCTTACGGGCGGGCGCCGGGCTGGTGACCGTAGCCTCGCCGCGCGACGCGCTGGCGGTGAATGCTGCGGCGCTGACCGCGGTGATGGTTCGCCCCGTCGATACCGTGGTCGAATTCGCCGACATGGTCAGCGACAGGCGCCTCAATTCCATCGTGATCGGGCCGGGCGCCGGCGTCAGCGCCCGGACGCGCGATCTCGTCCACACGGCACTGTCGGCGAAACGCGGCCTCGTGCTCGACGCCGACGCGCTGACGAGTTTTGCCGAAGCGCCGGAGCGGTTGTTTGAAGCGATCAAGGCTGCCGAGGACGCCCACGTCGTGCTGACCCCGCATGAGGGCGAGTTTCCGCGCCTGTTCAGCGACATCAGCAACAAGCATCCCGGCCGCTCCAAACTGGAGCGGGTGCGCGACGCCGCCGAGCGCGCGGGCGCGGTGGTGCTGTTGAAGGGGCCGGATACCGTGGTGGCATCACCGGATGGCCGCGCCAGCATTGCTTCCAACGCGCCGCCCTGGCTCGCCACCGCCGGCGCCGGCGACGTGCTGGCTGGAATGATCGCAGGGATGCTGGCGCAAGGCGTACCAACGTTCGAGGCCGCCTGCATCGGCGTATGGATGCACGGCGAAGCTGCAAGCGAGGCGGGACCGGGGCTGATCGCCGAAGATTTGCCGGAGGTGCTGCCCGCGGTGTTCAGGCGACTCTATGACGGGTTCGGGATCGAGTATTAGGCAACTCGAACTTGCCGACATGGACGTGGCGGCGGGCGTCCATCGCGCGGCGTTCGACCATGCATTGCCCTGGCTTACCGGTCTGCACACGCCCGACGAAGACCGGTGGTTCTACCGGGAACGTGTGTTCACGGAATGTCACGTGCACGGGGCTATCGAGGGCGGTGCGCTGGCCGCAATCATCGCCTTCCGAAGCGATTGGATCGATCAGTTGTATGTGCTGCCGGAAGTACAAGGACGCGGCGTCGGTAGCGAATTGCTGCAGGTCGCAATGCGCGCGTTCGATTGCCTCCAGCTTTGGACGTTTCAGCGCAATCTACGAGCGCGACGCTTTTACGAAGCGCGGGGCTTTGCGCTGGTCGAGGAAACCGACGGTGCCCGCAATGAGGAGAAGGAGCCGGACGCGCGCTATCTTTGGACGCGCCCGTAAGGTGCTATCCGACGAGGTATTTCGCCACCGCCGCCTCATTCCATTTCAGCCCAAGCCCGGGGCCTCGCGCGGTCACCGTGCCATCGATAACCTTGGCCGGCTGAGCGAGGATCACGCTGGCGAAATCGAGGAATTCGAGCCAGTGCGCGGTTGGTGTCACCGCAAGCATATGGGCGCTGGCCTCGGCGAACAGGTGGCTCGACATCGGAATGTTGGCGGCTTCCGCTTGGGCTGCGACTTGCAGCCAGCCGGTGACGCCGCCGCATTTCATCAGATCGGGCATGATGAAGTCGCTGGCGCCGGCTTCGATCGCTTCCGCAAAGCCGCGCGGGAACCACCAGTTTTCGCCGGCCTGAATAGGTGTCGGCGAGGTCTCGCGCACTTTTGCGTGTCCAGACAGATTTTCCTGCGGCACCGGCTCTTCGATCCAGTGCAGATCGTAGGGTTCGAGGCGCGCGATACGGCGCGATGCTTCCGTGGGATCGAGCGACTGGTTGAAGTCGATCATCAGCGCGACATCGGGGCCGATGAGGGCGCGCACGCCCTTGACCACCCGCTCGTCTTTGGCGGCGTCACCGTCGCCGACCTTGATCTTGATGCCGCGAAAACCCTGCTCCAGCGAGCGGCGCAGCGGCTTCTCGTCGGCTGTGGGATCGACCACGCCATAGCTATCATAGGCCTTGATCGGCCGCGCTGAGCCGCCGAGCAATTCGGCCACTGGCCGGTCGGCGATCTGGCCGAGCGCGTCCCAATAGGCCATGTCGAGACCGGACACCGCCATGCCGACGAGGCCCTGCCAGCCGAGCAGGCGGAACTTGGCGTCCATCGTTGCCATCAGGTCATAGGGCGCGATTGGCTTACCAATAAGCTCGCGTCCGATCTCCTCGATCAGGTGGACCAGCGGCTTCACCGTCATCCGGGCGTAGGCGAAGATGTAGGAGTGGCCGGTAACGCCCTGATCGGTTTCGACATCGATCAGGACAAGCGGCCCGACGTCGATCACACCGAACGCGTTCTTCACGGGGCGGGCGAGCGGCACGACGATGCCGCGCGCCTTGACGCTGCGGATGGCGGGGATCGGTTTGCTCATGGCTTGCTCCTCACTCGACACTGTACCACCGCACCAGCCGCGGCGCCGCCCAGTCGGTCGCCACGGATTCGATCAGGTAGCGCCCGGCATGTTCGGCCAAAAAGGCGATGCGCTGGGTCTGGCCGGGCTCGATCGCCAGCGTATCCAGCCAGAATGGCTTCCAGCCATCGTCGAGCCGGTCCAGCAGCCGGAAGTGATGGCCGTGGAGGTGGAAGACGGTGGCGGTGGCGGCGCGGTTGGTCAGCGCCAGCACGACAACGCGGCCGGTCTTGGTGCGGAAGGCGGCTGGGGCGGATGCGGCGAAATTGGCGGGCGTAACCCAGTCGCGTGTCGGTCCGCCAAGCGGCAGTTCGACCCGGGTGGCGTTCTTGAGGTCGAGCCGTTCGGGGAGGCCGTTGGAGGGCAGTGGCGGCGCCGGTGGCAGCGGGGCGGGGCGGATCGGCGGCTCACCGGCAACGCGAATCTTGCCGATCGGGCGGGCTTCCTTACCATCGTGCAATAGGATCGGGGTTTCGCTGCCGGCCGCCGCTGTGACGTCGACGAACGCGTCGATCCGGCGGCCCGGCGCCAGCACCACCGCGCCATTTCGGGCCTGGAACGGCTCGGACGGTTGGCCGTCGACGGCCATCACGCGGACCTCGAGCCCCTCCAGTTTGAGAGCAATAACAGAGCGTTGACAGCCTCTAATGATGCGGATCCTGACCCGTTCGTTGATCCGGGCTGAGAGATCGAGCGAAGTCCGGCCGTTAATCGTATGGACTGGCACGATGTCTCCGGGATCGGTCCCCGGTGCCATCGCGGTTCCATCCGATCTCACCCGCCAATCCTCAATCAGCAGAACCTCGTCGCGGTCGACGGCGACAGGCTCGGTTTCCCGGACGATCAATGGCCGTGGCCGCGATGGGTGGGTCTGGCCATCGCCAAGCAGCCCGGATTCGCAGAGGAAGGTCCCGGCGTGGCGCAGCAGCAGTTGCGCGGCGTCCTTGCCGCCGGTCGCCAGCGGAGCCCGGCCCGTCAGCGGTTCGGTTGCCGAGGCGCCATCGATCCCTCGCCAGTTGAGGACTGCAGGCACTGGCAGCTCATTGCCAAAGTCGACCGCCAGCGTATCGCCGCGCTTGAAGGTGAGTTCAGGCCCTTGCAGCGACCAGATTGGCGTGGCCGCACTTCCCGGGCGGAGTGCGAGGCTGTCGGGCTTGGCCTGCAATGCCAGGGAGGGACGGTCGTGGAGACTACCTTGTTGGGCCCGGCCTGACACGGGCAACATCGGGACCAGTGCGGCCGCCCCCAGCCCAGCCATCAGTTCGCGTCGATCCAGCGGGAATTCGGGGCTTGCCATCGGACCAATGCGGACCATTTTTTGTTGTGCCTGTCCTAGCTGTGACGCCTTGCCCCGGTGCTGTCAAAAAGGGCCATTTTTTTGCTGCGGAGGTGTAGGCTCATGTTATAAGCCCGCCGCCCGCGGCATCGCGGCCGGGTATGGATGCTTTTCACGCGGGCGTGGCGGAACTGGTAGACGCGCTGGATTTAGGTTCCAGTGACGAAAGTTGTGGGGGTTCGAGTCCCTCCGCCCGCACCAAGCGCTCTATCCAGGCGTTTGCATGACGAACACTGGAGGGCCTGCTTTCCCATCGGGGGAGCCAAGGTCCGCCGAACCACCGGCGCAGGCTGCAAAGCCAAGCCTCGAACATTTGACACTGCCGGGCCGCTCTAGCCCGGCGCAAGCGGAAGAAGATTGACACCATGCAGGTCACCGAGACCCTCGCCGAGGGATTGAAGCACGAGTTCAAGGTCAGCGTTCCCGCATCGGATCTCGATGCCAAGGCGGGCGCCAAGCTGGTCGACCTCAAGGACAAGGTGAAGCTCAACGGCTTCCGCCCCGGCAAGGTGCCGGTAAGCCATCTGAAGAAGGTGTATGGCCGCTCTGTCATGGCCGAGACCATCGACCAGACCATCCGCGACACCAACACGCAGATCTTCACCGACCGCGGTTTCCGCCTCGCGACCGAGCCGAAGATCACGATGCCGACCGAGACGAAAGAGGTCGAGGAGTTGCTCGCCGGCAAGACCGACCTGACCTACACGGTTGCGATCGAGGTGGTGCCGACGATCCAGCTCGCCGATTTCAAGACTTTTTCGGTGGAGAAGCCGGTGGTCGAAGTGACCGATGCCGAGGTCGATGAGGCCATCAAGCGCATCGCCGACCAGAACCGTCCCTATGCCGCGAAGGCCGAGGGCGCCAAGGCCGAAACCGGCGATCGCGTCACCATCAGCTTCAAGGGCTCTATCGACGGCGTTCCGTTCGACGGCGGCACGGGCGAGGGTATCCCGGTGGTGATTGGCGCCGGGCAGTTCATTCCGGGTTTCGAGGAGCAACTGGTGGGCATCGGAACCGGCGAAACCCGTACGCTGAAAGTGTCGTTCCCGAAGAACTATGCCAGCGAGAAGCTCGCCGGCCAGCCGGCCGAGTTCGAGACCACCGCAACCCTGATCGAAGCCCCGGGTGAAACCAAGGTCGACGACGAGTTTGCCAAAACGCTCGGCCTGGAATCGATCGACAAGCTGAAGGAGGCCGCACGCGAGCGTCTGGTCGCCGAGTTTGCAGGGGCCACGCGCCAGCGCGTCAAGCGCGCGCTGCTCGACCGTCTCGACGATAGCCACAAATTCGAGGCGCCGCCGTCGCTGATCGAGGAAGAGTTCAACCTGATGTGGAACTCGATCAAGGCCGAGATGGAATCCTCAGGCAAGACCTTTGCCGACGAGGACACCACCGAAGAGGCCGCGAAGGAAGAGTACAAGAAGATCGCCGACCGCCGCGTCCGGCTCGGCCTCGTACTGTCGGAAATCGGCGAGAAGAACAAGATCACCGTGACCGATGACGAAGTCGGCCGCGCGGTGATCGAGCGTGCGCGTTCGATGCCCGGCCGCGAGAAGGAAGTCTGGGACTACTATCGCAGCAATGCCAATGCGCTGGCCCAGCTTCGTGCGCCGATTTATGAAGACAAGGTGGTCGATTTCATCCTCGAACTCGCCAACGTGACCGAGAAGAAGATCTCGCGCGAGGACCTGTTCAAGGACGAAGACGAGAAGAGCGCAGCCTGACCGGGTTGGTCAGGTTGATGTTAATGATGAACGGCGAAAGCGGCGTGATGGCAGCATCCGTCGCTATGAGATCGCCTGCGAATCAGCTTGAACTCGTCTCATTCGGCTCGCCATTGCCCGGCCTTGTCGCCGGGAAATTGGCTCATATCTGTGAGCGGCTCGCTACCCGCGAGTTCTGAGCCGAAGTCCTGCATCACGGGACGTTCGTCCGTGCGCGGCAATCATGCCTGCCTTGCCGATGGATGTTCGCCCCCGCTGTTCTCTACCTAACCCTCTACTAACCCTTGGGGTGACTAATGCGCGATCCCGTTGAAACCTACATGAACCTCGTGCCCATGGTGGTCGAGCAGACCAACCGCGGCGAACGCGCCTACGACATTTTCTCGCGGCTCCTGAAAGAGCGCATCATCTTCGTGACCGGTCCGGTCGAAGACGGCATGTCGACGCTGACAGTCGCGCAGCTCCTGTTCCTTGAGGCGGAAAATCCCAAGAAGGAAATCTCGATGTACATCAACTCGCCGGGCGGCGTGGTGACATCGGGGCTTGCGATCTACGACACAATGCAATTCATTCGTCCGCCGGTGTCGACGCTGTGCACCGGGCAGGCCGCCTCGATGGGTTCGCTGCTGCTCGCGGCCGGCGCAAAGGACATGCGCTTCTCGCTGCCCAATTCGCGCATCATGGTGCATCAGCCCTCGGGCGGCTTCCAGGGGCAGGCCACCGACATCATGCTGCATGCGCAGGAGATCCTGAATCTCAAGAAGCGCCTCAACGAAATCTATGTGAAGCACACCGGCCAGACCTACAAGGCGATCGAGGACGCGCTCGAGCGCGACAAATTCCTGACCGCCGATATGGCTCGCGACTTCGGCATCGTCGACAAGGTGATCGACAAGCGTCCCGAAGAGGCGGCGGTAACGAAAATCCCGTAAGGACACGGATTAGCGTCTTTCGCGTTGACCTTAACGGCTGGTTGCGCTGAAACGGAAAATGTGGCCGCTGGCGCCCTGTCCATGCCCCCGCATGGACAGAAAGTTCCAGTTTCGTGCCGGTTTTGCTGCGTGGCAAACGCGCAACGCTCGCTCGATTTCGTCAACTTCTCCCCGTGCCAACGCCGCAAATCACGGTATTGTCACGGGTAGCCAATCCGCGCCCGATTAGCGAATTCTTGATAGTCGGGTGTCAGCATGATTGGCTGTGACGGTTGGGCTAAGATCGCGGGGGATTCGAGAAACCGTGATTCGCACGGTGCGTATTTGAGTTAGGGTCTTTTCTGGTACGGAATTTGCTCTATCTACCTTCAGGTCCGGTGAAGTGCCGGAATGGGTCGATCGGGTAACGGATCGAACGGCGGACGGAGACAAGAATGAGTAAGGTTGGCACGAGCGACTCCAAGAACACGCTGTATTGCTCGTTCTGTGGCAAGAGCCAGCACGAAGTCCGCAAACTCATCGCGGGTCCAACCGTATTCATCTGCGACGAGTGCGTCGAACTCTGCATGGACATCATCCGTGAGGAGAACAAGTCTTCGCTGGTGAAGTCGCGCGACGGCATCCCGACGCCGAAGGAAATCTGCAAGGTGCTGGACGATTACGTGATCGGCCAGAGCCATGCCAAGAAGGTGCTCTCGGTTGCGGTCCACAACCACTACAAGCGCCTCAATCACCAGACCAAGCACAACGACGTCGAGCTCGCGAAGTCGAACATCCTGCTGATCGGTCCGACCGGCTCGGGCAAGACGCTGCTGGCGCAGACGCTGGCTCGGATTCTCGACGTGCCGTTCACGATGGCGGATGCGACCACGCTGACCGAAGCCGGCTACGTCGGCGAAGACGTCGAGAACATCATCCTGAAGCTGTTGCAGTCGGCCGACTACAATGTCGAGCGCGCGCAGCGCGGCATCGTGTATATCGACGAAATCGACAAGATCAGCCGCAAGTCCGACAATCCGTCGATCACCCGCGATGTGTCCGGTGAGGGCGTGCAGCAGGCGCTGCTGAAGATCATGGAAGGCACGGTCGCCTCCGTGCCGCCGCAGGGCGGCCGCAAACACCCGCAGCAGGAGTTCCTGCAGGTCGACACGACGAATATCCTGTTCATCTGCGGCGGCGCCTTCTCTGGCCTTGAGAAGATCATCTCCGCGCGCGGACGTTCGACCTCGATCGGTTTCGCCGCCCAGGTTCTGGCGCCCGAAGATCGCCGCACCGGTGAAATCTTCCGCCATGTCGAGCCGGAAGATCTCCTGAAGTACGGCCTGATCCCGGAATTCGTCGGCCGTCTGCCTGTGGTCGCAACGCTGGAAGATCTCGACGAGGCCTCGCTGAAGAAGATCCTGACCGATCCGAAGAATGCGCTGGTGAAACAATACCAGCGGCTGTTCGAAATGGAGAACATCGAACTCACCTTCGCCGACGAGGCGCTTGGCGCGGTTGCCCGCAAGGCGATCGAGCGCAAGACCGGCGCGCGCGGACTGCGTTCGATCCTCGAAAGCATCCTGCTCGAGACCATGTTCGATCTGCCGGGCCTGGAAGGCGTCGAAGAGGTCGTGATCTCGCGCGAAGTTGTCGAGGGAACTGCCCGTCCGCTCTACATCTATGCGGACCGTTCGGACCGGGCCGTCGAGAGCAGCGCCAGCGCCTGATCGCGCTCGTCATACCTCGCTTGGACTACCCCGATGAGGATGGCTGCCGGACGTTCCGGCGGCCGTTGTTGCGTCAGCGTTTTGCGCGCGTTTAGCCCCAATTAGTGGGCATTTTTCCGTGACTTGACACCCCCATACCCGATAGCCACCTAATGCCAATGGTGGCGGAAATCACGTTCGAGATTCGTCGCAAAATCATCCGGTGAGAGGCGGCAGCGAAGGCGGCCGAGTGACCCGGAACTCCCGGCACCTTGTGGCGGTTGCGCTAAACGAAGCGGACTGCGTGCAAGGGGGCAAAACAAAAGGAATAGGCCATGACCACCCCAAAAACCCGGCCAACCATCGTTCTCGGCGAAAGCCATTCGTATCCGGTGTTGCCGCTCCGCGACATCGTGGTTTTTCCGCACATGATCGTGCCGTTGTTTGTCGGCCGCGAGAAATCGATCCGCGCCCTCGAAGAGGTGATGAAGAACGACGCGCTGATTCTGCTCGCGACGCAGAAGAACGCGTCCGACGATGATCCAAGCCCGGATTCGATCTATGAGGTCGGTACGCTCGCCAGCGTGCTGCAGCTGCTGAAGCTTCCCGACGGCACCGTGAAGGTGCTGGTCGAAGGGCTCGAGCGCGCGCGCGTGCAGAAATATTCCGACCGCAGCGAATATTACGAGGCGACCGCGATTGCGCTTGCCGACACCGACGCCAATTCGGTTGAAGCCGAAGCGCTGGCGCGCTCGGTCGTGTCCGACTTCGAAAGCTATGTGAAGCTGAACAAGAAGATCTCCGCCGAAGTCGTCGGCGTGGTTCAGGCGATCACTGATTTTGCCAAGCTGAGCGATCAGGTCGCGCAGCATCTCGCCGTCAAGATCGCCGATCGCCAGGGCATCCTGGAGACGCTGTCCGTCACGCAGCGCCTGGAGAAGGTGCTGGGCCTGATGGAGAGCGAAATCTCGGTGCTGCAGGTCGAGAAGCGCATCCGCTCGCGCGTCAAGCGCCAGATGGAGAAGACCCAGCGCGAGTATTACCTGAACGAGCAGATGAAGGCGATCCAGAAGGAGCTCGGCGACGACGAAGGTCGCGATGAGCTCGCCGATCTGGAAGAGAAGATTGCCAAGACCAAGCTTTCCAAGGAAGCGCGGGAGAAGGCGCAGCACGAGCTGAAGAAGCTGCGCCAGATGTCGCCGATGTCCGCGGAAGCAACCGTCGTGCGCAACTATCTCGACTGGCTGTTGTCGATCCCGTGGAACAAGAAGTCCAAGGTCAAGAAGGATCTGGAGGCCGCGCAAGCGGTGCTGGACGCCGACCATTACGGGCTTGAGAAGGTCAAGGACCGCATCGTCGAGTATCTCGCCGTGCAGTCGCGCGCCAACAAGCTGACTGGACCGATCCTGTGCCTGGTCGGACCTCCCGGCGTCGGCAAGACCTCGCTCGGCAAGTCGATCGCGAAGGCGACGGGCCGCGAGTTCGTTCGCGTGTCGCTCGGCGGCGTGCGCGATGAAGCCGAGATCCGCGGTCACCGCCGCACCTATATCGGCTCGATGCCCGGCAAGGTCATCCAGTCGATGCGCAAGGCGAAGACCTCGAATCCGCTGTTCCTGCTGGACGAGATCGACAAGATGGGCGCCGATTTCCGCGGCGATCCGTCGTCGGCGCTGCTTGAGGTGCTGGATCCCGAGCAAAATGCGACCTTCAACGACCACTATCTGGAGGTCGACTACGATCTGTCGAACGTCATGTTCATCACGACCGCGAATACGCTGAATATTCCCGGCCCGCTGATGGACCGCATGGAGATCATCCGGATCGCCGGCTACACCGAGAACGAGAAGGTCGAGATCGCGCGCAAGCACCTGATCCCGAACGCCATCTCCAAGCATGGCCTCGATTCCAAGGAATGGTCGATCGACGACGATGCCTTGTTGCTGATGATCCGCCGCTACACCCGCGAAGCGGGCGTGCGTAATCTGGAGCGTGAGCTCTCCACACTTGCCCGCAAGGCGGTGAAGGAGCTGATGATCTCCAAGAAGAAGTCGGTCAAGGTCACCGAGAAAACGCTCGAAGACTTCCTCGGCGTGCCGAAGTACCGCTTCGGCGAGATCGAAAGCGAGCCACAGGTCGGTATCGTCACCGGACTTGCCTGGACCGATGTCGGCGGCGAGTTGCTGACCATCGAAGGCGTCATGATGCCCGGCAAGGGCAAGATGACGGTCACGGGCAATCTGCGCGACGTGATGAAGGAGTCGATCTCGGCGGCGGCGTCTTACGTCCGCTCGCGGGCGATCAACTACGGCATCGAGCCGCCGCTGTTCGACCGGCGCGACATCCACGTCCACGTGCCTGAGGGGGCGACCCCGAAGGACGGACCGTCGGCGGGTGTGGCGATGGCCACCGCGATCATCTCGGTCATGACCGGCATCCCGGTTCGCCACGATGTCGCGATGACCGGTGAGATCACGCTGCGCGGTCGCGTGTTGCCGATCGGCGGTCTGAAGGAGAAGCTGTTGGCGGCTGCCCGCGGCGGCATCAAGACGGTGCTGATCCCCGAGGACAACGCCAAGGATCTCACGGAGATTTCCGATGCGATCAAGGGCGGCATGGAGATCATCCCCGTGGCCCGGCTCGACGACGTCGTCGCCAAGGCGCTGGTCCGCACGCCGGTGCCGATCGTCTGGGAAGAGGACACCAAGGTGCCGGTCAAGCCCGATGGCGCCGACGAAGCGGCCGGTGGCCTCACGGCCCACTGAGCCAGTTTGTTGCGAAATGATAAAACGGCGCCTTCGGGCGCCGTTTTTGTTTTGCAAGGGTCGAAACTTCGATTTGGCAAGCGGAGTTGGAAGGGGATGGAAATCGACGGGCAATGCCACTGCGGGCGGGTGACCTATCGGGCCGATATCGATCCCGCGAAAGTATCGATCTGTCACTGCACCGATTGTCAGAACCTGACGGGCTCACCGTACCGGGTCACGGTGATCTGCTCCGAAGCCCAGGTCCGCATGACGGGCGCGCCGGCGAAGATTTACGCGAAGACCGGCGACAACGGCCGCACGCGTTTCCAGCATTTTTGCGAGGGCTGTGGTTCCCCGCTGTTCACCAGCGGCGACGGCGGGCCGGACGATTGGGGCGTCCGCTGGGGCAGCATCCGCCAGCGCAATCAGATCAAGCCGGCGCGGCAAATCTGGTGCCGCTCGGCTGCGCCGTGGATCAACGATCTCAGGGAGTTGCCGGGCAGGCCGGGCGACTAGTGCGACCGGACACCCGAGCTATCCAACCCTTGCATCAAAGGGGGCCGCAGGGCTAAACAGGCGGCTCAAGGGCGGCTAGCTCAGCTGGTTAGAGCATCTCGTTTACACCGAGAGGGTCGGCGGTTCGAATCCGTCGCCGCCTACCAGCCTTCGCGCTGACGCGCTACGGCTCGGCAAGCCAGCCTTGGCGTCAGCGCGAAGGCTGTCGCGCCGAAGCTCGAAGAGCGAAGGCGGACTGATCGAAAGTTTCCGCGCACATGGACGCCCCCCAAGGCCACGAACAAAACGCTGACCAGGTCGCCTACTGGAATGGACCGGCCGGGCAACGCTGGGCCGCGCGGCAGGCGGAGCAGGACGTCGTGCTCGGGCCGGTCGCCGACCTAGTGATTGACCGGGCGAAGCTGAAGCCGGGCGAGCGCGTCATCGATATCGGCTGCGGCAGCGGCGCCACGACGATCGCGTTCGCGCGCGAGGTCGCGCCGTCAGGCCATGTGCTCGGCGTCGACATATCCGGCCCGATGCTGGAACGGGCGCGGCAGAGCGCGCCGAAGGATTTACCGGTCGACTTCGTTCTTGCCGACGCCACCGTCTATCCGTTTGAGCCCGCCAGTTTCGATGTGCTGGCTTCGCGGTTCGGCGTGATGTTCTTCGCCGATCCCGCGCTGTCGTTTGCCAACATGCGCAAAGCGCTGCGGCCCTCGGGCCGGCTGGCGTTCGCCTGCTGGCGCGAGCCGCGCGAAAATCCGTTCTTCATGGTGCCGCTGCAGGCCGCCTACAAGCACGTGCCGAAACTGCCGCAACAGGGGCCGGAAGATCCCGGGCCGTTTGCGTTCGCCTCGGAGGCGCGCGTCCGCCGCATTCTCGATGTGGCCGGCTTTACCGACGTCGAGATGGAGGCGTGTCCGCTGCTGCTGGATTCCGCGATCGGCCGCGGTCTCGAAGGCGCGGTGCAGGGCGCGCTGGAGATCGGTCCGGTGAGCCGCGCGCTGGAGGGCCAGCCGGAAGAACTCCGTAAGGCCGCCGCCAATTCGATCCGCGAAGCGCTGACGCCATTCGCCAAGGGCGATGCCGTGCTGTTGCCCGCGTCGGTGTGGATCGTGACTGCAAGGGCATCGTGATTCAAACGGCGCTCTCGCGCTACACCGTCATTGCGAGCGAAGCGAAGCAATCTATCTCGCTTGCGGGATGCATGGATTGCTTCGCTTCGCTCGCAACGACGGGGTGAGAGCCACGCTCTCTCCTCCCGGATCATGGCCAGACGCACGATGGTCTCGGCGGCCTTTTTCATGTCCTGGCGGCTGACCCATTCCAAATAACGCTGGATGGCCACCGCTACGCCACCAAATCGCCTGACGACTCACCGACGCTTGTTGCATCGGGCTGGCGGCGATGCGCATGGGTGCAGCAATGATGCGCTTGTCCGATCTGCATCTGACTCCGGCCCGGACCGGGTTGATTATCGTCGCAGCATTTCTGCTTTGCGCGATCGTCGTTCGAGTCATCACTGTGTCCGAACACAGCGAGATCCGCACGCACGCCACTCCTGAGAACGGCAGCCGAATACCCTTGGATGTTGGTGTCGCAGACCTTAGGGGATCGCTGCCTTAGATAGCTTGTTGGACGACAATGCGCGTCCGGCATGCAATGGACACGAGGAACGCTATTTGATCGTCGCCTGCACGGTAATTACCGACGTGCCGGAAGCCGTCGGCCCCTGACCCGTCGCTTTGATGGCAAAGCTATCGCTTCCCTTATATCTAGCCTTCGCCTTGTATTCGTACGTCGTTATGTTGAGCTTTTTCAACTTGCCGTGCGCCGGCTTTTTTAAGATATCCGAACTGGTCACCGTCCCGCGCATCGTGATTGGGAACTGGCAACTTTGCCCGGACGTGACGCTGATGTCGCCGGTCGAGTTCTCGCCCCAATCCGCTAATTCCACTAATTTTGGACAGTCAGAAGCGGCTAGCGCTGGAGACGCGGACATTGAGCCTGTGGCTCCAACGATAAGCGCAAAAGCGGCGACCTTGGACAACCGCATAGCCGGCTCCCTCATTTTCAAAATCGTGGCGTACCTGGCTTTTAACCACGTCGCCATCGCTCCCTTGCGCAAACGTTTGGCGTTTGTCGCAGGCATCGGCGGGATGGAGCGTCGCCGAACTCGCTACGCCCGTTCTTCCCAGATCATGGCCAGGTGCACAATCGTCTCCGCCGCCTTTTCCATGTCCTGGCGGCTGACCCATTCGAGCCGCGAATGAAAGGCGTGTTCGCCGGCGAAGATGTTGGGGCAGGGCAGGCCCATGAACGACAGCCGTGAGCCGTCGGTGCCGCCGCGGATCGAGCTGCGCACCGGTGTCAGGCCTGCGCGACGGATCGCCTCTATGGCGTAGTCGACGGTTTCGGGGTGGCGGTCGATGACCTGCTTCATGTTGCGGTATTGCGCCTTGACGTCCATCCGGTATGTCGAGCGCGGATAATCCTTCATCACCTCTTTGACGATGCTTTCGAGCAGCGCTTCCTTTTGCTGCAGCCCCTCGTCGGTGAAATCGCGCACGATGAAGCCGATGGTGGCTTTCTCAAGTGCGCCGGAAATGCCGATCGGATGCAAAAAACCTTCCTTGCCCTCGGTGGTCTCCGGCGAGCAGGTGTCCCTGGGCAGGCGGTCGACGATGGCGGCCGCGATCTTGATCGCGTGCTCCATCTTGCCTTTTGCAAAGCCGGGGTGGGTCGAGACACCCTCGATGGTGATGATGGCGCCGTCGGCCGAAAAGGTTTCGTCCTCGATATTCCCGGCGGTTTCGCCGTCCATCGTATAGGCGAAGTCGGCGCCGAGTTTCTTCAGGTCGGCCTTGTCGACGCCGCGGCCGATCTCCTCGTCGGGCGTGAACAGGATTTTGATGGTGCCGTGCCGGATGTGCGGATTTTGAATCAAAAACCGCGCCGCATCCATGATCTCGGCGAGGCCGGCCTTGTTGTCGGCGCCCAGCAGCGTGGTGCCGTCGGTGGTGATGATGTCGTGGCCGATCTGGTCGGCGAGCGCGGGGTGATCGGCGGTGCGGATCACCTGCGTGGGATCGGCCGGCAGCACGATGTCGCCGCCGCGATAATTCTTCACGACCTGCGGCTTGACGTTGGCACCGGTGCAATCAGGAGAAGTGTCCATGTGCGAGCAGAAGCAGATCACCGGTACCTTTTTGTCGGTATTGGCCGGGATCGTCGCATAGACATAGCCGTGCTCGTCGAGATGGGCGTCTGCGAGCCCGATCGCCTGCAACTCGGACGCCAGCAGGCGGCCCAGATTCTTCTGCTTCTCGGTGGAAGGGCAGGTCGGCGACGTCGGATCGGACTGGGTGTCGATCACGACATAGCGCAGGAAGCGCTCGGTGACATCGTGGGTGAAGGCGAGGGGGGAGGCCGGCATGACGATCCGAAAAGCTGGGGCAAGGGAAGCGCTCTATAACAGAAAAGCGCCATTCCGGGTCCCCCGCCGGAATGGCGCTTCTGGTCGGATCAGGAGGGCGCGTCGGATCACACGGCTTCCTTGAGTTCCTTGGCCGCGCGGAAGGCGACCTTCTTGCTGGCCTTGATCGGGAGCGGTTCGCCGGTGGCGGGGTTGCGGCCCATGCGGGCGGCGCGCTTGCGGACCTGGAGGATGCCGAGCCCCACGATACGGACCCGCTCGCCCTTCTTCAGGTGTTTTGCGATCTTGCCGACCATGTCGGTCAGGATCGCCTCGGCGGCTTTCTTCGACAAATCATGCTCCTCGGCCAGCGCTGCGGCCAGATGCTTGAGTGTGATGGTGGCTGGAGTCGCTGCTTTCTTCGCCATATCTGGCCCTCCTCGTTGGTTGAATGGCTTTCAAGCGCGTTTGTGAAACCGGTCCGCGCCGGGAAAATGCCTTGCGTGGTGACTTGAAACCCCGGGGATACGGTGCGACCAGAGTGGGAGGGTTTCAAGAAACCCAGACGTATCAGGCCTTAAACGATTCGGGCGATAGCTGCCTGCGCTGTTTTGCCCGGAAACAGGCCATTATTTGCATCGGAATCGCAGAAACGCCCGTCTGACGGGGGGATTCGCAACGTCCTTGACTAAGCGGTAGCGGCCCTTTATGCCCTCGGTTCTGCGCGGATCAGAATATGATTGCGGCATCCGCGGGAGTAGCTCAGTTGGTTAGAGCGCCGCCCTGTCACGGCGGAGGCCGCGGGTTCGAGTCCCGTCTCTCGCGCCATTTATCAATGGCTTAGCTGGTTCCCGTTTTTGGAAAAGTATTTTCATAGGCTCCGCGGAAATACTTTTGGCCGGGTTTTGTTCTATTGAATCCCCGACCTTTCGGTTTACAAGACCCGTAGTGCGATTTGTGCCAGCACTTTTCCCCGTCCGGGCCTGGCGGGTTTTGGCCCGAACTGTCAGGTAGCGCTGCCGAACCACCGCATCTAATGATCGATGGATGAGGCGCCCGTTAGTTGCCGACATAAATCGGCAGACGACCTTCCGCCTCGGCTTTGCGGCCCTCCAGAAAGTCGTTCGTGCGATATAGCGCGCCATATTGTGCATCGAGTTCGCGGTAGGCTGCGTTCTCTGCCCCATCTATCGCGAGGTGCGCTGATGCGAGCGTCGTTCGGATGCCGAGCGGCGCGCAGCCAGCGACCCGTTCCGCGATCTCGATACCAAGAGCAAGCGCCTTCTCGCGGTCAGGCGCGATCTCCTGAACGACCCCAATGCGGTGCGCTTCGTCCGCTCCCCAATGGTCGCCGGTCAGCATGTATCTCATCGCGTTCGCCCAGCCTGCCTCGCGGACGAACCTCACCGTCGCACCACCACCCGGAAAGCGGCCATGAGTGTTTTCATCCTGGCCGAATCGAGCATCGGCGGCAGCGATCCGGATATCCGCGGTGAGCAGGAGTTCATGCCCCATGTTCCATGTATCGCCATGCGCGACCACAATCAGCGGCTTGCTCAGGCGCTTGATCTTTCCGAGCGGATCCAGCTCTCCTTCGACGAGTGCGGTCGGCTTTCCAGTCTTGGCAAGCTCCGTGAATGCGTCGACATCAACGCCGCGCGAGAAGTTTTCGCCCTGCCCAAAAAGGACGGCCGCTCTCAGCGAACTATCGTGATCGTAGTCGTAATAGACTTTTGCAAGAGCATGATATGCCTCGGGGTCAATACGATTGTGAATGTAAGGTCGGTTGATCCCGATCAGAAGGATACGTCCTCGACGTTCGATCGTAATCTTAGCGCCGCTTTCGGTGCATCCATCGTCCATTGTCGTGTCCTTTAACTTCACGTTGAGCGCGGTAAATCAACAAGGCGAACGGCCCCGGGCGCACTTTAACCGGGGCCGCCCACTCCCCGCTGGGGCTTGGGGGCTATAAAGCCGGAAGCGCGGATTCGACTCTTCGGGGAACTTCAGGTTCCATGCCCATCCTGATTTCAGTTCCCGAGCGTCCTAGTTAAGGACAGCACCGACTGTGCGGTGCCGTCCGTATTCGATCCCCGGTGTCGTGGTTTGATTTTAGGGGGTGTCCTAATTTTGCGGCTGGCGTGATAGCGTGTGGGTGTAGCCGAAAGAGGTCGACGATGAGGGCAAAATCGCTGTCAGGGTCTTTTGGGATTATTGCGGTCATACTTGCCGCAACCAGCTTCGGTGTCAGCGCTGGCGACGATTCTGCGCGTGGCCGATCAAACGATGTCATCAAATCACGACCCGCCACGGCTTCGAATAATGCTCAGAAGTATCGGCCGAAGCGCGGGTGCTTTGCGACGGGAACTCGGGATACATCCGGTCATTCCCAAATGGTTTGCTGATGAGTGTAGAGGCCGCCTCAGTTGGCGGCCCTCCGGAACAGTGAAATACTTTTCGCCATTTTAATCACTTCCCGGCCTCTGTGAGCAGCAGCGGACGGCCCGCCACGAACCATTCACCGCCGGTCCGATAGGCCGAGAACAACTGCCCCTCCAAACCGTGCAACAGGGGCCGGGATGTCGCGTACTCACAATTCATATTCAGATGCGCGATACACTCGCCTGCACGCGTACCGCCAAATGATTACCTACGGATTGTATCTGCGATTGCCACTCTTCCCCAATTATTCTCCAATTATAGTGCCTAGCGCTTGAGATGGAGCGGCCCAGGGGATGCCTCTGACTAATGGTGCAGGGTCTTTTCATGAGGGTTTCGCGGAAGGGGCGTTCCGTTCCAATGATCAGGCCGTCGCGCATTCGCAACTGACTGCCTTCATGCAATGGTGCGAGGTCCGGACGGGACAGCACCTGCCTGATCATGCTGCGATGGACCGCTTCTCGGTTGAGGACTTCCGCCGCTTTTGGCGCCTCTTCCTGGAGTGGTCCGACCTGCCCTGGCACGGCGGGGTCGAGCCGGTCTGCGTCGGCGATGCCTGCGAGACCGCGCGCTTCTTCCCAGATCTTCGTCTCAACTACGCCGAATGCCTCCTCACCGGCAGTCCCGGCCAGTCGGTCTTGACGGCCTGCCATGCTAACGGCAGCCGCGACCGGCTCACGCGGGGCGCTCTGCGCTGCACGGTTGCCCGGTTGGCGAAGTCGCTGCAGCAGCTCGGTGTGCGCCCCGGCGATCACGTCGTGGCGATCGCACGCAACAACGCCGAGGCGGCCATTGCCTGCCTGGCCACCACGGCCATTGGTGCGACTTTCGCTAGCTGCGCGCCGGACATGGGTGTGCCTGCGATCCTCCTGCGCTTCGCCCCTCTGGAGCCTGTGGTGCTCTTCGGTTGCCTCAGAGCTGAGCCATGGGATCCGGGCGTCCCCGTCTCCGAGCGCGTCGTCGGAGCGGCGGCCGGCCTGCCGGGCCTTACCGCGATAATTGCTCTGGACGACGGCTCGCTTCCCGCCGGCGAGATCATGGTGCCTCTGCACAGGCTTAACGATCTGATCCGCGATGACGACACCGACAAGGACCCACCCGGCTGGCCGCGCTATCCGTTCAACCAGCCGCTGTTTACCATGTTCTCCTCCGGCACCACGGGCGCGCCAAAATGCATCCAGCATGGCGCCGGCGGCACCCTGCTGGAGCATGTGAAAGAGCACCGGTTGCACTGTGATCTCGGGCCGGGCGACAAGCTGTTCTTTCAGACCTCCTGCGGTTGGATGATGTGGAACTGGCAGCTCTCCGCGCTCGCCTCCGGCGTGGAGATTGTCCTCTACGATGGGCCGCTCGGGGCGCCAGACACGTTCTGGCGGATCGTCGCCGAGGAGCGCGTGACCGTCTTCGGCACCAATCCTGCCTATCTGCACTTCTGCGAGCAGAAAGACTCTTCCCCGGGTCGGATGTTCGACCTTTCAGCCCTGCGGGCTATGCTTTCCACCGGTTCCACCCTGTATCCCCGCCAGTACGACTGGGTCCGCGGCGAAGTGAAAGCGGCGATGCCGCTGCAGTCGATCTCGGGCGGCACCGACATCATCGGCTGCTTTGTCCTGGGCAATCCGGACCTGCCCGTCCATCGCGGCGAGGCACAGTGCCGCAGCCTCGGCCTCGATGTCCGCTCGCTCCCGCCGCCTCACGATCCGGAGGCGCGCATCGGCGAGCTCGTCTGCGGCAACCCTTTTCCCTCGCGCCCCCTTGGCTTTCACGGTGATGTCGACGGCACGCGCTTTCATGCCGCCTACTTCGCCCAGAACCCCGGCCTCTGGACGCATGGCGATCTGATCGAAGCCACGCCCCATGGCGGTTGGCGGTTGCATGGCCGTTCCGACGGAGTTCTCAATGTGCGCGGCATCCGCACAGGCACCGGGGAGATCTACCGCATCCTCGATTGTATCGAGGACGTCCTCGAGGCTATTGCGGTCGAACAGCAAGCAGAAGAGGAGCCAGGCGGCACACGCATGGTTCTCTTGCTCGTGCTGCGCGAAGGTCTGGTACTCAACGACAAGATGGTGAATCACATCCGCTCGGAGCTTGCGCGGTGCGGCTCGCCGGCCTTCGTGCCGGCGCGTATTGCACAAGTCGAGGCGCTTCCTGTCACCTTCAACGGCAAGCGGTCCGAAGCCGCGGCGCGGGACGCGGTGAATGGCCGCCCTGTACGAAATCGCGACGCTCTGCTGAACCCGGAATGCCTTGATGCCATTGCCAAGCATCCGGTTCTCCGCGTGCCTCCGGCTGTCAGGGGGGCGCGGGGGCCACCGCCAGGCCGTGGGGCGATCCCGGACCCTGACCGGCTACGGCAGGACCTGCAGGCGATCTGCGAACGCGTGCTGGGCGTTGCGCCCATCGGCTGGTCCGATAATCTTCTTGGCTTCGGTGCGGACTCGCTCACAGTGGTGAGCCTGTTGCTCGAGATCGAGAGCTATGCCGGGTATCCCGTGCCCCTCTCGGCCTTTCTGGCGGCGCCCTCGATCGAAGGCCTGATCACGGTCCTCTCCGTCGGCGAGGAGGCAGTGACGGCGCAGCAGTTTAGTCAGTCCGGCCCGCGTCTCCGTGCCGTGGGTCCGGACGACCGAGAGCCGATCTGCCGCTTCCTTGAGGAATCCTTCCGCGAGTCGGGCATCAATGCCGCGACATGGCGTCGGCTGTTCGACCATGAGTGGTCCGATCACGGGCGCGGCTTCATACTCCTTGACGGCGACGCAATCGCTGGGTTCATCGGGGCTGTTACCGCCCGGCGGCAGGTGAACGGTGAGGCCGTGCTCGTCTGCAATCTGTCCTCCTGGGTCGTACACGCGCAATACCGCGGCTGGGGCATGGCCCTGCTTGCCTCGCTGCTGGAGGAGGAGGGCCTCACCTATACGTGCTTCACCCCACAGCCGACATCTTGGGCTGCCCTGATGGCGCAGCGTTTCAAGCCGCTGGAGTCGCACAGGATCGCCATGCCGCCATTGCTACAGGCCGAGACGCTGTTCGGGCCGAACCGGCCGGTCATCAGCTTCGATCCGGCTGTGATCCGCGAGAGGTTGACCGGCGAACAACGACAGATCTTCGACGATCACGCAACGTATGACGCCCTGCAGCTCACCGTCAGCGACGGGGCCGACTATGCCTATCTCGTGGTAAAGCGCCGCATTCACCGTGTTGCGGCGAGCCGACTGGGAGGACTGGCGCGAGTTCTGCCGCTGGGAATCCCCTATTCGGACATCCTGCATTGTAGTGCACCGGAGCTGCTGTTGCGGCATCTCGAGCGCGTCAAGCTAGCGATCCTGCGGCGACAGCGGACGGCGGCGCTCGTCGGGGAGGCGCGGCTGTTTCCGGTCCAGCCACGAGGTGTGATGCTCTCGCTGCGCGCCTGTTACCGTTCCCCGCAACTCGCGGCCGGCGACCTCGACAGGCTGTATTCGGAAATCGTGCTGCTGCCCATCTGATAGGGTCGTCAACCTCTTCTTGCACGCAGTGTGTGTCCGAGGAGATTTCAAATGGTCGCCGAGTAAGGGCGCTGCGCCATTTTTCAATGGCTTGATACCGATTTCTTCACGACCGGCCGCAAACAAAAAGGCCACCCGAAGGCGGCCGTTTTTATTCCAATAAAATCGATACCGCTAACGGACCGTCGAGGTGTTCGAGCTGGTGACGACCACCGCCTTGCCGGCCTTCACGACCTGCGCCGTCTGGCTGTAATCCGCACCGGTCCGGGCGGAAATGCCGAAAGCTGCCACCGCGATCCCCGCCACGAGCGCGACAACCACGATCTTCAGGTGGGTACTGCGATCCGCTGAGTGAATTGAGTGGTTCATGTGATGCCTCCCGGACGCCTTCCGCGTCCCTGCTGTGAGAGAGGTACGCCCTGTGTGTTTCAGGATCGTTTCGCCGTTTCGGCAAAATGGTTTCATTCGGCCGGTATTTCGCCTGTTTTCTGCCAAATCATCCGTGATGTAGATCACATACAGATCCTAACCCACAGCGATGCGGGCCGCGGGGACGCGGGCCGGTATCAAAACAACAATAAAAACAAAGGAGGAAGCGCCGGCGGCGAGCCGGCCGGTCAGCTCGCCCGCTGAATGTCGGCGCGTATCGACCGTGCCGCCCAGATGAACAAAAGGGCGCCGAGCGTGGTCGTGACCGCAGCCGACAGCAGCGAATACCGCACGGCCTGCGCGCCATAGTCATTCTTCAGCGCGTCGTTGAGCATGCCGACCGCGAGCGGGCCGACGCCCTGGCCGAATCCGGCGGCTGTCAGCAGCATGATGGCGGAAGCCAGCGCCCGCATGCTCGGCTTGGCGACGGTTTGCGCGATTGCAAAGATCGGGCCGAGATGAAAGCCGACCAGGAGCGAGGTGGCGGCCAGTGTCGCCACCATCGTGGTGAAGTCCGGTGTCAGCATGCAAAGCGCAAACACCGGTCCCGCGAGGCCTGACGTGATCGCGGGTGCCCACAGCTTCCAGCGATCGTCGCGGCGGCTGATCTGGGCCACCATGAATCCGCCGAGCAGCGTGCCGGCGATGCCGCACAGCCCCTTGAAGGTGCCGGCATAGGTGCCGATTTCGGCGCTGGAGAGATGGTGCACCCGCGCCAGGAACGGCGGAATCCAGGCCGAGGTCGCGTAGTTGGTGTAGGTGGTGAGACAAAAGCCCGCGAGCAAAATGACAAACGTTCGCTGCGAGGCGAGGAAGCCGAGCGTCGGCCTGATCGGCTCCGGCGTGAACGTCTCCGCCATCGCCCCGCGCTTCGGCTCGGAGATCGTCAGCCACAGCACCGCGGCGAGCGCGATGCCGGGCAGGCCGGCGACATAGAACGCCATCCGCCAGCCGTAGTACTGGTTGATATAGCCGCCGATGAAATAGCCGAGGAATACGCCGAGATAAGTGCCGATGGCGTAGACGCCGAGCGCGCGCGGGCGTTCGTTCTTGCTGAAGAGATCGGCAATGATCGACTGCGAGGCGGGCGTGCCGCCGGATTCGCCGATGCCGACGCCGATGCGCGCGAGCGCCAGCGTCGTCACGCTGTGCGCCATGCCGCAGAACACCGTCATCGCGCTCCAGAACGCCAGCGCAACGGCCACGATGTTGCGGCGGTTGAAGCGGTCGGCGAGGCGCGCGATCGGGATGCCGAGCAGCGAATAGAACAGCACGAAGCCGAAGCCTGCCAGCAGGCCCATCGTGGTGTCGCTGAGCGCAAACTCCTTTTTGATCGGCTCGATCAGGACGTTGAAGATGGTGCGGTCGAGGAAGTTCAGCGCATAGATGCCGGTCAACAGCGCGAGCACGTAATAGCGCCGGATCGAGGGCCTTGCGGCGGCCTCCGCTTGAACAGTCGCCTGCGGCGCGAGATCGACCATGCTTTCCCCCTGGATGTTGTCTTTTGCCGAACGTGCCGGCTCACGCCTCGCGAATGAAATTCCCCGCCTCGAATTCAACCGGCGGCGCGTTTGAATCAAAGGAGACGCCGATCGGATCGCGGCCCGCGGCCAAAGCTTCCAGCTGATCGCCCAGCATCCGCCGGATCATCAGGATGCCGCGGTCGCTCTGGCCGAAATGCTCTTCTGAGTGCAGCGTCACCGGGCCCTGGCCGACCTGCGCCTCGTAGTCGCCCGGGAATTGCTGGTGCTCCTGTTCGGTCATGTCCCACCAGAACTTGCCGTTGAATTTTGAGCGCATCCGCCCGATGTCGCCCGAATTCTTCACCCGGCCGGCGACATAGATGCGGAACGACGTGTCGTCGATCGGCAGCGTCCAGCCGATCGATTCGACGCGGGCGAATTGCGCGACGCGCGGATTGGGCACCACGCGCAGCGTGGGGAGGGCGGCTTCCGTCACCCGATAAAACACCTTGCCGTCGTCCTGACGTCGGATCGAGCGCACGATGACGCCGCGCGGCGACATCTCGAACTTCACCTCCGGCATCGAGGCCATCATGTTGGTGAATTGCGGCCCCGAGAACGAGCCGTGCAGCACCGGGACGTGGTAGGGGTCGACCACGTTTTCGAAATGCTGCAGCCAGTTGCAGGGGATGACGGCGGGGCCGCCGCCACCGATGGAAGAGTCATCGGCCTCGACGAACTCGCCATCGTCCATGTTTTCCAGGCATTCGTAGCGCGGCAGGGCCGGCCGCTTCTCGGCGGGCCCGAGGTAGGCGAAGATCAGGCCGTAGCGTTCCTGCAGGGGATACCAGGGCTGGCGCACCTTGTCCTTGAACAGGCCGCCTTCGGGCTCGCAGGGTTGTTCGAGGCAACGGCCCTCGGTGTCGAACTTCCAGCCGTGATAGCAGCAGCGGATGCCGTCTTCCTCGACCTTGCCGTAATAGAGCGTGGTGCCGCGATGGCAGCAGCGGGCGTGCAGCAGGCCGACTCGGGCGTGCCTGTCGCGAAACAGCACCAGGTCCTCGCCGAGCACGCGTAGTTTTCTGGGGATATCGGTAGCGTCGGCAACAAGTCCGACGGGGTGCCAGTAGCGCCGCAGCAGTTCGCCCATCGGCGTGCCGCGGCCGACCGAGGTCAGTTCGGTCCGCGTGGTGGACGGCTTCATGGCATAGCCGGTCCCGAGATCGCGATCCCGCTGCGTAATGTTCATGCCGTTTCCTCCCGCCGCGGCTTTTGGCGCCGCGGTCGTATGGAAGTTTAGTGAAATGCAAATAGATGACAATGTCAACGATCGTCATATCGTATCGGTCGATTGTCTTGTTCGATCGCCATCGCCGGCGAGCTTGGCACCGGCCTACTTTGTTGGCAGAGGTTTGCTATGAACCAGAAACCGGGAAAGCAGGCCGCGCCGCCGCCCGCTGCGGCTGAGGAGCTGGCGCCGATCACCGCGATGATGTCGTCGCGGCTGATGGTGCTGGCCAATCTGCTCAAGCGCGGCGCGATCCTGCGCTACAAGCGGCTGGCGGGGCTGTCCTCGGTGGAGTTCGGTCTGGTGGCCTCGCTGGGGCGGCGGCCGCCGATGAGCGTCATCAGGCTCGCGGAAGCGGTCGGCATGGACAAGGGGCAGATCAGCCGCGCACTGGCGGAACTGGTCACGCGGAAGCTGGTCGCCAAGGAGGTCAATCCGCGGGACAACCGCGAGACGCTGGTTTGCCTGACCAAGGCGGGCCTGGCGGCGCATGACACCATTGTGGCAGGCGCGCAGGAGCGCAACCGGCGGCTCCTGGAACAGCTGGGCAAGGACGAGCTCGAGGTACTGCTGGGGCAGATCGACCGCCTGACGGACACGGCCGCCCAGATGCTCGCAGATGAAAAGGATTTGAACTGAAATTCGGCACCTTGCGGCCCGGCGCGCGTTGGTCGGGCGAGGCCGGAACGCAACACTTTTTCGGGTTCTGCGGATGCGTCAAACGCAGGCATTACCCTCAAGCCGGCTTGTCTTGCGCCCTCTGTTGCGCTGCGCTAAGCCAAGAATAATTCCAATCAACGAATCTGCGGCCAAATCCGCAGGAAAAGGCACCGCCGATGACCGGCATCCTGCAGAATTACCTTCCACTTGTCGTGTTTATCGGGGTGGCGAGCCTGATCGGTCTGGCGCTCCTGATCGCTCCGTTCCTGGTCGCGTTCCAGCAGCCGGATCCGGAAAAGCTCTCCGCCTATGAATGCGGATTCAACGCATTCGACGACGCCCGTATGAAGTTCGACGTCCGCTTCTATCTGGTCGCGATCCTCTTCATCATCTTCGACCTCGAAGTGGCGTTCCTGTTCCCGTGGGCGGTCGCCTTCGGCAAGCTCGGCGCCACCGGCTTCTGGTCGATGATGGTGTTCCTCGCCGTCCTCACGGTCGGCTTTGCTTATGAGTGGAAGAAAGGCGCGCTGGAATGGGACTGAGCCCGACAGCAACAGGCTCTTCGCCCGCGATCGCGCAGGCGCCGAAGGGCATTCTCGATCCCGCTACCGGCAGGCCGGTCGGCGCCAATGATCCGTTCTTCCTCGAGGTCAACCACGAGCTTTCGGACAAGGGCTTCTTCGTCGCCGCCGCCGACGACCTGATCACCTGGGCGCGGACGGGATCCCTGATGTGGATGACGTTCGGCCTTGCCTGCTGCGCGGTCGAGATGATGCAGGTGTCGATGCCGCGCTACGACGTCGAGCGCTTCGGCTTCGCCCCGCGCGCTTCGCCGCGGCAGTCCGACGTCATGATCGTGGCGGGCACGCTGACCAACAAGATGGCGCCGGCGCTGCGCAAGGTCTACGACCAGATGCCTGAGCCGCGCTACGTGATCTCGATGGGGTCGTGCGCCAATGGCGGCGGCTACTATCACTATTCCTACTCGGTGGTGCGCGGCTGCGACCGCATCGTGCCGATCGACATCTACGTGCCCGGATGCCCGCCGACGGCGGAGGCGCTGCTCTACGGCATATTGCTGCTGCAGAAGAAGATCCGGCGCATCGGGACCATCGAACGCTAAGGTTTAGGTAATGGACGACGGCAAGCTCGACGCCCTTGGGCAGACGATTGTTAGCGCGCTTGGCGGCGCGGCGAGCGCCCATGCGGTCGCGTTCAACCAGCTCACCGTCACGGTCGATGCGACGAAGATCGTCGAGGTCATGAAGTACCTGCGCGATGATCCCGCGCTGCGCTTCATCAACATCACCGACGTGACGGCGGTCGACTATCCCGGCCGCGAAAAGCGCTTCGACGTGGTCTACCACCTGTTGTCGCCGACGCTGAATGAGCGCATCCGCGTCCGCGCCGAGGCCGACGAAACCACGCAGGTACCCTCGATCATCGAGGTGTTTCCCGGCGCCGACTGGTTCGAGCGCGAGACCTACGATCTCTACGGCGTGATCTTCACCGGCCACCCCGATATGCGGCGGCTATTGACGGATTACGGTTTTGACGGCCATCCGCTGCGCAAGGATTTCCCGCTCACGGGCTTCGTGGAGGTCCGCTACGACGACCAGGAGAAGCGGGTGGTCTACGAGCCGGTCCGCCTCAACCAGGAATTCCGCAAATTCGATTTCCTCTCGCCGTGGGAAGGCGCGGACTATCCGCTGCCGGGCGATGAGAAGGCTGAGCCGAAGGCCTGACCATGAACGAACAACCGCAAAACCTTCGCAATTTTACCATCAACTTTGGGCCGCAGCATCCGGCCGCGCATGGCGTGTTGCGCTTGGTGCTGGAGCTCGATGGCGAAGTCGTCGAGCGCGTCGATCCGCATATCGGCCTTCTGCACCGCGGTACCGAAAAGCTGATCGAGCACAAGACCTATCTGCAGGCGATTGGATATTTCGACCGGCTCGATTACGTCGCGCCGATGAATCAGGAGCACGCGTTCTGTCTCGCGGCGGAAAAGCTGCTCGGCATCGCGGTGCCACGCCGCGGGCAGTTGATCCGCGTGCTCTATTGCGAGATCGGCCGCATCCTGTCGCATCTGCTCAATGTCACCACCCAGGCGATGGACGTCGGCGCGCTGACGCCGCCGCTGTGGGGCTTTGAAGAGCGCGAAAAGCTCATGGTGTTCTATGAGCGGGCCTCCGGCGCGCGCATGCATGCGACCTATTTCCGCGTCGGCGGCGTGCATCAGGACCTGCCGCCGAAACTGATCGACGACATCGAAGCTTGGTGCGATCCGTTCCTGCAGGTGGTCGCGGACCTCGAAACGCTTCTGACCGGCAACCGCATCTTCAAGCAGCGCAACGTCGATATCGGCGTGGTGACGCTGCAGCAGGCCTGGGAGTGGGGTTTTTCCGGCGTGATGGTGCGCGGCTCGGGCGCTGCCTGGGACCTGCGCAAGGCGCAGCCCTATGAATGCTACGCCGAGATGGATTTCGATATTCCGATCGGCAAGAACGGCGACTGCTACGACCGCTACTGCATCCGCATGGAAGAGATGCGCCAGTCCGTGCGCATCATGAAGCAGTGCATTGCGAAACTTCGTGCGCCGGATGGCCAGGGCCCGGTCGTCGTCGAAGACAACAAGATCGCGCCGCCCCGTCGCGGCGAGATGAAGCGCTCGATGGAAGCGCTGATCCATCACTTCAAGCTCTATACCGAAGGCGTGCACGTGCCGGCCGGCGAGGTCTACGCCGCGGTAGAGGCGCCGAAGGGCGAGTTCGGCGTCTATCTGGTCTCCGACGGCACCAACAAGCCCTACAAGTGCAAGATCCGCGCGCCGGGCTTTGCCCATCTGCAAGCGATGGATTTTATCTGCAAAGGCCATCTGCTCGCCGACGTCTCCGCCATTCTCGGCTCGCTCGATATCGTGTTCGGAGAGGTCGATAGGTGATGGCGCAGGCGCCCATCCAGTTTGACCGGGCTTCGGGCGCGCTCGTTGGCGCGAACGCGTGGGAGCGTTTGGCCGCGATTGCGCTGGTGCTGGGTTCGAAGGTGGCGTCGAATTTTTCGCACCGCGGCTACAATATGTGCGCCAATCTCCTGCGCACGACGCTGCCCGAGCGCGGCATCCAGATCAAACTCAATCCCGACGCGACCTTCGAGTTTCCCTATGGCGACGGCTACTGGAGCAAGCTGCTCAACCGCACCTACCATTACGAGAACGAACTCGAGTTGCTGTTCAAGGATTCCGCCGACGTCGACTACACGCTGCTCGATTGCGGCGCCAATTACGGCTACTGGTCGGTCCTGGTATCGAGCAAGCCGTTTGGTTCGCGCAGGGCGATCGCGATCGAACCGTCAGGGCAGAATTTTCCGAAGCTTGCCAACAACGCCAAAATCAACGGCAATCGCTTCGAAGCCATGAAATGCGCGATCGGCGCGACACGCGGCACCGCGCGGCTGTCCGGCACCAAGCATGAGGCCTTCAGCATCGCCGGCGACCAGTCTGATGGCGAGGAGGTGCCTGTCATCGCGCTGGATAACCTGCTCGACGACGGCAAGGTCGCCCCCGGCGGCAAATATCTGATCAAGCTTGACGTCGAGGGCGTCGAGATCGAGGCCATGAAGGGCGGCGTGCGGTTGATGCAGGGTGACAGCGTGCTGCTCTGTGAGGAACACGGCAACGATCCCCAGCACACCGTGTCGCGCTACATGCTCGAACAGACTCCGCTGAAGCTGATCGTCTACGACCCGCGCAGCAATCGCCTTGAAACCGTGACCGACCTTTCGATTCTGGACCGGATCAAGGTTTCAACCCATGTCGGCTACAACGTGTTCGGCACCGCAAGCGCATTCTGGCTCGCCCGGATCGATGCGCTCAATGCGAAAGCCGGGCGCCGCGTGCAATGAGAGACTGAACGATGTCCGTCCGCCGCCTCGCACCGAAGGAATTGCAGCCCGCGAGCTTCACGTTCTCGGAAGAGAACCTCGCCTGGGCCAAGGCGCAGATCGAAAAGTATCCGCCGGGTCGCCAGGCGTCCGCAGTGATTGCGATCCTGTGGCGCGTCCAGGAACAGCATGAGGGATGGGTTTCGGAGGCCGCGATCCGCGCCGTCGCCGACCTCCTCGAAATGCCCTACATCCGCGTGCTGGAAGTGGCGACCTTCTACACGATGTTTCAACTGCAGCCGGTCGGCAAGAAAGCCCATGTGCAGGTCTGCGGCACCACGCCGTGCCGCCTGCGCGGCGCCGAGGACATCATCAAGGTGTGCCAGAGCCGCATCCATCACGATCCCTTCCATCTGTCGAAGGACGGCAATTTTAGCTGGGAAGAGGTCGAGTGCCTGGGCGCCTGCGTGAATGCGCCGATGGTGCTGATCTGGAAGGACACCTACGAGGACCTGACCAAGGAAAACTTCGGCAAGGTGCTCGACGGCTTCGCGTCAGGCAATCCGCCGAAGCCGGGACCGCAGATCGACCGTCAGTTCTCGGCGCCGGTGGGCGGGCCGACGACGCTGAAGGAAACCACATGAAGCGTGACGGCACATTGCCCGTGGTCGGGCAGGGAAGGGTCAGCGCGATGAAGAACTGGCGCTATATCGGCATGCACGCCATCGCGGCGGCCGTTTTCATTTTTCTGCTGCAGCGTTACGCGCTGAGCGCGACGCTCGAATCCAGCCTGTTGTGGGCGTTGACCTTCGGCGGATGCGCCGCGGGTCTCGCTTACGCGCAGTCCAATCGTTGATCTGAGGAAGCTTCAAGTCATGCTCGACGACAAGGATCGCATCTTCAAGAACCTCTACGGCCTCCACGACTGGGGGCTTGAGGGCGCGCGCCGCCGTGGCGCGTGGGACGGCACCAAGGCGATCATCGACAAGGGCCGCGACTGGATCATCAACGAGATGAAGGCCTCCGGCCTGCGCGGGCGTGGCGGCGCCGGATTCCCGACCGGCCTGAAATGGTCGTTCATGCCGAAGGAATCCACCGATGGGCGGCCGAGCTATCTGGTCGTCAATGCCGATGAGTCCGAGCCCGGCACCTGCAAGGACCGCGAGATCATGCGGCATGATCCGCATCTGCTGGTCGAAGGCTGCCTGCTCGCCAGCTTCGCGATGAACGCGCATGCTTGCTACATCTATGTGCGGGGCGAGTTCATCCGCGAGCGCGAGCATCTGCAGGCCGCGATCGACCAGGCCTATGAGGCAAAACTGGTCGGCAAGGACAATATCAACGGCTGGCCGTTCGACATCTATGTCGCCCACGGCGCCGGCGCTTATATCTGCGGCGAAGAGACCGCGCTGCTGGAGAGCCTCGAAGGCAAGAAGGGCCAGCCGCGGCTGAAGCCGCCATTCCCGGCCAATGTCGGCCTCTACGGCTGCCCGACCACCGTCAACAATGTCGAATCCATTGCAGTTGCGCCGGACATTCTCAGGCGCGGCGCGGCGTGGTTCGCCGCGATTGGCCGGCCGAACAATGTCGGCACCAAGCTGTTTTGTATCTCCGGTCATGTCGAGCGGCCCTGCAACGTCGAAGAGGCGATGGGGATTCCGTTCCGCGAACTGATCGAGCGCCATTGCGGCGGCATTCGCGGCGGCTGGGACAACCTGAAGGCCGTGATCCCCGGCGGCTCGTCGGTGCGCATGGTGCCGGCCGAGCAGATCATCGACACGCCGATGGATTTCGATAGCCTCAGCAAATTGCGCTCCGGTCTCGGCACCGCCGCCGTGATCGTGATGGACAAGTCGACCGACCTGATCCGGGCGATCGCGCGCATTTCCTATTTCTACAAGCATGAGAGCTGCGGCCAGTGCACGCCGTGCCGCGAAGGCACGGGGTGGATGTGGCGCGTGCTGACCCGCATGGCCGACGGCCGCGCCCACAAGCGCGAGATCGACATGCTGCTGGAAGTCACGAAGCAGGTCGAAGGCCACACCATCTGCGCGCTCGGCGACGCCGCGGCCTGGCCGATCCAGGGCCTGATCGCGCATTTCCGTCACGAGATCGAGGCGCGCATCGACCAGTATTCGCACAAGGCCGATATCGACGATATCGGCGTGCGCGATCCCGTGAACATGGTCGCGGCGGAGTAGGGATGACGATGTCGCAACCGAGCTTCTGGTGGCAGAGATACGGGACGCTGGCGCAGATGGCGCAGGCAGCCGTGGCGCTGCTCGGCTTTGTTGCGATCCTGTTCCAGATCAACGAGATCCGCACCAACAACCGCGCCACCAGCGCGCGGCAGGCGTTTCTGGGGTACACCGATCTGGCATTCAAGAATCCGAAGTTCGCGCAGCCGGACTACGAGAAGATCAAGGCTACGGGGCGCGACGAGCAGGTGCAGTACGAGAGCTTCGTCACCTACTTCCTTTACGCCTGCGAGGAGGCGATCGGTGCCTTCGCGGGAAAGCGCGAGTGGCTGGCCTCCTGCGACTACGACCTGAAGCCGCATCTGCCGTTCCTGTGCGAGAAGAGCGCGGCGCAGCCGGCCTATCTCGCGACCTATGGCGCCGAGACCCAGCAATGGATCAAGACGTCGCTGAAGACCGCCAGCGTTACACCGCCAGACTGCAAGCTGGGAAAGACCTGAGACCGCAATGACCAAACTCATCATCGACGGCAAAGAGATCGATGTACCCGCAGAGTTCACGCTGCTGCAGGCGTGCGAGGCCGCGGGCGCCGAAATTCCGCGCTTCTGCTACCACGAGCGGCTGTCGATCGCCGGCAATTGCCGGATGTGCCTCGTGGAGGTGAAGGGCGGCCCGAAGCCGGTCGCAAGCTGCGCCTGGGGCGTGCGCGACTGCCGGCCCGGTCCGAAGGGCGAGCCGCCGGAAATCTCGACCCGTTCGCCGATGGTGAAGAAGGCGCGCGAAGGCGTGATGGAATTCTTGCTGATCAACCACCCGCTGGATTGCCCGATCTGCGACCAGGGCGGCGAGTGCGATCTGCAGGACCAGGCGATGGGCTACGGCGTCGACACCTCGCGCTTTGCCGAGAACAAGCGGGCGGTCGAGGACAAATATCTCGGCGCGCTGGTCAAGACCTCGATGAACCGCTGCATCCAGTGCACGCGCTGCGTCCGCTTCTCCGCCGAAGTCGCCGGCGTCCCCGAGATGGGCGCGACCGGCCGCGGCGAAGACATGGAGATCACGACCTATCTGGAGCAGGCGCTGACCTCGGAATTGCAGGGCAACCTCGTCGATATCTGCCCCGTGGGCGCGCTGACCTCGAAGCCGTTTGCGTTCGCCGCGCGCCCATGGGAGCTTGGCAAGACCCAGTCGGTGGACGTCATGGATGGCGTTGGCTCGGCAATCCGCGTCGATACCCGCGGCCGTGAGGTGATGCGGATCCTGCCGCGCATCAATGAGGCCGTGAACGAGGAATGGATTTCGGACAAGACCCGCCACGTCGTCGACGGCCTGCGCACGCAGCGGCTCGACCGGCCCTATATCCGCGACAACGGCAAGCTGCGCGCCGCGTCGTGGCAGGAGGCGTTCGCGGCGGTTGCGGCCAAGGTCAAGATGAGCGACGGCAAGCGGATCGGCGCCATTGCCGGCGATCTCGCCGCCGTCGAGGAGATGTTCGCGTTCAAGGATCTGCTCGGCCAGTACGGTTCGACCAATCTGGCCGTGCAGGGCGGCGACGCCTTCGACGCCAAGGCGGGACGGGCGACCTGGATCTTCAACCCGACCATTGCCGGGATCGAACAGGCCGATGCGCTCCTGATTATCGGCGCCAACCCGCGCAAGGAAGCCGCCGTCCTCAACGCGCGCATCCGCAAGCGCTGGCGCACGGGCCAGCTCAAGGTCGGCGTGATCGGCGCCAAGGCCGATCTCACCTATGAGTACGACTATCTCGGCGCGGGCACCGATACGCTCGGTGAACTCGCAACCGGCAAGCATTCCTTCGCCGAGGTGCTGAAGGGCGCCAAGCACCCGATCGTGCTGGTCGGCGCCGGCTCGCTTTCGCGGCATGACGGCGCGGCGGTGCTGGCGCTGGCGGCCAAGGTCGCGGCAGGCACGGGCGCGCTCAAGGATGGCTGGAACGGCTTTGCCGTGCTGCAGGATACGGCGTCTCGCGCGGGCGCGCTCGATATCGGCTTCGCGCCCGGCAAAGGCGGCCTCAGCCTGGCGCAGATGACGACCTTCGGCACGCTCGACGTGCTGTTCCTGCTCGGCGCGGATGAAGTGAAAGTGCCCGATGGTACGTTCGTGGTCTATATCGGCACCCATGGCGACCGCGGCGCGCACCGCGCCGATGTCATCCTGCCCGGCGCGGCCTATACCGAAAAATCCGGCCTCTACGTCAATACCGAGGGCAGGGTGCAGATCGCGAACCGCGCGGCGTTCCCTCCGGGCGAGGCGCGCGAGGACTGGGCGATCGTCCGGGCGTTGTCGGACGTTCTCGGCAAGAAGCTACCCTATGATTCGCTCGGGGCACTGCGTCAGGCCCTGTTCAAGGCCGTGCCGTATCTGATGCGGATCGACCAGATCGAGGCCGGCAAGGCCAGTGACGTCAAGGCGCTGGCGGGTAAGAAGGGCGGCAAGGTCGACAAGACCCCGTTCAAGAGTTCGGTCGAGGATTTCTATCTGACCAACCCGATCGCCCGGGCCTCGGCGGTGATGGCGGAATGCTCCCGGCTTGCGTCCGGGAAGATGCTGACGGCAGCGGAGTGAGCGTGATCTGATGGCTGATTTCTTCGCAAGCTCGTTCTGGACCGGTTTTCTCTGGCCGCTGATCGTCATGGTCGCGCAGAGCGTCCTGCTGCTCGTCGTGCTCCTGATCGCGATCGCCTACATCCTGCTCGCCGACCGCAAGATCTGGGCGGCGGTGCAGATCCGCCGCGGCCCCAACGTCGTCGGCCCCTGGGGCTTGCTGCAATCCTTCGCGGATCTGCTCAAATTCGTGCTGAAGGAACCGGTCATTCCCTCCGGCTCCAACAAGGGCGTGTTCCTGCTGGCGCCGCTGGTGTCCTGCGTGCTGGCGCTGGCCGCCTGGGCCGTCATCCCGATGGATCTCGGCTGGGTCATCTCCGACATCAATGTCGGCGTGCTCTACATCTTCGCGATCTCGTCGCTGTCGATCTACGGCGTCATCATGGCCGGCTGGTCGTCGAATTCGAAATATCCGTTCCTGGCCGCGCTTCGTTCCGCGGCGCAAATGGTGTCCTACGAAGTCTCGATCGGCTTCGTCATCATCACCGTCTTGCTGTGCGCCGGCTCGCTCAATCTCTCGGCCTTGGTGGAAGCGCAGAACACCCGCGGCTTCGCCAGTCTGATCGGCCTGCCGCAGCTCACCATCCTGAACTGGTATGTGTGGCCGCTGTTCCCGATGTTCGTGGTGTTCTACGTCTCGGCGCTGGCCGAAACCAACCGCCCGCCGTTCGATCTGGTGGAGGCGGAATCCGAACTGGTCGCGGGTTTCATGACCGAATACGGCTCGACGCCGTATCTGCTGTTCATGCTCGGCGAATATGTCGCGATCACCACGATGTGCGCGCTGGCGACGATCATGTTCCTCGGCGGCTGGCTGCCGCCGGTGGACCTGCCGCCGTTCAACTGGATCCCCGGCGTGATCTGGTTCGCGCTAAAAGTGTTCTTCATGTTCTTCCTGTTCGCGATGGCGAAGGCGATCGTGCCGCGCTACCGCTACGATCAACTGATGCGGCTCGGCTGGAAAGTGTTCCTGCCGCTGTCGCTGGCGATGGTGGTGATTGTGGCCGGCGTGCTGCAATTCGCCGGCATCGCGCCGAAGTGAGGCCGTCATGAGTGTCAACGTCAACGCAACCGCCCGGGCGCTTCTCTTGAGCGAATTCGTATCGGCGTTCTTTCTCGCCATGCGCTATTTCTTCAAGCCGAAGCCGACCATCAACTATCCGTTCGAGAAGAACCCGATCTCGCCGCGCTTCCGCGGCGAGCACGCGCTGCGCCGCTATCCGAACGGCGAAGAGCGCTGCATCGCCTGCAAGCTGTGCGAAGCGATCTGCCCCGCGCAGGCGATCACCATCGAGGCCGGCCCGCGCCGCAACGACGGCACCCGCCGCACCGTGCGCTACGACATCGATATGGTGAAATGCATCTATTGCGGCCTGTGCCAGGAAGCCTGCCCGGTCGATGCCATCGTCGAGGGACCGAATTTCGAATTCGCGACCGAGACCCGCGAGGAACTCTACTATGACAAGGCGAAACTGCTCGCCAATGGCGATCGCTGGGAGCGCGAGATTGCGAAAGCAATCGAACTCGACGCGCCGTACCGGTGAGGTGAGGGCATGATCCTGACCGCGCTGTTCTTCTATCTCTTTGCCGGCGTCTGCGTGGCGTCGGCGGTCATGGTGATTGTGTCGCGCAATCCCGTGCACTCCGTGCTGTTCCTGATCCTGGCGTTCGTCAACGCTTCCGGCCTGTTCATCCTGTTGGGCGCCGAATTCCTCGGGATGATGCTGATCGTGGTCTATGTCGGCGCGGTCGCCGTCCTGTTCCTGTTCGTGATCATGATGCTCGACGTCGATTTCACCGAGTTGCGCGAAGGCTTTCTGGAATATCTGCCGATCGGCCTCGTGATCGGCGGCATCTTCCTGGCCGAACTGCTGCTGGTTGCCGGCGGCTGGGTTATCAGTCCCGGCACCGTCAAGCAGATCACGGCGGCGATCCCGACCAATGTCAGCAACACCGAGGCGCTCGGGCTGGTGCTCTATACGAAGTACATCCACTACTTCCAGATCGCCGGCATGGTGCTTCTGGTGGCCATGATCGGCGCCATCGTGCTGACGCTGCGCCACAAGGCGAAGGTCAAGCGGCAGGACATCAACGTGCAGAACGCGCGGACGCCGGAGCTCGCGATGGCCGTGCGCCAGGTGGCGTCCGGGCAGGGCCTGCAGGATGCGGATGCGGCGGAGTGGGTGAAATGACGATCGGTCTGGGACACTATCTCGCGGTCGGCGCCATCCTGTTCACGATCGGGATTCTCGGCATCTTCTTAAACCGCAAGAACATCATCGTCATCCTGATGTCGATCGAGCTGATCTTGCTCGCGGTCAACATCAACCTGGTGGCGTTCTCGACCTTCCTCGGCGACATCGTCGGCCAGGTGTTTGCGCTTTTGGTGCTGACGGTCGCGGCGGCTGAAGCTGCGATCGGTCTTGCCGTGCTGGTGGTCTATTTCCGCAACCGCGGCTCGATCGCGGTTGAAGACGTCAATCTGATGAAGGGCTAAGGGCGCGGCTATGGTTCAGGCAATTGTCTTTCTGCCGCTGCTGGGCGCCATTCTGGCCGGCCTGATCGCGATCTTCGGTGCGCATGCGCGCAATCCGAGCGGCGATGAGGTCAAGCATCACGATCACAGCCATGGCGCTCACGCGCATGCCGCCGATGCCCATGACGAGCATGCCCATGATGATCACGGCCATGACGATCACCACGTCACGGAGCCGGCGGCGCAGGGGTCGCGCGCGGCCGAGCTGATTACGACGGGGCTTCTATTCGTTTCCGCAGCGCTATCCTGGGTGACGCTGGTCGATGTGGGCTTCATGCACCACGACGCCAGGATCGCGCTGTTCCCCTGGATCAATTCCGGCGATCTGCAGGTATCGTGGGCGCTGCGCGTCGATACGCTGACGGCCGTGATGCTGGTGGTGGTCAACACCATCTCCTCGCTCGTGCATCTCTATTCCATCGGCTATATGGACGAGGATCCGTACCGGCCGCGGTTCTTTGCCTATCTGTCGCTGTTCACTTTCGCGATGCTGATGTTGGTGACGGCTGACAATCTGGTACAGCTATTCTTCGGCTGGGAGGGCGTCGGTCTGGCGAGTTATCTGCTGATCGGCTTCTGGTACCACAAGCCCTCGGCGAACGCGGCGGCAATCAAGGCCTTCATCGTCAACCGTGTCGGCGATTTCGGCTTTGCGCTTGGCATTTTCGCGATCTTTATGCTGATCGGCTCGACCGACTTCGAGACGATTTTTGCGGGCGCGCCCGGGCTGTCGGGCAAGACCATCGATTTCTTCGGCTGGCATGCCGATGCGCTGACGCTGACCTGCCTGTTGCTGTTCATGGGCGCGATGGGCAAATCGGCCCAGTTCCTGCTGCACACCTGGTTGCCGGACGCGATGGAAGGCCCAACCCCGGTCTCCGCGCTGATCCACGCCGCGACCATGGTGACGGCCGGCGTGTTCATGGTGGCGCGGCTGTCGCCGCTGTTCGAGCTCGCGCCCAACGCGCAGGCCGTCGTCATGTTCTTCGGTGCGACCACCGCGTTCTTTGCGGCGACCGTCGGCCTCGTGCAGAACGACATCAAGCGCATCGTCGCCTACTCAACCTGTTCGCAGCTCGGCTACATGTTCGTGGCGATGGGGGCAGGGGCCTATTCGGTCGGCATGTTCCATCTGTTCACGCACGCCTTCTTCAAGGCGCTGCTGTTCTTGGGCTCAGGCTCGGTGATCTACGCGATGCATCACGAGCAGGACATCCGCAACATGGGTGGGCTGAAGGACAAGATCCCCTACACCTATAGTGTGATGGTGATCGGCACGCTGGCGCTGACCGGCTTTCCGCTGACGGCCGGCTATTTCTCCAAGGACGCGATCATCGAGTCTGCCTATGTCGCGCATAACCCGTTCGCGTTCTACGGTTTCGCGATGACGGTGATCGCGGCGGGCCTGACCTCGTTCTATTCTTGGCGCCTGATCTTCAAGACGTTCCACGGCGAGCCGCACGACCGGCATCACTATGAGGCCGCTCACGAGGCGCCGATGTGGATGCTGGTGCCGATCGGCATTCTCGCCGCTGGCTCCATCCTGGCCGGCTTCCCGTTCAAGGAGGTGTTCGCGGGCCATGGCGTGGAAGAGTTCTTCGGCCAGTCGCTCAAGATGCACCCGCACATCATCGATGAAATGCATCACATTCCGCAGGCGATTGCGTTCCTGCCGACGGTCATGATGGTGCTGGGCTTCCTGGTGTCGTGGCTGTTCTACATCCGCCGGCCGTATCTGCCGGTCGAACTCGCCGGCCAGCACCAGATGCTCTACCAGTTTCTGCTCAACAAATGGTACTTCGACGAGCTCTATGATTTCATCTTCGTCCGCCCGGCCAAGCGGATCGGTTATTTCCTCTGGAAAAAGGGTGACGGCTTGGTCATCGACGGCTTCGGCCCGGATGGCGTTTCGGCGCGCGTGCTCGACGTCACCCGCAACGTGGTGAAGATCCAGACCGGTTACCTCTATCACTATGCTTTTGCGATGCTGATCGGGGTCGCGGGGCTGATCACCTGGTTCATGTTCGGCTTGGGAGGCCAGTAATGACAACCTGGCCCATCCTTTCGGTTGTCACGTTCCTGCCGATCATCGGCGCGCTGGCGATCTATCTCACCCGCGGCGACGACGAGGCCGCACGGCGCAATGCGCGCTGGATCGCGCTGTGGACCACGCTGGTCACCTTTGCGGTGTCGCTGATCCTGGTCTGGCGCTTCGACGCCGCCAATCCGGATTTCCAGTTCATCGAAAAGGCGAACTGGCTCGCCAGCGGCATCACCTATCACATGGGTGTCGACGGCATTTCGCTGCCGTTCGTGATCCTGACCACCGCCTTGATGCCGTTCTGCATCATCGCGAGCTGGAAATCGATCACGATGCGCGTGCGCGAATACATGATGGCGTTCCTGCTGCTGGAAACGCTGATGGTCGGCACCTTCTCCGCGCTCGACCTCGTGCTGTTCTACCTGTTCTTCGAAGGCGGCCTGATCCCGATGTTCCTGATCATCGGCGTCTGGGGCGGCCCGCGCCGGGTCTACGCGTCGTTCAAGTTCTTCCTCTACACGCTGCTCGGCTCGGTCTTGATGCTGCTCGCGATCATGGCGCTGTACTGGAATGCCGGCACGACCGACATCCCGACGCTGATGCAGACGGCAGTGCCGCGCTCGTTGCAGACCTGGGCGTGGCTGGCGTTCTTTGCCTCCTTTGCGGTGAAGATGCCGATGTGGCCGGTGCACACCTGGCTTCCCGATGCCCACGTCGAGGCGCCGACCGCGGGCTCGGTGATCCTGGCCGCGATCCTGTTGAAGATGGGCGGCTACGGCTTCCTGCGCTTCTCGCTGCCGATGTTCCCCTTGGCGTCGCATGATTTCGCCTGGATCATCTTCACGCTGTCGGTGATCGCCATCGTCTACACCTCGCTGGTGGCCTTGATGCAGGAAGACATCAAGAAGCTGATCGCCTATTCGTCAGTGGCCCATATGGGCTTCGTCACCATGGGCATCTTCGCCGGCACCACGCAGGGCGTGGCGGGCGGCGTGTTCCAGATGGTCTCACACGGCATCGTCTCCGGCGCGCTGTTCCTGTGCGTCGGTATCGTCTACGACCGCATGCACACCCGCGAGATCGTCGCCTATGGCGGCCTCGTCAACCGGATGCCGCTCTACGCGCTGGTGTTCATGGTGTTCACTATGGCCAATGTCGGCCTTCCCGGCACTAGCGGCTTCGTCGGCGAATTCATGACGCTGGTCGGCACCTTCAAGGTCTCGATCCCGACGGCGACCTTTGCCACGCTCGGGGTGATCCTGTCGGCGGCCTATGCGCTGTGGCTCTATCGCAAGGTGGTGTTCGGTGCGCTGACAAAACCGTCGCTCGCCAGCATCAAGGACCTGACGCTGCGCGAGAGCCTGACGCTGTTCCCGCTGGTCGCACTCACCATCCTGTTTGGCGTCTATCCGAAGCCGGTGCTCGACATGTCGGCGGCTTCGGTCCAGCAACTCGTCAACAATTACAATGCCGCCGTGACTGCCGTGAAGGCAGCCGCGCTGGTCCAGTAAGGCCGCCACCATGAGCTTCTCAAGTGCAGGTTATCAGTTGCTGCCGGTGCTGCCGGAATTGGTGCTGGCCGTCGGCGCCATGGCGCTGTTGATGCTGGGCGCCTATCGCGGCGAGGGGACGACCAGGCTGGTTACCACGCTTGCGGTGCTGCTGCTGGTCGTGACCGGCGCGCTCGAGCTGATGCTGCCGGCCGGCAAGCTCTCGACCTTCGGCGGCAGCTTCATCGTCGACGATTTTGCCCGCTTCCTGAAGATCCTTGCCATCATCGGCTCGGCGGTGACGCTGATCCTGTCGACGGAGTTTTTGTCCGATCCGTCGCGGCGGATTTTCGAATATTCGATCCTGGTGCTGCTCTCCACGCTCGGCATGATGGTGCTGATCTCGGCCGCCGACCTCATCATGCTCTATCTCGGGCTCGAGCTGATGTCGCTCGCGCTCTACGTGGTCGCTACCTCTAACCGCGACAACGCCAAGTCCACCGAGGCCGGGTTGAAGTACTTTGTGCTCGGCGCGCTGTCCTCCGGCATGCTGCTGTACGGCGCCTCGCTGATCTACGGCTTCACCGGCACGGTCGATTTTGCCGGCATCGCCGCCGCAGTGAAAACCGGCAGCGTCGGCATCGTGTTCGGCCTGGTGTTCCTGCTGGCCGGGCTCTGCTTCAAGGTATCCGCCGTGCCGTTCCATATGTGGACGCCCGACGTCTATGAGGGCGCGCCGACGCCGGTCACCGCCTTCTTTGCCTCGGCGCCGAAGGTCGCAGCCCTTGCGGTGTTCACCCGCGTGACGTTGACCGCGTTCCCCGGCATCGTCCCGCAGTGGCAGCAGATCCTCGTGTTCGTGGCGATCGCCTCGATGGCGCTGGGTTCGTTTGCCGCCATAGGGCAGAAGAACATCAAGCGCCTGATGGCCTATTCCTCGATCGGCCATATGGGCTTTGCGCTGGTCGGGCTCGCATCGGGCACGGTGGAGGGCGCGCAGGGCGTGCTGGTCTATATCGCGATCTATGTCGCGATGACGCTCGGCACCTTCGCGGTCATCCTTTCCATGAAGCGCGACGGCCAGCCGATGGAGCAGATCAGCGATTTCGCAGGCCTCTCGCGCACCAATCCGCTGCTGGCCTTCTTCTTCGCCATGCTGCTGTTCTCGCTGGCGGGCATTCCGCCGCTCGCGGGGTTCTTCGCCAAATGGTACGTGTTCGTGGCCGCGATCAAGGCGGGCCTGTTCACGCTCGCCGTCATCGGCGTGCTCACCAGCGTGGTGGGCGCGTTCTACTATCTCACCATCATCAAGGTGATGTATTTCGACGAGCCGGCCGGCCATATCGAGCCGATGCGGATCGAACTGCGGACGGTGCTGGCGGTCGCGGGCATCTTCAACATCTTCTTCTTCGTCTATCCGGGGCCGCTGGTCAGCGTCGCCACGACGGCGGCGAAGTCGCTGTTCCCAGGATGACTTTTACGCTCGGTTCCAAAGCCAGATCGGCGGGCTACGGCCTCGCGGCCTTCGACCAGATCGGGTCGACCAACGCCGAAGCCATGTCCCGCGCCCGCGATGGCGAGCGGGGTCCTGTGTGGTTCGTGACGACGGAACAGACCGCGGGCCGGGGTCGCCGGCAGCGCGCCTGGATCGCGCCGCGCGGCAACCTCGCCAGCAGCATTCTCGAAGTCATGGACGTGTCTCCCGGCGTCGCCGCTACGCTGGGCTTTGCCGCAGGGCTGTCGCTGGAACGCGCGCTGCAAAAACTCAGCATCGAAGCCAATTTGCGGCGGGCCGGCGCCGGGCCTCTGAGATACGCCCTGAAATGGCCCAACGACGTCATGGCGGACGGGCAGAAGCTCGCCGGCATTCTGCTGGAGGCCGAGGCCGTAGCCGGCAATCGCCTGGCCGTGGTGGTCGGCATCGGCACCAACGTCATTGCGGCGCCCGAGGGCACGCCGACGCCGGCGACCTCGCTGGCCGCGCTCGGCGTTCAAATCGGCGCGGAGGAACTGTTTGCGGCGCTCTCGGATGCCTGGGTCGAATTCCATGGCATCTGGGACAATGGCCGCGGCTTTGCCGATATCCGAAAACTTTGGCTGGAGCGCGCGTTCGGCCTTGGCGAGCGGGTTGCAATCCAGACTGGAGCCGCGACCGTCGAGGGCACGTTCGATACCATCGACGAGAGCGGCTGCCTGATCGTCCGCACAGCCGAGGGCAAGCGTGCGGCCGTCACCGCGGGCGAGGTCTATTTCGGCGCTGCGGCGTCAGTGGGAGCGGCCTGATGGCGCGGCCGGATGAACTGACCTTTGCGCCGCTCGGCGGCGTCGGCGAGATCGGCATGAACCTGTCGATCTACGGGCTCGGCAACCGAAACCAGCGGTCCTGGCTCGCGGTCGATCTCGGCGTTTCCTTCGGCGATGAGGAGCATCTGCCGGGCATCGACCTGATCATGCCCGACATCCGTTTCCTGGAGAAGGAGCGCAAGAACCTGATGGGCCTCGTGCTGACGCATGCCCATGAGGACCATTTCGGCGCGATTATGGACCTCTGGCCGAAGCTGCAATGCCCGGTCTATGCCACCAAATTCAGCGCTGCCTTGTTCGAGGCCAAATGCGCCGCCGAGCGCAATCCGCCGAAGATCCCGGTGACCGTGGTGCCGTCAGGCGGCCGGGTCAATCTCGGGCCGTTCACCGTCGAGTTCATCCCGGTCGCGCACTCGATTCCGGAATCGCATGCGCTGGCGATCCATACCTCCGCCGGCACCGTGCTCCACACCGGCGACTGGAAGATCGACCCGACGCCGATCATCGGCCTGCCGACCGACGAGCGGCGCCTGCGCGAACTCGGCGATGCCGGTGTGCTGGCGCTGGTCGGGGATTCCACCAACGCGGTGCGGGAAGGACGCTCGCCCTCGGAAACCGAGGTTGCCGCCACCATCGCCAAGCTGGTGAAGGGCGCCAAGGGCCGGGTCGCCGTCACCACCTTTGCCTCCAACGTCGCGCGCGTGAAAGCGGTGGCGGATGCCGCCAAGGCCGCCGATCGCGAGGTGGTGGTGGTCGGCCGCGCCATGGAGCGCGTGGTGCAGGTCGCCCGCGAGACCGGCTATCTCGACGGCGTGCAGAATTTCCGTGGCGCCGATTATTATGGGCATTTTCCGCCGGACAAGGTGCTGGCGCTGTGCACCGGCAGCCAGGGCGAGCCGCGTGCGGCGCTCGCCCGGATCGCCAATAACGACCATCCGCAGGTGACGCTGAACAAGGGCGACAGCGTGATCTTTTCCTCGCGTACCATCCCCGGCAACGAGAAGGCGGTCGGCGCCATCATCAACGGGCTGGTGGTGCAGGGCATCGAGGTCATTACCGACCGCACTGATCTCGTCCACGTCTCCGGCCATCCGCGCCGCGACGAACTGCGCGACATGATCTCATGGGTACGCCCGCAGATCCTGATTCCCGTCCATGGCGAGGCGCTGCATCTCTCCGAGCATGCCAAGCTGGCGCGCACCGCCGGCGTGCCGAAGGTCTTGACCTGCCGCAATGGCGATCTGGTCAAGCTCGGGCCCGGTGATCCCGGCATCATCGACGAGTTGCCGTCGGGGCGGCTCTACAAGGACGGCAACATACTGGAGGATTCCAAGTCCCGCGCCGTGGTCGAGCGGCGCCGGATGGGATTTGCAGGCTGCGCCTTCGTGGCGATCGCCATGACCGACAAGGGCGAACTGGCCGACGATCCCGAGGTCGATCTCGTCGGCATCCCCGAGAAGAATGCGGCCGGCGAGGTGATCGATGAGGTCGTGTTCGATACGGTGGTTTCGACGGTGGAAAACCTGCCGCGGGCGCGCCGGCGCGATGCGGACGCGACGGCGGAATCGGTGCGTCGCGCGGTGCGGGCCGTCATCAACGAGCAGTGGGGCAAGAAGCCGATTTGCCTCGTTCATGTTCTGACGGTTTGAGGTAAAAAGGGCGTCGTCAGGCGAGCCGGCGGGCTCTCGTCGGGAAGACGCGGGAAGCAGGGAGTGAGTGTCATGCTAGGCCGGCTCAATCATGTCGCGATCGCGGTCAAGGACGCGGAAAAAGCCGCCAAGATCTATGGCGGCGCGTTCGGCGCCGAAATCTCCGGCGCGGTGCCGCTGCCGGAGCATGGCGTCATCACCGTGTTCGTGACGCTGCCCAACACCAAGATCGAGTTCATCCAGCCGCTCGGCGAGGCCTCGCCGATCGCCAAATTCGTCGAGCGTAACGCCGACGGCGGCATCCATCACATCTGCTATGACGTGCCCGACATCATCGCCGCGCGCGACAGACTGATCAGCGAGGGCGCGCGCGTCCTCGGCGACGGCGTGCCGAAGATCGGCGCCCACGGCAAGCCGGTGCTGTTTTTCCATCCGAAGGATTTTTCCGGCGCGCTGGTCGAAATCGAGCAGGCCTGAACCCATGGCTTACAATGTCTCCACAGCGCTTGCGATCTACTTCGTGCTCTGGTGGGTCGTGCTGTTCGTGACGCTGCCGTTCGGCGTCCGCAGCCAGCACGAGGACGGCGAGGGCGCGCCCGGCACCGATCCCGGCGCACCGGTGATGGCGCGGATGGGCTACAAGCTGCTCTGGACCACGCTGATCTCGGGCGTGGTTTTCGGCATTGGGATGTGGGCGTATCATCAGGGCTACCTGAACATCGAACGGCTGTCGAAGCTGATGGGGCTGCCGTTTTGACCCCACACCGCGGGGCCCGGACACAAAATCTCGAAAACAACCCCATGCAAAGTAGAATGGGTCCCGCTTCCCAGTACTCACGCCGCTCGCGTCCGGGGCACCAGATGGACCGTCGTCGCGGCCCAGCCTAATCGCATTCCCGGCTAGTCGAACGCGACGCCTATCCGCTTGTCCGTTCGCCAGGCCACCCGGCAGTGGCGGCGCGTATGATCGCCCGAGACCACCAACCAGAAGCTGTCGGGGACGCCGACCGGACTGGCGACTTCGAGTGCAGCGCCGGTGTCCGATACATTCCGGATGGTGCAGTCGATGACGCCGCCGTTGAACTCGATGGAGCCTGCCTTCAATACCCGGTGCCGAGGTGCCGCGCGATGGTTTTCCAGAACCTGGAGCGGTTCAGGTGCCTTGGGCTCCGCGCCCTTCGCCGCTTGTTGCTCAAGCAACCCCTGGGCGTGCCGCGTTGCAGCCTCCATGGTCTCGTTGGTCAGCGTGGGCCTGATTCTGGCCCAGGCTAGCCGGAAGCGGACCTGGCAGTCCTTGTAATTGATGGCGGGCCCTCGGTCATTAGGGCTCGGGGGTAGCCCATAGACGGTGCAAGCCCACCACCAGTGCGGACCATCCGCCTGCTTCATTAACCGTCCGACCGGGAAGCCGCGCCAGACCACCTCATAGTCGTCGTCCTGGCGGGCGCCGCCGATGACGGTGGGCCGCAATGCAATCGCGTCTGGATTGTCACTAGTCACCGGATGTCCCTGATCCGATTTTGAAGGCCGAACGATACCGTTAGTCACATCTAGGCTATCGCGGCAATAGCCCGCTGGAGGGTTCCTTGGGTAGTATTCGGGTTCTGACAAATCCGGCGGGATCGGTTAATTTTGCACCGGTCCGTTCCGGCTGGGGGATATGATGAATTTTCAGCGTATTTTATTATTGCTTGTGGTTCTGCTCGCCGCCGGCCTCGCCGGATCGTTCTACATGAACTGGAAGACGCTGGGGCAGCTTCGGACCGTGAAGGCCTTCGTCGAGAGCTCGGTTTTCGCCGACGCGGTGGTCGCCTGTGAGAGGGCGCCGAGCACGACCCCGTTCAAATGGACCGGCGGCAAGCAGACCGCCGTCATCGGCCTGACTTCCGTCAAGCTGAACAAGGACACGATCTTCCCGAGCTACACGCTGGTCGCCGATAGCGTCTTTTGCGACTATGACCCCGTGAAGAAAAAGGCAGACATCGGATCGAACTTCCTGGAACGGGAAACATTCTAGGCTCGGTCGACTAGTGGTGCGTAAGCCAATGGCGTCGGAAGAAGCCGCAGGGATCATCGATCTCTACCAGCGCAAGGCATCGGACTGGATCGAGAGTCGCGGACGCACCAGACTGATTGAAAAAACCTGGCTCGATCGTTTCCGGGCGCTGCTGCCGCCGGCTGGTCCGATCCTCGATCTCGGCTGCGGATCCGCAGCGCCAATGGCGGCGTATCTGATCGAACTTGGTTATCCCGTCGTTGGCGTAGACTCATCCCCGGCCATGATCGATGTCTGCCGAAAACATTTTCCCAAGCAGGAATGGATCGTCGCCGATATGCGCCAGCTCGCCTTGCAGCGGAAGTTTTTCGGCATCGTTGCATGGGATAGTTTCTTTCACCTCTGCCATGACGACCAGCGCCAGATGTTTTCGGTATTTCGCGAGCATGCGGCACCGGAAGCGACACTGATGTTCACCAGCGGCCCCGCGCATGGGGAGGCGATCGGGAGTCTTGGAGGCGAGCCGTTGTATCATGCCAGCCTCGACCCGGCCGAATATCGTTCATTGCTCGATTGGAACGGGTTTCGCGTGGTGTCGCATGTCGTCGAGGACCCCGACTGCGGCGGCCACACCATCTGGCTCGCGCAGCTCATTTGAGACGCGAGGCGCAAATGCGGACGGTGAACGCTGGTTGCCGACAGCGTTTTGCGATTATGATCCGGTCAAGAAAAAGGCCGATATCGGATCGAATTTCCTGAACGGGAGTGCGTGGACCTCCCGCACCGGCATGGGGGGCAGAGAGGGATGAGTTCACAGCAGCGACCATTGGCTGATCCCCGGCCCGACGAATACCGAATCCTTCATGAAGCCGATCTGCGGGATTACCTTGCAGGGCTCCCGGCGATCGCAGCCCGTCTTGGCGGCGAACCGGCTTCCTGGTCGATCATCGAGGTCGGCGACGGCAACCTCAACCTCGTGTTCATCGTCAGGGGGACCGCGGGCGGCATCGCCGTCAAGCAGGCGCTGCCCTATGTGCGTCTCGTCGGCGAAAGCTGGCCGCTGCCACTGTCGCGCTCGCATTACGAATATCTCGCGCTCACGCATCAGGCGCGGCTGGCGCCCGGACTGGTGCCGGCCGTGCTGCATCACAACGAGGGATTAGCGCTCGTCGTGATGGAGTTGATCGAGCCGCATGTCATCATGCGCAGGGGGCTGATTGCCGGCGCGCTCTATCCGAATTTTGTCGGCGACATCGCCACCTTCATGGCGCGCACGCTGTTTTTCTCGTCCGACCTCGCGCTTCCTGCTGCCCAGAAGAAGGAGGGGATTGCGGCGTTCGCAGGCAACCATGCGCTCTGCAAGATATCAGAGGATCTGATCTTCACCGATCCCTACCGTGAGGCCGAGCAGAACCGCTGGACGCAGCCGTGGCTCGATGCGACGGCGGCCGCTTTTCGGGAAGACCTCGACCTGCACGCCGCGATTTCGCGTCTCAAGCTGAAGTTTCTGAACGCGCCGGAAGCGCTGATCCATGGCGACCTCCACACCGGCTCGATCATGGTGACGGAAGATTCGACGGTCGTGATCGATCCCGAATTCGCGTTCTATGGACCGATGGGTTTCGATATCGGCGCCGTCATCGCCAACCTCCTGATGGCCTATCTGGCCTCTGCCGGCCACGAAAGGTCGCCGGGCGAACGGCGGCTGTTCGAGGTCTGGCTGCTGGAAACGATCGAAAACGTCTGGACGGAGTTTTCCCACGAATTCCTCGAATTGTGGCGCACGGAAAGTCATGGCGACGCCTATCCCCTGACGCTGTTTCCGGGAACTGCCGGCGCGGCCCGCCTGGAGGCCGAACGGCAGGCCTATATGGCGCGGCTGTTCGGCGACACCGTGGGATTCGCGGCCGCAAAAATCATCCGCCGCATTCTGGGGCTGGCGCACAATGCCGATTTCGAACTGATCGAGGATGCAAAGCAGCGGGCGGTGTGCGAGGCGCGCAGCCTGCGGCTGGCGCGGGCGATGATGGTGGAGACGTTCCCAACCATCGGCGCTGTGACGAAGGCAGCGCGCGAGATCCGCGGCTGGCAGCCGGATTTTGCCAAATGAGAGCCGCCAGTGATGAAGAGCTTAACTCGCAGGTTCGGTCTGCTAGATTCTTCAACGCAAAATCGGTAACGCCGGATGGCCTTGGGCCATCTGCGGACATGCAAATGACGAAAGTCCGTCTGCTTCACGTCCAAGATCGCCGCTGCCGAGTCTGAACGGGAGCGAGAAACCAAGACACGTACGCGACAAGACAAGCAAAGATGACCCATGCAATCATCCCCACGGCTTCCCGCTTGGTATCAATTGAATACCAGCCGATCACCAGGAGAGGCAGCAAATAAGCGAGAGCAACCGTCCAAAGCGTCCATAGGCCGGCGCGGGTCAACACGAAGTAGATAAGTCCACCATAAAAGAACTGCACGATTAGGGCCGCACTAATTGTCACCCAACCAAGTCGAAAAATGGCACTCCAGGATCGCAAGGTTCCGTCGTCAAGCCACACCCAGAGCAGCATGAAGCCGATGAAGGCGATTGAAAACGCAGCGCTGGATGCAAGCCACGCGATTACTAGGTCTTTCATGGCAGCTCTAAGTCTCGCATCCTCGTATCCCCCCTTCGCCCCCTCGTGTGTCCTACTTCATACAAGCCGCCGTAGCCACCATGACGGCTTCTGTCCTCTGGAATGGCCATTCTGCTTCCCCAAAGACAGACACCTGTATTTATGAGTGTATGCCTTACTCCACCGCCCGTTCCCGCAATCGCTGCGCATAGACATTGATGATGAGCGCCGCCAGCAGGATCAGGCCGCGGATCAGGATCTTCAGAAAACTGTCGATATTGACGTGGTCGAGCCCGTTGTTGAGGACGCCGAGCACGAACAGGCCGACGATGGTGTTGCCGATGCCGCCGCGGCCGCCGAAGAGGCTGGTGCCGCCGACCACGACGGCGGCGATCGAATCCAGAAGATAAGTGTCGAACTCGTTCTGCTGCGCGCTGCCGAAATGCGCCACCCCGAGCATGCCGCCGATGCCGGCGCACACCGCCGAAATCACCATGACGCTGCCGAGGATGAGCTTGACGTTGAGGCCGGAATATTCCGCTGCCTCGCGGTTTCCGCCGACCATGTAGACGTAGCGGCCGAAGCGGGTGTAGGTCAGCACCAGATGGCCGCCGAGCAGCATCAGGGCTGCCACGATCACGATCCAGGGGATGCCGCCGATCGATGTCGATCCCAAGGTCGTCACCAGCGGGGGCACCTTGTAGGCGATCTGCCCGCGCACCAGCAGCGCCGAGATGCCGGCCGCGATCTGCATCATCGCCAGCGTCATGATGAAGGAGGGGATGCCGATCACCGTCAGCCCGAACGCGTTGACGAGGCCGAGCAGGGCACACAGCGCCAGCGCCAGCAGGATCGCGGCCCATCCGGGCATCGGGACGTTGGCGATGTTGACGTAGGATTCCTGTAGCGTGAAATAGGCGACCGCAATGCCGGTGACGTTGGCGATGGCGGCGATCGAAAGATCGATCTCGGCGCACAGGATCACGAAGGTGAGGCCGACGGCGATGATGCCGGTGACCGAAATCTGGGTGAGGATGTTGCCGAAATTGTCGAGCGTCGCAAACGAGGGGCTTGCTGCCGCGAAGAAGCTGAACAGGCAGATCAGCGTCAGGAACGGCGCGATGTTGCGCATCTGGGAACGCAACATCACGGCTAGCCCGCGAGGCCGTTTCCGATCCGCGGCGACTGTCACGCTTTCACCTGAAGTCATGTCGGTCTCCTCACGCCGCTTCCAGGAGGCGGTCCTTGCTGATCTGTTCGTTGGCAAACTCCCGGACCACCGCGCCGCGCTTGAGCACGATGACGCGGTCGGCGAGCGACAGCACCGTCTCCGGCTCGGTGGAGAGCACGATGATGGCAAGCCCCTTGGCGCGCAGATCTCTGACGATATGGATGACGTCGTTCTTGGCGCCGACATCCATGCCGCGGGTCGGCTCGCACAGCACCAGGAGCCGCGGCGGGTAGCTCAGCCACTTCGCCAGCGCCACCTTCTGCTGATTGCCGCCCGACAGCATGCCGAGATCGAGATCGACGGCTGCGGGCCTGATCCGCAACTGCTCGACCTGCCGGTTGGCGATCGCGCGCTCGCGCGACGGCTTGAGCAGCAGCGATGAAATGCGATCGAGGATGCTGATCGAGACGTTCTTGTAGACCGGCTCCTGCAGAAACAGCATGTCGCGCCGGCTCTCGGGAACGAAGGCGATCCCGGCGCGGCGGGCGCCGGCGGTGCTGCGGAAGGCTTTTTGTTCTCCGGCCACCGCCAGCGAGCCCTGGTCAGGCTTCATCTTGCCGAACAGGATCCGCGCCAGCTCGAGCTGGCCGCATCCCATAAAACCGTAGATGCCGAGCACCTCGCCGGCGCGGGCCTCGAACGAAACCTCGCGCAGGCGCCCGGCCAGCGACAGCCCGTTTGCGTTCAGCACCACCGGCTGATCGGTCGGCGGCGGCAGCATGATGTCGTGGATGTAGGTCTCTTCCAGCGCCTCGCGGCCCTTGCCGATCATCGCCTCGATGAGCGCCGGCTTGCTCGTCTCGGACGCGGCGGTCTCCGCGACCTTCCTGCCGTTGCGGAACACCGTCACGGTGTCGGAGACGCGCAGGATGTCCTCGATGAAATGCGAGATGAAGACGATGCTGGTGCCTTCGTCCCGCAGTCGTTTCAGCGTCGCGAACAGGCGCTCCACTTCGGGCGGCGACAGCGCCGAGGTCGGCTCGTCGAGGATGATGATCCGGGCGCCCGAGGACAGCACGCGGGCGATCTCGATCAGTTGCTGCAGGCCGATCGGCAGGTCGCCGAGCCGCGACATCGGATCGACGTCGATGCCGAACCGCTTCAATTGCTCGCCGGCCTCGCGCGCCATGCGCCGCCATTGCACGAGCCCCAAGCGGTTGGTCGGCTGGTTGCCGAGAAACACGTTCTCGGCCACCGTCAGGTCAGGGGCCACACTGAGTTCCTGATGCACCATCGCGATTCCCGCCGCATGCGCGTCGCGCACCGACCGAAAGCGGGTTTCCCTTCCGTCCAGCACGAGCCGGCCGGAAAAATCCGCATGCACGCCGGCGATGATCTTCATCAACGTGCTTTTTCCCGCGCCGTTCTCGCCGACGAGACCGTGGATCTCGCCGGCGGTGAGCGCAAAATCGACACCACGAAGCGCTTCGACACCGCCGAAAGCCTTCGTGATGTCGTGCAGTTCGAGGATGGGCTCAGGTCCCCTGGACATGCTGGCTCAGATCAGGAAGTGGTCCTCCATCCATTGCATGCCGGCTGCGTTGGCTTTCGTCACCACCGGGCCATCTGTGATCACATGCTTCGGGATACCCTGTCCGCTCTTCTCGCCCGCCGTCACTGCCGCGACGCCGGCGATGATGGCGCCGCCATGGATGCGGCAGGAGGGGTTGCGGACGGTCGCGAACATGCGGCCTTCGCTCACCGCCTGGATCGCCGGCGGCATGGCGTCGACACCGCCGATCAGGATGTTGGTGCGGTTGCGCGCCTTCATGATGTTGTAGGCGGCCAGCGCCATGTCATCATTGTGGAAGAAGGCCGCATCGATTTGCGGGTGCTTCGTCAGATAGGTCTCCCATAGCCGAGCTGTCTTCGAGACGTCCCAATCGGCGGGCTGGGTGTCGAGCACCTCGATATTGGGGAATTGCTTCACCACCGACTCGAAGCCTTTGGCGCGGCCTTGCGCGCCGGTATGGCCGAGCGCGCCCTGCGTCATGATGATCTTGCCCTTGCCGCCCATGGCATTGCAGAGCGCCTGCGTCACCGAAGCGCCCATGAATTCATTGTCGGGCGCCAGGAACGAATGAACCTTGATCTGGTCGAGCGGGGCGATCAGCGTGTCCATGTCGATCACGGGCGTGCCGGCGTCGATCATTTTCTGCACGGGCTGGGTCAGCGTGCCGATGCCGAACGCCTGGATGGCGACGAAGTCCCACTTCTGCGACGCCATATTGTCGATCGCGGCGCGCTGCTTGACCGCGTCGAGCTGGCCGTCGAACCAGGTGACTTCGACGTTGAACAGCTTGCCCCACCATTCCGCCGCCTGCTTGCCCTGGGCGCACCAGGTGGCCTGCAGGCCTGCATTGGAGAACGCCGCCTTCAGCGGTTTCTCCGAACGTGCCGCTGCCGCCAGCGCCGGGCTGACGCCCAACCCGCCGAGCAGGGCGGTTGCCGCACCGCCAGTCGCCGCCGCTTGAAGAAGATTACGCCTTGTCGTTGAGGATTTCTCAGTCCCTGACATCGCTCGCTCCCTCGTTGTCGTTGTTTTTTTACCGACGGCGTCGATTGCACGCACCGCGGATCGAGGCAGTCTTTCACACTCGGCGCCTTTGCGCCACCGGCTGACTTGACCGTCCGTATCAATGAGCTCCAGGAAACTCTAGTGCTCGTCGCTTCACTGCGCTGCAACGAGACTGTCGATGTCACCGAGCAATGTTCGCCACGCCGCATCGATTTCGTCCGACCAGTCCGCCCCGACGATTTCGCGCAGCGTCTGCGCGATGATGCCGAAGAACGCGACGAACAATTCGCGCGGCGTGCCAGCGCATGATCCGCCAAAGTGTGCGCGGTTTGGCGACAAGATCATGCGCCGATTCAAAAGATTAGCGCGCGATCGGACGCAAAATCGGCTTCCACTTTTGCTGATCGCGCGCGGGCATCGTGCGAGGAAACCTCGGAGATGATCTGGCGGAAATGGCCGGTGCGTTCGCCGGCAAAGTCCAGGATCGCGTCGATGGTGAGCGCCAGCATCGAACCCTTGACGAGTTCGCTGCCCTCGGTGCGGAACATCGTTCGTGCTTCGGGATGCGCGTCGAACAGGCGGCGATAGACCAGCGGCGTCAGATCCTCGCAGCGCCCGGCGGCCAGTACAAAACTTCGCTCGATCGGATTTGACGATGCCATCATTGTCGCTTGCGATCGCCGCGAAAAAAACGTCTCGAAAAAAAAGAGCAGGGCGCCAAGCCCTGCTCAAAAATTGTGTCGACCCTTAATTTCCCCGAAAATTTAGATTTGCTCTTGATTGTCGAGGCGACGCTGCTTGTGCGCGTCAGGGCTCCTCCCGAGACTTGGACCACCAAGCTTTGCCTCTCGGCCAGCCTGAGCTTGAATTGGTAGACCATCTTCTTCGCCTTGTCACCATTTTCGGCAACCTTTGTTCAAAATTCCAGCACTCTGCGAAATGATTGGGAATTTACTACTGATGGTTGTGGATTTAGCTGCAATACCCCCGAGGCTTGGTATTGGGGTAGGGCGCCTTGCCTGCGGCGCAAAATGCATCGCTTTTCGACAAGTTTACTCCTTGAAGCCGCAACATAGTTCCGGGAACCTGATCTCGACTTCGGACTCTCATGGTGATTAAGGTCTGAAGCGGATGGGATTGCGATGCGCCGGCGGCTGAAGAATTTTCTGCCAATCGTCCTTATTGCCCTGGCGGTGCAGATTTTCGCACCGATCGGCGCATGCTGGGCGGCGATCTTCGCGGCCTCCGATCCGCTCGCCGGCGCCGTCATCTGCCACGGCAATGGCGCGCCCGGCGCCGGGCAGACCGATCAGACCGGCCACCGCGCCCATGACGGATGCTGTTCGGTTTGCAGCGTGCTGCAGACCGGCGCGCCGGTCGATGTGCCGCAGATCGCGGCGATCGATGTCGATCGGGTTGCCGAGCGGGTGGCCTGGTTCGATTTTGCCTTCCGGCTGACGAACGCTCGCGCTGGTTCGCACGCGCAGGCGCGCGCGCCTCCCTCCATTTCCTGACGACCTGGAACACCCAATGATCGGTGCGGCGACTGCCGTGCCGGTTGGTGCAGTCATTCAAGCCGGCCAAAGAGCTGGCGTCAGGAATATCTTATGTATCGTTATCATGCCTTGGGTGGCGCGAGCCTGCTTGTCCTCGGCAGCGCGCTCTCACTCACGCCGTCGATCGCCGAGGCCCAGACGGCGCTGCCGGCAGTGACCGTCGACGCCCCGCGCGCAACGACCGCCAGACCTGCGGCCCGCAAGCCGGCCGTTCGCGCGTCTGCCCGAACGCAGGCGAGGCCGCCTTCGGCCAATCCGGCGCGATCAGCGTCGCTGACCGCGGGCATTACCCCGAGCGTGGCGCGCGCGCTGCTCTATCAGGCGCCCACCGGCCAGACCGAGACCACCATCGATCGCAGCCAGTGGGACAACCGGCCGGCGGTTACCGTGGCCGACGTGCTGCGCGAAAGCCCCGGCATCTCGGTCAAGCAGGGCAACGGGCCGCGGGATATCGGCATCTCGATTCGCGGTTCTAATGCCCGGAATGGTTTCGGTATCCGCAACCTCGTGATCTTCGACGATGGTTTTCCGGTCACGCAGCCCGACGGGCTTTCCCGCAGCGACCTGATCGATCCGCGCGCCTATGGCGCGATCGATGTCATCCGCGGGCCGTCGTCGGCGCTCTATGGCAATTATGCCACCGGCGGCGCGCTGAATTTTCGCACCCGCCCGGGCGGCACCATCGACGGGGTCGAATACGGCGTCGATGGCGGCAGTTTTGGTTATCTCAACAACTATCTTGCCGCAGGCAAGAAGGTCGGCAATTTCGAGTACTCGCTGTTTGCCAGCGACGCGCGGGGTGATGGATTTATCGGCAATAGCTGGTTCAACACCCAGACGGTGAATTTTCTCGGCACGCTGCATGCCACGCCCGATGACCGGTTTACGGTCAAGTTCATCAACAACAATCTCGATACCCGCCTTCCGCTCCGATACAGGCTCGACCAATTCTACTTAAATCCGTTCCAGCGCGGCTGCACGACGGGCGGAAACGCCGCGCCGGGATGTGCAACGGTTACTCTGAACAAGAACGGGTTCAACACAGCGGCGGGAACCGACGTGGAAACCGCCGTTCAGGCCGGCCTCGGCCGCACCGACCGCCGGACCATCGTGGGTGGGCGATGGGAGCACGATTTCGACAACACGACGACATGGCGAAATCAATTCGTGTTCGACGACCGCAACATCAGCCAGCCGACCGGAGGCACCAGCGCGATCGGCGATTTTCCGTCGTACAACTACATGAGCGACGTCACCAAGCGGGGCGAGATTTTCGGCTTGGAATCCACCACCTATTTCGGTGCGTTCTACAATACGCTCACCGCGTCGAGCGACTCGAGGTTCGTCATGCCGGGCGGCAACGCCACGCTTGGCAGGCTGCAGAGCAATACCTGGAGCGACACCACCAATTACGGTGTCCGCGCGCGCGAGGAATTGAAGCTGACGCCGCAACTGACCGCCATTGCCGGGATCGGATGGGAAACCACGCATCTGAAGGGCATCAATTCCGCCTACAATTACGGGACGTCGCCGGTCCCGAACCCGATAATCACCCCGACGATAGCCGACCGGCAATTCCAGAACACCGCACCCGAGCTGGCGCTGCTCTACAAGTTGAATCCCGAGTGGCTGTTCCGCGCGCGTGTCGCCACCGGATACGGCACCCCGCAGATCGGAAACCTCTTCGTCCTTTCGGACGGTACGCCCGGCAATAACACGCAACTCCAGACGCAAAAGAACCTCGGTTACGATCTCGGCTTCGACTGGACGCCAAACAGCGCACTTAAGTTCAGTGCGACCGGCTTCTACGAGTTCTTCCGCAACGAACTGGTGAGCCAAGCTACACCTGTCGCCGGCGTCAGCTACATGTTCAACGCGCCAAGATCCGAGCATCGCGGGGTGGAATTGGCCGCTGACTGGAAGTTCTATCCCGGTTGGCGCTTCACCGCGGCCTATACCTATCTCGATCAGTTCTACACCGAATATACGGAAGACATCAGAAGCCAGGGCGCAGGCGGTACCGTCTTCAGCTTCAACCGCGCCGGCAACAAGATTCCCGGCATCTCGCCGCACGAACTGACGGCGCGGCTTGGCTATGAACAGATGTGGGGGCCGCTTGCAGGGCTCGGGGCGTTTGTCGAGGTTCAGTGGAAGGATTCGTTCCACATGGACAACGCCAATTTGCAGAAGGCGCCCGGCTACGAACTGGTCAATCTCAACGTCCACTACAACACGGACCTCCAATCCGACTACTTCAAGTCGTTGAGCATGTACGTCGAAGTCAGGAACGTGTTCGACCGGACTTACGTTGCGTCCGCCAACAACATCGGCAATTCGGTCACGGCGGGCGTTCAAGGTCTCAGCAACACCGGTTCGATCTACGCCGGCTCGCCGCGCGCGTTCATGGCCGGCATGAGGCTGGCGTTCAAATGACCGGACAACCCTGCAGGAGGAGTAAGGCCATGCTGCGAATGAGTTTGCTCGCGACGCTCGCTTTCTCGCTTTGCCAGAGCGCAGCGCAGGCGCAAATGAGCCATCACCAGCATGCCTCGGAAGCGGCGTGTGAGGAGGTCGACTTGCGCTGCGCCTCGAAGGTGACGCCGGCCTTCGCGTCAGATGGAACGCTCTGGCTCGCCTGGATGGCCGGAGGCAGGATCTCGGTGGCGAGTTCGAGGGACAACGGGCGCAGCTTTTCGACGCCGGTTCAGGTGACCAAGGAAAAGCTCAAGCTCGATTGGGGACCGGATGCGCGTCCCCAGATCGTCGTCGACAAGCACGGCGGCATCGCACTGGCGTTTTCGATCTTCAGGGACAAGGCGTTCAACGGCCAGGTGCTCGCCACAAGGTCGATCGACGGCGGCCAAAGCTTTGCCGAGTTGCGGCCGATCACGTCGAGTAACGAGAGCCAGCGCTTTGCGACGCTCGGCCTCGATGCGGACGGTTCGGTATTCGCGGCCTGGATCGACAAGCGCAACCGGGTGCCTGCGCAGCAGGAGGGCAGGAAATACGAAGGCGCAGGGCTGTTCTTCTCGTCATCGAAAGACGGCGGCGCTGTTTATGCCGAGGCGCGGCTGGCAAGCGACAACACCTGCGAATGCTGCCGGCTCGGCCTGGCGTTCGCAGGCCCGGGCCGTCCCGTCGTCGTGTTCAGGAACATCTTCGACGGCGGTGTGCGGGATCACGCCGTCATGACGTTCGCCGATCCGGCGACGCCGGGCGAGGTTCGCCGCGTCAGCAACGACGACTGGCAGATTTCCGCGTGCCCGCATCATGGTCCCAGCCTTTCGATCTCTCCCGCGGGCGCCTACCACGTGGCCTGGTACACCAACGGCAAGGCCCGCAAGGGGCTGTTTTATGCGCGCTCACAGGACGAAGGCCGCACGTTCTCCGATCCGATTCCGCTCGGCCGCGCCGACCGCAATCCGACGCGGCCTTACGTGCTGACCGGCCAGCACGGCGCCACCATGGTCTGGAAGGAGTTCGACGGCGAGAAGACCTCGGTCAATGCGATGACCTCGCATGACGAGGGCAAGAGCTGGTCGACGCCGGTCACGATCGCCACGACGACTGATACCTCCGACCACCCGCTGCTGATCAGCGACGGACAGAAGACCTACCTGTCCTGGATGACCAAGGCCGACGGATATCGCCTGCTGCCGATCGGAGATGGATCATGAAACGCTGTCTGCTGGCTGCAATTTTCCTCGTTGCTTCTCTGGCCGCCGCGCCGGCAGCCGAGACGCCGTCCGAACTCAAGCCGTTTGTGCGCGGAAGCTGGCAGGAAATGCTGCGTTCGCACAAGGGGCGTCCGACGCTGGTGCATTTCTGGGGCGTCACCTGCGGCCCGTGCAAGGTCGAATTGCCGCTGCTCGGACAATTCATGAAGGACCATTCCGAGATCGATGTGGTGATGATCAGCGCCGATCTCGTTCCGAATCTACCGGGTGCCGCGCGCACGATGCTGGAGAAGGCGGGGCTGGGGTCGGCGGAGAACTGGATTTTCAACGACGGCTTTGTCGAACGCCTTCGGTTCGAGATCGATCCGTCTTGGCAAGGCGAGATCCCGCGCACGCTGCTGATCGCGCGTGACGGAACGGTCACCACGATCGAAGGTTCGGCCGAAGTATCGGACCTTGAAAAATGGCTCGTTCAGCAAAACGTCGCAGCGAGATGAGAGACATGCATAGTGGGCCGTCCAGCGACTCCGGCGCTTTGGGGTGAACATGCGACGGCGGCTGGAAGTCTTCATTCCAATCGTACTGCTCTCGATCATGGTGCAGTTGCTGGCGCCGATCGGGGCTTTTCGCGCCGTCGCTCATGCGATCTCCGATCCGCTTTATATGGCGACGATCTGTTCCGGCATGGCGTCCTCGCAGGACGCCTCAGAGACGACCACCGCCACGCCGCAGCACGGCGCCAATTGTTGCGGGTTCTGCGGCGTCAGCCACGGCGGCGCTGTTGCGGTCGATCCACCTATGAGATCGGAACGCGGATGAAGCGGCCCGATTACGCCTGGGAGCTCACGGCCTATCGCGCCAATATCCGCAACGAGCTGCAATGTCTCTTCGGCAACCTCACCGGAACCTGCAACGTTGCCAATGCCGATCGCACCATTCACCAGGGCATCGAAGCGGGGGCGGGTGCCGCGATCTTCCGCGGCATCTTCGACAACGGCCCGGCGCCCGACAAGCTCTGGCTGAATGTCGCCTACACGTTCAACGACTTCCGTTTCGACAACGATCCGAACTTCCGCAATAATCTCCTGCCTGGAGCTCCGCGCCACTATCTCCGCGCCGAGTTGCTATACAAGAATCCGAACGGCTTCTATTTCGGCCCCAATGTCGAATGGGTGCCGCAAGCCTATTTCGTCGACAGTGCGAATACGCTGAATACCGAGGCCTATGCGCTGTTGGGAATGAAGATGGGCTTCGACAATGGCGGGCCGGTGTCGGCCTATATCGAAGGGCGCAATCTCCTGAACAAGGCCTATATCGCAAGCACCAGCATCATCAACCAGGCCACCGCCACCTCGACCTTGTTCGAGCCTGGCAATGGAAGGGCTGTTTTTGCCGGGATGAAGTACAGATGGTAGGTATCCATCCGACGCAGACTAATGCGGAACCCGTTTGAACACGAAAGCCGAACCATGAAGAACATTACGCGCACGTTTGCTTGTGCCGCCGCCCTGTTTGCCCTCATGGGCGCGCCCGCGCACGCCCAGGAGGTCAAGGCCGGCGATCTCGTCATCACACAGGCCTGGAGCCGCGCCACGCCCGGAGGCGCCAAGATTGCCGGCGGCTATCTTACGATCGAGAACAAGGGCTCTGCGCCAGATCGCCTGATCAGCGGCTCCGGCGATTTCGCCGGCAAGGTCGAAATTCACGAGATGGCAATGAACAACGGCGTCATGACGATGCGGGCGCTCGACAAGGGGTTGCCGATCGAGCCGGGCAAGACCGTCAAGCTCGCGCCGGGTGGTTATCACTTAATGCTGATGGATCTGAAGAACCCGCTCAAGCAGGGAGAGAAGGTGCCGCTGACGCTGGAGTTCGAGAAAGCCGGGAAGGTCACATTGTCGCTCGACGTGCAGGGCGTCGGCGCGCAGGCGCCAGCGGGCGGCCAGTCGGGGCACGATCATTCCGGCATGAAGAAGTAAGGAACAGCCTATGTCGAAAATTGCTCCTGTCGTCATCACCCTTGCTGCGCTCGCTGTCTCTCCGGCGAGCGCCCACGTCACTCTCGAGAAGCGGCAGGCGCCGGTGGGCTCGTACTACAAGGCGGTGTTTGCCGTGCCGCACGGCTGCGCGGGATCGCCGACGGTCAAACTGCGGGTGCAGATTCCGGAAGGCGTGATCGGCATCAAGCCGATGCCCAAGCCCGGGTGGACCGTCGAGACGGTCAAGGGCAAATACGCCACCGAGTATGAGCATCACGGCAGCAAGGTTTCTGAAGGCGTCAAGGAAGTGGTGTGGAGCGGCGGCAAGGTCGTCGACGACAACTATGATGAATTCGTCTTCTCCAGCTTTCTCACCCCCGGGCTGAAGCCGGACACCACGCTGTATTTCCCCGTGGTGCAGGAATGCGAGCAGGGGGTCAGCCGCTGGATCGATATTCCCTCGGAAGGCCAGAGCGGCCATGGGCCTGGCAGCAAGACGCCGGCACCTGGCCTCAAGCTGATCGCGAAGCCGTAAAGCCATCCCGATGGCGCGCGTGCTCGCCAGCCTTGCCGCGCTGCTGTCGGCTCTGTGCATTGCGAGCGCCGCGTGGGCCCATGCGACGCTGCTGTCTTCGGAGCCGGCCGACGGCAGCGTGCTCACGCTGCCGCCGAAGATGGTGCAGTTGCACTTCAACGAGAGCGTCGCGCCGGCCGTGATCGGCATCATCGATGCCGGCGGCAAGGCGCGCGACGTCGCCACGCGCGCGGTCGGCCAATCCGTGCTGATCGTTCTGCCTGACGACCTGCCGCGGGGCACGCAAATCGTCAGCTATCGCGTGGTCTCGCAGGACGGTCATCCCGTAGCGGGATCGATGGTGTTTTCAATCGGCGCTGTGACCGGAGCCGCGCCGCCGGCGATGAAAAGTCCGCTGGCGGTACTGATCTGGTTGGCGCGGATCGGAGTTTATCTCGGGCTGTTTGCCGGTGTCGGCGGCGCCTTCTTCGCAACCTGGATCGGGCAGGGCCCGAGCGGGTCGATGGTCGGCCGCGGCGCGCTTGCTATCGGTCTCGTCAGTGCCGTGGCCTCGCTCGGCCTGCAAGGTCTTGATCTCCTCAACCTTCCCCTTGGCGGCATCGTGACGTCGGCGCCGTGGGCGAGTGCGCTCGCTACCTCCCTTGGGCCGTCATTGTTGATTGCGATCGTGGTGATGGCCATCGCCTGGTATGCGTGGAAAAGCCCCAGCATCCTGATCGCCGGGGTGTTGACCACGCTCGCGATAGTGGGCGTCGGGCTTTCGCTGGCAACCAGTGGTCATGCCGCGACCGCCTCGCCGCAATGGCTGACCCGGCCGTCGCTGTTCCTGCATGGCATAGCCGTAGCCTACTGGATCGGCGCGTTGGCGCCGCTGGCGGCCATGGTGCATCGGCGCAATGACGACCTGCCGCGTGTGCTCAAGCAGTTTTCAGGCCTAGCAATGCCGCTGGTCGCGCTCCTGGTGCTGAGCGGATTGGTGCTGTCCGTCATTCAGCTTGGAAGCCTGCGTGCGCTGATCGAAACCCAATACGGCATCCTTCTCTTGATCAAGCTGGCGCTGGTGATCCTGTTGCTCGGCCTTGCGGCGCTGAACCGGTTTCTCTGCACGCCTGCGGTCATTGCGAACTACGAGAACATCCGGCCGCTGCTGGGGTCGATCGTGCTGGAATGCGTTCTCGTCGTTGGCATCCTGGCCGTGGTCGCCGGCTGGCGCTTCACGCCGCCGCCGCGCGCCTCGGTGGTTCCAGTGGCGGCGCCGCTCTCGGTCCATATCCATACGGACGCGGCGATGTTTCAGGTGCTGGTTTCGCCGGGCAAGGTCGGCTCCAACGACTTCGTGCTGCAGTTGATGACGGGAGATGCCGCCCTGCTGCCGGCCAAGGAGGCTGTGCTGATCCTGAGCTTGCCGGAGCGCGGCATCGAGCCGATGGAGCGTCGCGCGACGCTCGGGCCGGACGGCTACTGGCATGTGCGCGGCGTGGCGCTGCCGCTGCCCGGCCGCTGGCGGATGCAGATCGATGCGCTGGTCACCGACTTCCAAAAGATCACGCTTCAAGATGAATTGCAGGTGCGTTGACACCGGTTCGCGGGGTATGACGCCGTTGTGAAGGCATGAGGACCACGAAGCCCAAAAACGGCCCGAAAATCCGCCTTTCCAGCTGCTTTTCACCGGCCCCGGCCTTGTATTTTCGCACCCGATCCGGTCTCACTGCACCTCTTCCGGTATCCCACTGATTCCTTGAGTTGTCCCATGCGGTTGTCGCGGTTTTTTCTACCCATCCTGAAAGAGAATCCGAAAGAGGCGGAGATCGTCTCGCATCGGCTGATGCTGCGCGCGGGCATGATGCGGCAGGAAGCGGCCGGCATCTACGCCTGGCTGCCGCTGGGCTTCCGGGTTTTGAAGAAGATCGAGCAGATCGTTCGTGAGGAACAGGACCGCGCCGGTGCGCTGGAACTGTTGATGCCGACGCTGCAGCTTGCCGACCTCTGGCGCGAGAGCGGCCGTTACGATGCCTATGGTCCGGAGATGCTGCGCATCACCGATCGCCACAAGCGCGAATTGCTGTACGGGCCGACCAATGAGGAAATGATCACCGAGATCTTTCGCGCTTACGTCAAATCCTACAAGAGCCTGCCGCTCAATCTCTATCACATCCAGTGGAAGTTCCGTGACGAGCAGCGCCCGCGGTTCGGCGTGATGCGCGGCCGCGAATTCCTGATGAAGGACGCTTACTCCTTCGACATCGACGAGGCGGCGGCGCGCCGTTCCTATAACCGGATGTTCGTGGCTTACCTGCGCACCTTCGCGCGGATGGGATTGAAGGCGATCCCGATGCGTGCCGAGACCGGCCCGATCGGCGGCGATCTCAGCCATGAATTCATCGTGCTGGCGGAAACCGGCGAGTCCGGCGTGTTCTGCAACAGCGACGTGCTCAACCTGCCGATCCCGCCCGATGACGTCGATTATGACGGTGATCTCACTGACATCATCAAGCAATGGACATCGGTCTATGCCGCGACCGAGGACGTCCACGATGCCGATCGCTACGAACGCGAAGTGCCGGCCGACAAGCGCGTCAATACGCGTGGCATCGAGGTCGGCCAGATCTTCTATTTCGGCACCAAATATTCCGACGCGATGAAGGCGCTGGTTGCCGGCGCCGACGGCGTCGACGTGCCGATCCATGGCGGCTCCTACGGTGTCGGCGTATCGCGCCTGGTCGGCGCCATCATCGAGGCCTGTCACGACGATGCCGGCATCAAATGGCCCGAAGCCGTGGCGCCGTTCACGGCTGTGATCCTGAACCTGAAGCAAGGGGATGCTGCCGTCGATGGCGCCTGCGAGAAGCTTTATCGCGAACTTCAGGCCAAGGGCGTCGACGTGCTCTATGACGATACCGACCAGCGCGCGGGCGCAAAGTTCGCTGCCGCCGACCTGATCGGTATCCCCTGGCAGATTCTGGTCGGGCCGAAGGGCCTCGCCGAGGGCAAGCTTGAGATCAAGCGGCGCAGCGACGGTTCGCGCGAAAATCTAAGCCCGGCGGAATTGGTGGCAAAGATAGCGGGATAAGATATCCACCGCGCTTGTAATGTTGGCCATTAAGGCCACATTTGGCCCGAATCATGGGATTATCGAGTAATGGATGAGACCATGAACGAGACAGCCCGCACCCCGCCTTTTGCGCCCTTCGAATGGCTGTTGTCCGGGCGTTATTTGCGCGCGCGTCGCAAGGAAGGCTTCATTTCGGTCATCGCCGGATTTTCCTTCCTCGGCATCATGCTCGGCGTCGCCACGCTGATCATCGTGATGGCTGTGATGAACGGCTTCCGCAAGGAACTGCTGGACAAGATCCTCGGGCTGAACGGGCATTTGCTGGTGCAACCGCTGGAATCGCCGTTGACCGACTGGAAGGACGTCGCCGAGCGCATCAGCCAGGTCGACGGCATCCGCCTTGCTGCGCCGGTCGTGGACGGTCAGGCACTGGCGTCCTCGGCCTTCAACGCCGCCGGCGTGCTGGTGCGCGGCATGCGGTCTGCGGACCTGAACAACCTCACCTCGATCGCCAAGAACATCAAGCAGGGCACGATGGAGGGATTTGACGAGGGGCAGGGCGTTATCATCGGGCGTCGGCTCGCCGATCAATTGTCGCTGCATGCCGGCGACACCATCACGCTGGTCGCGCCCAAGGGCGCGGTGACCCCGATGGGAACCACGCCGCGCATCAAACCTTACAAGGTGGCGGCCGTGTTCGAGATCGGCATGTCGGAATATGACGCCAGCTTCGTGTTCATGCCGCTGCCGGAGTCGCAGGCCTATTTCAACCGCAAGGAGGACGTGACCGCGATCGAGGTATTCACCAGCAACCCCGATCGAATCGACGCGTTCCGCAAGAGCGTGACGGAGGCCTCGGGGCGGCCAGTGTTCCTGGTCGACTGGCGGCAGCGCAACTCGACCTTCTTCAATGCGCTGCAGGTCGAGCGCAATGTGATGTTTTTGATCCTGACCATGATCGTGCTGGTTGCCGCGCTCAACATCGTTTCCGGCCTGATCATGCTGGTCAAGGACAAGGGGCAGGACATCGCCATCCTGCGCACCATGGGCGCCTCGCAGGGCTCGATCATGCGGATATTCCTGATCACGGGCGCTGCGATCGGTGTGGTCGGCACGCTGACCGGCTTCTTTGTCGGCATGCTGATCTGCCTGAACATCGAATCGATCCGGCAATTCCTGTCCTGGATGACCAACACAGAATTGTTCTCGCCGGAACTCTACTTCCTCTCCCGACTGCCGGCGGAAGTCGATTTCGGCGAGACCACCGCGGTCGTGATCATGGCGCTGACGCTGTCGTTCCTGGCGACGCTCTATCCGTCCTGGCGCGCCGCGCGGCTCGATCCCGTCGACGCGCTCCGGTATGAGTGAGGACGAGATGGCCGAGGAGGCAGAAGATGTACCGGTTATCTATCTCCACGAGATAAAACGCGAGTACAGGCAGGGCGAGGCGACGTTGACCATTCTCAACGGCGCCAAGCTCGCGCTGTGGGCGGGACAGTCGGTAGCGCTGGTGGCGCCGTCGGGTTCGGGCAAATCGACGCTGCTGCATATCGCGGGCCTGCTCGAAAGCCCCGATGACGGCGAGGTCTATGTCGCGGGCACGCCGACCTCGCAATTATCAGACATCGACCGCACCCAGATCCGGCGCTCCGACATCGGCTTTGTTTATCAGCAGCACCGGCTGCTGCCGGAATTCACCGCGCTCGAAAACGTGATGCTGCCGCAGATGATCCGCGGCCTCAAACGCGCCGAGACGATCAAGCGCTCGGAGGAGATCCTGTCCTATCTCGGCCTCGGCGACCGCATCACGCACCGGCCGGCCGAGCTATCCGGCGGCGAACAGCAGCGGGTTGCCATCGCGCGCGCGGTCGCCAATGCGCCGCGGGCGCTGCTGGCGGACGAGCCGACCGGAAACCTCGATCCGCACACCGCCGATCACGTCTTCAACGCGCTGATGCAGCTGGTGAAGGCGACGCAGGTCGCGATGCTGATCGCCACCCACAATATGGAACTGGCCGGCCGGATGGACCGGCGGGTGTCGCTGGTCGACGGCCAGGTCGTCGAACTGGAGTAGCGCATGATCCGGACCCGAAGGGCCGCGTTAGAGCAAAGTGGATCCGGTTTTCCGAAGAGATCATGCTCAATTAGAGCGTTTTCCAGCGAAGTGGAAACCGGTTCGCGTCAAGAAAACGCGTCAAAACAAGAATCTAGAGCCCCGTTCCGATTCAATCGGAACGGAAAAGGCTCTAGGGACGTCGTTCAATAAACGCCGCGCCTGCGCACCGGCCGATCCTGATACGCATTTGCAAAATATGGATTGACGACGCATTGCGCCGCGCGGCCCGAGGCTGACGCGTTGCATTGAGGAATCGACGTATAGCTGCACTCATAATAGGTGATCGGGCCGTAGACATGCAGGCAGACCGGATATCCTCCGCCATATGTCTGGGCGCGCGCCGGAGCTGCGGCCGAAATCGTTCCGATTGCGAGAATTGCCAAAGCCAGGATGCGCATCAGTATCTCCTACGGAATTGGCGGCTGCGGTCGGTCTGCATTTCCGCCTTGGCGCTGAAATAGGGATTCGCAGCGCAATACGCATCTCGCCCGGAGGCGGTTGCCTGACACTGCGTGCGCGACAAAAAACTGCATCGCCGAAAATCGCAGCTCTTGTGCTCAAATCAAACAGATAACGCTCAGTAGCCGTTGCGGTAGCGCTTGTAGCGGCGTGCCGAGGGATCTTGAGATGCATGTGCGAAATACGGATTGATCACGCATTGCGCCGGGCGGCCCGAGGCCGACGCGTTGCATTGAGGCAGGGTGTAATAGGTACAGTCGTAATAGCTGAGCCTGCCATAAACATGCAGGCAAACCGGATAGTTGGGATCGTAAGTCTGTGCCTGCGCCGGTACTGCGGCCGAGGCCGCTCCGATCGCCAAAATTGCCAAAGCCAGAATGCGCATCAGAATCTCCTTCCGTGTTGGCGGTTGCGATCGGTCTGCATGTCCGCCTTGGCGTTGAAATAGGGGTTCGCAGCGCAACTCGCATCTCGCCCGGAGGCGGTTGCCTGGCACTGCGCCAGCGTCGAAAAACTGCAATCGCCGACACCGGCGCCGAAATCGCAGCCCTTGATGCAGTAGGGAAATTCGCGCGCCGCAGCCGGCATCGCGACTGCTGCCGACACAGCAAAGGCCACCATTAGCGCCAGCCATGCCCTTCGCATGCATCCTCCGCCGGTAGCCCCAAGAACCTTCACCGGAAATCTTCAGTTGCTGAGCAGACGATCCACCTACGCCCGCGTCAAATCACGTTCCCGCGTTGAATGTCCCTTGACGATGCGCGGCGCGATGCGCTCTCGGCGGGCGCTCAGTATCTGCCGGTGCCGGGGGCGGGCGGCAGCGCACGGCCGGGCAGCGGGCGATACCCGGCGCGCGGCGGCGGTTCGCTCTCGCCGATATAATAGGGATTGGCGATGCAGTAGAGAAACCGTCCCGAAGCGGTCGCCTGGCACTGCTCGTAACTCGTGAAAGTGCAGTTGCTGAGGCCGGGGTGCTCGTCGCCCTGGATGCAGAACGGATATCGGGTGCCGACCGCTTCGGCAGGCGCGGCGCCGAGTGCGGCCAGTCCACTCGCGGCCAGCACGGCTAGTACAGTTTTACGCATTTCGAATCTCCTTGATCGTACTTCCGCGCGTTGCTGGTTCCATTTGCACCGACACAAGCCGCACCGGCGCAATCCCGTCAAGCCACTCTACATTGCAATACCGTCGCAAGGCGAATGTGAATTTTTTGCGGCGGGTTCCGGTGCAAAGTTTCGAGAAACGCCTGCAAGACAACATTAACTTACGTTCACACTGAGGCCATTTGGTGTGGGCTGTTGCAGTGAGGTTACAGCAATTCGAGCGAACGATGCTATGAGCATGCCTCGGCCTTGGGGGCTGTCAAAACGGAACGGGAATAAAAAGTATGAAGAAGGTTTTGCTTGTTACGGCCAGTCTGATCGCGCTCGGCGCGGCTGCGCCGGCACTCGCTGCGGATCTCGCTGCGCGTCCTTACACCAAGGCGCCTCCGATGGTCGCTGCTGTGTATGACTGGAGCGGATTCTACATCGGCGCCAACGGTGGCTATGGCACGAGCCACAACTGCTGGACCAACACCGCGGTCGGCGGCGTTCCGTTCACTCCGGCTTCCGAAGGTTGCCACGACGCTGACGGCGGCACCATCGGTGGTCAGGTCGGTTATCGCTGGCAGGCCGGCAACTGGGTGTTCGGCCTCGAAGCACAGGGCAACTGGGCCGACTTCAATGGTTCGAACCCCAGCAACCTCATTGTGCTGGGTGGCGTCAACCGCACCAAGATCGATGCGTTCGGCCTGTTCACCGGTCAGGTCGGCTACGCCGCCAACAACGTCCTGTTCTACGTCAAGGGCGGTGCAGCGGTCACCAACAACACCTATGAAGGTCTGTTCGCTGGTACCGTGCTCGATCGCGCCGAGGAAACCCGCTGGGGTGGCACCGTTGGCGCCGGCGTGGAATACGCCTTCGCTCCGAACTGGTCGTTCGGCGTCGAGTATAACCACCTGTTCATGGGCACAAACAACTATAACTTCACCGGCGTCGCGTTCGTGGGCAATAGCCGCAACGACGACATCAAGCAGGACGCTGACCTCGTCACCGCCCGTATCAACTATCGCTTCGGCGGCCCGGTCATCGGGAAGTACTGATCTCGCGCACAACTAGCGAAACAGAGAAGCCCCGGGGCGTTGTCCCGGGGCTTTTTTCTTGAGCGGAGCGGCCGATCAACCATCGGGATTTGCCGGCATAACTCCTTCAATCGAAACCTTTGGGTAGTGGGCAGTCTGACTGTGGCGGAGCTCTGGGCTGGAAAACGCGCGGGACGGCGCGCATATTTGGGAGATGGCAGATTTTGAAAAATGCTCCGGCGACCTGCGAAGATTGATTGGAATTGCTGACACCAATGGCGTCCCGATGGCCGAAAGGTCGATTGACGAATATATGGCCGCCACAGAGCCTTCCGATCGGACCGGCGCCCTTCAGGAGGTTCAGCGGGTGGTGCAGACCCATCGCGACGCGGCAACCTCCGGCGATCAGCGTGATTTCGCTGAGGTAGTGAACGATTACATTGAGAAGCTAATGAGGAGCTTCGAATGACCTCGGGTCTGGAATTAACCAGGTCAGTTTGATTATGGCAGAGTTCCGGGCTGGAAAACGGGCGGTTCCGGGCGCATATTTCGGGGATGGCGACAATTGTTCAATGCAATTGCGGCGCCGAGTACAGACGCACCGAAGAGAAGTTCTTGGTACCGCACACGGGTGACGCGATCTGCGTAGTCTGCGGCGCTGCGCTCGAATCGTGGTTGGAGTCTGACCGCGTTCCCTCATACGAACTTATTGAACGTCCACAGACAGAAAGTCGGCAGGACAAGCCGCCCCAAACCTAGGGATCCACCAACTCATCATCGCGATGCTGGAGCAGTGGGAGCTAGCGAACTTCAAGCCGAAGTATCAATTCGTGGTCCGACAATACGCAAAGAGGGCCGATCAAATTAACCACAGGGGCCACTTCTCAAACTGACCCGCTACCGGCCCTTGACTCCCGGAACAAAAAAGGAACAATGTTCCTCATATGTTCTCATATCGTAGGGAGTCGGACGATGTTGCGGATGTTTGTGGAAGAAGCGGCGGCGCTGGCGTCGATTACGCTGTTTGTCGCGATGATCGCGGTCTGGGCGCAGGTGATTCCGCAGCTTTGATGCGGATTGGAAACCTGATCCAGGCCGACCCAAGCCGTCTTGCGGACGGGTTGGGGAAAAGCCGGATGGCGGGCGCGGAAGCTGCGTTCCGCGTGGACTCGGCAAGGCCAAGGCATCACCATCGCGGTGGCGAGTCGGCGCGCATCAGCGGCCGATGATCGCTCCCCACCATGATGCAAGAGCCCGTTAAGCGACATGTCCAGTGCCGGATTCGTTCATCTCCACGTTCATTCGGCGTATTCGCTGCTGAAGGGCTCGATCAAGATCGCCAAGCTCGGCGAACTGGCGAAGGCCGACCGCCAGCCGGCCCTGGCGCTGACCGACACCGACAACATGTTCGGGGCGCTGGAATTCTCCGACAAGATGGCGGGCTACGGCATCCAGCCGATCGTCGGCTGCGAGCTCGCCGTCGATTTCGGCGATCAGGACCCGAACGCGCGCAATGCGCTGGCTTCAGCGCCGTCGCGAATCGTATTGCTGGCGGCGCGGGAGCGCGGCTACCGCAGCCTGATGCGGCTGAACTCGCGGGCGTTTCTGGAAACGCCGGTGCATCAATCCCCGCATATCAAGCTCGAATGGCTGGAAGACGATGCCGAGGATTTGATCGCGCTGACCGGCGGCCCCGACGGCCCGATTTCGCTGGCGCTGCATGCCGATCACTTGGCGCTCGCGACAGGGCGTTGCGACCGGCTGGCGAATCTGTTCGGCGATCGCCTCTATGTCGAATTGCAGCGCCACGGCATCGACAAGGAGCGCCGCGCCGAATCCGGCCTGATCGATCTCGCCTATGCCAAGGGATTGCCGCTGGTCGCGACCAACGAGCCATATTTCGCATCAAACGACGATTACGAAGCCCACGACGCGCTGTTGTGCATCGCCGGCGGCAAGCTGATCGCCGAGACCGATCGCGAGCAGCTCACGCCCGATCACCGCTTCAAGACCCGCGCCGAGATGGCGGTGCTGTTCGCCGACATTCCGGAAGCGCTGGCCTCCACGGTCGAGATCGCGGAGCGCTGCTCGTTTCGCCCGAAGACGCGAAAGCCGATCCTGCCGCGCTTCACGGTCGGCGCCGGCTCGGGCTCCGATGCGGAGAGCGAGGAGGCTGCGGAGCTGAAGCGCCAGGCCGAGGAGGGGCTCGCAAGGCGCCTGCAGGTTCACGGCCTGTCGCCCGGCACCACGGAAGAGGAATACCAAAAGCGTCTCGCCTTCGAGATCGATGTGATCAACCGCATGAACTATGCGGGCTACTTCCTGATCGTCTCGGACTTCATCAAATGGGCCAAGGCCCACGACATTCCGGTCGGTCCCGGCCGCGGCTCCGGCGCCGGTTCGCTGGTCGCCTATTCGCTCACAATCACCGATCTCGATCCGATCCGCTTCGGCCTGCTGTTCGAGCGCTTCCTCAATCCCGAACGCGTGTCGATGCCGGACTTCGACATCGACTTCTGCCAGGACCGCCGCGGCGAGGTGATCGACTACGTGCAAGAGCGCTACGGTCGCGACCAGGTGGCGCAGATCATCACCTTCGGGACCTTGCAGGCGAGGGGCGTGCTGCGCGACGTCGGCCGCGTGCTGCAGATGCCCTATGGGCAGGTCGACAAACTGACAAAACTGGTGCCGCAAAATCCGGCCGCGCCGGTGACGCTGGCGCAGGCGATCGAGAGCGAACCGAAGCTGCAGGCGTTCCGCGACGAGGACCCGGTGGTCGCGCGCGCCTTCGACATCGCCCAGCGCCTCGAAGGGCTGACGCGCCACGCATCGACCCACGCCGCCGGCATCGTGATCGGCGACCGGCCCTTGAGCGAACTGGTGCCGCTCTACCGCGATCCCAAATCCGACATGCCGGTGACCCAGTTCAACATGAAATGGGTCGAGCCGGCGGGGCTCGTGAAGTTCGACTTCCTCGGCCTGAAGACGCTGACCGTGCTCGACGTCGCGGTAAAACTGCTCAGGCAGCGCGACATCCAGGTCGATCTGCCGACGCTGCCGATCGACGATGCGCCGAGTTACCAGATGCTGGCGCGGGGCGACGTGGTCGGCGTGTTCCAGGTGGAAAGCCAGGGCATGCGTCGCGCGCTGATCGACATGCGCCCCGACCGCTTCGAGGACATCATCGCGCTGGTGGCGCTGTATCGCCCCGGCCCGATGGCCAACATCCCGACCTATTGCGCGCGCAAGCACGGCGACGAGGAGCCGGAATATCTGCATCCGATCCTGGAGCCGATCCTGAAGGAGACGTTCGGCGTCATCATCTATCAGGAACAGGTGATGCAGATCGCGCAGGTGATGGCCGGCTATTCGCTCGGCGACGCCGACCTGCTGCGCCGCGCGATGGGCAAGAAGATCCGCGCCGAGATGGAAAAGCAGCGCGCGATCTTCGTTGCCGGTGCGGTGAAGAACGGCGTGCCGAAGGGGCAGGCCGACACGATCTTCGAGCTGCTCGCAAAATTCGCCGACTACGGCTTCAACAAGAGCCACGCCGCGGCCTATGCGCTGGTGTCCTATCACACCGCCTACATGAAGGCGCATTACCCGGTGGAGTTTTTGGCGGCGTCGATGACGCTCGAACTCAACAACACCGACAAGCTGTCGGAATTTCGCGCCGAGGCGCAGCGGCTCGGCATCAAGGTCGAGGCGCCGAACATCAACCGTTCGGGCGCCACTTTCGAGGTCGGCGAGAACACGATCTACTATGCGCTGGCCGCGCTGAAGGGCGTCGGCCCGCAGGCGGTCGAGCAGATCGTGGAGGAGCGCAAGAAGGGCGCCTTCACCTCGCTTGCGGACTTCGCAGCAAGGGTCAATCCCCGCGCGGTCAACAAGCGCATCATCGAAAGCCTTGCCGCGGCCGGTGCATTCGACACGCTTGAATCCAACCGCGCGCGCGTCTTTGCCGGCGCCGATGCCATTCTCGCCGCCTGCCAGCGCAGCCATGAGGCGGCAACGATCGGTCAGAACGATATGTTCGGCAATGCGGCCGACGCGCCGACCATCATGCTGCCGCAGATCGAGCCCTGGCTGCCGGCCGAAAAACTCCGCCGTGAATACGACGCCGTCGGCTTTTTCCTGTCCGGCCATCCGCTCGACGACTATGCGACCGTGTTGAAGCGGCTGCGGGTGCAGTCCTGGGCGGAATTCTCGCGCGCCGTCAAAACCGGCGCGACCGCGGGCAAGGTCGCGGCCACTGTTGTGTCGCGGATGGAACGGCGCACCAAGACCGGCAACAAGATGGGCATCATGGGGCTGTCAGACCCGACCGGCCATTTCGAGGCGGTGCTGTTTTCGGAAGGGCTCGCGCAATACCGCGACGTGCTGGAGCCGGGGGCGGCCGTGTTGCTGCAGCTCGGCGCCGAACTGCAAGGCGAGGACGTGCGCGCCCGGGTGCTGCATGCCGAGCCGCTGGATGACGCCGCGGCCAAGACCCAAAAAGGCCTGCGGATTTTCGTTCGCGACCCCAAGCCGCTGGATTCCATCGCGCGCCGGCTCAACATGCCGGAAGCCGCCACGCCGGGCGGTCCGGCAAAGGGCCTGCCGGCCAAGCCTGCGCCCGCGCCATCGGGCGGCGCCGATGGTGACGTCTCGCTCGTCATCATGCTCGATCTGCAGACCGAGGTGGAAGTGAAGCTGCCGGGGCGCTTCAAGGTCTCGCCGCAGATCGCGGGCGCGATCAAGGCGGTTGCGGGCGTGGTGGACGTGCAGACGCTGTAGGCCGTAGCGTTTCCGGCGGTGCAACTAACCGATCCCGCGGACAATCGCGTAAGTTGTGTTGCAACCTCACCGCATTCCCGGCTATGCCCTTGCAGGGGATTAGTTTTGGGGGCGTTATGTTGGGGCGTGGAATCGCGTTGCTGTCGGGTGCGTTGTTGTTATCGGGGTGTATGACCGCCAAAGTCGGAACAGACTATGCGGCGATATCGCAGAAGATCGGTCCGCCGAAACCAGGGCTGTCCCGGGTGGTGGTGCTTCAGCAAAAGCGCGACGGCCTGTCCATGGCCCTTTGCGCCTGCGACGTGAAGCTGGACGGCAGTCCGATCGGCAAGGTGCTCGTAGGAAGCTACGCCTATGCCGATGTCCCGGCAGGCCCGCATCAGGTCACCGCGACCGAAGTGCTGTTTCCCGGCGAGACCAAGCGCGATTTCACCACGGCGCCCGGACGCACCTATTTCTTTCTGCTCAAGTCGAGCGCGAGGCATGACGCGGTAACCGGTACGACCATCGTTGCCGGATTGGCCGGCGCCGTGGTTGCCTCTGTCGTAACGTCCGGCAGCGACAATACAGGGCCGGCCGACCTCATTCCGCTGGACGAGTCGACGGCGAGAACGACGCTCGCCGAGCTGCAATTGGCAGATTAGGCCTCAGCTCAGGCCTGCCAATAGCCGAAAGCGCATTGTGCGCGGTTGCCCATCCCGCCGCACAATGACGCAGCTCGCAAATTCAAGAAGTTGTCATGCCTTTTGCGATGCCGTCCTGCCCGATCCGGCGTATAATCGAATCTAGGGGGAACTGTTCTGCATCACGTGAATACCACCTGAAATCGCAGTAACGGAGGTCCGCCATGAAAGTCAAAGACGCGATGCACAAGGGCGTCGACTGGGTCAGCCCCGACACGCCCATCACCGAAATCGCCAAACTGATGCGCGCACACGATATCGGCTGCATTCCGATCGGCGAGGACGACAAGCTGGTCGGGATGGTGACCGATCGCGACATCGTCTGCAAAGGGCTTGCCGGCAACGGTTTCGATGCCAGCCGCGCCAAGGCGAGCGACGTGATGACCGACGGCATCCACTGCTGCCGCGAGGACGATGATCTTGCGAAAGCGGTGCATCACATGGAGACGCTGAAAGTCCGCAGGTTGCCCGTGATCAACAAGAGCAAGCGGATGGTCGGCATGATCAGCCTGGGCGACATCAGCCAGTTCGCGCCTAGTGATTTGATGTCCGGGTACGTGAAGAGCGTGGCGGCTCATCATTGAAGCGCCGGCCTGTTGCGATCGAAGCGTCCTGAACGGCGCGCCCGCCCGTTCGACCGCGAACGGGTGCGGAGCACTCTGCTTGAAGCCGCTCGACCGCGCCAGCCCAGTCGGCCGAACGAGCGCTCTCAATCGTGCGTGCTGAAGTGGCCGCGCCAGGCCTTCGCCGTCAGTCGCGCGAATTGCTCGCCCTCCATGCGGATCAGCGTGGCGTGATCGCCGCTTTCCATGTAGATATGCCGTCGCGCATCGATGCTGTCGTCGACGATGACGTCCAGCCCGTAGCACTCGCCGAGCGGCGGTATGGCCCCGCGTTCGCAGTCCTCGAACAGCCGTTCGATTTCGTCTTCGCTCGCCAGGTCGACCTTGTGGCCGAGCTGACTTTTCAGGGCCGACAGATGCAGGTGATGGGAGGCCGGCAGGACGGCCATCATGTAGCCGCCGTCACGGCGCAGCACGACGGCCTTGGCCAGCGCCTCGCCCGGCACATGGCAGGCCTCGGCTGTGCGCGTCGATGACATGGTAGGGGCATGGGGGATCAGGTCGTAGGTGACGCTCTGATCCAGATATTTCTGCAGGGTCGGGGCAACGGTCATGGCAGTTCCTCCATTGCATGGGCAAACCGCACATCGGGAGGAACTCGCGCAGCCGCCTCACGATGCGGGCGAACACGATTAAGGCAAGAGGATACGCCCGCCGGGCGGTCGCGACAATGCGAATTTCGGTGCAGGAACCGGGCGGAGCGGGGACACAAGGCGTGATTTGACCGCGGCATGCCTTGCTGAGAGCGCATTTGTTCAAGACATGTTCAGCTTAACGCGCGTTCCATGCGGCGCTTGGGCGGCGACAGGGTGGAAACCATGCGGTTAGCAAGAAGTTTGTCGATCCTATCGGTGTGTCTCGTTGCAATGTCCGGACTGGCGGGACATTTGAACACCGCCGCAGCGCAGCAGACGGAAAAGCGCATTGCGCTGGTGGTCGGCAACGCCGCCTATGCGAAATCGCCGCTGGCGACCGCGGCCAACGATGCCGGCCTGATCGCGCAGACCTTGCAGGCGGCCGGCTTTGACGTGATCGGCGCCCGCGATCTCGATGGCGATACGCTGCGCAAGAGTTTTCGCGACTTCATCCAGAAAGCCGAAAGCTCGGGGCCGGACACGGTCGCGATGGTGTACCTGGCCGGCTACGGGCTGCAACTGGCGGGAGAGAACTATTTCGTGCCGGTCGATTCCGCGATCAACCGCGATACCGACGTGCCGATCGAGGCGCTGCGGACCGGGGACTACATCCGCCAGCTCGCCTCGCTGCCGCTGAAGGCCGGCATAGTCGTGCTGGACGCGGGGCGGCAACAGCCTTTCGTCAACGGACAGATCGCAAGCGGTCTCGCTTTGGTCGAGGCGGACCCGCACATGCTGATCGCATTCAACGCGGCGCCCGGAACGGTCGCGCCGGCCGAGCAGGGACCGTACGGCATCTACGCCCAGTCGCTGGCCGAGATGATCCGGACCGGCGGATTGCCGCTGCCGGAGGTTTTCAACCGCGTGCGGCTTCGCGTCAACGAGGCGAGCAAGGGCGCGCAGGTGCCCTGGGACAGCCAGAAGGTCGACGCGGCCTTCACGTTCTTCGAGCGCGCACCGGATGCGCCCGCAGCCGCAGCTACGCCGCCGGACCAGGTCGCCGCCGTCCGCAGCAAGCCGATCCGCGATCTCGGCGTGCAGGACGCCTACGCCGCGGTGCTGGAGCGCGACACGCTGCCGGCCTATGAGGATTTTCTCGCCGCCTATCCCGACGATCCGATGGCGAAGCGGGTCAGGGCGATCGCGGCGGCGCGGCGCGAAGCGATCACGTGGCGCCGCACCTACCGCGCCGACACGCCGAACGCCTATTGGTCGTATCTGCAACGCTATCCACGCGGGCCTCACGCCGCCGACGCGCGCCGCCGCCTTGCCATTCTTACCGCGCCGATCGAGCCGCCGCCGACATTTGATGTCATCGACTACGACGTGCCGCCGCCGCCACCGGAAGAGTTCATCTATATCGATCGGCCGGTGCTGGCCTTCGGCGATCCCGAGTTCGATTTTGTCCCGCCGCCTCCGCCGCCGGTCTACTACCTGCCGCCGCCGCCGGAGGATTTCGTGATACTGGAGCCGCCGCCGCCACCGATCGGGCTGTTCATCCTGCCGCAGCCGATCTTTGTGCCGATACCGGTCTATGTGCGGCCGCCGCGCTATGTGGCGCCGCCGCCGAACAACATCATCTTTGCGAACATCCACAACAGGGCCGTCATCAACAACGTGATCAACAGGCCGCAAACGCCTTTGCCGGCGGTCGGGCCTGGCGCCAGACCTATTGGACGCCCCGGCGCCCCGGAGGCGACAGTTGCGCCGGCGCAGCGTGGTGGCGCCACGCCGACATTGCCGCCTGCCGTCGCGCAGAGGGCCACGCTGATTCAGCAGGGCAGAGCGCCGGTACCGCCGAGCGCTACGATCAATCCTGCCGTGAGAACTGGTTTGCCCGGCGCTCCTGCGGGACCGACCGGGAGGCCGAACGCGACGCAGCCGGTGAACGCGCCGCCAGGCACGTCGCCTTCGACACAGCCCTCGCCGAGGATCAACGCCCTGCCGGTTCCAGGCGCCAGGGGCGCGCCGCCCGCGCCTCCAAGTGCTGCGGTATCACCGGGGACCGTGAATCCGAACGCTCGGCTTGCGCCGGGCGCGCCCCGTCCGGGATCGGCCGCACCGACTGCACCCAGCGCAGCTACCGGCTCCAGGCCCGCCATCGGGGCGACTGCTCCGACGGCTCCGGCTGGCCAGCAGCCAAGGGTGGCCGCGCCGCCACCCAGCGCCGCGGCGCCGCCGAAGCCGAGCGCTACCGTCGCTCCGAGACCTCAACTGCAGCCGGAATTGCGGCGAGGCCCGCCGCCGTCGGCCGTACAGGCGGCAAGGCCGCCGCCACCGCCGGCAGCCCGCGTCGCTCCGGCCCCTCCGCCCCCGCGGATGGCCGCGCCGCCGCCTGCACCGAGGATGGCCGCACCACCCCCGCCACCCCCGCGCATGGCCGCGCCGCCGCCGCCACCACCAAGGATGGCCGCGCCAGCGCCGCCGCCCCGAATGGCTGCTCCGCCCACACCGGCGCGCGCGGCGCATCCGGCGGCGGCCCGAGGGTGCCCGCCGGGTGCCCGATGCTGATTGTTAACGGGCCAGATCCTCGGATCTGGCCCGAAGGCGCCCTAAATCGTGGGGCTGGAAGGCCGAAAAACCGGCCTTATTTCCTTGCTTCTGGCTGGAATCCGGCTATACACCGCGCCATCTCACACGGAAACATGGCTCAAAAGGCCGTCCGGTGGCAGCCGGGCCATAAGGCTCGTTTGCTCACACGTTTCCGGAGGAACCAACCGGAGAATCATCACTATGTCGCTACCCGATTTTTCTATGCGTCAGCTGCTTGAAGCTGGCGTGCACTTTGGTCACCAATCGCACCGCTGGAATCCGAAAATGGCGGAGTTCATTTTCGGCGCCCGCAACAACATCCACATCATCGATCTCGCCCAGACCGTGCCGTTGCTGCACACCGCGCTGAAGGCGGTATCTGACACCGTCGCCAAGGGCGGCCGCATCCTGTTCGTCGGCACCAAGCGCCAGGCCCAGGACGGTGTTGCCGAAGCGGCCAAGCGCTCGGCGCAGTATTTCGTCAACTCGCGCTGGCTCGGCGGCACGCTGACCAACTGGAAGACGATCTCGGGTTCGATCAAGCGCCTGCGTCACCTCGATGAAGTGCTCTCGTCCGGCGAGGCCTCCTCCTACACCAAGAAGGAGCGACTGACGCTGCAGCGCGAGCGCGACAAGCTCGACCGTTCGCTTGGCGGCATCAAGGACATGGGCGGTCTTCCCGACATGATCTTCGTGATCGACACCAACAAGGAAGACATCGCGATCCAGGAAGCGCAGCGGCTCAACATTCCCGTTGCCGCGATCGTCGATACCAACTCCGACCCCAAGGGCATCACCTTCGTGGTGCCGGGCAATGACGACGCCGGCCGCGCCATCTCGCTGTATTGCGACCTGGTGGCCCGCGCCGCCATCGACGGCATCTCGCGCGCCCAGGGCGACCACGGCATCGACATCGGCGCCTCCGCTCAGCCGGCCCGCGAGGAAATTCCGGCCGCTCCCCAGCCGGCCGGCTTCCAGGGTCTGGCCGGTCCGCGCGGCACCGCCGACAACCTCAAGAAACTCACCGGCGTGTCGGGTGCGATCGAGAAGAAGCTCAACGACCTCGGCATCTTCCACTACTGGCAGCTCGCCGAGCTCGACCACGATACCGCGCACAAGATCGGCGAAGAGGTTGGTCTTCCGAGCCGCGCCGATGCCTGGGTTGCCCAGGCCAAGACGCTGACTGCGGAAGCGGAATAATCGGTACGCCGCGTGGCCGGGTCTTCCGGCCACCGGTTCTGCTCCCCAGATTACGACATTCCCTGTAGCTGACGGCGGCACGGCGCAAAGCGTGCGCCGCGCCCGCGGCCAACAGGCAAGAAGGATATTCGACGATGGCAACGATCACTGCGGCGATGGTCAAGGAACTGCGCGAGTCGACCGGCGCAGGCATGATGGACTGCAAGGCAGCGCTCACCGAAACCGCGGGCGACATGACGGCCGCGCAGGATTGGCTGCGCAAGAAGGGCCTGTCGAAGGCTGCCAAGAAGGCCGGCCGCGTCGCGGCGGAAGGTCTGATCGGCGCGGTGACCTCGGGCGTCAAGGGCGTCGTGGTCGAGGTCAACTCCGAGACCGATTTCGTTGCCCGCAACGAGCAGTTCCAGGGCCTCGTCAAGATGATCGCGCAGGTCGCGCTGCACAACGGCGCCGACGTCGAGACGATCAAGGCGGCCAAGGTTGGCGATGTCACCGTCGAGACCGCGATTTCGGACGCGATCGCGACCATCGGCGAGAACATGTCGCTGCGCCGCGCGACTTCGCTCGAAGTCGGCAAGGGCGTGGTGTCGAGCTATGTCCATGGCGCCGTGATCGATGGCGCCGGCAAGATGGGCGTGCTGGTCGCGCTGGAATCCACCGGCAAGACCGATGAGCTCACCCATCTCGGCCGTCAGCTGGCCATGCACGTCGCCGCGACCAATCCGCAGGCGCTGGATCCGTCCGGCCTCGATCCCGCGATCGTGACGCGGGAAAAGGACGTACTGGCCGACAAGTACCGCCAGCAGGGCAAGCCGGAGAACGTGATCGAGAAGATCGTCGAGTCCGGCCTGAAGACCTATTACAAGGAAGTCTGCCTGCTGGAGCAGGCGTTCATCCATGACGAAAAGGGCAAGTCGGTCGCCCAGGCGGTGAAGGAAGCCGAAGGCAAAATCGGCGCGCCGGTGAAGATTGCCGGATTTGTGCGCTATGCTCTCGGTGAGGGAATCGAAAAGCAGGAATCCGATTTCGCAGCCGAGGTCGCGGCGGCCAGCGGCAAGAAGTAACCGCTGCGGTCAAAACCTCCCGGCGCCAGCGCGCCGGAAGTCACCTGCGCGGGACAAGGAAGCGATAAGCAATGGCTGAGCCGGTCTATCGTCGCGTCGTGATCAAGCTCTCGGGCGAATATCTCGCCGGCAGCCACTTCTTCGGTATCGACCAGCCTACCGTTGACCGCATTGCCGACGATCTGATCGCGGCCCAGAAGCTTGGCGTCGAGGTGGCCGTCGTGATCGGCGGCGGCAACATCGTCCGCGGCGTGGAAGTCTCCTCGCGCGGCGTGTCGCGCCCGACCGGCGACACCATGGGCATGCTCGCCACCGTGATGAACTGCCTGGCGCTGGAGGCGGCGATCGAGCGCAAGGGGACGCCGGCGCGGACGCTGTCGGCGTTCGTGATGCCCGAGATTTCCGAGCTGTTCACCCGCAGTGCAGCGCACAAATACCTTTCCGAGGGCCGAATCGTCCTGCTCGGCGGTGGAACCGGCAATCCGTTCTTCACCACCGACACCACAGCGGTGTTGCGGGCGGCCGAGATCGGGGCCCAAGCCGTGCTCAAGGCCACCAATGTCGACGGCGTCTACAGCGCCGATCCCAAAAAGGACCCGTCGGCCAAGCGGTTCGATCGCCTGACGCATTCGCAGGCGATTGCCGGCGACTACAAGGTGATGGATGCGACCGCATTCGCGCTTGCCCGCGAGACGTCACTGCCTATCATCGTATTCTCGATCGCCGAGCCGGGTTCGATCGGCGCGATCCTGCGCGGCACCGGCCACGGCACGGTGGTTGCTGGCTGATACGCCGGTGCTGCTTCGAACCGCGGGCTTTAAGGCGCCGGCGGCTGGTTCCTAAGGAGGGGAGAGTGTTATGCCCACGCCCGGTTTTGACATCAACGAATTGAAGCGCCGCATGCAAGGCGCCACCCACTCGCTCAAGCACGAGCTGGGCGGCTTGCGGACCGGCCGCGCGGCGGCGTCCATGCTGGAGCCGGTGCAGGTTGAGGCTTACGGCTCGCACATGCCCCTCAACCAGCTTGCGACCGTCAGCGTGCCCGAGCCGCGCCTGCTCTCCGTGCAGGTATGGGACAAGTCGATGGTGAAGGCGGTGGAAAAGGCGATCGTCGATTCCAACCTCGGCCTCTCGCCCGCGACCGAAGGGCAGGTGCTGCGCTTGCGGATCCCCGAGCTCAACGAGGAGCGGCGCAAGGAACTGGTGAAAGTCGCGCATAAATACGCCGAAGCCGCCAAGGTTGCGGTCCGTCATGTTCGTCGTGACGGGCTGGATATCGTCAAGAAGCTCGAGAAGAATCACGAGATTTCCGAAGACGATCAGGAGCGGCTCGCCCACGAAGTGCAAAAGGCGACCGATGGAACGATTGCGGAAATCGATCAGTTGCTTGCGGCGAAGGAAAAGGAAATCCTCACCGTTTGACGGCAACGTACAAGAGTCGAGATTGGTCCTGGAATTCAGATAATGCCGAACGCCGCCGCCCCCGCCACGGAAGGACCGGATCGATCCGTCCCGTTGCATGTGGCGATCATCATGGACGGAAACGGGCGCTGGGCGGCAGCGCGCGGCTTGCCGCGCGCCGAAGGCCATCGCCGTGGCGTCGATGCGCTGCGTCGCGTCGTTCGCGCCGCCCATGAACTCGGCGTGCTTTACCTGACGATCTTTTCGTTCAGCTCCGAGAACTGGTCGCGGCCGGCGACCGAAATCGGCGATCTGTTCGGGCTGCTCCGCCGCTTCATCCGCAACGATCTGGCGACGCTGCATCGCGACGGCGTGCGCGTGCGTGTGATCGGGGAGCGGGAAGGGCTGGAGCCCGATATCTGCACGCTCTTGAATGAAGCCGAGGAACTGACCCGGGCCAACACCAAGCTCAATCTCGTCGTCGCCTTCAATTACGGATCGCGCCAGGAAATCGCCGGCGCTGCGCAGCGGCTGGCGCGCGAAGTGGCGGAGGGCAAGCGCGATCCGGCGTCGATCGACGCCGATGCGCTCGGCCGCTATCTCGATGCGCCTGATCTTCCCGATCCCGACCTGATCATCCGCACCAGCGGCGAGCAGCGGCTGTCGAACTTCCTGATGTGGCAGGCGGCCTATAGCGAACTTGTGTTCGTGCCGATCCACTGGCCGGATTTCGACAAGGCCGCGCTCGAAAGCGCCATTGCCGAATACGCCAGACGGGAACGCCGTTTCGGCGGTCTGGCCGCGAAAACCGGATCGTGACCGAGCCCGAGGCCGCGCCGGCGGCAGCGAGCCAACCCGAATCGCGCAATCTCGTCATGCGCATCGCCGTAGCCGCCGTGCTGATCCCGCTTGCGGTCGCGATCGCCTATGCGGGCGGCTGGCTCTGGACCGCGCTGGTGACGCTGGCTGCCATCGGCCTGTTCGTGGAATGGCTCGCGATCGTGGGTCTCGCCGGTGCTACCCGCGTGACGGTGCCGGGTGTGGCCGCGCTTGCTATCGCCGGGCTTTGCTTTGCGATTGGCCGGCTCGATGCCGCGCTGATCGTGCTCGGTGTCGGCCTTGTTGCGGTGGTGTCGATTGCGCCGGAGCGGCGAAGCTGGGCCGCGGCGGGATTTCTGTATGCGGCCGCGGCCGAGATCGCCTCGGTGCTGGTGCGTCTCGATCCCGTCAAGGGATTCGCCGCGCTGATGTTCGTGCTGTTGATCGTTTGGGTGACCGATAGCGGCGGCTATTTCGCGGGCCGAGGCATTGGCGGCCCAAAACTTTGGCCGCGCGTCAGCCCTAAGAAGACCTGGGCGGGCGCCGCCGGCGGATTTGCCGCCAGCCTAGCCGTGGCGGCCGGGTTTGCCGCGTTCGATCTAGGCAAAGTAGGGCCGTTATTGCTGCTTTCCGGGGCTCTTTCGGTCGTCTCACAGCTCGGCGACCTCTTCGAATCCGCCGTGAAGCGCCGTTTTGGCGTAAAGGACTCAAGTCACATTATTCCCGGCCACGGCGGGCTAATGGATCGCCTGGATGGATTTGTCGCAGCCGTTGTCGTGGCGGCTCTTTTCGGTCTTCTGCGGGGCGGCGCCGATGGCGTCGGCCGCGGTCTTATGGTTTGGTGAAACGATGAGCGCAGTTCCATTGCGTAACAACAAGGCCGTGGCGGCAGCCGCCCGCACGGTCACCGTGCTGGGCGCCACCGGTTCCATCGGCGACAGCACCATGGATTTGCTGCGCGGGGCGCGCGACCGCTATTCTGTCGAGGCGCTGACCGCGAATTCCAATGTCGAAGCGTTGGCCAAACTTGCCAAGGAATTCGGCGCGCGATTCGCAGCGATCGCCGACCCCGCGCGCCTTGGTGAACTGAAGGATGCGTTGGCCGGCACAGGCATCGAATGCGGCGCCGGCGAAAGCGCCATCATCGAGGCCGCGGCGCGTCCCGCCGACTGGGTGATGGCGGCGGTGAGCGGTGCAGCCGGATTGAAGCCGGCATTGGCCGCGGTCGACCGTGGCGCGGCCGTGGCGCTCGCCAACAAGGAATGCCTGGTTTGTGCCGGCGATTTCTTCATGCAGCGCGCGGCGAAAGCCGGCGCCTGCATCCTGCCGGCGGATTCTGAGCACAACGCGCTGTTTCAGGCACTCTCTTCCGGCAATCGCGAGGAACTGGTGCGTGTGATCATCACCGCCTCGGGCGGGCCGTTCCGCACCTGGGCGCCGGCCGACATCGAGCAGGCGACGCTGGAGCAGGCTCTGAAGCATCCGAACTGGAGCATGGGCCAGAAGATCACCATCGATTCGGCGTCGATGATGAACAAGGGCCTCGAAGTCATCGAAGCCTCCTATCTCTTCGCGCTGAGCGCCGACGAAATCGACGTTCTCGTCCATCCGCAGTCGATCATCCACGGCATGGTCGAATTCTCCGATCGCTCCGTGGTTGCACAGCTCGGCGCGCCCGACATGCGCATTCCGATTGCGCACTGCCTCGGATGGCCCGAACGAATCGTTGGCCCGTCGGCGAGGCTCGATCTCGCAAAAATCGGACAGCTGACCTTCGAGGCGCCGGATTTCGAGCGGTTCCCGGGCTTGCGTCTGGCCTACGAGGCGTTACGTACTGGACGTGGTGCGACCACGGTATTCAACGCTGCCAATGAGGTGGCGGTGGCGGCGTTCATTGCCGGAAAGATCAAGTTCGGGTCGATTGCGCGTCTTGTCGAAGCCACCATGAACGACTGGATTCGCGCCGGGAACCTTGCGCCTTTGAGCTCGGCCGACGACGCGATTGCCATTGACCATAACGCGCGAAATAGAGCCGCCTCCCTATTGCCTCAAATTGCCTTAAAGGCATCCTAGAGGGTTGGGGACGGAGCTTTTGGCTCTTGTCGAGGGGAACCTGATGTCAGAGTTTTTTCTAAGTAGTTTCAATACGTTGGGCCATGGACTCGTCGGCTACATCATTCCCTTCCTGTTCGTCCTGACCATCGTCGTCTTCTTCCATGAACTCGGCCACTTCCTGGTCGCCCGATGGGCGGGCGTGAAGGTGCTGACGTTCTCGCTCGGCTTCGGGCCGGAACTCGCCGGCTTCAACGATCGCCATGGCACGCGCTGGAAGATCTCCGCGATCCCGCTCGGCGGCTATGTGAAGTTCTTCGGCGACGAATCGGAAGCTTCGACGCCGGCCTCGGCCGAATCGCTCGCCGGCATGACCGAGGAGGAGCGGGCGGGCAGTTTCCATCACAAGAAAGTCGGCGCGCGCGCCGCTATCGTTGCCGCCGGTCCGATCGCGAATTTCATTCTGGCGATCGTCATCTTCACCTGTCTCTTCACTTTCTTCGGCAAGCCGAGCACGACGGCGCGCGTCGACAAGATCGAAGCCAGCAGCGCCGCCGAGCGGGCGGGCTTTCAGGTCGGCGACGTCGTCACTGCGATCGACGGCAAGAAGATCGGCAGCTTCTCCGACATGCAGCGCTCCGTCAGCGTTCGCGCCGGCGACACCCTGACCTTCACCGTCAAGCGTGGTGATTCCACGCTGCAATTGAAGGGCACGCCGGAACTGCGCGAAGTGAAGGATCCCTTCGGGAACACGCAGCGCCTCGGGATTCTCGGCATCACCCGCGCAACGTCGCCGGGCGAAGTGACCACCGAGAAAGTCGATCCGGCCAGCGCGCTTTGGCTGGGAATCAAGGAAACCTGGTTCGTCATCGACCAGACGCTCTCCTATATCGGCAACATCTTCACCGGGCGGGCGAGCGCGGACCAGATCGGCGGGCCGATTCGGATTGCGCAGATTTCGGGTCAGGTGGCCACGCTGGGACTGATTCCCTTGCTTCATCTGGCAGCGGTGCTGTCCATTTCGATCGGACTGCTGAATCTGTTCCCGGTGCCCCTGCTCGATGGCGGCCACCTTTTGTTCTACACGGCCGAGGTGCTGCGGGGGCGTCCTTTGTCGGAAAAGTCCCAGGAATACGGGTTCCGAGTCGGGCTGGTGTTAGTGCTGATGTTGATGGTGTTTGCCTTCTATAACGACTTCCATCAGGTGCCGTGGCTGAAGGGGCTGTTCGGGAGATCGTAGAAGCGGCTTTTTTGTGACGTTGCCCATTGGCAACGTCTTGGAATGAAAATGGAATCGCACCGCGATGTCTGGTTTGCCCCCCTGTCGAAATTGGCTACAAGCAATGCAACTTTGGGATTCTGCCGGTTCGTAGGGGTACGAGCCGGCAGTGCAATGACGAGGGCGCGTTGCGCATGATGTTGGGAATGCGAGTGCGGGGGGCTCTGCTGGGCGCTCTGATCATGGTGGCCGCGCCGATGGGGAGCGCGCTGGTGTCTGCGCCGGCTTCGGCCCAGACCGTGGCGTCGATCTCCGTTGAGGGGAACCGGCGTGTCGAGGTCGAGACCATCCGTTCCTATTTCAAGCCAGGCCCCGGCGGCCGGCTCGGGCAGGCCCAGATCGACGACGGCCTCAAGGCCCTGATCGAGACCGGCCTGTTCCAGGACGTGCGAATCAACCAGGTGGGCGGCCGGCTGGTCGTGACCGTGGTCGAAAACGCCGTGATCGGGCGCATCGCCTTCGAAGGTAACAAGAAGGTCAAGGACGAGCAGCTTTCGGCTGAAATCCAGTCCAAGCCGCGCGGCACGTTCTCGCGTCCGATGGTTCAGTCGGACGCCCAGCGCATCACCGAAATCTACCGGCGCTCCGGCCGCTATGACGTGCGCGTCACCCCTGAAATCATCGAGCAGCCGAACAACCGCGTCGATCTGATCTTCACGGTCACCGAAGGCACCAAGACAGGCATCAAGTCGATCGAGTTCGTCGGCAACGTCGCCTATTCGGCCTATCGCCTGAAGGACGTCATCAAGACGCGCGAATCCAACCTCTTGAGCTTCCTCGGCGGCGCCGACGTCTACGATCCCGACCGGGTCGAGGCCGACCGCGATCTGATTCGCCGCTTCTACCTCAAGAACGGTTATGCCGACGTGCAGGTGGTCGCCGCACTGACCGAGTATGACCCCGAGAAGAAGGGCTTCCTCGTCACCTTCAAGATCGATGAGGGGCAGCAATATCGCGTTGCCTCCGTCGACTTCCAGACCTCCATCGCGACCCTCGATGCCGCCTCGATGCGCAGCTTCTCGCGCGTCAACGTCGGCTCAGTCTACAATGCCGAGGCGCTTGAGAAGTCCGTCGAGGAAATGCAGATCGAGGCCTCGCGGCGCGGTTATGCCTTCGCTGTGGTGCGCCCGCGCGGCGATCGCAATTTCGAAGCGCACACCGTTTCGATCGTGTTCGCCGTCGATGAGGGCCCGCGAACCTATATCGAGCGCATCAACGTCCGCGGCAACACCCGCACCCGCGACTACGTGATTCGCCGCGAGTTCGACCTGTCCGAAGGCGATGCCTACAACCGCGCGCTGGTCGATCGTGCCGAGCGCCGGCTGAAGAACCTCGACTTCTTCAAGAGCGTGAAGATCCTGACCGAGCCGGGCTCGTCGACCGATCGCGTGATCCTGATCGTCGATCTCGAGGAGAAGTCGACCGGCGACTTCTCGGTGTCGGGCGGCTATTCGACCACGGACGGTGCATTGGCCGAAGTCAGCATCTCCGAGCGCAACTTCCTCGGCCGTGGCCTGTATGCGAAGGCGGCCGTGACCTACGGCCAGTACGCGCGCGGCGGTTCGCTGTCGTTCGTCGAACCTTATCTGCTGGACTACCGCGTCGCCCTCGGCCTCGATTTGTTTTATCGCGAGCAATTGGCCAACAGCTACATCTCCTACGGCACCAAGACGGCGGGCTTCAGCCCTCGGCTCGGCTTCACCCTGCGGGAAGATCTTGCGCTGCAGTTGCGCTACTCGATCTATCAGCAGGAAATCTCGCTGCCGAACAACCTTGCGAACTGCAACAACAATCCAGCGAACTCGCTGCTCGCGTTCAATCCAAGCCCCGCCTTCGCGAACGCGAACGGGATTGACCTGACATCCACAAACGGTCTCGGCTGCTACTTCGACGGCGAAGCCTCGCTGCCGATCCGCAGGGAACTGCAGAGCGGCAAGGCGCTGACCTCGTCGGTCGGCTACTCGCTGAACTACAACACGCTGGATAACAACAAGAACCCGACCGACGGCTTGCTGGTCGACTGGAAGCAGGACTTCGCCGGTGTCGGCGGCGACGTGAAGTACATCAAGTCGGCGATCGACGCGAAGTACTACAGCCCGCTGGTCGCCGATATCGTCGGACTGATCCATCTCCAGGGCGGCATGCTGAACCAGTTCGGCGGCAGCGAGCTGCGCATGCTGGATCATTTCCAGATGGGACCGAACCTGGTTCGCGGTTTTGCGCCTAACGGCATCGGTCCGCGCGATCTCAATCCGTTCGGCACGCGTGACGCACTCGGCGGCACCAAGTACTGGGGCGCTTCGTTCGAACTGCAGATGCCGTTCTGGTTCCTGCCGAAGGAAGTCGGGCTCAAGGGCTCGGTCTATGCCGACGCCGGCGGACTGTTCGACTACAAGGGGCCGACGTCCTGGGCGCAGACGGGCGAAGTCAATGTGCCTGGTTGCGTGCCGCCGACGCAGGCGACGGCGACGACCAATGCCAATCCCGGAACGTGTTTGGGATTGCAGTACGACAACGGCAATGTGGTCCGCACCTCGGTCGGTGTCGGCTTGATCTGGGCCTCGCCGTTCGGTCCGCTGCGCTTCGACTATGCGGTTCCGCTTACCAAGGGTCAGTTCGACCGCGTGCAAGAATTCAAGTTTGGCGGCGGCACATCGTTCTAAGGTATCTTGAAGCGAACGGACCCGATCGATCCGGCTCGGGTCCGCGTGACGAGAATGCCAGGGAACAAGAGGAGGGTTCGGCTCCGTTTTTCGGAGCCGGCGCTCCGGTGTGAAGGCCGGCCGGACTGCGACGGGTGGAATGGCGCAGCCGATATTTTTCAAGCAACCCCCTTCCTCGACGCTGACCGAGCTGGCCGCGTTGACGGGAGCGGTATTGGTCGACCCCACACGGGGCGGTCATGTGATCAGGGGCCTCGCTTCGCTCGACGAAGCCGGCCCCATGCATCTGGCGTTCTTCGACAACCTCAAATACGCCGATCAGCTCAAGGTGACCAAGGCTGGGGCCGTTCTCGTCAGCCCGCGTTTCGAGGCCCAGGTGCCCGCCCATGTGGCGGTATTGCGGGCCAGCCAGCCGTTCCGCGCCTTCGTGAAGCTGGCGCGCGAGTGGCATGCGGACGCGCTTCGTCCGCAATCCTGGTTCGACAATGACGGCATCGCGCCATCGGCGATCATCGACCCGTCGGCCCATCTGGAGGATGGCGTCATCGTCGATCCGCTCGCGGTGATCGGCCCCAGGGTCGAGATCGGCGCCGGCACCGTGATCGGCGCGGGCGCGGTGATCGGCGCCGACGTCAAGATCGGCCGCGACTGCAATGTCGGCGCTCGCACCGCGATCCAGTTCGCCCTGATCGGCAACAACGTCCTGATTCATCCCGCCTGCAGCATCGGTCAGGACGGCTATGGCTTCATCTTCTTCGGCCCCGAGGGGCACATCAAGGTGCCGCAGACCGGCCGGGTCCTGATCCAGAACGATGTCGAGGTCGGCGCCGGCACCACCATCGACCGCGGCAGCCTGCGGGATACGGTGATCGGCGAGGGCACCAAAATCGACAATCAGGTCCAGATCGGCCACAATGTAACCATCGGCAGGCACTGCCTGCTCGCGGCCCAGATCGGGCTCGCAGGCAGCCTGACGATCGGTGACAACGTCGCGCTGGGTGCGAAGGTGGGCATCAACAACCACCTCAAGATCGGCGACGGCGCCCAGGTAACGGCCATGAGTGCGGTCAAGGACGACATTCCGCCCAATGGTCGCTGGGGCGGCCATTTTGCCAAACCGACCAAGCAGTGGTTCAGGGAGATTGTTGCGGTGGAGCGACTGGCGCAGGGCGGCACGGCCGGTCCGAAAGGCGAGGGGCAGGAGTGATGGAGGAGGCAGCGGTCAGATTCGAACTCGTGGATATCAACGAGATCCTCAAGACGCTCCCGCATCGTTATCCGATGCTGCTGATCGACCGGGTGATCAAGATCCGGACCGATTACAGCGGTATCGGCATCAAGAACGTCACCTTCAACGAGCCGCCGTTCCTCGGCCACTTTCCCGATCGTCCGGTCTATCCCGGCGTGATGATGATCGAGGCCATGGCGCAGACCGCCGGCGTCATCGGCATCAAGTCGGTCGAGGGCACCGAGAAGCCGCGCGCGGTTTATTTCCTCACCATCGACAAGTGCAAATTCCGCAAGCCGGTGATGCCCGGCGACACCATCGAGTACCACATGCGCTCGATCGGCCGCCGCAAGGCGATGTGGTGGTTTCACGGCGACGCCAAGGTGAATGGCAGCGTGGTCGCGGAGGCCGACGTCGGCGCAATGCTGACGGATTGAATTCATCCGTCACACAACGGACGTCTTCCTGCTATCTTTATTCAATCGTTGGTAGTGGGACCCCGCCGAGGTCGCTTGACGACATTTTCCGAATAATTCGGGTTTGGGACCACGCTTCATTTTTAACGGAGGCGTTCCTTGAGCAAGCTTGCGTCTATTATTTCGTGTTTGGTCATTTTTCTGCTGATGTCGCCGCAAAGTTACGCGGCAGATCTGGGCGGCCTCGTATCGTCCCTCAAGGGTGGTGGCTATGTCATCGTTTTTCGGCACGGCGCTACCGACGATAGCCAGAAGGACATCTACCCCTTCAAATTCGACGACATGAGTGCGCAGCGGCAACTGAGCGAAAAGGGCCGCGAGCTGGCGCGCGAGCTTGGGGCAGCGCTGAAGAAATTGGGCGTGCCGATCGGCGAAGTCTACACAAGCCGGCTGAATCGGGCGGTTGAAACCGGCAAACTCATCGGCGGCAAGGATGTGTCGCCCGTGGATGAGTTGACCGACAGCAGCGCCGGCAGCGCGTCTGGAATGGCGAACCCCGACGGCAAGAACGCCAAGGCTGGACGCGCCGTGCGCGATCTCGTCAACGCGCCTCCGAAAGCCGGCGCCAATAATCTGGCGGTGACACACAAGACCAACGTCACCGACGCCTTCGGCAAGGAATTTGCGGATATCCGCGAAGGCGAGGCGCTCGTCTACAAGATCAGCAACTCGGGGCCGGCTGTCCTGGTTACGCGGGTGCAGCCTGGCGAATGGATTGCGCAGGCCGGTAGCTAGATTTCGGTCTCGCCTGGACCGGTGCCTGCGCGGGAGGCGGCCGTGTGATCTCCGATCGATGCACATAATATCTGCTGAACGCGAGGGAACTTCAGCCTCCCGACAGGTTTGTAGGTCGGTGGGTATTGTGGTTGCCGAGACGGGCCGCATGAAATCTCTCAGAACTGCCGTAGCGCTGATGGCCTCAACCGCTGTTCTTGTCGGGGTTGCAACGGCCCGCGATGATGGCCGCTACGCCAACTCCCCGCTAAAGTCCTGGTTCGACAGCCTCAGAAGCGGAAAGGGGCCATGTTGCTCCGATGCTGATGGCTCGGCCGTCGCCGATGTCGATTGGGAATCCAGGGATGGTCACTACCGGGTGCGGCTTGAGGGCCAATGGATCGACGTCCCCGACGATGCCGTCATCACCGAGCCAAACCGCGCCGGCCGGACCATGGTCTGGCCGATCAAGGGAGCCTACGGGATTTCGATTCGCTGCTTCCTGCCTGGTAGCATGACCTGATGACATTCTTGATGCCAGCGTGCCGCAACATGACGTAAAGATACGTCACTGGACAGTATTCGGATGCCGCGCTAACCACCGGAAAACGCGCGATATTCGCGCGTAACGGATGGGCTGGGCTGCTTGATGGGTACGATCGATCCAACCGCGCGGGTTGAGGATGGCGCTGTGATCGGCGAGGGGACGACAATCGGTCCCTATTGCATTATCGGCCGGAACGTCGTGATAGGCGAAAGCTGCAATCTGATTGCGCATGTGCATGTGATGGGTCATACGTCCATCGGCGCTGATTGCACGATCTCGCCTTTCGCGGTGCTCGGAGGGGCGCCGCAAGACCTGAGCTATCGCGGCGAGCCGACGCGGCTCGAAATCGGCTCCGGCTGCACCATTCGCGAAGGCGTGACCATGAATGTCGGCACCGTGAAAGGCGGCGGGCTGACTCGTGTCGGTGATGGCGGCTACTTCATGAACAACAGCCACGTCGGTCACGACTGCATGGTCGGCAATAACGTGATCTTTGCGACCTCGGCGACGCTGGGCGGTCACTGCGAGATCGGCGATTTCGTCTATATCGGCGGGCTCTCCGCCGTGCACCAGCTAACCCGGATCGGGCCGCAGGTGATGGTCGGCGGCGTCTGCGGCGTGCGCGGAGATATCATTCCATTCGGCCTCGCCAACGGTCAGTATGCTGCTCTCGAAGGGTTGAACATCATCGGCATGAAGCGCCGCAAGTTCACCAAGGAGCGGCTGGCGAAAGTGCGCGCGTTCTATCAAAGCCTGTTTCACGGCCCCGGCATCTTTGCCGAGCGGCTGAATTCAGTGCAGCCGCTCGCTGCAGAGGATCCGGCGATCGCCGAAATCCTCGCCTTCATCGCGCAAGGCAAGCATCGCGCGCTCTGTCTTCCGGCCGATAGCGGCAACAAGCATTGATGACGGGATCGCCGCAGCCATGATTTCCGCGGCTTCTGACATTTCATCACCGGTCGGCGTCATCGCAGGCGGCGGCGCCATGCCGTTCGCGGTGGCGGATTCGCTTAGCCGGCGCGGGATCGCGCCGGTGCTGTTCGCGCTGCGCGGCGCCTGCGATCCGGCGCGCGTCGAGCGCTTCCGCCATCACTGGATCTCGGTCGGGCAACTCGGCCGCGCCACAAAACTGTTCCGCAGCGAGGGCTGCCGCGACCTGATCTTCATCGGCACGCTGCTGCGCCCGGCGCTGTCGGAAATCCGGCTGGACTGGGGAACGATCCGCGTGCTCGGCCGCGTCTGGGCGGCGTTTCGCGGCGGCGACGATCATCTTCTGTCGGGGATCGGCCGCATCCTCGAACAGGACGGTTTTCGGATGGTCGGTATCCGGGATGTCGCCCCCGATATTCTGATGCCGGAGGGAAACATCGCCCGCGCCGCGCCCGATGCCGTTGCCGCCGCTGACATCGCCAAGGGGCGGGAGGTGCTCGGCGCGCTCGGGCCCTTCGACATCGGCCAGGCCGTGGTCGTGATCGACGGGCACGTGGTGGCGGTCGAGGACATCGAGGGCACTGACGGGCTGTTGGTTCGCGTGGCGCGGCTGCGTGAGGCCGGGCGCATTCGCGCCAAATCCGGCCGCGGCGTGCTGGTGAAGGCGCCCAAGAGCGGCCAGGATTTGCGCTTCGACCTGCCGGCCGTGGGCGCCAAGACCATCGAGGGCGCAGCCAAGGCCGGGCTCGCCGGCATCGCCGTGATCGCCGGCCATACGATTGCCGCGGACTCGCAAGCCTTGATCGAGGCCGCTGATAGCGCCGGCCTGTTCATCCAGGGCTTATCAGCGTGACGCCGTCTCGCACCACCGCCGGGATGGAGCGGAGGATATTTCTGATCGCGACGGAAGAGTCCGGCGATCGCCTCGGCGCCAATTTGATGAAAGTGCTGCGCCAGCGCCTTGGCGACGGGGTGCAGTTCGAAGGCGTCGGCGGCCGTGCGATGGCGCGCGAAGGCCTGGAGTCGCTGTTTCCGATCGAAGAGCTGTCGATCATCGGGCTTGCCGCCGTCGTCAAGGACCTGCCGAAGATCCTGGGCCTGATCAAGGAAACGGCCATCGCGGTGACGGAGGCGGCGCCGGATATTCTCGTCATCATCGACAGTCCGGACTTCACCCATCGCGTCGCCAAACGCGTTCGCGCCAAGGACCCCGGGATTCCGATCGTCGACTATGTGTCGCCCTCGGTCTGGGCATGGCGGCCCGGGCGGGCGCGCGCGATGGTGAAATATGTCGATCACGTGCTGGCGCTGCTGCCGTTCGAACCCGAGGCCTATCGCAGGCTGCACGGGCCGCCCTGCAGCTATGTCGGCCATCCCCTGACCGAGCAGCTGACTCAGCTGCGCCCGAACGTGGATGAAGCCGCGCGGCGGACGGAATCGCCGCCGGTTCTGCTGGTGCTGCCGGGAAGCCGGCGCAGCGAAATCCGCCACCACATGGCAGTGTTTGGTCAGGCGGTCGCTCGGCTGCAGGAGCAGGGCGTGACGTTCGAACTGGTGCTGCCGACCATGCCGCATCTGCAGGAGGCGGTCGTGGACGCGGTGAAGGGCTGGCCGGTGCAGCCCCAGGTCGTGATCGGCGAGCAGGAGAAGCGGGCCAAGTTCCGGATCGCGCATGCGGCGCTGGCCAAATCCGGCACGGTGACGCTGGAGCTGGCACTGGCCGGGGTGCCGATGGTGACGGCCTACCGGACCGGCACAATGGAGGCCTGGATCCTGCGCCGCGCCATCAAGGTGAACTCGGTGATCCTGGCCAATCTCGTGATCGGCGAGAACGTCATTCCCGAATTTCTGCAGGAAGACTGCACCCCGGAAAAACTCGCAGCCGCGCTGCGCGAGGTGTTGAGCGATTCTGAGTCACGACGAAAGCAACTCGAGGCCTTCGCCAAGATCGACGGGATCATGTCGACCGGCCACCAGCCACCCAGCGCCCGCGCCGCCGATATCGTGCTGGCGACGATGTGGCAGGCGCGGCGGGGGTAGGTTTCGGTAGTTTTGTAGGGTGGGCAAAGCGAAGCGTGCCCACCATCTCTCCTCAAGTGGTCCGCCATGGTGGGCACGCTTCGCTTTGCCCACCCTACAAGAAAAAGCCGGACGCGACGAGCGCATCCGGCTTTTCCGAATTGTCGTGCGACCAGCGCTTACTTCCGCTTCGCGATATCGACGTAATCGCGGCGGGCGACGCCGGTGTAGAGCTGGCGCGGACGGCCGATCTTCTGCTGCGGGTCCTCGATCATCTCGCTCCACTGGCTGATCCAGCCGACGGTGCGGGCGACCGCGAACAGCACGGTGAACATCGAGGTCGGGAAGCCCATCGCCTTCAGCGTGATGCCCGAATAGAAGTCGACGTTCGGATAGAGCTTGCGGTCGATGAAGTACTGGTCGGAGAGCGCGATCTTTTCCAATTCCAGCGCGACCTTCAGCATCGGATCGTCGCCATGGCCGGTCTCGGCCAGCACGGCGTGACACATCTTCTGCATGATCTTGGCGCGCGGATCGTAGTTCTTGTAGACGCGGTGGCCGAAGCCCATCAGGCGGACTTCGCTGTTCTTGTCCTTCACCTTGGCGATGAATTCCGGGATGTTGTCGACCGAACCGATCTCGGCGAGCATCGCGAGCGCGGCTTCATTGGCGCCGCCATGCGCCGGACCCCACAGGCAGGCGATGCCGGCGGCGATGCAGGCGAACGGGTTGGCGCCGGAGGAGCCGGCGATACGCACCGTCGAGGTCGAGGCATTCTGCTCGTGGTCGGCGTGCAGAATGAAGATCTTGTCGAGCGCGTCAGCCAGCACCGGATTGATCTTGTATTCCTCGCACGGCACCGCGAAGCACATGTGCAGGAAGTTCTCGGCAAAGGAGAGCGAGTTCTTCGGGTACATGAAGGGCTGGCCGATGGTGTATTTGAAGGCCATCGCGGCCAGCGTCGGCACCTTCGCGATCATCCGCATCGACGCGATCATGCGCTGCTTCGGATCGTTGATGTCGGTGCTATCGTGATAGAACGCGGCCAGCGCGCCGACGGCGGCAACCATGATCGCCATCGGATGGGCGTCGCGGCGGAAACCCTGGAAGAAGCGGGCCATCTGCTCGTGAACCATGGTGTGATGGATCACGCGGCTGTCGAAATCCTGCTTCTGGGCCGGCGTCGGAAGCTCCCCGTAAAGCAGCAAGTAGCAGGTCTCGAGGAAGTCGCCCTTCTCGGCGAGCTGCTCGATCGGGTAGCCGCGGTATTCGAGAATGCCGGCGTCGCCGTCGATATAGGTGATCTTCGACTGGCAGCTTCCGGTGGAGGTAAACCCGGGGTCGTAGGTGAACATCCCGGCCTGGGCGTAGAGCTTGGCGATGTCGATGACATCAGGCCCCACCGTGCCGCTGAGGATCGGGAAATCGTAGGTCTTGTTGCCTACCGTGAGCGTTGCAGTCTTGTTGCTGGATTTTGCGTCCATCGTGAATCCCCGATGAAATCGTTACGAAAAACCGCGCCGACCCTTGTGCCATTTCGCGGCAGCAGCAAGGGAAGCCGGATTGTCTAGAAGCGGCGCCAAAGGCGTAGCTTATTGCCCTGTGCACTGCAAGATGGCCGCGGACCCCCATATGGTAGGGGCTTAATTCGCCACCTGATCGGCCAGGCGGGCGAGGCATTCCTCCCGCCCCAGCACCGCCAAAACATCGAAAATTCCCGGCGAAGTCGTGCGTCCGGTCAACGCCACCCGGAGTGGCTGGGCGACGGCGCCGAGCTTGAGGTTGTTCTGCTCTGCGAAATTCCGCATGGCGGCTTCCGCGGTCTCGGCGCGCCAGTCGGTGACGGTCTCGAGCGCGGTCCGGAGCTGGCCGATCAGGATGCGGGTTTCCGGCGTCAGCATGGCGGCGGCCTTCGGCTCGACCTCAAGCGGACGGTCGGCGAAGATGAAGTAGGCGCCCGAGATCAGCTCGATCAGCGTCTTGGCGCGCTCCTTCAGGCTCGGCATCGCCCGCAACAATTGCGCGCGGGTGGTGTCGTTGAGTTTTGCCTTCAGCTCGGCGCCTTCGGGGACGTAATCCAGTACGCCCTCGAACTGGGACACCAGTTCAGCGTCATCGGCCTGGCGGATGTAGTGGCCGTTGAGGTTCTCAAGTTTCGCGAAATCGAACCGCGCCGCGGAGCGCCCGATCGCCGACAGGTCGAAGGCGTCGATCATTTCCTGCGTCGAGAAGATTTCCTGGTCGCCATGGCTCCAGCCGAGCCGGACCAGGTAATTGCGCAGCGCCGCCGGTAGATATCCCATGGCGCGGTAGGCCTCGACCCCGAGTGCGCCATGACGCTTCGACAGTTTTGCGCCGTCCGGCCCGTGGATCAGCGGGATGTGGGACATGTTCGGGATGTCCCAGCCGAGCGCGTCGTAGATCTGCTTCTGCCGCGCGGCGTTGATCAGATGGTCGTCGCCGCGGATGACGTGGGTGACACCCATGTCATGGTCGTCGACCACGACAGCCAGCATGTAGGTCGGGTTGCCGTCGCCACGCAGCAGCACGAGATCGTCGAGGTTCTCGTTCTGCCAGACCACGCGGCCCTGAACCTGGTCCTCGATCACGGTCTCGCCGGTCTGCGGGGCCTTGAGGCGGATGGTCGGCTTCATGCCTTCAGGCGCCTCTGCCGGATCGCGGTCCCGCCACAGTCCGTCATAGAGGCGGGTGCGGCCCTCGGCGCGCGCCTTCTCGCGCATCGCCGTCAGTTCCTCCGCGGTGGCGTAGCAGCGGTAAGCCTTGCCGCTGGCCAGCAATTGCTCGGCGGCCTCGCGGTGGCGGGCGACGCGGCTGAACTGGTAGATGACCTCGCCGTCCCAATCGAGCTCGAGCCACTTCAAGCCGTCGAGAATGGCTGCAATCGCAGGCTCGGTCGAGCGCTCGCGATCGGTATCCTCGATCCGCAGCAGCATCTTGCCGCCGGTCTTCCTGGCGTAAAGCCAGTTGAACAGCGCGGTGCGGGCGCCCCCGATGTGGAGGAAGCCGGTGGGCGAGGGGGCAAAGCGTGTGACGACGGGATCAGTCATTTACCGGGCGGGCTGAGGGGTGAATTGGCGGTGGTGTATAGCAGGAACATTGCATAACTAAAGCCTGGCCATTGGCAAAGTAGGCTTGGCTCACAAGGGCGAATTTGGCAGAAGGTTCGCCAATCCCTAACAGGAACCCAGGATGACCACAGAACCGGTAGCGGCAGAGGCGGGGCGCGATTTCATCCGCGACATCGTGCAGGCCGATCTCTCCTCCAAAAAACACAGCCGGATCGTGACCCGATTCCCGCCGGAGCCGAACGGCTACCTGCACATCGGCCATGCCAAGTCCATTGCCCTTAATTTCGGCATCGCGCAGGAGTTCGCCGGCAAGTGCCATCTGCGCTTCGACGACACCAACCCGACCAAGGAAGAGCAGGAATATATCGATTCCATCCAGGCCGACGTGCACTGGCTCGGCTATGACTGGGGAACCGATCTCTATTACGCTTCCGACTATTTCGAGCGCCTGTACGACTGGGCGGAAGGCCTGATCAAGGCCGGCCACGCCTATGTCGACGACCAGTCGCAGGAGGAAATCCGCGTCAACCGCGGCACGCTGACGGAACCCGGCAAGAACTCGCCCTTCCGCGACCGCACGGTGGAAGAAAACCTCGACCTCTTCAGGCGCATGAAGGCGGGTGAATTCCCGAACGGCACCCGCGTGCTGCGCGCCAGGATCGACATGGCCGCCGGCAACATCAACCTGCGCGACCCCGTGCTCTACCGCATCCTGCATGCCGAGCATCCGCGCACCGGCACCAAATGGTCGATCTATCCGAGCTACGACTATGCCCACGGCCAGTCGGACGCGATCGAAGGCATCACGCACTCGATCTGCACGCTGGAATTCGAGGACCACCGGCCGCTCTATGAATGGCTGCTCGACAAGCTGCCGGTGCCCTCAAAACCGCGGCAGTACGAATTCGCCCGGCTGAGCCTGACCTATACGCTGCTGTCGAAGCGCGTGCTGACGCAGCTCGTGCGTGACGGTCACGTTTTGGGATGGGATGATCCGCGCATGCCGACCATTGCCGGGTTGAAGCGGCGCGGCGTGCCGCCGGCGGCGGTGCGCGAATTCGTCAAGCGCATCGGGGTGGCTAAAGCCAACAGCGTGGTCGATGTCGGCATGCTGGAATTCTGCATTCGCGAGCACCTGAACAAGACTGCGCAGCGGCGGATGGCGGTGCTGCGGCCCTTGAAGGTCGTGATCGAGAATTATCCGGAAGGCCAGCTCGAGGAGCTGGAGGCCGTCAACCATCCCGACGATCCCGCCGCCGGCACGCGAAAGATTTCATTCGGCCGCGAGCTCTATATCGAGCGCGACGATTTCATGGAGAACCCGCCGAAGAAGTTCTTCCGCCTGTCGCCGGGAAATGAAGTGCGGCTGCGCTACGCCTATTTCGTCAAATGCACCGGCGTCATCAAGAACGATGCAGGCGAAGTCGTCGAACTCCGCTGCACCTACGATCCCGCCACCAAGGGCGGCAACGCGCCTGATGGACGCAAGGTCAAGGCCACCATGCACTGGCTGTCGGCCGCGCAGTCGGTGCCGGCGGAAATCCGCGTCTACAATCAGCTGTTCGCGAACCCGAGCCCGAATGCTGCGAATTTCGCCGCCGACCTCAATCCGGAGTCGCTGGAAGTATTGCCCGACGCGCGCATCGAACCTTCGGTGGCCGCTGATAATTCGGGCGAGGTGATGCAGTTCGAACGGCAGGGCTATTTCGTGCGCGACAAGGATTCGATGCCCGGCAAGCCCGTGTTCAACCGCACCATCGGCCTGCGCGACACCTTTGCGAAGGAAGTCGGCGGGAAGGGCTGAGGCTGCGTAGGGTGGGTGGGCAAAGCAAAGCGTGCCCACCATCTCTCCGCAAGCGAATGGAAAATCGTCAGCCATCACGTTTCGTCGAAGACGCCGCTGATTGAGCCGTAAGCCGGTTGCGTGTCATGACACGGTCCCTGCGTCATCCCGTTCTAGATGTCGTAATACAAATGAAACTCGTAAGGATGAGGACGCAGCCGGATCGGATCGATCTCTTTCTTGCGCTTGTAGTCGAGCCAGGTCTCGATCACGTCGCCGGTGAACACATCGCCGCGGAGCAGGAAAGCGTGATCGCGTTCGAGCGCGTCAAGCGCCTGATCCAGTGATCCGGGTGTCGACTTCACGTCCTTCGCCTCGGCGGGCGGCAGGTCATAAAGGTTCTTGTCGATCGGGCTGCCCGGATCGATCCGGCTGTTGATGCCGTCAAGGCCGGCCATCAGCATCGCGGCAAAGGCCAGATAGGGATTGCAGGAGGGATCCGGTGAGCGAAACTCAACCCGCTTTGCCCGCGGGTTCGGCGAATACATCGGAATCCGGCAGCAGGCTGAGCGGTTGCGCTGAGAATAGACCAGATTGATCGGAGCTTCGTAGCCCGGCACCAGGCGCCGATAGGAGTTCGTGGTGGGGGCGCAAAGCCCGCACAACGCCCAGGCGTGGGTCAACAGGCCGCCGATGTAGTAGCGGCCGAGCTGGCTCAACTCGGCATAGTCGCCCTTGTCGTAGAACAGATTGGTCTCGCCCTTCCACAGGGACTGGTGAACGTGCATCCCCGAGGCATTGTCCTCGAACAGCGGCTTCGGCATGAACGTTGCGGTCATGCCGTGCTCGCGGGCGGTGTTCTTCACCACGTATTTGTAGATCATCAGATTGTCCGCCATACGGGTGAGCGTAGTGAAGCGCATGTCGATCTCGTTCTGGCCGCCGGTCGCGACTTCATGGTGATGGGCTTCGATCTGTATGCCCAGCTGTTGCATCGTCAGCACCATTTCGGTGCGGAGAGCCTGCATGCTGTCGGTCGGGGGAACCGGAAAGTATCCCTCCTTCGGGCGCGGCTTGTGGCCCAGATTCGGCTCTTCCTCTTTGCCGCTATTCCAACTGCCTTCGCTGGAATCGATTTCGTGGAAGGCGAAATTGATGCCCTGCCCGTAGCGCACGTCGTCGAACACGAAGAACTCCGCCTCAGGGCCGAAGTAGCTCGTATCGGCGAGGCCGCTGCCCTTCAGGTAAGTTTCGGCCTTCTGGGCGATGTAACGGGCGTCACGGCTATAGGGTTGACCGGTCACGGGATCCCTGATGTTGCAGATCAGGACCAGGGTCGATGCAGGGGAATACGGGTCAAGGAAGGCTGTGGTCGGGTCGGGCACGACCAGCATGTCGCTTTCCTGAATTTCCTGGAAGCCGCGGATGGATGAGCCGTCGAATCCAATGCCTTCGCTGAGAGCATCGATATCAGCTGCACCCGGCGGGACGGAAAAATGCTGCCACACGCCAGGCAAGTCGGTGAAGCGCAGATCGATCATCTGCACCTCCTCTTCCCTGATCGCCTTCACGAGATCTTCGGCTGTTGCACACTTCGGAAACATGGCTTCACTCCTGTTATGGAGAGCCGCATCTTGGAGGTCGTGCTGCCATTCAGCCGCAGCGAAGCGGCTTGTGACTGGCTCACGTTCTGCGTTGCCGGCAGCTTCAGCTTTGGTGCGGTCCGCGCATGAGCTTCATGGCGTCTTCGATATGCCGCCAGGTTCTGGCCAGTTCGAGCTCGCCTTTTGCTTCGAGTTCGATGGCGTTCTGGGCAGCTTCGGCAATGGCCTTGGCGCCATGTGCTTCCAGCAATTGCCGCGCATAGTCGTGGATTTCGATTTCTCGCATGGCGTCATCCTCCGCTCGTTCCGCGCGCAACCGTGAATTCCAGTCGGGCCGAGAGCTGTAGACGTTGACACCTAGTCAAGCGCACCCAGTGTGCATCCTGCTGCGGCGCAATTGCAAGAGCGCTTTCCAGGGCGGTGGGCTGCCGGGATTGGATGGTGGCGCCGGCGCCTAGCAGCCCCGGCAAATGCTGCGCAGGGATTTGGCGAGCAGGGCATCCTCCTGCGACACCGGCTCATACGGCTTTTGCTGCGCCTGCTTGGCCTCGTCGGTTTTCTGCCGGGCGGTCCGTTCAGCATCCTGGCGCTTATAGCATGCCTCGCGCTCGGATCTCGCCTCGATGAAACGGCATTGTTCAGCCGCTGCAGCCGTGGTCGCCGAGGCGATAATCATGAGGGCGGATGAAAGGCAGGCGGCAAGCTTCATGCAGCGACTATAGTGCGAGCCGCAGCGCATTTCTTCAGGTTTCTGCCTGAACACGCAAAGCGCATGGAAGCTTTTAACGCAGGTCAATCAACGGCGGCGGAGTGCTCCCGGTGACATCAGATGCATCACCGGAGACGCGCCAGGCTGCTATTCCGAAGCATGCCGTGAGCGTGAGAGCCATCACGAGCAAAAGCATGCAAGAAAACTGGCTCACGTCGTGCTCCGCAACCGGCCTGAATTTCAGAGAACGAGCACGCTTTGCCGAGTCGGAAAATGCAGTTGGGCTGACCTAACGGTGGTTTTCCACGCGATCGAATTATCTTTTGGCGGAAAATCAGTCGGGAGAGGTCCCGTGGGTGTCGCGGCCCATTTCCTCAGGTTTCTGCATCCGTTCCGCTGCGGCCGCAATACACCGTCCGGTAGTCTTGTGATCTCCACGGGATCGTAAGGTGTAGACCGGGGTGGCGGAGCAGGGCGACATTTCGGGCCGGAAGCGGGGCTATGCCGGGACCTGGCCGCCGCGCGCGGCGGCGCCTATCGGCGGCCTCCTGCCGTCGCGTCCCGCTTTCTGGCCGCCGCTTATCGAAACCCTGCGCGTATGGGCTCGCGCCGAGGCTGGCGCCGGCCGCCTGCTGCCCTGGGTGCCCGTCGCGTTCGGCACCGGCATCGCCTTTTACTTCGCCGCCGACCATGAGCCGGTGCTCTCAGTCGCCGCCGTCGTGGCCATCGCGCTATGTGCGGTGGCGATTCTGCTGCGCCGGCAAAAATTCTTTCCGATCGCGGTGATGGTCGCAGCCGTCGCGGCGGGCTTTGCGATCGCGACGTGGAAGACGGCGCGGGTCGCGCATGGCGTGCTGGCGCGGCCGATGTTTTCGGTGTCGCTGACGGGCTTCGTCGAAACCCGCGACATCCGCGAACGCACCGACCGTTTTGTCCTGCGCGTCGTCACCATGGAGAGCGCGCGCGGGACGACCAGGCTCGAACGCGTGCGGCTGTCGGTGAAGAAGGGCACGGCGCCCGCGGTCGGCAGCTTTGTCGAGTTGAAGGCGCGGCTGTTGCCGCCGCTCACGCCGGTGCGGCCGGGCAGCTACGATTTCAGCCGCGACATGTTCTTCGCCGGCATCGGTGCCTCCGGCTTCGTGATGGGCGCGATCAAGACCGCGGAGGCGCCCGCCACCGGCGGTGGGCTGCGCCTGCGCTACTCGGCGTTGATGCAGGGCCTGCGCGACACGATCGACGCGCGGATCAGGACGACGCTGGAGGGCGACAAGCGCGCGATCGCCACCGCGCTGTTGACCGGGCGGCGCGACGCGATCTCGCCGCCGGTGAACGACGCGATGTTCATCTCAGGCCTCGGCCACGTGCTTTCGATCTCCGGCTATCACATGGCCGTCGTCGCCGGCGTCGTGTTCTTCGCGGTGCGGGCGCTGCTGGCGCTGTTTCCAACGCTCACGGTCGGTTACGCCATCAAGAAATGGTCGGCAGTGGCGGCGCTTGCGGCCGCCGCGTTCTATCTGCTGCTGTCGGGGGCGGAAGTGGCGACGCAGCGCTCCTTCTTCATGACGGCCGTGGTGCTGATCGCGGTCATGGTCGATCGCCGGGCGATCACGTTTCGCACGCTCGCGGTCGCGGCCCTGATCGTGCTGACGGTGGCACCGGAAGCACTGGTGCATCCGAGTTTTCAAATGTCTTTTGCCGCCACGCTGGGCCTGGTGGCGTTGGTGCAGATCGGCATGCCGCGCCTGTTCGCGGCGCCGGACAACACCGCAACCGCGCGGGCGGCGCTGTGGGGCGGTCGCGAACTCACGATGTTGTTGCTGGCCTCATTGGTGGCGGGGCTCGCGACCATGCCCTATGCGGCCTTTCACTTCCACCGCGTCACGCCTTATGGCGTGCTGGCCAATCTCGCGGCGATGCCGGTCGTCTCCGCGGTCGTGATGCCGGCGGGCCTGCTCGGCCTCGTCGCGATGCCGTTCGGCTTCGACCGGCTGTTCTGGGCGATCATGGGCGTCGGCATCGACTGGATGATCGCGGTGACCCAATGGGTCGCGGCGTTGCCCGGCGCGGTCGGCCGGGTGCCGGCGTTCGGCATCGGCCCGCTGATTGCGGCGAGCCTCGGCATCATTCTGCTCGGCCTGCTGCGCACGCCGCTGCGCTGGTCGGGCGCGGCGCTGGTGCTATCGGCGGCGCTGTGGGCGGCGAGGGTGCCGCAGCCGGATATTCTGGTCTCCGCCGACGGCCGCAATGTCGGCGTCCGCGGCCAGGATGGAAGGCTGCATCTGATGCATGCGGTGAAGGGCTCCCGGGATGCCTTCCTGCTGAAGGAGTGGCTGGCGGCGGATGCGGACGCACGCACAGCGGCCGATGCATCGCTCACCGCAGGTGTTTCATGCGACGACCTTGGCTGCGTGATGCAATCCGCCGCCGGCGGCCTGGTCGCGCAGGCGCACAAGCCCGAGGCGCTGGCGGACGATTGCGAGCGCGCGGCGCTCATTGTGACGCTGCGGCAGGTGCCCGCTTCATGCGCGGCTTCGGTCATCGATGCCGACCGGCTGCGGCGGCAGGGCGCGATGGCGTTGCGGCGAGGCCGTGAGGGATTTGTCGTCGAGGCGGCAAAACCCAGGGGGATCGATCGCCCGTGGTCGCCGGCCATCGCCGACGAGAGCGAGGCAGACGCCACCGTGCTTGCGCCACGCGTCGTGCCGCGCGCGGTCGACGCCACGCCGGCCGAGGCCGACCTTCAGGCGGAGGAGTAGAGCTCCAGCGAAAGCCTGCCCCGGACTTGATCCGGGGAGGAGACCGGTTCGCGTCAAGAAAACGCGTCAAATCAAAAAATCTAACCCCAGGGCTCTAGATGAATTTCAGTGCTCGTCGAGCGGGGGACTTGAGGGAGTGGCCGGTATTTCGAATGCGCCGAGGTGGAATTCCTCCGGCGCGTCGGGGGTCGACGGCAGGTTGACCAGCGTGAACGACGCCTCGGGGAATTGCCGCCAGATCGCGAGATCTTCGGCCGTGATAGTCAGCCAGCCGTACCGGAACATGTACCGTCCGGGCTCCGTGACGCGACCGGCTTTTTGCCATGTAACCTTGTTGACCACCGACTGCCCCTCGGCGCCCAGTTTCTCACAAAACCATATCACCACGATCCGCCGGCCTGAAACCGGCGGATCGCATGTGCGTCGTTTATCCGGTCACGATGGATCCGGCCCGAGGCGCCTCCGTCACCGCTTCCTTTGCCTTCGCCGACCGTTCGCCCTCGGTCACCGGCAATTGCAGCACGGTCGCGCGCTGGCCTTCGCAAAGCTGCGTCACCAGCACATGGCTTCCGTCAGGAAATTCGATCGCGTCATGATGGCGATCGGACACTTCGGGTTCAATCTGGTTGAACTTGCCGACCCGCCAGTCGGTGGTTCGCGTCCAGATCCATCGGTTGTCGTATCTGACGTCCTCGGTGAACGCCAGTTCGGTGCCGGGAAGCATGCAGACCGCCACTGCGGGCTCGCGTTCCGACGCAAAGCCGCGGGTCGATGTACCGCGGAATGTGGTGGTGATCAGCGTCTCGCCGACCTGGGCCGGTCGCGTTGCCACAGCATGCAGGCTATAGTCACACATCGGATGGCTCCCTCATTTGAGATAGCTGACCCGTGTCTTGAAGGAGGCACAGGCCTCTATCAGAGTAGACTTGGCGCAGAGCCTTTTCTTGTTTCTGGGCATTTCTGCGACGGACGCACTGCGCTTAAATCACAAACGCGATAACGCAGGTTAGTTCCCCACGCCCCACAAAAAACCTCGGCCGAAGGCCGGGGCCGTCGCAGTCCTGTCGGTAACCCGACCATTCAATACTTCCGGTACAGACCGATCAGCTTGCCCTGAATCCGGACCCGGTTCGGCGGCAGGATGCGCACTTCATAGGCAGCGTTGGCGGGCTCCAGCGCGATCGAGGCGCCACGGCGGCGGAAGCGTTTTAGCGTGGCTTCCTCCTCGTCGATCAGCGCCACCACGATGTCGCCGGTGTCGGCGGTTTCGTTGCGCTGGATCAGTGCCATGTCGCCGTCGAGAATGCCGGCGTCCACCATGGAATCGCCGCGCACTTCGAGCGCGTAATGCTCGCCGGAGCCGAGCATGTCGGGCGGCACGCTGATGGTGTGGCTGCGGGTCTGCAGCGCCTCGATCGGCGTACCGGCGGCGATCCGGCCCATCACGGGCACGGCGACCGGGCGGTTGCCGTCGTCCTCGCTGGCCGGCGCGCTTACGGGGCGTTTGCCGAGCGTGCCTTCGATGACGCTCGGCGTGAAGCCGCGGCGGCCGTTGCCGGCGGCAGCCAGCTCCGGCAGCTTGATGACTTCGATGGCGCGGGCGCGGTTGGGCAGGCGGCGGATGAAGCCGCGCTCCTCCAGCGCCGTAATGAGGCGGTGAATTCCGGATTTCGAGCGCAGATCGAGCGCATCCTTCATCTCGTCGAAGGAGGGCGGTACGCCGGCTTCCTTCAGCCGTTCATTGATGAAACGCAGAAGTTCATACTGTTTGCGCGTAAGCATCGCGAGCATTCCCCCGGTTGGTACAGTCTTTCGGTCCCGAATCTCCAGGGTCCATCGCGGGAGTCCCCAAAACTCCCAACCATAGACACTAGCAGTCGAAACAAATCATGAACGGACACTATATGTTCGATATGTGTTCCGCAACCACTTAATTTCAGGTGAACGCATTGCGGCTTCGGCTGAAGACACCCTCAAAGGCGCCGTTCAGGCGTCATTCCGGCAGCCGGAGCAGCTCGCAACGCGAACCCTTCGCGGCAGCCGGCGCGAACGGCGGACGTATCACAAGTGCCCGTGCCGCAGCGAGATTCCCCAATAGCGATGAGTCCTGGTGACTGACCGGCACCGCGATCAGCGTGCCGTCTTCGCGCGCTTCGAGGCGGGCCCGAAGATAGTCTTCACGCTGGTCGTTGGCAGCGAGATCGTGGCCCAGCAGGGCGCTTTCGCGCCGATGATGGACGGCGTCGCGGCCCGATAATGCACGAATCAACGGCACCAGAAACAGGAAGCCGCAGACATAGGAGGAGACGGGATTGCCGGGCAGGCCGATCACCCGCATCGTGCCCAGCCTGCCGTGCATCATCGGCTTGCCCGGCCGCATCGCGATGCGCCAGAACATCATGGCCGTCCCCTCGGCCTCCAGCGACCGCTTGACGAGGTCGTGGTCGCCGACCGAGGCGCCGCCCATGGTGATCAGGATATCCGCGTTTGCCTCGCGCGCACGGCGGATGCCTTGCGCGGTGGCATCGACCGTATCGGCGGCGATCCCGAGATCGACGACCTCGGCGCCCGCCGCCCGCGCCAGTGCTCGGATCCCGTAGCCGTTGGAATAGACGATCTGGCCTGGGCCGGGGGTAGCGCCCGGCATCACCAGCTCGTCGCCGGTGGCGAGCACTGCGACTTTCGGGCGGCGGTGCACCGCAAGCTCCGGATAGTTCATGCCGGCGGCGAGTGACAAATCGCGGTCGGTGAGGCGGCGCCCGCGCGTGAGCAGCACATCGCCCTCACGGAAATCGACGCCGGCGGGGCGGATATGCCGCCCTCGAACGGCGGCTTCGGTGATGGCGATGTGATCGCCGTCGATGGCCGTGTCTTCCTGGATGATGACGGCATCAGCGCCGTCAGGGATCACGCCGCCGGTGAAGATCCTCATCGCTTCGCCTTGGCCTACCTTCCGCTCGAACGGGCGGCCGGCGGCGACCTCGCCGATCACCTTCAGCCGCACCGAAAGATCGGCGGCATCGGCCGCGCGCACCGCATAGCCGTCCATCGCCGACATCGCCTGCGGCGGCTGCGTGCGCCGTGCCGCGACGTCGCGCGCCAGCACGCGATGCCAGGCATCGTCGAGCGCGACCATCTCTTCGGGCAACGGTTCGGCGCCGGCAAGGATTGCGGCAAGCGCATCGGCGACAGGCATCAAGGCCACGGGCAGACCTCCAGCAGCATGATCCGGAAAAGTGGACACCGGTTTTCCGAATAGATCACGCTCAAATCAAAGGGATAGAGCGGGATGACGGTTCAAAGAAACGTCATGCCGCTCTAGATCTCAAGTGCGGTCAGCGCCCTTGCCACGTCATCCGTCGATGTCACGTGGATGGCACAAAGGCCGCGCGCCCGCGCACCTTCGATATTGGCGGCCGAGTCGTCGAAGAACAGGATCCGCGACGCCGGCACACCGATCGCTTTTACCACATGATCATAGGCTTCCGCGTCGGGTTTGCGCAAACCGATGCTCGATGACAGGAATATCTCGCGGAAATGGCTGAGCACGTCGCCATAGGCCTGCGAGAAATGCGCGACATGGGCCGGATTGGTGTTGGAAAAAGCATAAAGCGGCAGGCGTTGTGCTGCGCCGGCCAGCAGCGGCGCAATTCCCGGCATCTCGCCGGTGAAGATCGCGTTCCAGCCTTCCAGGAACTGCGCGTCGGTGAGGCCGATGCCGAGCGACTGGCGCAGGCTCGCAAAGAACGCCGCGTCGTCGATCCGGCCGATCTCGTGATGCTTGAAACTGTCGTTGACGACAAAGCGCCTGGCGAGGTCGGCGGGCTCGCAGCCCGCGTGCCCTGCCCATTTCGCCATCACCTGATCGAAGCTGATGTCGAGCACGACACGGCCGAGGTCGAACAGCAACACGTCGACGGAGGAGGGCGCTGGCGGCAAATTCATGGCCATCGTTTACAAAACTGGTCAGCCATGGGCAACGGGCTGGACTGAATTCGGCCCGATCCGGCGTTTAAGCCGGTGCCGGAGCTGTGCTAAGCCTTGGCGCGAAAAAGGGAGTGCTGGTGGCATGAAAATCCTGGGCAGAATTTTGGGCGCTACATGTGTGATCGCCGCGCTGACCGGGCCCGTCTGGGCTCAGAATCCTATTCCCAGATACGGTGAGACCGACAAGGAAAAGTCGGCAACCGAAAAAGCGGCCGAAAGGGACGCCGAAAGGGCCTACAAGCGCTCGCTCGGCAATATCCCGGAGCAGAAGAGCACCGACCCCTGGGGAACCATGCGCAGCGACAGCGCGCCGCCGAAAGCGGCGGCCAAAGATACTGCCAAGGCGTCGCCGGCCAAGCCGAAAGCCAAATCTGCCGACGGCGCCGCAAAGTAGAAGACACTTCCCGGCGCCGGCACTTCCAGGTGCGATGCCGGGACAATGATGTCCGGGTGCGAGGAAACGACGGATGACGGAAACGCTGCTGTTTTCCCCGATGACGATCCGCGGCGTTACGCTGAAGAATCGCATCGTGGTGCCGCCGATGCATCAATATTCGGCCCAGAAGGGTTTTCCGACCGACTGGCACCTGATGAACGCGGGCAAATTCGCCGCCGGCGGCGCCGGCCTCGTGGTCGTGGAATCGACCAAGGTCGAGCGGCGCGGCTGTGGCACGGTCGGCGATCTCGGCATCTGGGACGACGGCTTTGTCGAACCGCTCGGCCGCCTCGCCAAATTCATCAGGCAGCAGAATTCGGTCGCCGGCATTCAGCTCGGCCATTCCGGCCGCAAGGCGCGCGCGACCCGGCCCTGGGAGGGCGATCGCCCGCTGCAGCGGACGCCCGAAATCGAGGATTGGGACGCCTGGCAGCCGGTGGCGCCGAGCGCCATCGCCCATAGCGAGAAATGGCCGGTGCCGAAGGCGCTGGCTCGGGGCGAGGTGAAAGACCTGGTGCAGGCCTGGGGCAGTGCTGCGTGGCGCGCGCACGAAGCGGGTTTTGACGTGCTGGAGCTGCACGGCGCGCACGGCTATCTCGTGCATCAGTTCCTGTCGGAGCGGTCGAACCAGCGCAGCGACGAATATGGCGGCTCCGAAGCCAATCGCATGCGTTTCATCACCGAAATCACTGAAGCGGTGCGTACGCATTGGCCGGACCACAAGCCGCTGTTCGTCCGCCTCTCGGTCGAGGACAATGCCGGATGGGGACCGGAGCAGAGCGCGCGGCTGGCAAAGATCCTCAAGGTGAAAGGCGTCGACGTCATCGACTGCTCGTCCGGCGGCATCACCGAGATGGCGCCGATCCTGGGCAAGGAAATCAAATACAGCTACCAAGTGCCGCTGTCTGAATATGTGAAACGCCATGCCGACATCATGACGATGGCGGTCGGCCTCATCATCCACGGCGACCAGGCCGAGCAGATCCTGCGCGAGCGCCAGGCTGATCTGATCGCGGTGGGGCGGGAAATCCTCAACAATCCCAATTGGCCGATGGACGCCGCGCTCAAGCTCGGCGTCGAGGGCCCATTCCGCAACGTTCCGCCGCAATTCGGCTACTGGCTGGGCACCCGCGCCAAGCGCGGTTTTGGAACCCGGCCCTCCACCCTGGCAAAACGGGCTGCAGGAAGCCGATTAGGCGACCGAATCCGTAGCCCGCAGGGGGCCACCGGGTCGCGCGAATGCGCGCCCGACGACGAGCGCAATTGCGCTCGCGCAGTGATGACAGGATTCGCGATATGCGGGTATTGGGGGAAGTAAGAGAATCCCGGATGTCGGTAGATTAAACTTGGCTACGCGCCGATCCGCTTCTCGAAGAACACACTGCTCGCAATGGATTGCGGTGCCATCATTGCGTAGGCGCCGAACGCCGGACACTCCCGGAACCCCATTCGCACATAGAGCCGCATCGCCGCGATCTGCCGGTCTCCCGTCTCCAGACGCAACATGGAGATCCCGGCACGACGGACCTCCGCTTCGATGCGGGCCAGGATAGCGTCTGCAACTCCCTGTCCCCGTGCGGTGTGCCGCACGTACATGCGCTTGACCTCCGCGAAATCGGGAAAGAGGGAGACGCCGCCGCAGCCCACCGCCGCTCCGTGTAATCTTGCGAGGAAGAATCGGACGTGTGGTTGAAAGATCGCATCGAGCGTCAATCCATGCCGCTGCTCAGGCGAATACTCCGCAGAGAGCACGGCCTCCAACTCACCGACAAGTGAGCGCACCTCGTCGGTCGCGGTCAGCGCAGGTTCGATCTGCACTTCATCTTTGTCGCCCATGGTTGCCCCCTTCGAACCCTGCGGAACCCGGCTCGGCCCATCCTACATTCGACAGGAAACTCAGCAAATTGTCGTCCACTCCCAATGAGAAAATTTTCCTTTTTTCAGGGTTTCAGATCATTTCGGAGCCGATAAGGCCTCGAAGGCCGTATCGCCCCGGGTCGACGTGCCTTGATCCGACCAAAAAGCCATTGTGAGTTGGCGGTGCCGGGACAGGGGCGCCGATTCACGGGAATCGTGGGCGTCCGCACAAAAGAATAAGGGACGCCCTATAATGCGCAGGAATTTTGCCTTTCTTCTCGGCACGGTGACGGGCGCGTGTCTGACTCTTCTCGTGACGGGACCGCAGGGGGCCAGTCTGGTGGCGGCGGCAAAGGCCGCGGCCCGTTCCGACGCCTACACCCAGCTCAATTTGTTCGGCAACGTGTTCGAGCGGATCAAGACCAGCTACGTCGAGAAGCCCGACGATTCCAAGCTGATGGAAGGCGCCATCAACGGCATGATCTCCGCGCTCGATCCTCATTCGCGCTACATGAATGAGAAGGGCTGGAGCGACATGCAGGAGACCACCCATGGCGAGTTCGGCGGGCTCGGCATCGAGGTCACGATGGAAGACGGCCTCGTCAAGGTGGTGACGCCGATCGACGAGACTCCCGCGGCGAAGGCCGGCATTCTGTCGGGCGACGTGATCACCCAGATCGATGACGAGCAGATTCAGGGCATGACGCTGGAACAGGCGGTGAGCCGGATGAAGGGCCCCGCCAACAGCAAGATCCGGCTGAAGGTCGCGCGCAAGGGTTCCGCCGCGCCGATCGATATTGCCATCGTGCGCGAGATCATCCGGGTGCGGCCGGTCCGCTACAAGACCGACAGCGGCGATATCGGCTACATCAGGATCACCCGCTTCAACGAGCAGACCACCGACGGCCTGAAAAAGGCCATCGCAAGCATTTCGAAGGAGATCCCCGCCGACAAGCTTGCGGGCTATGTCATAGACCTCCGCAACAATCCCGGCGGATTGCTCGACCAAGCCGTTTCCGTGTCGAGCGCCTTCATGACAAGGGGCGAGGTGGTTTCGACGCGCGGCAGAACTTCGGAGGAAACCCAGCGCTTCACCGCGCGCGGCGGCGACATCACCAAGGGCAAGCCGCTGGTCGTGCTGATCAATGGCGGCTCGGCTTCCGCGTCCGAGATCGTGGCCGGCGCCTTGCGCGACCACAAGCGCGCCACCCTGATCGGCACGCGCACCTTCGGCAAGGGCTCGGTGCAGACTATCATCCCGCTCGGCGCCGGCAACGGCGCGCTGGCGCTGACCACCGCGCGCTACTTCACCCCCTCGGGCCGCTCGATCCAGGCCCAGGGCATCGCGCCCGACGTCGAAGTGCTGCAGGAGGTGCCGGATGAACTCAAGAACCGCTCCGAGTTAAAGGGCGAAGCCTCGATGCGCGGCCATCTTGCGGCAGATGGCGCCGAGCAGGCCGGCTCGCAAGCCTGGGTTCCGCCGAACGACAAGGACGACAAGGCGCTGAACGCCGCGTTCAACCTGCTGCGCGGGGTGACGGTGAACGCGAATGCGCCGACGGCGGCGAAGCGGGCGGTGCCGAACTAGCGGCAGCCCGGCGCTAATAACGCTTTCGGAATTGCCTGCGTAGCCTGATGACAGGCTCCGCGATATCCGGGGCTCTGGTCTATCCCGCATGCCGCTGCGTTCATGCGGGCTACTGGCTTTCGTCTGCCCCGGCTACGACATCATGCCGATGCCCTTCGGCGGCACGCCTGAAGCCCCCGAACACAAAATCTCGAAAACAACCCCATGCAAAGTAGGATGGGTGTCCTTTTTTGAAACTCCGCCTCTGCCCCACCCGTAGCTCGCGTGCGAGATCGCTCACCAGGCCGGTTCCCGCCGCCTGCGCGTTCAAACGGAGTTGTCATGTCGAGAAATTGGACTTTGCTGATCCTGATCCTGTTCCTCGGTTCGAGCGGAACGCTGCAGGCAGAACCGCTCGATTCACCCGGCGTCGTGTATATCGACGGACAGCCGTGCAACCGCGCGTGCCAGTCCTACATGGACTGGTCTTACCGGGCATTGTCCGCCCGGCGCCACGAGGAACGCGATACCAGCGTCGCGGGACCGGATGAGGTGGAAATAGAACGGGTCGAACCGGCGGCTCGCCCGCGTTCGGCACGGCATGCCGCGCCGGTCGCCCGCAGTGTGCCGCACGCCGGCAAGGCGGCGTCGAATGGCAAGGCACCCGGCACAAAGGCGTCGAACAGCAAAAAGATCGCTGCACCCAACGCCGCGCCTCAAGCGGCGGGGAAGGAAATTCCGGCGGTCACGGCGGCTGTGACTACGCAAAAGGCCGCAGGCGAGACCGCCGCAGCCGTTCAAAAGCCGGAGCCCAAGGTCGAGGGCGCTGACCAGCCGGCGCAGACAGCCGTGATCGCCGCGCCGCAGCCCGACGAGGCTCCTGTGTCCAAGGCGGCCGCACCCGAGGTCAAGCCCGAGGCGAAGGCCGAGGTCGTGTTGCCGCCGCCGGCGACGCTCGATGTTGCCGCAGCGCCTGCTGCGCCGGCACCCGCCATGGCGTCCAGCAAGGCCAGGGAGATTGGAAAGGCCGCATCCTCATCGCTCGATGATCCGGACAATCTGGTTGCGCTCGTACTGGCGCGCCCTGAGATCAATTCGTTGTCCGACCTGAACAACAAGACCATCGCGATCACCGAGAAGCAATCCGCATCGAGCGGACGCGTCAGCGCCGCGCTGATGGCGGCCGGAGCCGCCGAAGTCCAGTTCAGCGAAGTAAAAGCCAGCGCGATCGACCGGCTGATCAGCGGCGAAGTCCCGGCCGCCGTCGTGCTTGCTACGCGCGAAGTGGCGAACCTGTTTCCCGAGGTCGAGGGGTTCCGGACGTTTCGGGTGCCGCTGAAGGCCCGGCTGTAGCGAGCAGAGCGTGGATGAGCGCAAGCGATATCCGCGGTCTTGGCTTATTCCTGCATATCGCAGCGCTCATTCGGGCTACTTGGTGTCACAAAAATTATCGTTTCTCACTCCAGGGGTGCAGTCCAGTGCACTTAATTCGCAGATGTTACAAAGGCGCGACGCCGCAATTGAGTGGCTTGTTACCGCAATTCATCAAGTTATCGTGAGAGCCCCGGAAACGCACGCGTGGATATGATTGGTAAAGTTGGTTAGCGCAGCGACGGCAAGGCAACGAATTGCATGTATGAGGGGTCAATGCCTGCACCCTGCAAGTTCGAGCTAAGTATCCTGAAGCACGATGAGAAAGCGCTGATGCAGACCTCTCATCACCCCGAAATTGGTGACGCGGATCGCGCGACACTCGAAAACCTGAGATCATCGCTCAGAAAACTCCGGGACAGAGAGCGCACGCTCGCCTTCCACCGGCGTCGGATCAGCAAAGGCACCGCCGAGCCGCGAGGCCAAAGCGCTTCGGGGACTGCCGAGCATTCTCTCCATCGCAAGCAGGTCTTCGTGGCTGCCCTGAAGCGGGTCAACAAGGAGCTCGCGCGTCTGCAAAAATTTGAGGCGAGGAAGGAACTGGGAGAAGCGGCTCGGCGAGCGCTTTCTCTTCGTAGGGCACAGCAGTTCTTCCGTCCGACAAATGAGCCAACTTCCCATGAAGGCATGAAGGCGATTCCGAGTCGCCGGCGAAGTATACTTCCGCGGTCAACAATTGGGCGGGTGTCACAGGCGAACAAGAGAGCGCAGGCCGCAAGAGATTCCCGCCGCTAGACGATCAGCGCCTTAACAAGAAAGCCCGCCGACCAGCGCGCTGGCGGGCTAACTTGATACGATTGTTCTCCTAGCCGTTATCTTTCGCTGACGTGTCGGGGCCTGCTTTTGTCGCGGCTTTCCGGGCAGACCAGCGCGCTCGAAGCCGCTTCAAGGCGCGGAACGTCACAGGGGCGACCGCCTGAAGCGCGAGAGAAGCACCTCCGGCAACCAGTCCCTTGACAAGAGAAAATGCCAAATCGGGCCAAAAGTACCACATGACCCCTGCGTCCTTCTTCACAGGGGCACCGCCGGCAGCCGTGGGCAGAAAAAATAAATAGAAAAGCCCCGTCCGTCGCCGGCGGGGCCCAGAAAATCCCTGTACGCGGTTATTCAGCGCACGCGAAACCTTTGGTTCACCCGCTCAAGGTGGACTCGAGAATAAGAGAGGCGCACATCACAGTGGCCGTGCGATTGAAACCGCGCATGACGATTCTCCTAAACGAAAATATGCGGCCCGTAGCTGAGTTGCATGCTTGATAGCGCAACCGCTCTCGAGACCGCGTGACGCGCTCCTGGCCAAGCCGACCGAGGGCGACCAACCAACTAACACAACCAGACCGAACGACTCCTGTCTGTGTGCCATTTCACAATTGAACGACGAGTTACAGGACCGCAGGACGGATTAGCCGAAGGCGTAATCCGCCGCCTCGTCGCTTAAGCGTCCCGGGGCCTTCCCACCGCGGGAATGCGGACGCATGTCCTCTCGGCTGTTTGAAAATTGAATCGGAGAACTCTCCGCGTCATTGCCTACGACAAACGCGAAGCGTTTGCGCAAGGAAGCGCAGGCGACGATTTGTCCGCCGTAATTCGAAGAGCGAAAGGAAGCGATCCGTTCTTTCTTTGCTCAGCGAGGAATGGGGTGGCTCGCAATGACCATAACAACGTCGCTCGAAAACTTTACGCCGGCTGCCAGGCGATTTTGGAAGTTCATTTCCAAACATTAATTCCCAAGCCAGCATCGTGTAATGCGGGAAACCCCATCTACGGCGGCGTGCGGCTTTGCGCTCAATCATCATCCTGGAGATTTTTTGTGATGGACCAACGTAACCTTGTTTCTCACGGGCAGCGGAAGCGCTCCCTGTTCTCGGCACGAAAAGTGGCATTGATGGCATCGGTCGTGACCGGGCTTGCGATGTATGGCTTCAGCGCGTCGCCCGATCGCATTGATATCCTTGGCAGCGCCGCCCATGCCCAGGCTGCTAACGCCGCATCGGGCGCCACCCAGCAGCCCCTTGGTTTTGCCGATGTGGTGGAGCGGGTGAAGCCGTCGGTGATCTCGGTCAAGGTCACGATGAAGGACAAGGCCGCTGACGCCAGCAACAAGGACGACGTCGACGAACAGGGCTCGCCCATGGAGCGCTTCTTTCGTCAGTTCGGCGGCCCGAACGGCGAATTTCAAAATCCCGAGCGCAACGGCCGGCATGGCACGATGGGACAAGGTTCCGGGTTCTTCATTTCGTCCGATGGATACGCGGTGACCAACAACCATGTCGTTGAAGGTGCCGACAAGGTCGAGGTAACGACGGACGCCGGAAAGACCTACACCGCGAAGGTCGTCGGGACGGATCCCCGGACAGACCTTGCCTTGATCAAGGTCGAAGGCAATTCAGATTTTTCGTTTGCGAAGCTTTCGGCGGGCAAGGCCAGGATTGGCGATTGGGTGCTTGCAGTCGGCAACCCGTTTGGCCTGGGTGGCACCGTAACCGCCGGTATCGTTTCGGCCCGCGGCCGTGACATCGGAAGCGGCCCTTACGACGATTTCATCCAGATCGACGCGCCCGTCAACAAGGGCAATTCGGGCGGCCCGACCTTCAATATGCAGGGTGAGGTCGTCGGCGTAAATACCGCGATCTATTCGCCATCCGGCGGCAGCGTCGGCATTGCATTTTCGATTCCGGCGGCGACTGTAAAGAACGTGATCGCCCAGCTGAAGGACAAGGGTAACGTCAGCCGCGGCTGGATCGGTGTTCAGGTTCAGCCGGTAACCCAAGATATCGCCGACGGCATGGGCTTGAAGCAAGCGCAGGGTGCGTTGGTAGCTGACCCGCAGAAGGACGGACCTGCAGCAAAGGCCGGCGTCGAAGCGGGCGACATCATCACTGCGGTAAATGGCCAGTCGGTCAAGGATGCCCGCGAACTCGCCCGCATCATCGGCGGCTTCGCACCTGGCAGCACAGTCAAGCTGGACGTTCTGCGCAATGGCAAGAGCAAGGTCGTCAGCCTGACCCTTGGCCAGTTGCCGAATGATCGGCAAGCCAAGGCCGACAGTGAAGGCGAGGGCAAAGGGTCGGGCAATGGTACCGACGTTGCGCAGCTAGGCCTTACGGTTGCTCCGGCGGGCAAGGTAGACGGTGCGGCTAAGGAAGGCGTCGTCATCACGAAGGTCGAACCGAAAAGCGCGGCTGCCAATCGCGGGGTCAAGAAGGGCGACGTTATTCTGGAGATTGCCGGAAAGAACGTCGCGAAGCCCGGCGACGTTGGCGCCGCGCTTGAAGCTGCGCGCGCCGACAAGAAGAGCAGTGTGCTGATGCGGCTTCGCTCGGGCGACGGGTCCCATTATGTCGCCGTGCCGCTCGCAAACGGCTAGGCAACTCAAATGGCAGGCGGCGGCTTTTCGCCGCTGCCTGCCACGCCCGTTGCCGCGGCGCCCGGTTCAGCATCTTCGGATATCGCGTATCACCAATGGCCAACAGCAGCGATACTCATTCTGCCGCCCGTTCGGATCTGGGTCAGGCGTGGTCCGATGCCTGGCATCTCTGGCGGATAATCATTCCGAGGCGATCGATTACCGGTCGGCTCGTCTGGGGAATGGTATGGCGGCGCAACCGTGGAGGGCGCTGGGTCTACAAGAAGTTTGTCGAGTATTCGGATGATCGTGATCAGAAATCTGTCTCCTAGACCGAGACCAGGTTGCATGAGAGAGCTTGCAAAGCGGCCCCGACATGCGTCCTGTACTTCACGCCGTCCGCGCCACCGGCTTGCGTCTGCGCGACCGGTTCACCCGCGCCGCCTCCGGGCCCTGCCGATCCGCAAACAGCAGCGGCCTGATGTCGGCCGCCGGCTTCGGCGGGCTGAACAGGTAGCCCTGCATTTCCGAACAGCCGAGTTCGCGCAGCAGTTCGCGTTGCGCCTCGGTCTCGACGCCTTCGGCCGTCGTCGTCATGTGGCGGTCGGCGGCGATGGTCACCACGGCCTGCACGATGCTGGACGATCCGTCCGGCTCGGCGATATCGGTGATGAAGCAGCGGTCGATCTTGATCTTGTCGAACGGAAAACGCTGCAGGTAGCTCAGCGAGGAATAGCCGGTGCCGAAATCGTCCAGCGCAATGCGGACCCCGATGGCGCGGAGGTCGTGCAGAACGGCAAGCGCCGCCTCGTCGTCGCGGATCAAGACTGCTTCGGTGATCTCGAGCTCCAGCCGGCTCGCGGCAAGGCCCGATTCGGCCAGCGCAGCCATCACCTTCAGCGCCAGCGTGCCGCTTCTGAATTGAACCGGCGAGACGTTGACCGCGAGCCTGATATTGCCGGGCCAGCTCACGGCTTCCTTGCATGCGGTGGTCAGCACCCACTCGCCGAGCCGATTGATCAGGCCGGTGTCCTCGGCAAGCGGGATGAACTCGGCGGGCGAAATCATGCCGCGCTGCGGATGGCGCCAACGCACCAGTGCCTCGCAGCCGGTGATCGCGTTGGTCTGCAGGTCGAGGCAGGGCTGGTAATAGACCTCGAAGCCGCCGTCGACGAGCGCCTGGCGCAGGTCTATTTCCAGGCTGCGGCGGGCGCGGACCTCGGCCTCCATGTCCGTTTCGAAGAAGCGATAGGTGCGGCGGCCGGCGGCCTTGGCCGCATACATCGCCAGGTCCGCGTTCTTCAGGATCCGGTCGATATCGGAACCGTCGCGCGGCGCCAGCGCGATGCCGATACTGGCGTCGGTGGTCACCTGATGGCCGAGGCATTGATAGGGCGAGCGGATCGCCTCGAAGATGCGGCTGACCAGCTTCATCACGTCGTCGGTATCCTCGATCCCGGTCTGAACGATGGCGAACTCGTCGCCGCCGAGCCGGGCCACGAAGTCGGTCTTGCGCGCGCAGGCGGCAAGGCTCGACGCGACCGATTTCAAAAGCTCGTCGCCGATCATGTGGCCGAGCGAGTCGTTGACGCTCTTGAATTCGTCGATGTCGATATAAAGCACCGCCAGTTGCCAGTCCGGCGCGGCGTGGGACAGTTCGCGCTTGAGCCATTCGTGGAACAGCGTGCGGTTCGGCAGGTCGGTCAGCGCGTCGTAATGGGCGAGGTGGGTGATGCGCTCCTCGGCGCGGCGGCGCTCGGTAATGTCTTCATGGGTCGCCAGCCATCCGCCGTCCGCCACCGGCTCGTTGACGACCTGGATCGAGCGTCCGTCGGGCGTCGATATGATCATGGCGTTGCGGTGCGAGATGTCGCGCAGCACCATCTCGACGTATTGACCGATGTCGCCGACGAACGAGCCGGTCTCCTTACGGTGGGCGATCACCTCGCGGAAGCTGCAACCCGGCTTCACCACGTCGGCCGAGAGGCCGTACATCTCGAGATACCGCTTGTTGCAGATGATGAGCCGCTGCTTCGCATCGAACAGCAGCAAGCCTTGCGTCATGTTGTTGACGGCGGTGTCGAGGCGCTGCTTCTCCAGCGACAGCCGCTGCTTCGACGTGCGGTGCTGATGCGACAGCTTGCGGACCACGAGAAGCAGTAGTGCGGCGATCGCGAGCACCGAAAGCCCGGTGACCGTGATCAGGATTGCGATCTGCTCGCGCCAGTCGGCCAGTGCAGCCGATGTCGCGGTTGAAGCGACGATCACGATCGGGAAATTCGTCAGCGTGCGCGACGAGATCAGCCGGTCCTCACCGTCTATCGGGCTGGCGAGGCGCGAAGTGCTGTGGGCCAGCTCGAACACCTGCCGCTGGGCGGCCGGGCCGGTCTTGAAGTTCTTGCCGATCATATCAGCCACGTGCGGATAACGGGCGAGCAGCGTGCCGTCGCTGTGGAACATGGCGATGGAGGCGCCGGGTCCGAGCGCTACGGTCGCAAAGAACTTCTCGAAGTTGACGGGTTCGATGCCCCGGCCGATGAGGCCGAGGAATTCGCCCTTCGGCCCGGTGACCTTGCGCGCGATCACCGTGGTCCAGACGCCGGTGACGCGGCTGTAAACCGGCTCGATCAGCATCTCCGGCGATTGCGCGCTCGACTTGAAGGTCCTGAAGAAAGCACGGTCCGCCGAGTTGACCGGCGGCACCGGCCAGGCGGCCGATGCGTTGATCAAATTGCCTTCGGCGTCGAAGACGTTGACGCCGCCGACATAGGACAATGCGTCGATCTTGGATTTCAGCATCAGATGGATGTCATGGCCGGACATGCGGCGCTTGTAGTTCTCGGGCGTCGCGATCCCGCTGGAACGCATGAACGCGATCAGGTCCTTCTGCACGACCTGGAAGTCTTCGAGCTGCTGGTCGAAATGGCCTGCCAGCAGCAGCACGGTGTTTTCCAGCTCGCGTTCGCTGCTGCGCAGCGCGCGCTCGCGGAAATTACCGGCCATGACGGTCGCGCCGATCGCGATGGCGGCGATCAGGAGTGTGCCGCCCAGGATCAACCAGCGGATCGGGCCGCCGCGGAAGGCGGACGCAATCCTGAAGGATGTTGTACCGGTCGAAACCATTGAGCGTGATCGCTGCCGAGAAAATGAACTTCCGGAATCGGAGTTCTCCCACCCCCGGCCCATGACTTCGATATCGCGCCGATATGGAATTGACGTTAGGAAGTCTGGTTAATGAAGCGTTACTCGGTGGTGGCGGGTTCCGTCGGCAACCACAGGGGAGCATGGAACCGGCAAGGTGCAACCAGGAAAAAATCGGCGCACCGCCTGCTCGCGGTCCGCCGATCGGAAGTGTGCGGGCGTGCCGGCCTCGTTAGATCCGGAGCCGTCACTGCATGCGTGTCGTGGATCTGTGCGTGCGTTTCCTCGCGATGCCGACCATCTGGCCGCTGTCCGGCAGGGCGTAGTCTTGGGGGTAACCTTGGGGGTAACCTTGGTTGAACCGCCGCGGATCGGTGTAGGGGTTGCCCGGACCCTTGTTCTGGCAGTTGGCGTTCGGATAGAAGAACGCGCAATAGCCGGGTTCGGAGATGACTTGCTGTGCGATGGCGGGTGCCGTCATCACAGCCAACGCAGCCGCGGCGCCCACAAGCCTGTATCTCGACATCGGATTCCTCCTTGTGAAGGTCCCGAAGGAAACAACCCCGCGCGCCCGGAGCGCATTCCTCGCCGCGCCGGTCACACAAGCGTGACGACGGGGATCCGGTCGCCGGGGCTCACCGCTCCGCGCGATAATGGCCGGACTTGCCGCCGATCTTCTCGACGAGATGGATGCCTTCGATGCGAACGCCGCGTTCGACCGCCTTGATCATATCGTAGATCGTGAGGCAGGCGACCGACACCGCGGTCAGCGCTTCCATCTCGACCCCGGTCGGGCCGGTGACCTTGACGGTGGCGCGGACGATGCAGCCGGGCAGTTTCCTGTCGGGCGTGATGTCGAGCGTCACCTTCGACAGCGCCAGCGGATGGCACAGCGGGATCAGTTCCGAGGTGCGCTTGGCCGCCATGATGCCGGCGATGCGGGCCGCGCCCAGCACGTCGCCCTTCTTGGCGTTGCCGGAGACGATCAGATCGAGCGTCGCCTTGTCCATGACCACGCGTCCCTCGGCCACCGCCGTGCGCTCGGTCGCTGCCTTGGCCGAGACGTCGACCATCCGCGCTTCGCCCGACGCATCGATATGGGTGAGGGCGGAGCCGCCTTTGGAAGCCTTGTCCTTGGAAGCCTTGCCGGCCATCTCTCAATCGGTCCCGGTCGCACGCGGCGTATTGACCCGCGTCAGCAGCGCGCGGGTTGCCGCCGTCACGTCAGCCTGCCGCATCAGGCTTTCGCCGACCAGGAAGGTCGACATGCCGACGCGCTCGAGCCGCGCCAGATCCGCAGGCGCAAAGATGCCGCTTTCGCCGACCATCAGGCGATCGCGCGGGATCAGCGGCGCCAGCGCCTCGCTGGTCGCCAGCGTGGTCTCGAAGGTCCGTAAGTTGCGGTTGTTGACGCCGATCATCGGCGAGCGAAGCTTTAGCGCGCGATCGAGTTCGGCCGGGTCGTGGATTTCGATCAGCACGTCCATGCCAAGCGCGATCGCTGCGTCCTCCAGATCCCTGGCGGTAGCATCGTCGAGCGAGGCCATGATGATCAGGATGCAGTCTGCGCCATGGGCGCGGGCTTCCACCACCTGATAGGTGTCGAACAAAAAGTCCTTGCGCAGTACCGGCAGGCCGGTCGCCGCGCGCGCGGCCACCATGAAGTCGAGATGGCCCTGGAACGAGGGCGCGTCCGTCAGCACCGACAGGCACGCTGCGCCGCCGGCCTCGTAGGCCTTTGCCAGCGCCGGAGGATCGAAATCGGCGCGGATCAGTCCCTTCGAGGGCGAGGCCTTCTTCACTTCCGCGATCAGCGCATAGTCGCCGCGTGCCAGCTTGTCGCGGATCGCGCGCAGAAAGCCGCGCGGCGGCGATGCTGTCTTGGCGCGGGCGTCGACCTCGGACAACGGATGCGCCCGCTTGGCGGCGGCGATTTCCTCGCGCTTGTAAGCCTTGATCTTGGTCAGGATATCGGACATCTCTGGCGCCCCTCGGATCAGCCGCGCGAGACCGCGATCAGGTGTTTCAGCCGCGCCGCTGCCGCGCCGCTGTCGAGCGATTTGGCGCCGATCGCGACGCCGTCCTTCAGGCCCTTGGCGCGGCCAGCCACAATCAGGGCAGCCGCGGCGTTCAACAGCGCGACGTCGCGATAGGCGCTCGGCTTGCCGTTGAGCACGCTCGAGAGCGCCAGCGCATTGGCGTCGGCGTCGCCGCCCTTCAGCGCGTCGACATTGCAACAGGTGAGGCCCGCGTCCTCCGGCGTCACCTCGAACGTGGTGATCTTGCCGTTGTCGAGGCTGGCGACGAAACTTGGCCCGGTGAGCGTGATTTCATCGAGCCCGTCGGAGCCATGCACGACCCAGACGGATTCGGAGCCGAGGTTTTTCAAGACCTGCGCCAGCGGCTGCACCCAGTGCCTGGAGAACACGCCGACCATCTGCCGCTTCACGCCGGCCGGATTGGAGAGCGGGCCGAGCAGGTTGAAGATCGTGCGGGTGGCGAGCTCGACCCGGGTCGGGCCGACGTTCTTCATGGCCGGATGATGCGCGGGCGCGAACATGAAGCCGATGCCGGCCTCGGCCACGCAGCGGCCGACCTGATCGGGCGTCAGGTCGATCTTGACGCCGAGCGAAGCCAGTACGTCGGCCGCGCCCGAGCGCGAGGACAGCGCGCGGTTGCCGTGCTTGGCGACGGGTACGCCGGCGCCCGCGACGATGAAGGCCGCGCAGGTCGAGACGTTGACCGAACCAGAGCCGTCGCCGCCGGTGCCGACCACGTCGACGGCGTCCGCGGGCGCCTGGACCCGCAGCATCTTGCCGCGCATCGCGGCCACCGCGCCGGTGATCTCGTCGACGGTTTCGCCGCGGACCCGCAGCGCCATCAACAGCCCGCCCATCTGCGAGGGCGTGGCCTCGCCGGACATCATGCTGTCGAAGGCGGAGGCAGCCTCCTCACGCGACAGCGTCGCGCCGGTGGCGACTTTTCCGATGATAGATTTGAGGTCGTCCATCGCTTGGGCTTTCAGGATTGGGTGTCGTCTTAGCAAGACCGGCGCAAACCTTGGACTGGTCTTGGCCGATCATGCTCAGTTGTTAGCGCCCGTCACCTGCGCGAAGGCGGCCTGGTTGATGGAGGTGCCGATCTCGGATTCGATCTTCGTCACGTATTGCGCGACCTGTTCGTCGGTCAGAGCGCGCTGCAGCGTGTCCTTCAGTTTCTTCAGTTCGTCAGAGGCGGCGTCGACCGGCGGCACGGTCACGTCGGTGACGCGGTACACGATCCACTCGCTGCCACCGGCACCCGGCGTCTGCCCGACGCCGTCCTTGGGCGTGCGGAACGCGGCCGTGATGGCGGCCGAGGGGACGCCTGAAAGCGAGGCGTCGCGGCGGAAGCCGGTCGCGGTCTCGACCTTCGCTCCGACCGCAGCCGCGACCTCGGCAAGCGTGCCGCCTTGCTCGAGCTTCTGGACCATCTCGGTTGCCTTCGCGCGCAGCTTGTTCGAAATCTGGTCTTCGCGCCATTTCGCCTCGACCTGGCTGCGAACCTCGTCGAGCGAGCGCTCGCGCGAGGGCGTGATGCCGAGCACGTCGTACCAGACATAGCCGCCGGCAAACTGGATCGGTTCATTATCGACGCCGACATCGCTGTTGAAGGCTTGCGAGACCACGTCGAGGCCGCGCGGAATGTTGGCCACCGGCTGGCCGTCGGGCGTGCGGCCGGAGCGATCGACGGCTTCGATCGTGACGGGGGTCAGGCCGAGCTTCTGCGAAGCCTCCACCACATTGGCGCCGCCAGAGCGCTCGTCTTCCATCTTGTTCTGGATTTCGCTAACCTTGGCGCGCGCGCGTTCGGTCGCGAGTTCCTTCTTTATCTGGGCTGCAACGCTTTCAAAGGTCGGCGTCGTGCCCGGCTCGATCTTGCCGACCTTGACCAGCGCCACGCCAAACCGCCCCTGCACGGGCTGGCTGATTTCACCCGATGGCAGCGAGAACGCCGCATCCGCAATCGCCGGATCGATGATCGCACTCTTTGCGATCATGCCGAGGTCGACGTCGGCCAGATTGAGATTGCGCTCTTTGGCGAGGTCATCGAACGACATTCCCGACGTGATGCGGCTGCGCGCGGCCTGCGCTTCGCCTTCGTTGGGAAACACGATCTGCGACACTTCGCGCCTCTCCGGCGTGCCGAGCCGGTCGCGATTTTGTTCGAAGACCTTCTTCGCGTCCTCGTCGGTGACCTCGGTCCATTTGCCGATCTCTTCGGGGCTTATCACGACAAAGGACAGCTTGCGATATTCGGGTGCGCGGAACTGGGTCTTGCGCTCCTCGAAATAGGCGGCCAGCGCCTCGGGCGAGGGGGGATCGATCGTGCCGGCCTGCGCGGCGTCGAGTTTGACGAACTCGATCGAGCGCTGTTCGTTCTGGAAGCGGGTCATGGCCTCGATCAGGACCTTCGGCGGCTCCACCCCGGTCGAGACGGTGCCGACGATCTGGCGGCGCAGCCCGACGCGCCGCTGTTCGGCGAGGTAGCGTTGCTCGGTGTAGCCGAACTGCCGGATCGTGGCCTGGAAGCGGGCGGGATCGAACTTGCCGCCCAATCCCCTGAAATTCGGATCGCTGTAGATCAACCGCATGGTTTCTTCCTGGGACTGGGCGAGCCCCATGCGCCGGGCTTCCTCATCCAGCGCGGCTTCGGCGATGGTCTGTTGCAGCACCTGCCGGTCGAGCCCGAAGGCGCGGGCCTGCTCCGAGGTCAGGGGGCGGCCGAAACTGCGGCCGAGCTGCTGCAGCTTTTCCGTGTAGATCTGGCGGAACTGCTCGGTCGAAATCTCGGTCTTGCCAACCTTGGCGAGCGACGACTGGCCGAACCCCTTGAAGATGTCGGCGATGCCCCAAACTGCGAAACTGACAATCAAAACGCCCATCACGGTGGCCATGACAATCTTGCCGAGCCAGTTTGATGAGGCTTTCCGAATTCCTCGAAGCATGGGTCCAACTTGTTTTTGCAGGAGAGGGGAACCGGGTCGTGCCCGGCGAAAATTCGATTCCGTTCAGGATCGACTTCCGCAACAGAGCGTCACCGAGTTGAAAACGCATCATAAAGTGGCAGCGCCCCCCTCGCAACCTCGCCTGTGGGGGCCATTTGAAGCGGTTAACGGCCTGGGGGATCGCCCAACCGGTATCTGGAACTGGTGGCGTGCCTCTGCTAGCGCATCTTTAACGCTGACATTTGCGGGATAATTGACATGACCGACGCCATCCGGCCCCTGATCGCGGGCAACTGGAAAATGAACGGCCTGAAATCCGCCCTGGGTGAATTCGAAGCAATGATTGCCGGCGCAGGCGCGCTGGCCGGCAAGGCCGACCTGCTGGTTTGCCCTCCGGCCACCCTGATCGCAGGCTTTGCCGACAGGGCGCGCGGTTCAAAACTCACCGTCGGGGCCCAGGATTGCCACGCGAAGGCTTCGGGCGCCCATACAGGCGATCTCTCGGCGGAAATGCTGGCGGATGCCGGCGCCAGCGCCATTATCGTTGGGCATTCGGAGCGGCGTGCCGACCATGGCGAGACCGACGCGCTGGTCCGGCAGAAGGTGGAAGCGGCCTGGCGGGCGGGCCTCGTGGCCATCGTGTGCATCGGCGAGACCCAGAAGCAGCGGGATGCCGGCCAGACGCTGGATGTCTGCGGCGGGCAGCTCGCGGGTTCGTTGCCGGATGGCGCTGCGGCGGCCAATCTGGTGGTGGCCTATGAGCCGGTCTGGGCGATCGGTACCGGGCTGACGCCGACGACCGGAGATGTCGAGCAAGTTCATCGGTTTATCCGGGGTGTTCTCACCGAGCGATTTAAGGCCGAGGGCGGCAAGATCCGAATTCTCTACGGTGGATCGGTAAAACCCTCCAACGCCGCGGAGTTGATGGCCGTCGCCAATGTCAACGGCGCGCTGGTCGGCGGCGCCAGCCTGAAGGCGACGGATTTTCTGGCAATTGCTGAGGCCTGCTGACTCAGGCGGGCACGCCTTGCTCTAGTCGCTTCCAGTAGATCAGCGTGCCCGTAAGTCCGCCATGGGGTTTGAACGCGTAGTCCGGAATCACGCCGGTCAGCTGGAATCCCATCCGCTCATATAGTCCCGCGGCGCCCTCGTCCTCGGCGGTATCGAGTACCAATAGCCAGCGGCCGCGCGCGATCGCGATGCACTCGGCCTCGCGCAAAAGCGCGGTAGCGATGCCGCGGTGGCGGTGACTGACGCGCGTCATCATCTTTGCGATTTCGGCGCGGTGCGGCTGGTTTGGCGGAAGATCGAGCAACAGCGTGACCGTGCCGATCAGCCTGTCGCCGTCAAAGGCGCCGAGGATGATCCGCTCGCCGCGGCCTGCCGCGCTGAGCGAGTTCGACCAGAACGCCTCGGCCGCCGCCTGCGACAGCGGATGCATGAAGCTGACCGAGCCGCCGTTCGCCACGGTTTCGATCAGGATTTCACTGAGCATCGCCCGAGTTTCGGGCGTAGGGTTCAAGGTTTTGATTTCAATATCCGACATCAGGATGAATTTCCGCGAGGTTCAGCTTCGATGATTGCGGGCGCGCGCGGCGCGCGCCTGCTTGATCTCTGCAATCCGTTCGACATCCTTGATCTGCAGGTGACGGCCGCGTTCGAGGATTTCCAGCGTGTATTCTTCGTAGGTGAGGCCCAGCCGCTCGGCTTTCCGGATGCGAAACGCGACGATGCCGGGCGAGGGATTTTTCCAGGCCGCGCGATGCGCCGCCTTCCAGTAGAAGTAATTTCCGATCCCTCCGTCGCCCCATTCCGGAATGTGCTCCTGATCGAGCGGCGGACCGCCATTGTGGCCGGCGGGAGAAGAGCTTGCCGGGCTGGCCGGTTCGATCGCCAAACCTTCGATCTTGAGCTCCGCCATCGCCAGCTAACTCCGGGCAAGGGCAACGACATAGGTGCAGGGCGCGGCGCTCTCGTTGGCAAACGTCACTTCCGCCGGAGGGCCGAACCCGAGACAGTCGCCGGCCCGGAGTTCGTGGCGTTCGCCACCGTCGATGAGGACGAGCGCGCCCGACAACACCCAGAGGACCTGGCGGATGCGTGCGTAGGACGATGCGGGCAGCGTCACGCGCTGCCTCGCCGGCATCTCGACCTTGATGATCTCGACGGGATGATCGGGCCGGTTGAATACCTGCGTGCGCAGATAGCCGGTTTCGGGATCGCGCCACACCGGCTGGTCGACGGCCCTTGAAAGACGTTCTCCCTGGCCTTCGGCGCGCAGCATCAGGCCGGCGAGGGTGAGGTCGAAGGCGCTGGCGAGCCGCACCAGCACGACTGCGGTCGGACTGACCTCGGCGCGCTCGATCTTGCTGATGGTTGCCTTGGACACCCCGGAGCGCTCCGCGAGGTCGGCCAGCGACCAGCCTCGGCTGTCGCGCTCGAGCCGCAGGCGATGGGCGAGCCGGGCGCTAAGATCGTCCACTATAGTATCCATTCGTCTATTATAAGAGAAATTGGTGCGACCTCAAGTCCGGATTCGAGGTCGGCCGGGAGCCGGGGACAACCTTGCCATCGCCCCTGCGGCAATTATCTCCGGGGCTGCGGTTGGGGGTGACAATGCCCCGTCCGATCGTGTAACACCGCGCAACTTCAGGAAAACCCGCAAGCTCTTGGTGCAGCCGAAGTCCGGCGCTGTCAGCTTGTGACGGAAGGTTTTTAAGATGCAGACCGTCATTATCGTTGTTCACCTCATGATCGTTTCGGTGCTGATCGGCGCCGTGCTGCTGCAGAAATCCGAAGGCGGTGGCCTCGGCATGGGCGGCGGCGCCGGCTTTATGTCGAGCCGCGGCACCGCCAATCTCCTGACGCGGACGACGGCGATCCTGGCGGGGATTTTCTTCGTGACCAGCATGACGCTGGCCTGGCTCGCCGGTGTCGACCGCAAGCCGGCATCGATCCTCGGCTCACCGACGACGCAGTCGCAGCCCGGTGGCGCGACGCCGGTCGCTCCGCCGACCTCCGGCGGCGTGCTCGATACGCTCAAGAAGGTGGATGAACAGCAGGGCCAGTCGGGCCCGCAGGCCCCGCGTTCGCAATAAAGCAGGGTGGCTATGCAGGACGGTCTCTACCGTCCTGCATCAGAACTTCCCATTAGTGCTCTGATATCGCTTTAAAATTCACGTCACCCACAGCCCGGCAGAATGTTCGCCCGTGCATGCGATTCGTTTTGGCGAATCGGGGCTGTGGCCTTAAAGGTTGAGTCCCATGGCGCGGTACATATTCATCACCGGCGGCGTGGTTTCTTCGCTCGGAAAGGGTCTGGCTTCGGCGGCACTCGGTGCCCTGCTGCAGGCTCGCGGGTACAAGGTCCGTCTCCGCAAACTTGACCCCTATCTCAACCTCGATCCCGGAACGATGTCGCCGTATCAGCACGGCGAAGTGTTCGTGACCGACGACGGTGCCGAGACCGATCTCGATCTCGGCCATTACGAGCGCTTCACCGGGCGTCCGGCCACCAAGGCCGACAACATCACCACCGGGCGCATCTACCAGGACATCATCACCAAGGAACGCCGCGGCGATTATCTCGGCGCGACCATTCAGGTCGTCCCGCACGTCACCAACGCGATCAAGGAATTCGTGCTCTCGGGCAATGACGAATATGATTTCGTGCTGGTCGAGATCGGCGGCACCGTCGGCGACATCGAAGGCCTGCCGTTCTTCGAAGCGATTCGTCAGCTCAAGAACGAACTGCCGCGGGATCACGCGGTGTATATTCACCTCACGCTGCTGCCGTTCATCCCGAGCGCCGGCGAACTGAAGACAAAGCCGACCCAGCACTCGGTGAAGGAACTGCGCTCGATCGGCATCCAGCCGGATATCCTGTTGTGCCGCACCGACCGTGAAATCCCGAAGGAAGAGCGGCGCAAGCTCGGGCTATTCTGCAACGTGCGCGAAAGCGCCGTGATCGAGGCGAGGGACGTCGATAATATCTACGCCGTGCCGGAGGCCTATCACGCCGCCGGCCTCGACGACGAGGTGCTGGCCGCGTTCGGCATCTCGCCAAAAATTCCGCCGGCGCTGCAGAGCTGGAACGTCATCAACGAGCGCGTGCGCAACCCGGAAGGCGCGGTGACCATTGCCATCGTCGGCAAGTACACCGGCATGAAGGACGCCTATAAATCGCTGATCGAGGCGCTCTCGCATGGCGGCATCGCCAACAAGGTGAAGGTCAATCTCGACTGGATCGAGAGTGAGGTGTTCGAGAACGAGGACCCGGCGCCGTTCCTCGAACACGTCAACGGAATCCTGGTGCCCGGCGGCTTCGGCCAGCGCGGCGCCGAGGGCAAGATCCGCGCGGCGCAGTTCGCCCGCGTGCGCGACGTGCCGTATTTCGGCATCTGCTTCGGCATGCAGATGGCTGTGATCGAAGCCGCGCGCAATCTCGTCGGCATCGAGGAAGCCAACTCCACCGAGTTCGGCCCGACCAGGGAGCCGCTGGTCGGCCTGATGACGGAATGGCTGCGCGGCAACGAGCTGGAGAAGCGCTCGAAATCCGGCGACCTCGGCGGCACCATGCGGCTTGGCGCATACCCTGCGGCGCTGAAGCGCGGCAGCCGTGTGTCGCAAGTCTACGGCGGCGCCACCGAGATTTCGGAACGCCATCGCCATCGCTACGAGGTCAATACGGCCTACAAGGACCGGCTTGAACAGCACGGCCTGCGCTTCTCAGGGCTTTCGCCCGACGGCGTGCTGCCGGAGATCGTCGAATACGAGGACCATCCCTGGTTCATCGGCGTGCAGTTCCACCCCGAGCTGAAGTCACGGCCGTTCGAGCCGCATCCGCTGTTTGCGTCGTTCATTCAGGCGGCGATGGCACAGTCGCGGCTGGTATAAGATCTGGTAGGTGGGCAAAGCGGCAGCGTGCCCACCATCTGGCCGCCTGCCCGGTTTTGGATGAGGTGCCATTTCTTCACCCGCCCCTTGAGGGGGCGGGTCGACGCGCGCAAAGCGCGCGGCGGGGCGGGGTGACGGTCGCTCCACATCAAACAGTGTGCGTGTTGAGAGACCGTCACCCCACCCCGTCTCACATTACGCTGCGCTCCATGTGAGCCGACCCGCCCCCTCAAGGGGCGGGTGAAGTGGGCTCTGCCTTTGACGAAGGCGCGGATTGTTGCGACAAACCCCCGCCGTGAACGGCAAGAACAATAATTGAAGGAGCAAAGCCGATGATCATGGAAATGCGCGTCTACCGCTGTCTGCCGGGCCGCTTGCCAGCGCTGATGAAGCGCTTCGATACGCTGACGCTGAAACTGTGGGACAAGCACGGCATCAAGCAGGCCGGCTTCTACACCACGCTGATCGGCACCTCCAATCAGGAACTGACCTATTTCGTCGCCTGGGATTCGCTCGCCGATCGCGAAAAGAAATGGACCGCATTCCAGTCCGATCCCGACTGGATCGCCGGCCGCGCCAAGAGCGAGGAGGACGGCCAGATCATCGACAATATCGTCAGCCAGTTGCTGGTGCCGACGGCGTTCTCCGCGGTAAAATAGGGCGACGCTGCAACCCTGATATTCGGGGGTTAAACGGGGTTGATCCTGAGGTCGCGGACCGGCATGGTCCGCGGCAGATACGAAGGAAAATCCCTTGAACGCGAAAGTAGATGCAGCCCCGGTCGTCTCGGTCGGCCCGGTCAAATTCGGCAATAGCTTGCCGATTTCGATCATTGCTGGGCCGTGCCAGCTCGAGAGCCGCGCGCACGGGCTGGAAGTCGCGAGCGCGCTGAAAGAGATCGCAGGTCGCCTCGGAATTGGCCTCGTCTACAAGACCTCGTTCGACAAGGCTAACCGCACCTCGGGATCGGCCGCGCGCGGCGTTGGCCTCGCGCAGGCCCTGCCGATCTTCGCCGAGATACGTTCGTCGCTCGGGCTACCCGTGCTCACCGACGTCCACGAGGCTGCGCAATGCGCCGAGGCCGCACAGGCGGTCGACGTGTTGCAGATTCCGGCCTTCCTGTGCCGTCAGACCGATCTGCTGCTGGCAGCCGCGGCGACCGGCAAGGTTGTCAACGTCAAGAAGGGCCAGTTCCTCGCGCCGTGGGAGATGGCGAACGTCGTCACCAAGGTCACCGGCGGTGGCAATCCAAATGTGCTGGTGACCGAGCGCGGCGCCTCGTTCGGTTACAATACATTGGTCTCCGACATGCGCGCGCTGCCGATCATGGCGCAAACCACGGGCGCGCCCGTTATCTTCGACGCCACCCATTCGGTGCAGCAGCCGGGCGGGAAGGGTACCTCGTCCGGGGGCCAGCGCGAATTCGTCCCCGTGCTGGCGCGCGCGGCGGTAGCCGTCGGCGTCGCCGGCGTGTTCATCGAGACCCATCCCGATCCCGACCGCGCGCCGTCGGACGGGCCTAACATGGTGCCGCTGCGCGAGTTCGAAGCGCTGGTGAAGCGGCTGATGGCGTTTGACGCGTTGGCTAAGAACGCTGCGCCGTGACCGCCACCAGCGGCATGCCGCCGGCGCTCAATATCATTGCACTCGCGACCTTTTCGGCAGCCCTGTCCGCCCGCGCGCTGGATCCGGTATTGCCGCACGTGGCCGCGGATTTTTCCGTCAGCATCGCTACCGCCGCCAGTTTCGCCGCCGCCTTTGCCTTCACCTTTGCCATCATCCAGCCCGTGCTCGGCGCCATGGCCGACATGTTCGGCAAGGCCCGGCTGATGATCGTCTGCCTGGTGCTGCTCGGGCTTGCCAATATTCTCGGCGCGATGGCGACCTCGTTCCCGCTGCTGTTCGCAAGCCGGATTCTCGCAGGCATCGGCTCCGGCGGCGTATTCCCGGTCTCGCTCAGCCTGACCAGCGATCTCGTCGGTCCCGAAAAACGCCAGGTCGCGATCAGTCGTACATTGGCGGGCGCGATGACCGGCAATCTGCTGGGGGCCTCCGCGTCCGGCCTGATCGGAGACTTTCTCGGCTGGCGCGGCGTGCTCGCCGTGCTCGGCGTTCTTGTCGTGCTGGCTTCGATCGCGGTGGCGGCCGGGTTTCGCGGTGCTGCGCTGACCCGTCCGCCGCGCACCGGCCTGTCAGCCCTCCTGCAAGGCTATCGCACGATTTTCACAAACCCGAATGCGCGCGTCTGCTACGGGGCCGTGTTCATTGAAGGCTGCTGCGTGCTCGGACTGTTTCCGTTCCTCGCGGCCTTCCTGTTCGAACTCGGCGAAACCTCGCTGTCGATCGCCGGCATCGTCATCGCGGGCTTCGCCGTCGGCGGGCTGTTCTACACCATGACGGTGTCGCGGTTTCTGCCGAGGATCGGCGTCAATGGCATGATGATCGGCGGCGCGGCGATGGTCGGCGTGCAGCTCATCGCGGTGGCGATGGGGCCGGAATGGAGATTGCAAACGCTCAGCCTGATTTTCATGGGCTGGGGGTTCTACATGATCCACGGCAGCCTGCAGGTATTCGCCAGCGAATTGTCGGCGGAAGCGCGCGCGACCGCGCTGTCGCTGCACGCGTTCTTTTTCTTCATGGGCCAGACCATCGGACCGATCGCCTACGGTTTCGGCATCCAGCACGCCGGCAAGGTCCCGACCTTGCTGACCGCAGCGGCCGTCATGATCGCGCTCGGCTTTGCCTGCGCAAAGCTGCTGCGCCAGACGCGGCCGGCGGACGCGGCGGCGACCTAGACGGCGCCCTCACAAGAATCCGATGATGTAATCGACCAGACAGACCATCGTGAAATAGGCGAGGGTGCCGAGGGCCAACAGGGCAACCGACAGCCACACCCACAAGGGTGTCGTTTCCTTGGTCATGTTGCCCAGACGTCGGCGCTGCGGTGCTGCTCGATGATCGCCATCAACCCGAGAATGGGGGAGAAAGCTTTGTGCATGTGCGGTGGTCGGTCGCAGAGGCCATCCGGTTCACGAAATGGGGCCTGATCGGCCTCGCGCGCGCAGGCCGCGCCTTATCCCTTGCCAAGTTTTCACATTGTGCAAAGATTGAACCGAGCTGATCGACCCAGTGCGTTAGTCCCGTTGTGAACGGAGGATTGCCATGAGCGAGTCGATTCACCCCAGCGCGCCCCATCACCTGCCGTCTTTCATCACCGCACCGGGTGACACCGACGTTCTGATGGTCGCCGTCGGCATTTTTCTGATCGTCGCCGTTCTCGCGGTCGGTAATTTCTATTTGCACCTGCACTCGTTGCCGGAGCGGATGGCCCACAAGTCGCAAAAATTCCAGTTTGAAATCGTGGCCGTGCTGGGCCTGCTGTCGCTGTTCACGCACAACCACCTGTTCTGGGTGATCGGCCTGTTCCTCGCGATGATCGACCTGCCGGACTTCAGCACGCCGCTGCGCAGAATTGCAGGATCGGTCGAAAAGATGGCTGGCGTTCCGCCTGAACCGGACCCAACCGAGGCGCCAGTTGGGGACACGGCGCACGCTGTCGCAACGGGCGAGGCCAAGGCCCGCATCGAGAAGGCCGGTGGCGCCAAGAGCGAAGTGCACAGCCATGCTTGAGCTACTTCTCTGCTCCCTCTTGACAATATTTCCGGACTATCTCTATCGCCGCTACCGGCAGGGCAAGCGCATCGGCCACGAGATCACGCTCTATTCGGTCTGGTTCGAACTGCGCTTTGGCATCATCGCCTGCCTGATGCTCACGGTCTCGCTGATCACGATGATCTTCTATTATCACCCGTCGACCACGTCGGCGACGTTGTTCTATCGGACCATTCCGATTGTGCCCGAAGTAGCCGGCCGAGTCGCGGAGGTTAACTTCGAACTCAGCGCGCCCGTCAAGCAAGGTGACGTGATTTTCAGGCTTGATAGCGCCAAGCAGGAAGCGTCGCTACTGACAGCCAGGCGCAAGATCGCCGAAGTCGATGCCGCCATGCTGGCAGCGCAAGCTGACATCCTCAAGGCGGAAGGCCAGCTTCAGGAGGCAAAAGGCGCGCTGCAGCAGGCGCAGGACGAACTCGACACCAAAAGCGAACTGCAGAAGCGCAACCCCGGAATCGTGCCGCAACGCGACATCGAAAAGCTCACGGTGGCCGTTGCGGGTCGCCAGGGCAGCCTCGACGCCGCGTCCGCTTCCAAACAGTCCGCGATGACGCGACTGACCGCTCTGCTACCGGCGGAGAAGGCGAGCGCAGAGGCGGCGTTGGCCGAAGCGCAGGTCGATCTGGACAAGACGTTTATTCGCGCCGGTGTCAACGGACGGGTCGAGCAGTTCGGTCTGAGGCGGGGTGATATCGTCAATCCAATGATACGGTCGGCCGGGGTTCTGATTCCCGAGGGTGCAGGACGGCGTGCTCTTATGGCAGGGTTTGGGCAGATCGAGGCTCAGGTCATGAAGGTCGGAATGGTGGCCGAGGCCACCTGCATTTCCAAGCCGTGGACGATCATTCCGATGGTGGTTACCAACGTGCAGGACTACATCGCGGCGGGCCAGTTCAGGGGCGGCGAACAACTGGTTGAGGCGCAGCAGGTCGTGCGTCCGGGTACCATTCTCGTTTTCATGGAACCGATCTACAAGGGCGGGCTGGAGGGCGTGACGCCGGGCAGCAGTTGTATAGCCAACGCCTATACCAGCAACCACGAACTGATCGCTTCAGGCAAAGTCGGTTCGTTCAAGAGCTTCGCGTTGCACGTCGTCGATGCCACCGGACTGGTGCACGCGATGCTGCTGCGCATTCAGGCGCTGCTGTTGCCGGTCAAGACGCTGGTGCTGAGCGGGCATTGAGCCCGCGAAGCTCCGACGTTGATGCAAGTTTGATGAAAGATAGTTGAGTGTCAGAGGCAGAGAATGTTCTCCTCAAAACCAAGCGCATCACGATCGATCGGTCGCAAATGCGTGGCATCGAGGCAGCGGTAACCACAATCCTCAAGGCGTTCAATGATCCGTCTGCCGTCCAGCGGCTTGGGGCGATTCAGATCGGTGAGGATCTCGCACAGGATCGGCACTTTGCGACCGCTCTTTGCCAGCACGCCTTGCATGCCGTCGAAGACCTCAGCCTCGAAACCTTCGACATCGATCTTGATAAGGCCGACGCGATCGAGATCGATTTTCCGCTCGCGTACATAACTATCGAAGGCGATAACCTCAACGGTGATATTTTCCGTGAGCTCGCTGGCGTGGTCGAGGAAGCCGGTAGCAAGTGAACTCGACCCGATATTGATATCGTAATTGTCGAAATTCTCCGCGCGTGGCGCGACGACGGCCATCGTGAAGGCGCCAGGCCGCGCGCCGCAGGCAACCTGATTGGCGATGACCCGATAATCGGGATTGAGCTCGGCGAGCCGTCGGACAAAGGTGAAATATTGCGGCACCGGCTCGAAGGCGTGCACCTCGCCGCTCTGGCCCACGAGCGACAAGCTATAGGCCGACCAGTAGCCGCAATTGGCGCCGATATCGACGAAGATATTGCCAGGAGCCAGGCAGCGCTTGAAGATGCGTTCGAGAAACATTTCGTGAGTATGGAAAAAGTACTTCTTCATCAGCCGATGCAATGACATGTCGATCTCGTGATGCACGCCGTTGAAGCGCGCGGTCGCGAGGCCCGTTGGCGGCGTTCTGAACTGCTCGATCGCGCGGCGCTGTACGATATCGGCAAGCCCGAGCGGATCGCTCGATGCATATTTCAGGAGGAAGCGGGCGGTCTTCCGGGCAATCATGGCGGCCTCGCGAACTTGATGTCGCGAACATGCGAACGATCTGTGGCTCGCAGTTGACCAATCTGTGGCGTCAATCGTTCGAGAGTTTTTTTCTCAGCCGTGAATTTCTGCGCCTGCGATGTATGCAATCATCATTGTCGCGGCCGTTTATTTCTCAACTGGGCCTCACTGGAGCATGATCCGGGAAAAGTGGGTACCGGTTTTCCGAAAAGATCATGCGTAAATCAAAGAGATAGAGTGGGATGACGATTCGAAGAAAAGTCATCCCGCTCTAGAGGCGTCCTCTGAAAGTTCCGCGCGCGCAGCAGAAGGCGTTCAAGCCATGCCCGAACGCTTGGCGTGCCTAACCCCGCCCGCGATACGGCGCGACGCCCTGGTCGGGCACCCACATGTCCTTGGGCAGTTTGCCGGTCTGCCAGAACACGTCGATCGGGATGCCGCCGCGCGGATACCAATAGCCGCCGATGCGCAGCCATTTCGGCTTGATCTCGGCCGCGATCCGCTTGCCGATCATGACCGTGCAATCCTCGTGAAAGGCGCCGTGATTGCGGAAGCTGGCGACATAGAGTTTGAGCGATTTGGACTCCAGGAGCCACTGGCCCGGCACATAATCGATCATCAGATGCGCGAAATCAGGTTGGCCCGTGACGGGGCAAATCGAGGTGAATTCCGGCGCGGTGAAGCGCACCAGATAATTGGTGTCCGCCTGCGGATTGGGCACGCGATCGAGCTGCGCCTTTTCCGGGCTGTCCGGCCATTCCACGGCGCGGCCGAGCTGCAATGATTTCTGCAATGATTTCTTGGCCATCATGATCGTCCTGTTGCGAGGGCTGACATGGACGCAAGCGCCGTGGCCGTCAACTGTTAGCGCGAGGAGGGATCCTCAAGAAACTTCACCAGCGCCTGCCGTTCGGCTACGTCCTCGATCCCGCGCATCGACATCCACAATCCCGGAAACATCGCGGCGGGATCGGCGAGGAAGGCTTCGAGGCGATTTGCGTCCCAGCGCACGCCCTCGTCGCGCGCCTTGCGCAGCACCGGCGAATAGTCGAATTCCGCGGCTCCGCCGACGGCGCGGCCGATCACGCCTGAGAGATTGGGGCCGGGCAGGTTGCGCTCAGCCGGATCGAGGCTGTGGCAGGCGCGGCAGGGCGCGAACGCCCGCACACCGTTTTCCTCCGCGATGGCGGGAGCCGGCAGGAGAAGCGGCAACAGCAGCGGGATTGCAAACAATCTCACGCAGGCGCGACCGTCTGTATCATGACGAGGCGGTCATTGCCGGATTCGCCGCCCCAGGTTTCGCCGGGCCGGCCGTCGAGCTGGCGCACATTCGCGCCCGATTTGTCGCTCGGGAACGCGTGGAACTTTTCGGTCACGGGATCGAAGCGCACAATCGCATTGGCGCCGAAATCGGTGAGCCAGACCTTGTCCTTGTCGTCGACGTAAACCGCATAGGCACGCGGACTTGTGCCGGGCAATTTCCACGCTTTCCAGGAGCCGTCGGCAGGATCGTGCACCGACACATTGCCGCTGTTCCATTCGCTGACCCAGATGCGGCCCTTCGAATCCGACCATACCCGGCGTGCGCCCTGGTTGGGTGTCGGCGGCTCGACCACGGTCGCGTTGCCGGTCGCCAGATCGATTTTGGCAATGTGGTTGCCGGCGAGCGAGGCGTACCAGATGTCGCCCTTCGGCGTGACCGTCATGCCGTAGGTGCCGCGCCCGCGCGGCGACTTGAACACGGTCATGTCGCCCGATTTCGGGTCGAGCCGGCCATAGATGCCGGACTGGCCGGTGAACCAGTAGATGCCGTTCTTGTCGAACACAGCGGTGTTGAGGTTGGCGTAGGTTTCCTTTTCGGGCAGGCGGAACAGTGTCACCTTGTGGTCGCCGGGGTCGACGCGCGCAATCGCGTTCTGGCCGCCCTCGGTTACCCAGGGCGCTCCATCAGGGCCGATGATGACGCCATGGGGAGCTGCCCCTTTGCCGAGGTCGACCAGTTTGTAGGAGCCGTCGCGGGGATCGAGACGTCCCAACGTGCCGTTGCGCTGGCCGCAGAACCAGATCGTGCCGTCGGGGGCAGGGGTGGTGTCGCGGGAGCCCATGCCTGATTTGACTGGATAATATTTGACGCGGAACGGGCCTTCCTGGGCGTCGGCGTGGCGCAGGAAGGCGGGCGCAGCGAGGACTCCAGCGGCGGCGGTTCCAAGAAACTGGCGGCGATTCATTGCGTTACCTCGGCTTATCAATGTGAAGGTTTGGACGCTGAGATCTACCTTTAAGCAGTTTATCCTGACGGGTTTCCGCCGTCCGGAAAAGGCGGCCCGTCAAGCGTTCACATTTGCTTGCTTGCCGTGTAAGACGCCCCCGAACCTGACCCACCACTCCCAGGAAAGTTTAAGACATGACCGCCATCGTCGACATCATTGGCCGCGAAATTCTCGATAGCCGGGGCAATCCCACCGTTGAAGTCGATGTGGTGCTGGAAGACGGCTCGATCGGCCGTGCCGCGGTGCCGTCCGGCGCTTCCACCGGCGCGCATGAGGCGGTCGAACTGCGCGACGGCGACAAGAAGCGCTATCTCGGCAAGGGCGTGCAGAAGGCGGTCGAGGCCGTCAACGGCGAAATCTTCGAGGCGCTGAGCGATCAGGCCGTCGAGGAACAGGTCCAGATCGACCAGATCATGATCGATCTCGACGGTACCCCGAACAAGAGCCGGCTTGGGGCCAACGCCATCCTCGGCGTCTCGCTGGCCTGCGCCAAGGCGGCGGCCGAATCCTTCGACATGCCGCTCTATCGCTATGTCGGCGGCACCTCGGCGCGGACCCTGCCGGTGCCGATGATGAACATCATCAATGGCGGCGCCCATGCCGACAATCCGATCGATTTCCAGGAATTCATGATCCTTCCCGTGGGGGCTGCGAGCTTCGCCGAAGCGCTGCGCTGCGGCTCGGAAATCTTCCACACGCTGCGTGGCGAACTGAAAAAGGCCGGCCATAACACCAATGTCGGCGACGAGGGCGGCTTTGCACCGAATATCCCGTCGGCGGACGCCGCGCTGGAGTTCGTGGTGAGCGCAATCGGAAAGGCCGGCTACAAGGCAGGCAGCGATGTGATGCTCGGGCTGGATTGCGCGGCGACCGAGTTCTTCAAGGACGGCGCTTACGTCTATGGCGGCGAGAACAAGACCCGCTCGCGCTCCGAGCAGGCGAAATATCTCGCCGATCTCGTCGCGCGCTATCCGATCGTCACCATCGAGGACGGCATGTCCGAAGACGACATGGACGGCTGGAAGGAGTTGACCGATTTGATCGGCAACAAGTGCCAGCTCGTGGGCGACGATTTGTTCGTCACCAACGTCACCCGCCTTGCCGACGGCATCAAGAACGGCCGCGCCAATTCGATCCTGATCAAGGTCAACCAGATCGGCACGTTGACGGAAACGCTCGCCGCCGTCGAACTGGCGCACAAGTACGGCTATACCTCCGTGATGTCGCACCGCTCCGGCGAAACGGAAGACTCCACCATCGCCGACCTCGCGGTCGCCACCAATTGCGGCCAGATCAAAACCGGCTCGCTGGCGCGCTCCGACCGTACCGCCAAATACAACCAGCTCCTGCGCATCGAGCAGCAGCTTGGCGAGCAGGCGAAATATGCTGGGAAGGCGGCGTTGAAGGCACTGGCGTAATGCAACGGCGCATCCAGATATAACCAACACAAACGGGGGAGGACGTACGATGAGCAACGGCAAGAGCGGGCTGCAACTGCGTTCGCTGCTCAAGAAGAGCGGCGAACTCGAACTGTCGCTGGTGGACGTCCCGACGCCTGAGCCGGCCGACGACGAAGTCGTGGTCCGGGTCGAGGCGACGCCGATCAACCCGTCCGATCTCGGGCTCCTGATCGGCCCGGCCGACATGTCGACCGCCAAGGTTTCAGGCAGCGAGGACACGCCTGTGGTCACCGCAAAAATGCCGGAAGCCGCCCTGCGGATGATGGCGGCGCGGCTCGACCAGTCGCTCCCCGTGGGCAACGAGGGCGCCGGCGTGGTGATCAGGACCGGTTCTTCGGATGCCGCCAAGGCGCTGATGGGCAAGAATGTCTCGATGATCGGCGGCGCGATGTACTCGCAGTATCGCACCATGAAGGTGCGGGACGTCATGGAGCTGCCAGCCGGCACCACGCCTGCCGACGGCGCGTCATGGTTCGTCAATCCGCTGACCGCGCTCGGCATGACCGAAACGATGCGGCGCGAAAATCACAAGGCGCTGGTGCACACGGCGGCCGCCTCGAACCTCGGGCAGATGCTCAACAAGATCTGCATCAAGGACGGCATCGGCCTCGTCAACATCGTGCGCAGCAAGGAGCAGGCGGATATACTGCACAAGATCGGCGCCAAGCATGTCGTCGATTCCACCGTAGACAGCTTCATGGACGATCTCACCAATGCGCTGGTGGAAACCGGCGCCACGATTGCGTTCGACGCCATCGGCGGCGGCAAGCTCGCGGGGCAGATCCTCACCTGCATGGAGAGCGCGGCCAACAAGACCGCCAAGGAATACAGCCGCTACGGCTCGAACGTGTACAAGCAGGTCTACATCTACGGCAGCCTCGACAACCGTCCGACCGAACTGAGCCGGGCGTTCGGCCTGACCTGGGGCGTCGGCGGCTGGCTGCTGACACCGTTCCTGCAGAAGATCGGCCCCGCCGAAATCGGTAAGCTGCGCCAGCGCGTCGCTTCCGAACTCAAGACCACCTTCGCCAGCCACTATACGCAGGTGGTGTCGCTGCAGGAGACGCTGCAGCTCTCCAACATCGCGGTCTACAACAAACGCGCCACCGGCGAGAAATTCCTGATCAACCCGAACAAGGGTTGACGACGACAGCAGGCGGCTCGCTTCCCTGGCAAATCCGGCTTGCGTTCTCCCGGCAACGGAGAACATTTGCGGCGCAAATGAATGCGGAACAACCGCAACCAGCTGCGGCTCTTCGGCCCATTGTGATTTGGTCGGCAAGAGTGAGGCGGAGTGCTTGTTCTACTCGCGCTGGAAAGCCAGGTTCCTGGAGCCCTTGTGACGTTCCAGTGCATGGCCGATCAGCACATCCATAAGGTCGGATTGTGATAACCCGCTGGCCTCCCATAGCCGCGGGTACATGCTGATATTGGTGAAGCCGGGAAGAGTATTGGCTTCGTTCACGAACACCTGCTGGCCGTTGAGAAAGAAATCGACGCGCGCCATTCCTTCACAGCCCAGCACGCGGAACGTCTTGATTGCGAATTCCCTGATGCGGTCGGCTACTGGAGGGGGCACATCGGCCGGAACCTGAAGAGCGGCGCCATCATCGTCGAGGTACTTCGCGTCGTAAGAATAGAAACCGTGCTTGTCGGCAGGGACGATCTCTCCGAGTTGCGACGCACGGATGTTGCCATTCGCGTCTTCAAGCACGGAGCACTCGATTTCCCGCACGGGGGCGACACATCGCTCAATCAATATCTTCCTGTCGAAGCGAAACGCCAACCCGCAGCAAGCTTCGAACTCTTGCGCGGTTCGAGCCTTCGATACACCCACCGACGAACCCATGTTGGCCGGCTTGACGAAGACCTCCGGCGAGCCAACGGCGCCGACCGCGTCGTCATACGTGAGCGGTGACATGGCCGACATTGCGACATAGGGCACGACCGGCAAGCCCGCATCGCGCATCAGCCGTTTTGCGATATCCTTGTCCATCGATGCGGCCGATCCCATCACACGCGAGCCTACGTAGGCCACGTCGCAGAGTTCGAGTGCGCCCTGAACCGTGCCATCCTCGCCGTTGGGGCCGTGCAAGACCGGGAAGAAGAGATCGAACGCCGGCAATTCCCGAATCCCTGCCGTATTCCGCTCAAGAACCAGTGTACGGCCATGTCCGCCCGGCAACAGGGTCAGCTGCGGTCCATCGTCCGGAATGGCCAGCGCAACAGCGCCGATGCCGGCGCCATTGCCCGCGTCGGCGACAATCCAGCGGCCATCCCTGGCGATGCCGATCAGCGTGACGTCATACCGGCTGGGGTCGAGGGAGCGAAGCACGTTCGCTGCGGACGCCCTGGATACGTCGTGCTCCGCGGAGCGCCCGCCGAACAGGATGGCGACCCTCGTTTTGCGTTCTGCCATCGTTTCGCTTCTCTTTGGTCGGCCGAAGATGCCGCGTTCTGCTTGCATATAGTCAAACGAACACGTCCGCAATTTGGCGCCGAAGCGGACCGGGCTGCGCGCCGGGACATCTCAGCTCCTGGCCCATCGCGTCATCGGTATGTCTGCTTCTGCGCCGCTTCCCGCACGGCCTTGTCCGTGTCCGCCCCGGACCCAAATCCCTCGGCGAGTTTCAAAAACGATGCGTTTCCAAAATTGCGCAGTCCATGCGCTTGCATCTATCTGGCGATATCGTTAGGTGAGGAGCAGGCGTCCAGCTTCACAAGGAAAATCCATGTCCCACACCATCGTCACCATCGTCGGCAGCCTCCGCAAGGAGAGTTTTTCGCTCAAGATCGCCAATGCGCTCGCAAAACTGGCGCCGGCATCGCTGAAGCTCGACGTGACGACGCTCGAAGGCATCTCCTTCTTCAACCAGGACCTGGAAGCCAATCCCCCGGCCGACTGGCTGGCGTTCCGCGAAAAGCTGCAGAAGTCGAACGGCGTGCTGTTCATCACGCCCGAATACAACCGCTCGATCCCCGGCGTGTTGAAGAACGCCATCGACGTCGCTTCGCGCCCATATGGCAAGAGCTCGTTCCTCGGCAAGCCGGTCGGCATTGTCAGCAACTCGCCCGGCGCGCTCGGCGGCGTCAGCGCGGCCAAGCATTTGCAGAACATCCTGCCCGGCATTGCCGGGCCGATCCTCGGCCAGCCCGAGATCTACCTCAATGGCGTCGGCGACGCCTTTGACGACAAGGGCCAGCTCACCAAGGAAGCCGTGCAGAAAGTGCTGCAGCAATATATCGCCGCCTTTGCGGCGTTCATCGAGAATCAGAATAAGTAACTGCGCTCTCGGCGTCATTGCGAGCGAAGCGAAGCAATCCATCTTGCCGCGGGCAAGATGGATTGCTTCGTCGCTTCGCTCCCTTGCGCAAACGCTTCGCGTTTGTCGCAGGCAATGACGGGGCGCCATTCATGCCCACGCTCACGCTCGCCGTCTTAGGATTCCATTAACCCGGCCGTCGCATCTTGGCGCATGGTCTCCCGCACGCGCCTGAAATCCATCCTGACCGGCCTCGCCCTCTACACGATGGCGGCGCTGATGGTCGGCTATTTCGGCGTCAACGCCTATACCGGCAAATACGGGCTGAACGCGCGCCAGGAACTCGATCAGGAGATCATCGCGCTGACCTCGGAACTGGCGCGGCTGAAGCGGGAGCGGGCGCAGGGCGAGCAGCGGGTGTCGCTGCTGCGGTCCGACCGGGTCGACCCTGATATGCTGGACGAGCGCGCACGCTTCCAGCTCGACTACGCCAACCCGCGCGATCTGGTCCGGACCATCAAGGCGAACTGATTTTCAAACTGCTTCACTAACGCGGTCTCATGCCGGCGTGTGTCCGCAAATTTCAAAAAATCGCCAAATCGATTTCGAAAATGTCTCGCTGCGCTGCAGTGCGGTATAGCAATATTTTCTCCAGCGCAGGCAATCCTTTCACGCCGGTTTGAGTTGGGTTAGAGAGGGCTGATCCGTCTCTCTCACCCGGAATTGCCATGGCTGCACCCAAGAAAAGCGTCGTCGCGAAGGAAACAGAGCAGGAGAAGGCAAACGGGTCCCCACCGGAATTCACCAAGGCGCAGGAGCTGGCCGCGCTGCGGGACATGCTATTGATCCGCCGCTTCGAGGAAAAGGCCGGCCAGCTCTACGGCATGGGCGCGATCGGCGGTTTCTGCCATCTCTATATCGGCCAGGAGGCCGTCGTGGTCGGCATGCAGATGGCCCTGAAGCAGGGCGACCAGGTCATAACCGGATACCGTGACCACGGCCACATGCTGGCCTGCGGGATGGACGCCAATGGCGTAATGGCCGAACTCACCGGACGTCGCGGCGGCTATTCCAAGGGCAAGGGCGGCTCCATGCACATGTTCAGCATGGAGAAGAATTTCTTCGGCGGCCACGGCATCGTCGGCGCCCAGGTTTCGCTCGGGACGGGTCTCGCCTTTGCCAACCGCTACCGCGGCAATGATTTCGTCAGCATCGCCTATTTCGGCGACGGCGCGTCCAATCAGGGCCAGGTCTACGAGAGCTTCAACATGGCGGAGCTGTGGAAGCTTCCGGTGATCTATGTGATCGAGAACAACCGCTACGCCATGGGCACGTCGGTGACGCGCTCCTCGGCCCTGACCGATTTTTCCAAACGCGGCGCCTCCTTCAACATTCCGGGCCAGCAGATCGACGGCATGGACGTCCGCGCCGTCAAGGCGGCGGGCGACGAGGCGGTCGCCTGGTGCCGCGCCGGCAAGGGGCCGTTCATCCTGGAAATGCAAACCTACCGCTACCGCGGCCACTCGATGTCCGATCCGGCCAAATACCGGACCCGCGAAGAGGTCGAGAAGATCCGCACCGATCAGGATCCGATCGAGCAGGTTCGCAATCGTCTCCTGGCCGCCAAGGTCAGCGAGCAGGAATTGAAGGCCATCGACGCCGAGGTGCGCGAGATCGTCAACGCCGCGGCGGATTTCGCCCAGCGCGATCCCGAGCCCGATCCTTCCGAGCTCTGGACCGACATCTACAGGTAGTTCAACCAATATTCCGCAAAAGTGGGACCGGTTCTGCGACTCTGGCGACGTGCAAACCAAACCAGCGCAGAACCAACTGACGAGTGATTTCGGGAGCCGATATGCCCATTCAAGTGCTGATGCCTGCGCTGTCGCCCACCATGGAAAAGGGCAACCTTGCGAAGTGGCTGAAGAAGGAAGGCGAGACGATCAAGTCGGGCGATGTCATCGCCGAGATCGAAACCGACAAGGCGACGATGGAAGTCGAGGCGACCGATGAGGGCACGCTCGGCAGGATATTGATCCCCGAAGGCACCGCCGACGTCGCAGTCAATACGCCGATCGCGACTATTCTGTCCGACGGCGAGAGCGCCGCCGATCTCGGCAAGGCGGCCGCACCCGCGCCAGCGGCGAAGGCCGCGGAATCAGCACCATCAGCCGAAGCGAAGGCGGAGGCGCCCCAGCCGAAGGCCGAGGCAAAGGCGCCGCCGGCCGCCGTCGCCGAACCCGATCCGGAAGTCCCTGCCGGCACCGAGATGATCACCCAGACCATCCGCGAAGCGCTGCGCGATGCGATGGCCGAGGAGATGCGGCGCGACGCCGATGTGTTCGTGATGGGCGAAGAGGTCGCGGAATATCAGGGCGCCTACAAGGTCACGCAGGGCCTGCTGCAGGAGTTCGGCGCGCGGCGCGTCATCGATACGCCGATCACCGAGCACGGCTTTGCCGGCGTCGGCGTCGGTGCTGCGATGTCGGGGCTGAAGCCGATCGTCGAATTCATGACCTTCAACTTCGCCATGCAGGCGATCGACCAGATCATCAACTCCGCGGCCAAGACGCTGTACATGTCGGGCGGCCAGATGGGTTGCTCGATCGTGTTCCGCGGCCCGAACGGCGCCGCCGCCCGCGTCGCCGCCCAGCACAGCCAGGATTACTCGGCCTGGTACTCACAGATTCCGGGGTTGAAGGTGATCGCGCCGTTCTCGGCCGCCGACTACAAGGGGCTGCTGAAGGCCGCGATCCGCGATCCCAATCCGGTCATCTTCCTCGAAAACGAGGTTTTGTACGGCCACACCGGCGAGGTGCCGAAGCTCGACGATTACGTGATCCCGATCGGCAAGGCGCGGATCGTGCGGTCAGGCAAGGACGTGACGCTGATCTCGTGGTCGAACGGCATGACCTACGCGCTGAAGGCCGCCGACGAACTCGCCAAGGAAGGCATCGAGGCCGAGGTGATCGACCTGCGCACGCTGCGTCCGATGGATACCGAGACCATCGTTGCATCCGTGAAGAAGACCGGCCGCGCGGTGACGGTGGAGGAGGGTTGGCAGCAATCCGGCGTCGGCGCCGAGATCGCCGCCCGCATCATGGAGCACGCCTTCGACTATCTCGACGCGCCGGTCGCGCGCGTATCCGGCAAGGACGTGCCGATGCCTTATGCGGCCAACCTCGAGAAGCTCGCATTGCCCAACGTGGCCGAGGTGGTCGCGGCCGCCAAAGCCGTTGCCTATCGGTAGGTCGATATGGCCGGTCCCAACGAACAGCCGTTGCCGCCCGACGTCATCGGCCGCGAGGATGCCGTCGAAGTGCTGCGCGCCTTCGTGGTCGACGGCGGGCTCTCGATCGCGTTCCAGCGCGCATTCGAGGAGCCTGACATGTGGGGCATGCTTCTGGTCGATATCGCGCGCCACGCTGCCCGCGCCTATGCCCGCGAGAGCGGCTACACCGAAGACGAGGCGCTGACGCGTATCGTCGACATGTTCGAAGCCGAAATCAACCGGCCGACCGATATGGGCTCAACCATGCCCCGGTCGCAACAGGGTCACTGACAATGCCGATCAACATTTTGATGCCCGCGCTGTCGCCCACGATGGAAAAGGGCAACCTTGCCAAGTGGCTCAAGAAAGAGGGCGACAAGGTCAAGTCCGGCGACGTGATCGCCGAGATCGAGACCGACAAGGCGACGATGGAAGTCGAGGCGGTCGATGAGGGTACGATTGCGAAGATTCTGGTGCCTGAAGGGACCCAGGACGTTCCGGTCAACGATATCATCGCGGTCCTGGCCGGTGACGGCGAGGACGTGAAGGCGGCAAGCGCCGGAGCAGGGGCCGCGCCGGCACCAAAGGCCGCCGAAGCGCCCGCCGCAAAACCGGCGCCGGCAGCTGCCGCCGCGCCCGCGCCAAAACCCGCGGCAACCGGGCCGACGCAGGCTGCGGCGCCGCAGGCGGCGGCCTCCGCTTCGCAAGGCAATGGCCACGCCCGCATCTTCTCGTCGCCTTTGGCGCGCCGCCTCGCCAAGGACGCCGGCATTGACCTTTCGCGCATCAACGGCTCCGGCCCGCATGGCCGCGTCGTCGCCCGCGACGTCGAGGGCGCGAAATCCGGCAAGGGCCTGAAGGCCCCGGCCGCCGCGCCCGCGGCGGGTCCGAGCCTCGCGCCCGGGATGTCGGACAAGCAGATCCTGGCTTTGTTCGAGGAAGGCTCCTACGAGGTGGTGCCGCATGACGGCATGCGCCGCACCATCGCGCAGCGCCTCACCGCCTCGGTGCAGACCGTGCCGGTGTTCTACCTGACGATGGACTGCGACATCGGCAAGCTCCTGGTCGCGCGCGAGGAGATCAACGCCGCCGCGCCCAAGGACAAGGAAAAGAAGCCGCTCTACAAGCTCTCGGTCAACGATTTCGTCATCAAGGCGATGGCGGTCGCGCTGCAAAAAATTCCGAATTGCAATGTGAGCTGGACCGAAGGCGGCATGCTCAAGCACAAGCATTCCGACATCGGCGTGGCGGTCGCCATGCCGGGCGGCCTGATCACACCGATCATCCGCAAGGCGGAGACCAAGACGCTGTCGGCAATATCCGCCGAGATGAAGGATTATGCGGCCCGCGCGCGGGCGCGAAAACTGAAGCCGGAAGAATATCAGGGCGGCACCACGGCGGTGTCGAACCTCGGCATGTACGGCATCAATCACTTCACCGCCGTGATCAATCCGCCGCATGCGACGATCCTCGCCGTCGGCACCAGCGAGGAGCGCCCGGTAGTCCGCGCGGGCAAGATCGAGATCGCGCAGATGATGAGCGTCACGCTGTCCTGCGATCACCGCGCCATCGACGGCGCGCTCGGCGCCGAGCTGATCGGGGCGTTCAAGCAGTTGATCGAAAACCCCGTGATGATGATGGTATGAGGCGATGCGTCTCGCCTCGGCTCACGTGATAGCGTTGGTCGTATATAGCTGCGCACTCTATGGCTGCTTCGCCTTCCTTTTGGGCATCTCCGGCGATTTGCGATCGGGCTTCAGGTTTGAATTCAAGGCTTTTGAGTTCGCCATAATCTACATGATGTTTATCGGGCCATTTGCCTTAATTCTCATGCTTGTCTATTTCGCCGCGCTAAGAGCCCGGATACTCGCCATCGTTATTCTGCTTGTGTCATCGATCGTGCTCGGTATCGGTTTCCTGTTCAAAAATTCGATGATCAGTGGCGACCACTATCTATTGATCAGTATCGTTTGGGCCGGTGTGACGGCAGCGCTGGCACACCACCTCGTCTATGCCGCGCTCAGACCGCGCGTGATTAAGGAGTCGGTATCGCATGCCTGACACATCCTTCGACGTCATCATTATCGGCTCCGGCCCCGGCGGCTACGTCACCGCGATCCGTGCAGCCCAGCTCGGCTTCAAGACGGCGATCATCGAAAAGTCCTATCTCGGCGGCATCTGCCTGAACTGGGGCTGCATCCCGACCAAGGCGCTCTTACGCTCGGCTGAGATCTACCATTACATGCAGCACGCCAAGGATTACGGGCTCTCCGCCGAAAAGGTCTCGTTCGATCCTAAGGCCGTCGTGGCGCGCTCGCGTGGCGTCTCAAAACGCCTCAATGACGGCGTTGGCTTCCTGATGAAGAAGAACAAGGTGACGGTGATCTGGGGCGATGCCTCGATCGACGCGCCGGGCAAGATCACGGTGAAGAAGTCCGATGTCGAGGCGCCGAAGGGCGCGCTGGGCGAGGGGGCGTATCAAGCCAAACACATCATCCTCGCGACCGGCGCGCGGCCGCGCGTACTGCCGGGGCTCGAGCCGGACAAGAAACTGGTCTGGACCTATTTCGAGGCGATGGTGCCGGAGCGGATGCCGAAGTCGCTGCTGGTGGTGGGTTCCGGCGCGATCGGCATCGAGTTCGCCTCGTTCTTCCACACCATGGGTGCCGACGTCACCGTGGTCGAGGTGCTGCCGCAGATCCTCCCCGTCGAGGACGACGAGATCGCCGGCCTCGCCCGCAAACGGTTCGAGAAGCAGGGGATCAAGATCCTCAGCAACACCAAAGTCACAAAACTGGAGAAGAAGGCCGACAGTGTCGTCGCCACCATCGACGACGGCAAGAAGCCCCAAACGGTCGAGTTCGAGCGCGTGATTTCTGCGGTCGGCGTGGTCGGCAACATCGAAGGCCTTGGGCTGGAGAAGCTCGGCGTCAAGACCGATCGCGGCTGCGTCGTGATCGACGGCTACGGCAAGACCAGCGTGCCCGGCATTTACGCCATCGGCGACGTCGCGGGGCCGCCGATGCTGGCGCACAAGGCCGAGCATGAAGGCGTGGTCTGCGTCGAGGCGATCAAGGGCCTTCATCCGCATGCCATGGACAAGAACCTCATTCCGGGCTGCACCTATTGCCACCCGCAGATCGCTTCCGTCGGCCTGACTGAAGAGAGAGCGAAAGAGGGCGGCCGCGAAATCCGCGTCGGCCGCTTCCCGTTCGTCGGCAACGGCAAGGCGATTGCGCTCGGCGAGGATCAGGGCCTGATCAAGGTGATCTTCGACAACAAGACCGGGCAACTGCTCGGCGCGCACATGATCGGCGCCGAAGTGACCGAGCTTATCCAGGGCTACGTGGTCGCCATGAACCTGGAGACGACGGAAGAAGAGCTGATGCACACGGTATTCCCGCATCCGACGCTGTCGGAGATGATGAAGGAAGCCGTGCTGGACGCTTATGGACGCGTGCTGAACATGTAAGGCGTGGTCCCACCGGTCGCGCCCAACAAGAAACGAAAGAGCAATCCGTGAAAGACAATGACAATCTGACCATCGAACGTCCGACGTTCGTGACCCATCTCGAATGCGCGATGGAGGGCGATCACTATGCCGCCGACCAGATTCATAACCTGTCCAAGGTCGGCAAGCCGCTCCTGGTGCGCTATGACCTTGCGGGCGTGAAGACGGCGCTGACCAAGGACGCGCTTGCACAGCGCCCCGCCGATATGTGGCGCTACCGCGAGCTGCTGCCGGTCCGAAAAGTTTCTGACATCGTCAGCCTCGGCGAAGTCATGACGCCGCTCATTCGTCTGCCGAAGCTTGCAAAGAAGCTCGGTGGGGCTGAGATCATCGTCAAGGATGAGGGGCGCCTTCCCACCGGCTCGTTCAAGGCCCGCGGCCTGGTGATGGCGGTGTCGATGGGCAAGGCGCTCGGCATCAGGCACATGGCGATGCCGACCAACGGCAATGCCGGCGCGGCGCTGGCGGCCTACGCGACCTCCTGCGGCATCAAGACCACGATCTTCTGCCCGGCCGATACGCCGGAAGTGAACGTCAGCGAGATCGAGCTGCAGGGCGCCACCGTCTACCGTGTCAACGGCCTGATCGATGATTGCGGCAAGATCGTCGGCGAGGGCAAAGCAAAGGCCGGCTGGTTCGATACCTCGACGCTGAAGGAACCGTACCGGATCGAAGGCAAGAAGACGATGGGTCTGGAGCTCGCCGAACAGCTCGGCTGGGAGGTGCCCGACGTGATCTTCTATCCGACCGGCGGCGGTACTGGTTTGATCGGCATGTGGAAGGCTTTTGCCGAGCTGGAGGCGATCGGCTTCATCGGCGCGAAGCGGCCGCGGATGGTGGCGGTGCAGGCGTCGGGCTGCGCGCCGATGGTGCGCGCCTTCGAGAACGGCACCGAGCACGCGCCGCGCTGGGAAGATGCCCACACCATCGCATCAGGCATTCGCGTGCCGCAGGCGGTCGGAGATTTTCTTATCCTGCGCGCGGTCCGTGAGAGCAAGGGATTTGCGATTGCGGTCCCGGATGAGAAGATTTCTGCTGCGCTCAACGAAGTGGCGCGCGAGGAAGGCCTGCTGTTGTGTCCGGAAGGGGCGGCGACGTATGCTGCTTACCAGCAAAGCCTTGCCGACGGCCGCGTGACGAAAAACGATCGTGTCATGCTGTTCAATTGCGCGACAGGGCTTAAATATCCGCTGCCGCCGGTCACGCGTACGCTCGATCGACACAAGCCGATCGACTACGCAAAGCTCTGACTGTCGCGCGGCGGGATGTGATGGGAGCATGAGATGCGAAAGATCATTCTGGCCGCGATTGCAGTGTTGGCATTCGGCGGCGCCGCGGCCGCGCAAAACTTTCCATCGCGTCCCATCACCATCATTGTGCCGTTCTCCGCCGGCGGCCCGTCGGATGCGATGGCGCGGATTCTCGCCGAGCGCATGAAGGCCACGCTCGGCGAGCAGGTCCTGGTCGAGAACGTGACAGGGGCGGGCGGATCGGTTGGGGTCGGCCGTGCGGTACGCTCGCCGCCTGACGGTTACGCGATCAGTTTCGGCCATCTCGGCACCCACGTTGCCAACGGCGCGATCTACAAGCTCGGCTACGATCTCGTCACCGATCTCGAACCGGTCGCGTTGCTGCCGAGCAACCCGATGATCATCGTCAGCAAGAACGCGGTCCCGGCGAAATCGCTGAAGGAATTCATCGCTTGGCTGAAGGCGCAGCCAGCGCCGCCGACGGCCGGTACCGCGGGCGCGGGCTCCGGAAGCCACATCGCCGGGCTCTATTTCGAGAACGTCGCCGGCGTCAAACTGCAATACGTGCCATATCGCGGCACCGGCCCCGCAATGAACGATCTCGTCGCCGGCCAGATCGATTTGATCGTCGACCAGACTTCGAACTCGATCGGGCAGGTGCGCGCCGGCAACATCCGCGCCTATGCCATCACCGACAGCAAGCGCGTGGAATCCGCCTCCGACATTCCGACCGTCGACGAGGCGGGGTTGCCCGGATTCCACATGACGCTGTGGTCCGGCCTTTGGGTGCCCAAGGGCACGCCAAAGGACGTCGTCGCAAAGCTGAATGTCGCGGCAGTTGACGCCCTGAATGATCCGGCCGTGCGCAAGCAGCTCGAAAACCTCGGTCTGCAGATGCCGCCGAAGGACAAGCTCACGCCCGAAGCGCTCGGCGCCTGGCAGAAGACCGAGATCGAAAAATGGTGGCCGATGATCAAGGCCGCCAACGTCAAGGTGGACTAGCCCCGGATGCGCACGCGGACGAATGTGCAAGACCGGGGACCGGGAACCTACCGTTAGCACGGACGTTAGCGCTCTTACACGTATACGGAGCGCACAATGGCTGACAATGACAACCGACGGAAGGGCACAATCGGGCTCATTCTCGGCGGAATCATCGCAGTGGCTGCCGCGGCATTCATTCTCACCGGCGGGCAATTGGGCGGGGTTAAAGAAGTGACCAACGATGCTGACCTTGCGCCGGTCGCGCCCGGAAAGAAATAGTGTGAAGATGGATCGGTGAGTGTGCGGCGACCAATCGTGGCTGCCCCGTCACAACTTCACCGGCCGGCGGCCGGCAGCGGCGCCGCATTCACCTCCTGCGTCACGACGCGCTGGTCGACCTTCGACGTCACCGCGGGGTCGTTGTCAAACCGCACGCGGTAGACCGCCAAATTCTCAATCACGCGCTGGACGTAGTTTCGCGTTTCGGAAAACGGAATCCGCTCGACCCAGTCGACCGCGTCGACCGTGGGGTCACGCGGATCGCCATGGGCCTTGACCCAGTCCCGCACCCGGCCCCGGCCGGCGTTGTAGCCGGCAAAGGTCATGATGTGATTGCCCTTGTATTCGCTCAGCAGCGCGCTCAGTTCGGCGGCGCCCATTTGCGTGTTGTAGACCGGGTCGGAAACCATGCGGTCCCAGTCATAGCTGATGCCAAAGCGCTTGGCGGTATCGCGTCCCGCTTCCGGCGTCACCTGCATCAGGCCGACCGCATCCGCCGCAGACTTGTCGCGCTGGTCGAACGCGCTCTCCGTGCGCGCCACCGAATAAATCATGCTGTGCTCGATTTCGGGGGCGAGCTGGCGGTGCGGCGGAATGCCGATGGTGGGAAAGGCATAATGGTCGAGCGGCAGTCCGCGGCCGAGCGAGGGCTTTCCGACCTGCAGCATCGCGCGGGCGTCGTTGCGGCGGCCGGTGAGTTCGCCGAGCGCTTCGAGCAGAGCAACATCAGAGCTTTGTTCGCCGAGATCGGCGGCAAAATAGAGCACGATATCGCGTTCGCCGATCTCGTAGAGCATGTCGGCGGCGCGCACGCGTTCGTCCGTGGCCGAAGCATCGGCGGACGCGAGAACGGGCGAGGGCGCGCGCAGTTCGATCTGGCCGCGGCCAAGCCTGGCGCGCGCGAGCTGGCCGTAATAGGCGGTCGGGTAGCGGGCGGCCGCTTCATAGCTCGCACGCATCGCATCCGTCTGGCCAAGGGCTTCGGCCGCGCGTCCGCGCCAGTAGTTGGCCCGTGCCAGCACGATCGGATTGGCCTGTCCCTCATCGATGTGGGCGAAATGCCGGGCGGCGGTGGCGGGATCGTCGAGATAGCGCAAGGCGATCCAGCCGCACATGAAGTGGACATCGGCGCGGTAATATTCATTGTCCGGCGCGGCGGCGGGACGGACCACATCGTAGGCGGTCTGGAACTTGTCCTGATCAAGCAGCTTGCGGGCGAGCATGCGCCGCTCGCGCCACCATTGATCGGTGTCCTGCAGCGCCATGGTCTCTGGTGCCGCGGCCAGCATCAGGCGGGCCGCATCGTCAATGCGGTTTTGAGCGAGCATCCACTGGATCCGGCAAAGGGTGTAGCCGAGATCCTGCCGTGCCTCGGCTGCGACATCGTCGAGCGCATCCAGCGCCTTGTCCGCTTTTCCCTTGACCGCGGCACAGGCCTTCACGATCGCAAGCTCGTCGTCGCCGAGGCGCTTCGCGGCGCGCTTCGCGCCGGCGAGGTCCTTGGCGCCGATGCGCCTGTCCATGCGCGCACGGTGGTCGTCGCGGGTTAGAAGATCGCCGAACGTCTCGAGCGCTGCGGCCTCCAGGGGCTCCGACAATTCGTCCGATCGCCATGCGTCGCGGGCCAGCCGAGCCGCGCCGTCCCGATCACCCTCTGCGAGCAGCACGCGCGCCAGCGCCAACTTGCCCTTGGCACTTGTGGGTCGATCGCCAATGAAGCCGCGGACCGTCGCCGCATCGCTGCGCTGCTCCCACAGCCGCGCCTCTGCGCGCCGGCGCAGCAACGCGGTGCTCGGCCATTCCGGTTTGGCGGCGATGAACGCCGCGTAGCGGCTGAAAGTCGCGGTCGTCGCCGGGTGGCGCAGGATGAACCACTCGACGAGCTTCTGCGCCGCCGGGTCCGCGATCCTGTTCCTTATGGCCGTCGCCTCTTCGGTCTTTGCCTTGCGCGCGAGATCGATGGCTTCCTTCACCAGCGCAAGATCGCCCGTCAGCGGAGCTATGGCCTCGCTGGGAGCAGGCGAAGCCTTCGACGGCTTCGGCTTGCGTTGTGCGGAAGCGTGTTTGGCGTGCCGGCGTTTCCCGGACGCAGCGCTGCGATGAGGATGAGCCTCCTTCACGTGCGACTTCCTGGTCGCTTCGTGCGCCTTCTGGGTGTGTGGCTTATGGCTGGCCCGCGCGGTCGCATCCGTCGAGAAGAGGGCGAGCCCAGCTACCGTGAAAAAACAAGACAGCGAGCGTAAGCACCGGTTCATTCCATGGTCCCCCTGCGAAACCCACGTCACAAACGCCGTCAAAGCCAAGAGATCGCACGATGCTTGTGGCCTTGACCTGTTCGAAAGATGCCACAACCCAAGATTTGCAATTGTCACTTCAAGGCAACAAACGCGTGCAAAATGAGGCGAATGGGAATGGAACCCAACAGTTCCCGGCGTAACGCCGCGCAGTCGTGCCAATAAGGAATTCCAAGGCTTACGCCAGATAGCGGCGCGTGGCATCGCTTCGACCGCGGACGAAGCGGCGGATTAGCCGCTATGCGCACGTGGAGAAGCGAATGTCGCTATCGTGCGCCGGACGACGGGTCGCGCGAATGCGCGCCCAGTGACGAGCGCAACTGCGCTCGCACAGTGATGACAGGCTCCGCGACATCCGGGATTTTCGAAGTTTCCCGCATATCGCTGCGCTCTTGCGGCTACGCGATCGATACCCAGCGGCGCGCGAGCAGTGGGACCCATCCACGCAGTCCAGCGCCCGGTGATGATTGAATCGACACCGGACGCTGGAGGACAAGGGCCGGGAGGCGGCCCTTGTCCGTGATCGTGCCTTGTTGTTTTCGGCTTAGCCGTACATGGCCATGTTGGCCATCGCCGTCGCTTCATTGTGGTGGCCGCCGTCGGTGCCGCCACCAGCTAGCACGCCGTCGTCCTCCAGTTCGAAGTGCGCGCCGTTGAGTTCGCCCACCTTCTCGTAGGCGCCATATACCGTCTGGGTAACATTGATGTCGCTTTGCTTCACCAGGTTGCCGTAGACCGTGATGGTGCCGAGCAGATCCTCGTCATGGGCGCCGGCGTTGCCTTGCTGGCTGATGACGGTGATCACGCTGTAGTCGTTCTTGCCGTCGCCGTTGCTGTCCTTGTGCTCGATCGACTTGACCTCGGCGGTGTGCGCCGAGATTTCGATCTTGTCGCCTTGGGCGCGATTGAAGTCGCGGATCACGTCGTTGCCGAAGCCGTCGACCCAGTGATCGTGCGTGGCGCCGTTCTCGCCGGTCACGCCAACCCAGTCGATGGTGCCGTCGGCATTGACGTGCTTGGCGACAATCTCGTCCTTGGCGTTCACCATACCTTCGAAGCGGAAGGTATCGCCGCCAGCGCCGCCGGTGAGGGTGTCGTTGACCGCCTTGAACGCGGCGGTTTCTTCAGCGAAGATCTGCGTCGTGCCGTCCTGTGCCGCGACCATCTCGCCGGCATCCGATCGGCTGAGCAACACGTCGTTGCCGGTGCCGCCATCCATCCGGTCGGCGCCGAAGCCGCCGACGAGAAGATCGGCGCCGGAGCCGCCCGAGAGGTTGTCATTGCCCGAGCCGCCCCACACCTTGTCAGCGCCGGAGCCGCCATTGAGCGTGTCGTTGCCGGCCATGCCTGCGAGCGTGTCTTCCTTGGCACCCCCGGACAACATGTTGTTGCCGGTTGTCCCGTTCAGATGATCATGGTCGGAGCTGCCGCCGCCGAACCTAGCGAAGAAATCCTCGAAGCGGCTGTTGTCGAGGAAGCCGTTCAGATTGAAGCGTGCCATTATTCAAACCTCTTACTCAGAGGCCTCACGAACTACAAACGACCACCACGGATTTTGGGAATCGTGAAGTGATGCGCGCGGGCAAGACGTGAGGCGTGACTCCTCACCCGCATCGAAGGAAGAACAGCAAAACGGGCCCGTGACTGGACCTGCACGCGGCGGATTTGCGCAGGGTAGGGGCAATATGGTGACGCGAAAGGCATCCCTGCGATCCGTCTTCAGCGCAGCGGTCGCTTCCGCCAGCAATCAAAACCTCTGCGACAAATCGCGCACGACGTTGTTATGTCTTGCGTCTGAACGATAAGTCCACTGACCGCGCGTGTCATAGGCCGCGTCGTCACGTGGCGAAAGCTGGCGCAAAAAGTGCCGGCCGCACAAAAATGACGCGATCCCCTTCGAACACGATTGATGTCAGGCGTTGTAATTTTCAGTGGGCGCAATCGCGATTCTCACGATCGGCTGCTGCAGGGATGTGATTCGAATCGCATCTTGCGATTCCAAATCGCATCTTGCGATTCTCGGCGGCGCGTGGGTTGTCGCAAATTCGGTTTGGCCGCGCGATGACGTGCGCGAATCTCGCGTTGGAGAAACTTCTCCATCGATCGCCCTCAGGTTGTGACCGGCGCTCGCAATGGAGGCCAGTCGAAGCGGGCGGCGGGGGCGGCTTCGATAAAGCCAAATAAAGGTTGCCGCCGGGCCACGATTGTTGCGTGACCGCAACAGTAAGCGAACATTTGGTTAACCACCCCGCCCGCCTCTTGCTTGCGCCGCTTTTTGGCCACACCCCTCCATGAAACCATTTCTTTCATAGCTGATTGGCCTCAGCACCGGTGAAGGCGACGGGAAATTGCTCCCGAGACCGACACGAGATGGCTGGGGAAAACAGGTTTCGCGGATGGACGCCAAAACCGACATCAAGAAGAGGTTGCCGAGCCGTCACGTGACGGAGGGGCCGGAGCGCGCGCCCCATCGGTCCTATCTCTACGCGATGGGGCTGACCACCCAGCAGATCCACCAGCCTTTCGTCGGCGTCGCGTCCTGCTGGAACGAGGCCGCGCCCTGCAATATCTCGTTGATGCGCCAGGCGCAGGCGGTCAAGAAGGGCGTCGCGGCCGCCGGCGGCACCCCGCGCGAATTCTGCACCATCACCGTGACCGATGGGATCGCCATGGGCCATGACGGCATGCGCTCGTCGCTGCCGTCCCGCGAATGCATCGCCGACTCGGTTGAACTGACCGTCCGTGGCCATGCCTATGACGCCTTGGTCGGGCTTGCCGGCTGCGACAAATCGCTGCCAGGCATGATGATGGCAATGGTCCGGCTCAACGTGCCCTCGATCTTCATTTATGGCGGATCGATTCTGCCGGGCAATTTCCGTGGCCAGCAGGTCACAGTGCAGGACATGTTCGAGGCCGTCGGCAAGCATTCAGTCGGCGAAATGTCGGACGCTGACCTCGATGAAATCGAGCGGGTGGCCTGCCCCTCGGCAGGGGCGTGCGGTGCACAATTCACCGCCAACACCATGGCGACGGTATCCGAGGCGATCGGTCTGGCCCTGCCGTACTCGGCTGGGGCGCCAGCGCCTTACGAAATTCGTGACGCGTTTTGCTCGGCCGCCGGCGAGAAGGTTCTGGAGCTGATCGCAGCCAATATCCGGCCGCGCGACATTGTCACCCGCCGCTCGCTGGAGAATGCCGCCGCCGTGGTTGCGGCCTCCGGCGGATCGACCAATGCTGCGCTGCACCTACCGGCCATTGCGCATGAGTGCGGCATTAAGTTTGACTTATTCGACGTCGCCGAAATCTTCAAAAAGACACCGTATGTCGCGGATTTGAAGCCAGGGGGCCGTTATGTTGCCAAAGACATGTTCGAGGTTGGCGGCATACCGCTTCTGATGAAAACGCTGCTCGACAATGGCCACCTCCACGGAGATTGCATCACCGTCACAGGCCGTACGATCGCCGAAAACCTCAAAAGCGTGAAGTGGAATCCGCACCAGGATGTGGTGCGGTCCGCCGACAACCCGATCACCGTCACGGGCGGCGTTGTCGGGTTGAAGGGTAATCTCGCGCCGGAGGGTGCGATCGTGAAGGTCGCGGGTATGTCGAAGCTGAAATTTACCGGTCCTGCCCGTTGCTTCGATCGCGAAGAGGACGCCTTCGAGTCGGTCCAGAAGCGGACCTACAAGGAAGGCGAGGTCATCGTGATCCGCTACGAGGGGCCGCGCGGCGGTCCCGGCATGCGGGAGATGCTCTCGACCACGGCGGCGCTGACCGGGCAGGGGATGGGCGGCAAGGTCGCCCTGATCACCGACGGCCGGTTCTCCGGCGCCACCCGCGGGTTCTGCATTGGCCATGTCGGGCCGGAGGCGGCCGTGGGCGGTCCGATCGCCCTGTTGCAAAATGGTGACATTATCGAGATCGACGCCGAGGTCGGAATCCTTAACGTAAAATTGACCGACGCCGAACTCGCCGAACGTAAAACCAAATGGGCGCCTCGACAGACTAACCACACGTCGGGTGCGCTATGGAAATATGCCCAACAGGTTGGGCCGGCGGTGGATGGGGCTGTGACCCATCCTGGCGGTGCGCACGAGAAACAGTGTTATGCGGACATCTAGGCGTATCATTCTTGCGTTGATGCTGGGGGCCACGCCGGTGGCGGCTCCTGGATTCGCATTTGATGGCGCGCCGGTGAAGCCGGACGCCACGCTGCCCATGGGGAGCCAGCCCGCCGCCGCGCAAGCCGTCACGGCCCAGGCCCTGAAGAAGGTCCCGCCCGCAGCGCCGACGGCGACTGCGGTTGCCGCGTCCTCGCTGACTTCGCTGCAATACGCCGCCGAGGGTGGCCATCCCGTCGCGCAGTGGAAGCTCGGCCGGATGTATGCCGATGGCAATGGCGTCATCCAGGACGATCTGCGCGCCTTCGAATATTTCAGCCGCATCGCCAACGCGCATGCCGAGGACAGCCCGTCGGCGCCGCAGGCGACGATCGTCGCCAACGCCTTCGTGGCGCTGGGGCGCTACTACCTCAACGGCATCCCGAATTCCAAGGTCAAGCCCGATACCGATCGCGCACGGGAGATGTTCTCCTATGCCGCGTCCTATTTCGGCAACGCCGACGCGCAGTACGATCTGGCGCGGCTTTACCTGAAGACGCCGGACGCCTCGCGGGACGATTTCCGCTACGGCGCGCGCTGGCTTGGTCTGGCCGCCCAGAAGGGCCAGCATCAGGCGCAGGCGATGCTCGGCCAGATGCTGTTCAACGGCGACCGGCTGCCGCGGCAGGCGGCCCGTGGCCTGATGTGGCTGACGCTGGCGCGCGACAATGCGGCCCCCGACGAGAGCTGGATCCGCGAAAGCTACAACCGCGCTTTCGCCAAGGCCTCCGACGACGACCGCGCCACGGCACTGCAGATGCTCGAGCACTGGGTGCAGGGCAAGCGGGACTGAGCGGCGCTAGCCGATTTGTAGGGTGGGCAAAGGCGCTCTTGCGCCGTGCCCACCATCCTTCTTTCCGGATCGATCATGAGTGGTGGGAGCCTGTCATCACTGTGCGAGCGCAGTTGCGCTCGTCACTGGGCGCGCATTCGCGCGACCCGGTGGCTTTGCCCAACCTACAAACTGGCATGATCTGCCCAGCTACCGCGAAGCGACAATCCGGACAGCCGGCGTTCGTGCCGAATTTGCCTGTCGGCACTCCGTCGTCAACATAACCGGCCGACTGATAGAAGCGATGCGCCGTCTTGGTGCTTGTGAGCGCGCAGCGGCTGTTGCCGCGCTCCACCGCTCTGGCTTCGAGCGCGCTGAGCAGGCACGGCTGACGCCGCGAAATCGTGCACCGGGCGCCACGTAGTTCAGCGTGATCTCGCCTGCGTCCGTCACGGATCCCACCCCGAGGATCGCATCGCCCTCGACGGCGAGCAGGAGCGAGTTTCCAGGTTGTCGTGCCCATGCGGCCACGATATCCGGCGTCTTGTTGGCCAGCCACGCATTCAGGATCGCCGGATCGTTGCGGTGATCGGCAACGCATAAGCGGGAGATCGATTCTCTCAGGACATGGCAGGCCGCGACGGCGTCTACGGGCGCAGCATCCCGAATCGCCACCATTGCCGCGCCTGTCCCGCTCAAGCCGTCTCCAGGTCGAAATCCGCCCACACCGGCACGTGGTCGGACGGCTTCTCCCAGGCGCGCACGTAGCTGTCCACGCCGACATTGGTCAGGCGGTCGCTGGCCTGTGGCGACAGCAGGAGATGGTCGATTCGAAGGCCCCAGTTCTTCTGCCAGGCGCCCGCCTGATAGTCCCAGAAGGTGTAGAGGTTTGGCTCGTCGGTCACCGCGCGCAGCGCATCCGTCAGCCCGAGGCCGAGGAGGGACTGGAAGGCCTCGCGGGTTTGGGGACGGAACAGCGCGTCGTTGGCCCAGGCCGCGGGGTTATAGACATCGCGAGCAGCCGGAATGACGTTGAAGTCGCCTGCGAGCACCAGCGGCTCTTCCGCTTTAAGCCGCTCCTTCGAATACTCAAGAAGGCGCGACATCCATTTGAGTTTATAGGGATATTTGTCCGTATCCGGCGGGTTTCCGTTGGGCAGATAGAGGCAGGCGATCCGCATCACGCCGGTCTTCAGCGTCACCACGCCTTCGAGGAACCGGGCATGGGCGTCCTCGTCGTCGCCGGCCAGGCCCGATTTGGTCTCGTCGAACGGCAGCTTCGACAGGAGCGCGACGCCGTTGAAAGTCTTCTGGCCGTGGGTGACGACGTTATAGCCGAGCGATTCGATCTCCAGCCGCGGGAACGCCTCGTCCACGCATTTGATTTCCTGCAGGCAGACGATGTCTGGCGAGGTCTCCCTGAGCCAGGTCAGGAGATGGTCGACCCGCTGCCGGATCGAATTAACGTTCCAGGTTGCAATGCGCATGAAATGGCTCGGGATTGTAACTACACATTTTCTGGCAGTGGCATACCATGTGCAGCGAGGCTGTGATAACCGTTTAGAAATAAGGCGCAATCATTGCCGTCAAGGGGCAGGAGAGAACCGTCCCGTCCTTTAGGACTGGCGGGCGTGAAAAAATATGAAAAAACGTACCTTGATACTTCTTGCCGGCGCGGTCGGCATCGCTGCCGCGGCGGGTTTCATCACCCGCTCCTCCTGGATGGGCGGCAGCAGCAGCGCCCAGGGCCCGCAGCGGCCGCGGATGGTATCCGTCGAGCTGGCCAAGGCGGAGCGCAAAGCCATGCCCGTCGACGTCGACGCGATCGGCATGGTGACACCGATCTCCAGCGTGGCGTTGAAATCGCGGCTGGAAACCACCATCGTCGCGGTGCACTTCGAGGACGGCGCCAAGGTCAGCGAAGGCGATCTGCTGTTCACGCTCGACAGCCGCCAGATCGACGCACAGATCGAACAAGCCGAGGGCGTGCTGGCCAGGGACCATGCGCAGCTCGAGGGTGCCCAGCGCGACCTCCGCCGCTTCACCGATCTCGTCGGCAAGGGCGCGACTACGCAGGTCAATGTCGACAACGCTAAAACGCAGTCCGACATCCTGGCCGGCTCCATCAAGGCCAATCAGGCTGCGCTCGACAATCTGAAGGTCCAGAAAAGCTACACCACGATCCGCGCGCCGTTCGCGGGGCGCATCAGCGTCGCCAATGTGAAGGTCGGCAATTTCGTGCGCCCGGCCGATACCACTCCGCTTGCGGTCATCAACCAGATGGCGCCAGTTTACGTGACCTTCGCGGTTCCGCAGCGCGTGCTGGTGGATCTGCGCGAGTCCATGGCCAAGGGTGCCTCTGGCGTCACCGCGACCATTCCGGGCCGCCAACACTCCGAGACCGGCAAGATCGCGATGGTCGAAAACACCGTGGATATGGCCACCGGCATGGTCACCGTGCGCGGCATCATGAACAATGAGAACGAGAGTTTGTGGCCGGGGACGTTGGTCGCGGCCAAGCTCATCATCCGCAGCGAGGATTCGATCGTGGTGCCGACGGTTGCCGTGCAGCGCAGCCAGAGCGGTAATTTCGTCTTCGTGGTCAAGGACGGTGCCGCCAAGGTCCAGCCGGTCAAGGTCGACCGCACCGCGCAGGGCTTGTCGGTGATCTCGGAAGGGCTCGCCGGCGGCGAAAGCGTCGTCGTCGACGGGCAGCTGCTGCTGTCGGACGGAACGCGGATCGAGCCGCGGGCCAAAAAGGCCGGAGCGTAACCGATGACGCTCTCCGAACTCTGTATCCGCCGGCCGGTCATGACGACGCTGATCACGGCGTCGATCATCGCGTTCGGCATTTTCGGCTTCCGCCTGCTGCCGGTCTCGGCGCTGCCGCGGGTCGATTTCCCGACCATTGCCGTCACCGCGACCCTGCCTGGCGCGAGCGCGGACACCATGGCGGCCTCGGTCGCCGGCGTCATCGAGCGCCAGCTCTCGACGGTTGCCGGCATCTCCTCGATGTCGTCGAACTCGTCGCAGGGCATCAGCACCATCACCATCCAGTTCGATCTCAACCGCAACATCGACGCCGCGGCGCTCGACGTGCAGACTGCGCTGACGATTGCGCAGCGCCGGTTACCGGTCGAGATGATCATCCCGCCGAGCTTCCGCAAAGTGAACCCGGCCGATTTCCCTGTTCTGTTCGTCGTGCTCAATTCGTCGACGCTGCCGCTGTCGGCGGTCCACGAATATGGCGACATCACCATCGGCCAGACGCTCTCGCAGATTCCTGGCGTCGCTCAGGTCAGTGTCTACGGCGCGCAGAAGTTCGCCATTCGCGTCCAGGCCGACCCTGAGGCCGCTGCGGCCCGCGGGTTGTCGCTCGAGGACATCAGGACGGCGGTGTCCCGCGCCAATTCCTCGACGCCCGTTGGCACGCTGAACGGGCCGAAGCAGGACGTGGCGCTGCAGGCCTCGGGCCAGATGGACAAGGCGATTGATTATCGCCAGATCGTAGTGGCCTGGCGCAACGGTTCCCCGGTCAAGCTCGACGAGGTCGCGCGGATCTACGACAGCGTCGAGAACGAGCGGATTGCGAGCTGGCTGAATGACGAGCGCGCCATCGTGCTGGGTATTCAGAAGCAGCCGGACGCCAACACCGTGGCGGTGGTCGATTCCATTCTGGCCAAGTTCCCGGTGCTGCGGGCGCAGATCCCGCCATCGGTGTCGATCAACGTGCTGATGGACCGCTCCATTTCCATCCGCCAGGCCGTGGCCGACGTCGAGGAGACGCTGCTGATCGCGATCGCCCTGGTCATCCTGGTGATCTTCCTGTTCCTGCGTTCGGCGTCCGCGACCTTCATTCCGGCGCTGGCGGTTCCAATTTCGCTGTTCGGCACCTGCGCGGTGATGTACGCGCTCGACTATTCCATCAACAACATGACGCTGCTGGCGCTGACGCTTTCGGTCGGCTTCGTGGTCGACGACGCCATCGTCATGCTGGAGAACATCGTCCGCCACATCGAGCATGGCATGCGGCCGTTCGAGGCTGCGCTGAAGGGCGCCCGCGAGATCGGTTTCACCATCATCTCGATCACGTTCTCGCTGATCGCCGTGTTCATTCCGGTGCTGTTGATGGGCGGTATCGTCGGCCGCGTGTTCCGCGAATTCGCCGTCACCGTATCGGTTGCGATCATCGTGTCTGGCTTCGTGTCGCTGACCCTGACGCCGATGCTGTGCGCGCGTGTGCTGCGGGCCCATGACGCGACCAAGCGGCCGAATGTCGTGCTTCGCGTCTTCGAGGCGATGTTCGAATCCTGGCTGCGCGCCTATGAGTGGACGCTCGACTGGGTGCTGGCCCGGAAATTCCTGATGCTGATGGTGACGCTGGCCACTCTGGGCGGCACCGTCTACCTCTACATGATCGTGCCGAAGGGCTTCTTCCCGCAGGAGGACACCGGCTTCCTGATCGGTGTGACCGAAGCCGCCACCGATACTTCCTTCGAGGCGATGAAGGAGCGGCAGCAAGCGCTGGTCGGCGTGCTGAGATCCGACCCCGCGGTGGAGTACATCAACTCCACCGTCGGCGCCGGCGGGCCCAACGCGACGGCGAATTACGGACGTCTGTTCATCGCGCTGAAGCCGAAGAAGGAGCGCGACAACCTCAACACGATCATCGGCCGGCTGCGACTCAAGGCCCGCGATATCCCGGGCATGCAGGCGTTCTTCCAGCCGATCCAGAACCTCAATATCGGCGGCCGGATTTCCAAGAGCCAGTATCAATACGTGATGCAGAGCGGCGACACCGAGTCGCTGTACCGGCTGGCGCCTGAGATGCGCGAGAAGATCGAGAAGCTGCCCGGTCTGCTCGACGTCACCACCGACCTCTACATCAAGAATCCGCAGATGACGGTCGACATCGACCGCGAAAAGGCCGCGGTCTACGGCATCACCGTCGATCAGGTGCGTAACCAACTCTACAACGCCTACGGCTCGCGCCAGGTCGGCACCATCTACATGCCGTCGAATGACTACCAGATCATCCTGGAAGTGCAGCCGCAGTTCCGGGTCGATCCGTCGGATCTCTCCAAGCTCTACATGAAGACCCAGAACAACCAGACCATTCCGCTGTCGGCGGTGGCAAAACTGGTTCCGACGGTCGGTCCGCTGCAGATCAACCACCAGGCCCAACAGCCGGCGGTGACGATCTCCTTCAACCTCGCGCCCGGCAATTCGCTGGGCTACGCAGTCGACAAGATCACCGAGCTCGAGCAGACCTCGAACCTTCCGGCGACCATCGCCACCGGCTTCTCCGGCACCGCGCAAGTGTTCCAGGATTCGCTGCGCGGGCAGGGTGTCCTGATCCTCGCCGCTGTTTTCGCCGCCTTCGTCATCCTCGGCATTCTCTACGAGAGCTTCATCCACCCGATCACCATCATCTCGGGCCTGCCGTCGGCCGGCATCGGCGCGATCCTCACCCTGATGCTGTTCGGGATGGAAATGTCTGTCATTGCGATGATCGGCATCGTGATGCTGGTCGGCATCGTCAAGAAGAACGCCATCATGATGGTGGATTTTGCGCTGGAGCGCCGCCGCGTTGGCCTGAGCGCCGAGCACGCCATTCGCGAGGCAGCGCTGCTGCGCTTCCGCCCGATCATGATGACGACATTTGCCGCGATCTTCGGCACATTGCCGATCGCGCTCGGCGCCGGCGCCGGCGCCGAATTGCGCCAGCCGCTCGGCATCGCCGTCGTCGGTGGTCTCTGCCTGTCGCAGCTGCTGACGCTCTACATCACGCCGGTCGTCTACATCTATCTCGACCGCATCGACCGCCGCCTGCGTCGCAAGCTCGAACCGCAACTGGAAGAAGCGGGCGACGAGCGTCCGCACGTAGTCGCCGCCGAATGATGACGTTTGGACGCGTGATGCGGTCGGCTGCGCGGGGCGTCGCGATGCTAATCGCGCTGGCGTTCATCGTCGGCCCGGCCCGCGCCGACGAGCCAATCGAAATCTTCGACGCCCATATGCACTACAATTGGGAGCCAAAACCCCATTACAGCGTCGATGAAGTGCTGGCGCTGTTCAAAAAACACCGCGTCACCGGCATCCTCGCGACCAGCCGCCCGAACACCGGTACGCATGCGCTGATGGACGCCAAGCCGCAGGGCCTGCAGGTCGTCCCGTTCATCAGGCCCTACCGCGTGCGCGCGGACATCCAGACCTGGTTCGGCGATCCCTTCATTTTCGACCTCGTGCAGGAGGAATTCAAACGCGGCTATTACCGCGGCATCGGCGAATTCCACATCTCGGGCAAGGCGGCCGAAAACGAGTGGGTGAAGAAGACTGTCGATTTCGCTGTTGAGCACGACCTTTACCTGCACGCCCACGCCGATGATGTCGCCGTGGAAATCCTGATGCGCCACAACCCGCGCGCCCGCATCATCTGGGCCCATACCGGCTTCGGCCTGTCGACCGACCGCGTTTCGGAAATGCTGTCAAAATATCCAAAGCTGTGGGGCGAACTGTCCTACCGCGGCGGCATCGTCGACGGCAGCGGCAAGCTGACGGCGGAATGGCGCGCGCTGTTCGAGCGCTATCCGGACCGTTTCCTGCTCGGCTCCGACACCTGGATCAGCGAGCGCTGGCAGAGCTACGGCGACATCATCGCCGGGTATCGGGCGTGGCTCGCGCAGTTGCCGCCGAAGATTGCGGTGCAGATCGCCAATGGCAATGCGAAGGCGCTGTTCGGCAGCGAGCGCTGAGCGCAAGGCGCGAAGGTCGCCTCAATCCGCAAAGCGCGCAGCCAAAAGCTCGCATCCGGCGATATCGTCGAAGCGAAACCCCGAAGTGATCAGACGCACGGTGACGTTCTATGGGGCGCTGATAGGCGCGCTGTGGTTCCAACGCTGTGAGGGCAGGTTTCATCGCCGAAAGTGGCGCAGGAGGTTCCCGGAGGTTTTCTTGGGCCATTGACGGCATCATTATCCGGTTTCTGACAAAGCCCCAGGATTTGGCTGCCGCGCCCAGAATTGCCGTGGAATTACTTTTTTGGAACCGCTCCCTGCCGGTGAAAGTCACGGGCTAAGGAGGCTGAACCTTTCTTCCGTCGTCAAGACCCATAATTGTGTCCGAGCCTGCATGCTGGACAATCCCAGGAACGTCAGCCGCTGGCGAGGCACGGCAAGCATTCCACATCAGCAAACGCAGGAGGAGCACATGCGCAAGTCTCTCGCCGTTTTCCTTTCCAGCGTAGCTCTGACCATTGCGGCGTCGACCGCTCTAGCCGGAGAGCAGGTGCTAGAGTTCAAGCTCATCGTCAAGCCTATCGATGTCAAGGTAACGGAGGCAGCAAACGTCGAAGGACAGACGGTCTTGTCCGGCAAATTTTTTGGCGTCACCGTCTTCAAGGACGGCCGTATCGGGGTGAAAGATTTCGTTCATTCCGCAGACTTGCTCAAAGGCTCGGGACCCTACTACGGCTACAGCACCTACACGTTCGAGGAGGGCTCGATCACGGCGCGTTACACCGGCGCGGTCAAAGACGGCCGGTCAAACGGCGAATATACGATCCTCTCGGGCACGGGTGCCTATGCGAACGCTAAGGGCACGGGCACCATCGAAGGCGCGCCGAATCCGTTCAAGGACGTCAATCTCTTCAACATAAAACTGGTCGTTAGAACGCCCGGCACGTAGCAGGCCTTACACGCAGACGCGCCGCCGTCACTTTGGTGCCGTGAGGCGCGGCTTTGCTCATGCGCATGAGTGCTCAATCCGCGAACTGGCCCGCCGCCTTGATGATCGGCGCCCAGCGATCGACCTCGCTGATCAATTTCGCCTTCAGGGCTTCGGGCGTCGCTTCGTTCTGCGGCACGGGCTCGGTGTTGATGTCGTTGAACCGCTTCACCAGATCGGGGTCGCGCAGCGCTTCCTGCAGTGTCTTGGATAGTTTTTGGACGATGTCGTCGGGCGTGCCCTTGGGTGCATAGATGCCGTGCCACGCGCCGAGCTCAAAGCCTTTCAGGCCGGACTCGTCGGCAGCCGGAAGGTCGGGCATCGACGCCAGCCGCGTCTTCGTGGTGATGGCATAGGCCTTGATCAGCTTCGAGGCGATCGGGCCCGTGGTGTTGGTGGTCTGGTCGCAGGAGAGGTCGATCTGCTTGGCGATCAGATCGTTCATGATGGGGGCATTGCCCTTGTATGGCACGGTGAGAATTTCTTTGCCGATCGCGTTCATGAACAACAAGCCGCAGAGATGCGATGCGGCGCCGAGGCCGGCGTTGCCAAAGGTCATCTTGTCGCCATTGGCCTTGATGTAGGTGACGAGTTCGGCGAGCGCATTGGGCGGCAGGTCGGGACGGCCGATGATCGTCATCGGCGCGTTGGTGACGAGGCCGATCGGCGCGAACGCCGTCTTGGTGTCGTAGGCGAGCTTGCGATAGAGCGTCGCCGCCGTGGAGATGCCGATGTGGTGGATCAGGATCGTGTAGCCGTCCGGTTCGGCGCGCGAGGCGCGCGTCGCCGCGATGGTGCCGCCGGCGCCTGTGGCGTTCTCGACGACAATCGTCTGTCCGAGCAGTTTCGACATCGATTGCGCAGTCACCCGCGCCACCGTGTCGGTGGCGCCCCCGGCGGCGAACGGGACCAGCAGCGTGATCGGCCGGTTCGGATAGTTTTGCGCGAGGCCTGCGGAACTGACCATGGCGAATGCGAGCGCAATGGCGGCTGTCTTCTTCTTTTGCATTAACGCCTCCCTGGGTTCTTGTTCTGATTTGTCTCGCGGGCTTTCTGCCTCACGATCGATCCGTCATGACCGATGACCGGCCGTCACACGTTGGAGCTATGGATCGCCTCCACGACAGCCTCGGTCACATCCTTCGTCGTTGCGGTGCCGCCAACATCGGGCGTCGTGATGCCCGCGCCCGTGACCGTCTCCACCGCGCGCATCAGCCGGGCCGACGCCTCGGCTTCGCCGAGATGATCGAGCATCTGCGATGCCGTCCAGAAGCTCGCAACCGGGTTGGCGATGCCCTTGCCAGTGATATCGAACGCCGAGCCATGGATCGGCTCGAACATCGAAGGGAAGCGCCGCTCGGGATCGATGTTCGCGGTCGGGGCCACACCGAGGCTGCCGGCCAGCGCGCCGGCGAGGTCGGAGAGGATGTCGGCGTGGAGATTGGTCGCCACGATGGTATCTAGACTCTGCGGCTTCAGCGTCATCCGCACCGTCATCGCATCGACCAGCATCTTGTCCCAGGTGACATCTGGGAATTCCTTCGAGACCTCGTCGGCGATCTCGTCCCACATCACCATGCCGTGCCGCTGCGCATTCGATTTTGTAACCACGGTGAGGAATTTTCGCGGGCGCGACTGCGCCAGCTTGAAGGCGTAGCGCATGATGCGCTGGACCCCGACGCGGGTGAAGACGGCGACTTCGGTGCCGACTTCCTCCGGCAGGCCGCGATGCACCCGCCCGCCACAGCCGGCGTATTCGCCTTCGGAATTTTCACGCACGATCACCCAGTCGAGATCGCCGGGGCCGGCATGGCGCAGCGGCGAGGTGATGCCGGGCAGGATCCTGGTCGGCCGGACATTGGCGTATTGGTCAAAGCCCTGGCAGATCGGCAGGCGCAGGCCCCACAGCGTGATGTGATCAGGGACATCGGGTGCGCCGACCGCGCCGAAGTAGATCGCGTCGAATTTCTTCAGCGTGGTGAGCGCATCCGCAGGCATCATCACGCCGTGCTTGCGGTAATAGGCGGAACCCCAATCGAAGGTTTCGACGTTGAATTTCACATCGCCCAGGCGCTTCTGCAGGCTTTCGAGCGCGGTGACGCCGGCGGCGATGACCTCGGGACCGATCCCGTCGGCCGGAATTGCCGCGATTGAATATTCACGCATCGAAATCTTCCTGAACCAGCTTGCAGCGCGAGAGCTTGCGGCCTCGGACGAGGGGAGGCAATTGCCTCGCGTTTATACAAAAAATTGATATAATCGGAAACGGGAGGACCGATGGACCTGCATCACTTGCGCTGCTTCGTGGCGGCGGCCGAGGAATTGCATTTCGGCAGGGCGGCGCAGCGGCTCGACATGCTGCCGTCGGCGCTCGGCCGCTTCATCCGCTTGCTCGAAGACGATCTCGGCACGCGGCTGATGACGCGCACGACGCGAAGCGTCGCGCTGACGGACGATGGCGCCGTGCTGCTGAAGGAAGCGCGAACGTTGCTGGCGCAGGCCGATGCGCTGGCCGGCCGTTTTCGCACGCGCGGCCGCAAACGGGCCGCGATCATTCGCGTCGGCGCCATCGACAGCGCCGCCGCCGGCCTGTTGCCCCGGCTGCTCCATGATTTCCGCAAGCGGCAGCCCGATGTCACCGTGCAACTGGTCGAGGAGAAGACGGTCCGCCTGCTGCCGCGTCTGTTGTCCGGCCGGCTCGACCTCGCCTTCGTGCGCCCGCCGGAGCGGCCCGACAAGCGGCTCGAGTTTCTGTTCCTGTTGCACGAGACCGCCGTCGTCGCGGTCGCCGAGCGTCATCCGCTCGCAACGCGGAGGCGCGTGACCATCGCCGATCTCGAGAACGCGCCGTTGATCGTGCCCGAACGCCGCTCGCGTCCGCACAGCCATGATCTCACCATGAAACTGTTCGCCGAAGCCGGATGCGAGGCGCGCGTCGCCCAGATCGCCGATGAAAAACAGACCATCGTCAATCTGGTTTCCGCAGGATTGGGCGTCGCCATCGTCCCGCGCTGGACCTCGCGCATGGCAACGCGCGGCGTCCGCTTCATCCGCCTTGCAGCCTCCGACATGAACAAGCTGCCGCTGGCCGCCGCCTTCGCGCGGGGAACCCGCGATCCCGTGCGCGACGACGTGCTGGCGATGCTGAAAGCCGACTTGCCGCGCTACGCGCGGGAGGCGTAGAGCGCCAACCGTCATTGCAAGCGCAGCGAAGCAATCCATGTCTCCGCGTGTGGCGCTATGGATTGCTTCGCTGCGCTTGCAATGACGTGGATGGGCCGCGGCGCGCTGGATAGCTCACCTTCGCGGGAAATGATAACCGCATCCGGGCTACAAGATTCTCAGACCGAAAAGCTCGTCCCGCAACCACACGACGCGGTCGCATTCGGATTGACCACGCGGAACGAGGCGCCGATCAGGTCATCCACGAAATCGACTTCGGAGCCGGCGAGGAATGGCACCGAGGCCGGATCGACCAGCACCACCGCGCCCTCGCGCGCGATCACAAGGTCGTCCTCGGCCTTGGCATGGTCGACGTCGAATTTGTACTGGAAGCCGGAGCAGCCGCCGCCCTCGACGGAGATGCGCAGCATGGCGCCGTCGCCTTCGACTTTAAGGATTTCGCCGATACGGCGGGCGGCCCGCTCGCTGACGGTGATGGCAGTAGTCATGGCATGCTCTCCGGCCCGTCATACCCAATTCATTTGGTATGGTGGGCCATACTTGGTATGGCCGGTCAGACATAGTTAAGTGCGTAATCTCGCGGAATCAAATGGATAAGGACTAAAAAATCGTGTCGGTCGGAATGGCTGCCCCCCGTGCGCCTTATGGCTGCGACCCCGATTCCAGCCGCGGCCGGCTGTTTGCGGAGCCGCCGAGCCGAACCCGCAGCCCGTTCCGGCGGGATTGCGACCGGGTGATCCATTCCACCGCCTTCCGCCGGCTCAAGCACAAGACCCAGGTGTTTGTGTTCCACGAGGGTGACCATTACCGCACCCGGCTGACCCATTCGCTGGAAGTGGCGCAGATTGCGCGTGCGCTGGCCCGGCAACTCGGCCTCGACGAGGATCTGACCGAAACGCTGGCGCTGGCCCATGACCTCGGCCATCCCCCGTTCGGCCACGCCGGCGAGCGGGCGCTCGACAAATGCCTCGCCGCCCATGGCGGCTTCGACCACAACGCACAGGCGCTGCGGGTGGTGACCTCGCTGGAGCATCGCTACCCCGAGTTCGACGGGCTGAACCTGACTTGGGAAACGCTGGAGGGCATCGTCAAGCATAACGGCCCGCTGACCGCGCCGGACGGGGCCCCGGCCGGCCCGTACCGCGAAAGCGGGATTCCGGTCGGCATCGCCGATTTCAATCAGAAGTTCGATCTGGAGCTGTGGAGTTACGCCTCGCTGGAGGCACAGGCCGCGGCCTTTGCCGACGATATCGCCTATGACGCCCATGACATCGACGATGGTCTGCGCGCCGGCCTGTTCGGCGTCGATGATTTGAAGGTCATGCCGCTTACGGCCGCGATCATCGCCGAGATCGACCGGCATTATCCCAATCTCGACGACGCCAGGCGCGGCGCGGAACTGGTGCGCGAGCTGATTTCCTACATGATCGGGGCGGTCATGTCGGAGGCGGGCAGGCGGCTTGCGGCGGGGAAGCCGCAATCGGCCCATGACGTCCGTCACCACCATCAGCCGCTGATCGCCTTTCCGCCCGCGGTCGCCGAGGAGGAAGCCGCGATCAAGGCGTTCCTGAAAGTGCATATGTACCGCCACCACCGCGTCATGCGGGTGATGGGCGAGGCGGAAGGGATCCTGTTCGACCTGTTCGCGCGCTACCAGACCTCCCCGGACGACCTGCCGGCGGAATGGGTCGAGGGCACCGAGCGCGAGAGCGAGGGCGAGCGGGCCCGCCGGATCGGCAATTTCATCGCCGGAATGACCGACCGTTTCGCCTTAATCGAGCACCAAAGGCTTTTTGACTCGACCCCGGATTTGCGTTAGGCGGCGGCCATGTCCGACAAGCCAGCTTCACAACATCTGTTTGCCGACGCGCTGGTGCGCGTGCAGGCGATCTGCGCCGCGCTCGCGGCCGAGGGCCAATGGCCCGCCGACATCGATTTCTCCCGCGTCGTGGTCGAGCCGCCGCGCGATGCCAGCCATGGCGACATGGCGACCAATGCCGCAATGGTGCTCGCCAAGGACGCCAAGGCAAAACCGCGCGAACTCGCCGATAAAATCGCGGAAAAATTGCGCGCCGACGATCTGGTGGCTTCCGTCGAGGTCGCCGGGCCCGGCTTCATCAATCTCACTTTGAAGCCCGAGGTCTGGGCGGGCGAACTGCTCACGATGCTGCGCGAAGGCGCGGCTTACGGCAAAAGCGCGGTCGGCCACGGCGCCAAGGTCGATGTCGAATACGTCTCGGCCAATCCGACCGGACCGATGCATGTCGGCCACTGCCGGGGTGCGGTGTTCGGCGACGCGCTGTGCGGTCTGCTTGACTTTGCCGGCTACGACGTCACGCGCGAATATTACATCAACGACGCTGGCGCGCAGGTCGACGTGCTCGCGCGCTCGGCATTCCTGCGCTACCGGGAAGCGCTTGGCGAAATCATCGGCGAGATTCCGGAAGGGCTCTATCCCGGCGATTACCTCGTGCCGGTCGGGCAGGCGCTGGCGGCCGAGCATGGCGACAAGTTGAAGGCGATGCCGGAGGCATCATGGCTGCCAATCGTCCGCAATAAGTCCATCGCCATGATGATGGACATGATCAAGGGTGATCTCGCCGCGCTCAACATCAAGCATGACGTGTTCTTCTCGGAGCGGTCGCTGATCGAGACCGGCAACAACAAGGTCACCGAGACCATCGATTTCCTGCGCGCCAAGGGTGATATCTACGAAGGCCGCCTGCCGCCGCCGAAAGGCAAGCCGGTCGAGGATTACGAGGACCGCATCCAGACGCTGTTCCGCGCCACCGCCTATGGCGATGACGTCGACCGTCCGCTGATCAAGTCGGACGGCTCCTACACCTATTTCGCTGCCGATATCGCCTACCACAAGAACAAGGTCGACCGCGGCTTCCTCGACATAATCAACGTGTTCGGCGCCGATCACGGCGGCTACATCAAGCGCATGCAGGCGGCAGTGAAGGGCATCAGCGGCGGCAAGGCTGCGCTCGACGTCAAGGTTGTGCAACTGGTGCGGCTGCTGCGAGCCGGCGAGCAGGTGCGGATGTCGAAACGCTCCGGCGATTTCGTCACGCTGCGCGAAGTGGTGGACGAGGTCGGCTCGGATGCTGTGCGGTTCATGATGCTGTTCCGCAAGAACGACGCCGTGCTCGATTTCGACCTCGCCAAGGTGCGCGAACAATCGAAGGACAACCCCGTCTTCTACGTCCAGTACGGGCATGCCCGCGGCCATTCGATCTTCAAGAACGCCCGTGAGGTGGTTCCAGAACTGCCGGAGGACGATGCCGCCCGGTCGGCTTGGCTGGGGGACGCCCCGGTGGACCTGCTGACCGATCCGGCCGAACTGGACCTTTTGAAACGGCTGGCGCTGTATCCCAGAATAATCGAGGCTGCGGCGGTGGCACATGAGCCGCACCGAATCGCGTTTTATCTATATGATTTGGCCAGTGAATTTCATGCGTTATGGACGAAAGGGCGGGATTTGCCCTATTTACGCTTCATTATAACTAATGATGCAGAGATCACGAGGGCGCGACTGGCGATGGTTCAGGGCGTCGTCTCGGTTCTGGCATCGGGCTTAGCCGTTCTCGGCGTCCACGCCCCGACCGAGATGCGGTAGGCAGGGGCGAAGGCCTTCACGAATGGGGGTTCGTGGGGTATCTGGCAGGGGCCACGCTCGTCATGGTTTGTTTGACATGGCGAGTTGGCGCTGTCCCGTAGGGGATGCATCATCACGATGGCTAATCGATATCAGGACCGACCTTTTCCCTCCGCCGACGAAGATCGCGGCGAGAGTGATCCGCTTGCCGAGCTCGCAAGGCTGATCGGGCAGAATGATCCGCTCGGGGCCGCGGCCAAACCCGCGCCGCGCCCGCTGCAGTCGCGGGCCAACGTGCGCCCACAGCAATATGATCCGCCGGAAGAGCTGCCCGATGCTCCTCCGAGCCCGCCGGCATGGATGCAGCGCGCGCGCCACGAAACCCCGCTGCCTCCGCCGCCGCTGCCGCAGGAATACAATCAGAAATACGATGACGACCAGAAATACGATGACGAGCCGGAGTACCAGCCGGCGCCGGTGCATCCCTTGCATCGCTACGCAGCCCAGCCGCCACAGGTGCCCGCGTATCAAGCGCCGCCCGCGCAGGACTACGACGAGCAGCCTCAGCAATATGCCGACGAGCCGCAGCAGGACCCGTCGCGCTACGACGATGCGCTGTATGGGCGGTTAGAGACCGGCGAGCACGACTATCAGCGCGATCCGGCCTATCCGGACGATCCCTACGCTTACCAGGGCGAATATGAGGAAGAGCCCGCGCCGAAGAAGCGCTCGAGCGGCCTGGTGACGGTTGCCGCCGTGCTGGCGCTGGCCGTGGTGGGGACGGGGGCTGCCTTTGCCTATCGCACCTTTGTCGGGTCGCCCCGCTCGGGCGAGCCGCCGATCATCAGGGCCGACAACAGCCCGACCAAGGTGGTGCCGGCGCAGTCCGACGCAAGTGCCGCCAAGAACCCTGACCGCATGCTGTCAGGCGATGGCGGCGAGAGGCTGGTGTCGCGCGAAGAGACGCCCGTCGACGTCAATTCCCGCTCGGGGGCACCCCGCGTGGTGTTTCCGCCGTTGAACCAGAACGCCAACCCGCCGCCGGCCTCAAGTGTATCGCCGTCGGCGCCGATGCCTGCCGCCACCGGTACGATGCCGAACAACGAGCCGCGCAGGATCAAGACGCTCGCCGTCAAGGGCGACGCCGCTGACAATGGCGGCATCCCGGCAGGCGCCAGCGCGCCGCCGCCGAAGCCGCCGACGCGAAGCGTTGCTGCCCCGGCCGCGGCTCCCGCTGCCCCGCCGGCGCGTAACCCGGCTTCCGCCAATGCCAGCGCCAACACGCCGATGTCGCTCGCGCCTCAGGCGTCCGAATCGGAGTCGTCAACCCGCGTGGCTGCGACCAACCCCACGCAAACCGCGCCGGCTGCAGCTTCCGAGGGTGGGGGCAGTTTTCTGGTATCGGTGACGTCGCAGGACAGCGAATCCGCGGCCAGGGAGTCGTTCCGCGCGGCGCAGGGCAAGTATGCGTCCGTGCTCGGTTCCCGTTCGCCTGTCATCAGGCGGGTGGATCTGGCTGATGGGAAGACCAAGTATCGCGCCATGGTCGGCCCGTACCGCACGCGGCAGGAGGCCGTGCAGTTCTGCACCGAGCTGAAGTCTGCCGGCGGGCAGTGCTTTATCCCGTAGAATTATCTCCGGTTTCCTTGACCGCGGAGCCGTGAGGGGCCTAATCGGCCCCCATGAGCAGCCGCGCATTCATCACAGGCGTATCGGGACTGGAACTCAGCGCCACGGAGCGCGAGTTCATCCGTGCCGAGCGCCCATGGGGCTTCATCCTGTTCAAACGCAATGTCGAGACGCCAAGTCAAGTATCTGACCTCGTTGGCGAATTGCGGGATTGTGTAGGCGAGGCGGATGCCCCGGTGCTGATCGACCAGGAGGGCGGGCGGGTGGCCCGGCTGGGGCCGCCGCATTGGCCGGTCTATCCGCCCGGCGCCGCCTTCGGGGCGCTGTACGACCTCGACAAGGCGCTGGGGCTGAAGGCTGCGCGGCTCAGCTCGCGCCTGATCGCGGCCGACCTGATCGACCTCGGCGTCACCGTCGACTGCCTACCGCTGGCGGATGTCCCGGTGGCCGGGGCCGACGCCGTGATCGGCAACCGGGCCTATGGAACCGAGCCGGGCAAGGTCGCAGCAATCGCCCGCGCTGTTACCGAGGGGTTGGAGCAGGGTGGCGTCCTGCCCGTCCTGAAGCACATTCCCGGCCATGGACGGGCCACTGCGGATAGCCATTTGAGGCTCCCGACCGTTGATACGTCGCGAGAAGAGCTGGATCGGACCGATTTCGCCGCCTTTCAACCGCTGGCGGACCTGCCGATGGCCATGACCGCACATGTTGTGTTTAGCGCATTAGACCCCGCCCAACCGGCGACGACTTCTGCGACAATCATCCGGCAGGTGATTCGCGGCGTAATTGGGTTCCAAGGCTTGTTGATGAGTGATGACGTGTCCATGAATGCATTGGCGGGATCGATCGCCGAGCGGACCCGCGCCATCGTCAACGCCGGCTGCGACATGGTCCTGCATTGCAACGGCAAGCTCGACGAGATGCGCGATGTGGCGCGCGAGACGCCGGAGCTGGCGGGCGAAGCGCTGGATCGAGCCACTCGGGCGCTGGCCTCGCGAAAACAGCCTGAGCCCTTCGACCGGCAGGCGGCACGGGCTGAACTGGAAGCGTTGACGGATCGGGTAGGAACGGCATGACCGCGGAAATTCTATCGTTTGAAACCGGACGGCCCGCCGAAATCCCCGACGGCGAGGCGGCGCTGGTTGTCGACGTGGAGGGGTATGAGGGCCCGCTCGACCTGCTGCTGACGCTGGCGCGGCAGCAGAAAGTCGATCTCGCCAAGATTTCGATTCTGGCGCTGGCCGATCAGTATCTGACGTTCATCGAGGCCGCGCGAAAGATCCGCCTCGAACTCGCGGCCGACTACCTCGTGATGGCCGCCTGGCTGGCATACCTGAAATCGCGCCTGCTGCTGCCCGAACCGCCGACGCCGGACGGACCGAGCGCGGAGGAAATGGCGACCGCGCTCGCCAACCGGCTGCGGCGGCTCGAGGCCATCCGCGAAGCCGCCAACCGGCTGATGAACCGGCCGCAGTTCCAGCGCGATATCTTTCCGCGCGGTAATCCGGAATCGATCGCCGAAATCAAGCATCCCAAATTCACCGCCACGCTGTTCGACCTGCTCACGGCCTATGCCGTGCAGCGTCAGCAGCGCGTGCTGGCGACGGTGCATCTGGCCAAGCGCACGGTGTGGTCGCTGGCTGAAGCGCGCGCCTCGCTGGAGCGGCTGGTCGGCATGACCGAAGCCGAAGACTGGAGCTGCCTCGACGATTACCTGCTCAGCTACGTGGTCGATCCCTCGCAGCGGGCGACGGTGTTCGCGTCGAGCTTCGCTGCAGCACTCGAACTGGTGCGCGAAGGCGAGATGGAATTGAACCAGAAAGAGGCGTTCGCGCCGCTGTATTTTCGTAAGCGTCCGCCGCAGGCAGCGATGCCCGCGCCGGATATGACGGTCGAGTAGTGGAAGGAGACCTAGCCATGGCAAGCCTGGCGGAAAAACGCATGGAAGATGCCGAGGATCATCCCATCGACCAGAACACCGAAGTTGAGGCGCGGCCCGAGGAATTGCGGCTTCTCGAAGCGCTGCTGTTTGCCTCTGCCGAGCCGATCGATCAGGCGGCGCTTGCCAAGCGCATGCCCGATGGCGTCGACGTCAAGGCAGCGCTGGCGCAACTGCAGGCGGAATATGCCCCGCGCGGCGTCAATCTGGTGCGCGTCGCCAACAAATGGACGTTTCGCACCGCGGGCGATCTGTCGTGGCTGATGACGCGCGAAAGCACGGAGACGCGGCGCCTGTCGCGGGCGGCGATCGAGGTGCTCGCGATCATCGCCTATCACCAGCCGGTGACGCGTGCCGAGATCGAGGATATCCGCGGCGTGATCACATCCAAGGGAACACTCGACGTGCTCCTGGAAACCGGCTGGATCCGCCCCCGTGGCCGCCGCAAGACGCCGGGCCGGCCGCTGACCTTCGGCACAACGGAAGCGTTCCTGTCGCAGTTCAGCCTGGAAGCGCTCGGCGACCTGCCGGGCCTGGAAGAGCTAAAGGGGACGGGGCTACTGGATTCGCGGCTGCCTTCCGGCTTCAGCGTTCCGACGCCGTCGGACGACGCGGCACTGCGTGAGGACGAGGATCCGCTCGACGCCGGCGATACTCTGGAACTCCTGCTGGCACCGGCCGCCGAGCCCGAAGAGAGCGGTGGAGCTGGTTCTGAAGGCTCAACCGGCTAGCCCCGCAAGCGGGGTTAATGATAGCCATAATCCGTAGCCGCGACAGCGATTTGCCGCGGCAGGGGTCCTTGTTTTTGACACCTCTCGGGCCTACCTTCCGCCAAAGCTTGGCCGGAAACCGGCCGTCTCTTTTGGAGGGTTGCAGGATGGGTTCGCTTAGCATTTGGCACTGGATCGTCGTGATCGCAGTGGTCCTGCTGTTGTTCGGCCGTGGCAAGATTTCCGACCTGATGGGTGATGTTGCAAATGGCATCAAGGCCTTCAAGAAGGGCATGCAGGACGACGAGAAGGCGCCCGAAAAGCCGGCCGAGCCGGTGAAGACCATCGATCACAATGCGACGCCGGCGCCGACGGCGGCACGGACGGATGTCGGCAGCAAGGCTGTCTGAACCCAGGCATCTTGAACCAGGCGTCGGTTGAAAGCCGGTTTGAGAAAAGGCGCGGGCGTCCCCAAATCTTGCTAGATAGGGATTTGGGCGCGGACGTCTCGTGCGAGCGGAAGAATTCATGTTCGACATCGGGTGGAGTGAACTGGTCGTCATCGCGGTTGTCGCGCTGATTGCCATCGGCCCGAAAGAGCTGCCGGGCGTGTTGCGCATGGTCGGGCAATGGATGGGCAAGGCGCGCAAGATGGCGTCCGAATTCCAGGGCCAGTTCCAGGAGGCCATGCGGGAGGCCGAAATGGCCGACCTCAAGAAGAGCTTTGACGAGGTCAAGGACGTGGCGACAGGCCTCTCCCCCGCCAACGTCATGACCTCGCTGCAGAAGGACGTCAGCGACGCCCTGCAGATCGGCGACATCGACAAGCCCGCCACCGCTCCCAACGATGCCCAGGTGGCGTCCGCGATCGGCGAACCCGTTACCCCGACCACGCCGGCCGCACCGACGCCGGAGACCTTCGCCGAAGCCGAGGCGCATGCGGCGGCGTCCGAGCCGCTGGCGATCACGCGTGAAGTTCAGGCGGCGGCGCAGGATATCGCGCCGGCGGCGCCTGACGTTCTCAAGGACGCCAAAGCGTCATGACCATCGAGGACATCGAGGCCAGCAAGGCGCCGTTGATGGATCATTTGATCGAGCTGCGCTCGCGGCTGATCAAGGCGCTGTTGGCCTTCGGCATAGCGTTCATCTTCTGCTTCTTCTTCGCCAAGCAGATCTACAACGTGCTGGTCTGGCCGTTCGTCTGGGTCGCGGGCGCCGAAAATTCGAAATTCATCTACACCGCGCTGTTGGAATATTTCCTGACCCAGTTGAAGCTGGCGATGTTCGGCGCTGCCTTCATCTCGTTCCCGATCGTTGCCGGGCAGATCTACATGTTCGTGGCGCCCGGCCTCTACAAGCACGAGCGCGGCGCGTTCCTGCCTTACCTGGTCGCCACGCCGTTCTTTTTCCTGCTCGGCTCGCTCCTGGTTTACTTCATCGTGCTGCCGATGCTGGTGCGGTTCTCGCTCGGCATGCAACAGATGGGCGGCGACGAAACCGCGCAGATCCAGTTGTTGCCGAAGGTCGGCGAGTATCTGTCGCTAATGATGTCGCTGATCTTCGCCTTCGGCATCGCATTCCAGCTGCCGGTGATCCTGACGCTTTTGGGGAGGATCGGCATCGTCACCTCGCAGATGCTTCGCGAGAAGCGGCGCTATTTCATCGTCATCGCCTTCGTGATCGCCGCCGTCCTGACGCCGCCCGACGTGATCAGCCAAGCCTCGCTCGCGATACCGCTGCTGCTGCTCTACGAGGGCGCCATCGTTGCCGTCCGCATGGTGGAAAAGAAGGCCGCGGCCGCGCAGGCCTCGACCACGCCTCCGCCCGCCAGCCCGCCCCCGGAAGCCAATCCGGCCGAGTAGGGGCGCTTCCGCCGCGTTTTCCCTATCATTGCGCCGTGCTGCCTGTGATTCGTCATGCCCGGGCTTGACCCGGGCATCCGCGACTTGGTCTAAGGCACCAAAGACGTGGATGGCCGGGACAAGCCCGGCCATGACGCAGGAATTGTGGCCATGCACGACATCAAATCGATCCGCGACAACCCCCAGGCGTTCGACGCCGGACTGAAGCGCCGCGGGCTGGCGCCATTGTCGGCTACGCTGCTGGCGATCGACGAAAAACGCCGTGCGGCGATCCTGGCGTCCGAGCAGGCGCAGGCGCGGCGCAATTCGGCGTCGAAGGAAATCGGCGAGGCCAAGAAGGCCAAGGACGACGCGCGCGCCAACAGACTGATGTCGGAAGTCGCCGAGCTCAAGACTACGATGCCGGAGCTTGAGCTTGCTGCGAAGACCGCGGATGAGGAACTGGCGAAAGAACTGGCCGCGATTCCGAACCTGCCGCTCGACGACGTGCCCGAAGGCGCAGACGAGCACGGCAATGTGCAGCGTCACGTCTACGGCAAGATCCGCAACTACGCCTTTACGACGAAGCCGCATGATGATCTCGGCGGCGCGCTCGGCTACATGGATTTCGAAGCGGCCGCGAAATTATCCGGCGCGCGCTTCGTGGTGCTGAAGAAGGGGCTGGCGCGGCTGGAGCGCGCAATCGGTCAGTTCATGCTCGATCTCCACACCGGCGAGCATGGTTACACCGAGATCAACCCGCCGCTATTGGTGCGCAACGACGTGATGTTCGGCACGGGCCAATTGCCGAAATTCGAGGACGACCAGTTCTGGGCCATCAAGGGCGAATTGCTTGTGGCGCCCGACGAGCGGTTGAAGACCGAGCGTCTCGGGCTCATTCCCACCGCTGAAGTCTCGCTGACCAACCTCGTCCGCGAATCCATTGTCGACGAAAAAGAACTGCCGATGCGGCTGACCGCGCTGACGCCGTGCTTCCGCGCGGAAGCGGGTGCGGCGGGCCGCGATACCCGCGGCATGATCCGGCAGCATCAATTTACAAAGGTCGAGCTGGTCTCGATCGCAACCCCCGAGACCAGCCGTGACGAGCATGAGCGTATGTTGTCCTGCGCCGAGGAAGTGCTCAAACGGCTCGATCTGCACTACCGCGTGATGACGTTGTGCTCCGGCGACATGGGTTTCTCCGCGCAAAAGACCTACGACATCGAGGTCTGGATGCCCGGGCAGGGCGAGGGCGGCGCTTACCGCGAAATTTCGAGCTGCTCGGTGTGCGGCGACTTCCAGGCGCGCCGCATGGACGCGCGCTCGCGTGGGCCCGACGGCAAGCCGCGTTTCGTTCATACGCTGAACGGCTCCGGCACGGCGGTCGGCCGCGCGCTGATTGCGGTCATGGAAACCTATCAGCAGGAAAACGGCGCGATCGCGGTGCCCGACGTGTTGCAGCCCTATATGGGCGGGCTCAAGACCATCGAGCGGGACAAATAGCGCAAGGCAAAATGGCATTGCATCGCGACATCTTTTGGATCGGGAGGCAATGGGCTGTTACCGGCCACGGGATGCAGTTGATCGACCAGCGGTTGATGGGCGCCTTCGATATCGAAGTGGCGCGCCTGTGGGACGACGATCTGATTGCGCGCACGCGTGCCAAGGAGTGGCTCAACGCTGCGGATTTCGACAAGGGGCTGGCGGTTGCGCGAACGCGACATCCGCATCTGCAGGCCGGATCGATGTCGGTGGTCGCCCCGCAGGTGCCGGCGACCGAGCCGATCGCGCCGCCGCCGGCTGCGAAGCCGGAAGTGCCGAAGTTTGAAGCGCCGAAGCTTGAACGGCCCGCTCCCGTGCAGCCCTCGCATCCAGCAGAACCGCAAGTGCTTGAGAGCCCGCCGCCCGTTGCCATCGAGCCGCCAAAGCAGGAATCGCCGGACCTGCAGATGAAAATCGATGGCGGCGCCAGATTCGCGCGCCCTTGGCGGGTCTGGATGAAGAAAACATGAGGAAATCGGCCGGTTTGCCTCAGCCGCGATAGCCGGATAAGACGACGCCCAAAGGCAAGCGCCTGCCCCGACCTGAACCAGAAGGCATTTTGACGGATGCGAATTCTCTGCACCAACGACGACGGCATTCATGCGCCGGGGTTGAAGATCGTCGAGGAAATCGCCCGCGCGCTGTCCGACGACGTCTGGATCGTGGCGCCGGAGCTCGATCAGTCCGGCGTCTCGCATTCGTTGTCGCTGAACGATCCCTTGCGGCTGCGCGAAGTCGGTCCGCGCCATTTCGCGGTGCGGGGCACGCCGACCGATTGCGTGATCATGGGCTCGCGCCACATCCTCGGCGAGAAGATGCCGGATCTGGTGCTGTCCGGCGTCAACAAGGGCCGCAACGTCGCCGAGGACGTGGTCTATTCCGGCACCATCGCCGGCGCCCTTGAAGGCACGATCCTGGGAATCCCGTCGTTTGCGCTGAGCCAGGAATTTTCCATCGAGACCCGTCACGCGCCGCTGTGGGACACCGCGCTGAAACTCGGCCCCGATATCCTGCGCAAGGTGATCGATGCGGGCGTGCCGAAAAATACTGTGATCAACGTCAACTTTCCCCGCCTGCACGCCCGACCAGGTCAAGGGCGTGCGCGTGACGCGTCAAGGCAAGCGCAACCTCGGCTTCCTCAAAGTCGACAAGCGCCACGATGGCCGCGGCAATCCCTATTTCTGGATCGGCTTCGAGCGCGCGGCGATGATGGACACGCCGGCCGAAGGCACCGATCTGGCCGCACTTGCGGCGCGCTACGTATCGGTCACGCCGCTGCGGCTCGATCGGACCGATGAGGTGTTCTCGGAAGAATTGACGACGACGTTGAAGTAGGCTCGCCGAGGCGCGCAACGGCAATCCGGTTAAACGATCGGCAAGGACGGCGCATCGTCCTTTCCCCAAACGTTGAAGGTTGCTTCCCATTTGGCGATTTCGTCGCCCCGCATGGTGAGGAGTTCGATCCCGCGGCCTTCCATTTGGCGCCCGTCCAATCCGTCCTCCCATTCAGCATCCCAATGGCAAACGATGACGTTACCTGACACGGCGCGCAACTGTTTCTGCAACCGGTAATTCTTTTGGCGTGCGAACCGTGCCCTCAGAAATGCTTCGAGCGGTGCCCTGCCATGTGTTTCGGGAAAGTCAGCAAATCGGACTACGACATCCGAAGCGAAGGTTTTCATGACTTCTGAAATATCGCCTGTGTTTAGCAACCGCTGGGCACGCGAAAGCACGGCTTCAGCGTCGCCAAACGTAAGTTCTCTAATAGCTCGATCTGCCGCCATATCGTACTCCTGAAGTGCGACCTACACGGCCGCGTGACAGATCGAGCGTGAGATATTCATGCGACAGATTCTGTCAGTAGTGATGTCAGGCCGGATCCGGAAGGCCTTCAATTTCGCGCCATTCCTTGATCAGGGCTCGGCGCCGTCGCGGATATCTTTCCCCCACCTCGGCGAACCCAACGATCCGGTCGGTCCGGAAATGACGGTAGCTCTCGCGAAGTTCACACCAGGCGGCGAGTAATCGAATGCGTGCGCAGAACGTGATTGAAATCGGCCATATTCGCCGGTCGGTGGCAGCGCCATCTCTGTCGTGGTAGGCGATCCGGACCTTTTGCTCGGTTCGGATGGCGTTCCGAAGGGGTGCCAGATTCATGCGATCGACCATGGCTGGTACGATAGGGCCTGCGAAAAGTCCTGACGCATCGACCTCGTTGCTCTGGCCGCCGGCAACACGGCGGTGATCTTTGCGAATGCGTCGTGCGCAGCCTTCGCCAAGGCAGGGTCGGCGGCCCGCGCCACCATGCTCGAACCAAGCATCAGCGCCTCGATCTCGTCACGGGAGAACATCAGCGGCGGCAGGGTAAAGCCGGGTCGGAGTACATAGCCGATCCCGGCTCCGCCTTCGATCGGCGCGCCTTGCGCGATCAGCGTTTGCATGTCGCGATAAATGGTGCGCAGCGAAACATCGAGTTCATCGGCAAGTCGCGCTCCACTCACCGGGCGGCGGTATCGCCGCAGTGTCTGGATCAAGTCGAGCAGCCTTGCTGTTCGTGACATGCAAGCATCTCTTGTCATTCCGGTGTTCGCCGGGACACGATAGCCGTTATGCGGCCTAAACCGGCGCGCTCTTCATCGTAGCGGCGATCACCTGCGCCAGCGTTTCCAGCTGGAACGGCTTCTGCAGTGCGGGGCGGTCGCGATATTCCTGGGGCAGGCCGGAGGAGCCGTAGCCGGTCGCAAAGATAAACGGGAGGTTGCGCGCCGTGATAAGCTCGGCGACCGGCGTGATCACCTTGCCGTTGACGTTGACGTCGAGAATGGCGAGATCGAATTCGGTCGATTGCACCAGCTTGACCGCTTCGCCGATTTCGCCGGCCTCGGCAGCTACGCTGTGGCCCAGCTCTTCCAGCATGTCAGCGACCATCATCCGGATCATCACCTCGTCTTCGACGAGGAAAACAGAACAGCCCACCGGCCGTGTCGCTATCATGAGGGGAATCCTTGCCCTTCCAAGGCTTTGAGGTTCGCAAAAAACACCCCTTGGCGCAACGTCGACATGAACCGGCACGCATTTAAGCAAAGACTCCGGCTGTGGATTTGCCGTGCCCTAACGCCGGGGGCGCAACAACAGTTCCGGTAGCCGGAACCGAAATCTTGAGGAAATTCTTCCTTAAGTGCGCGGACGCTATTACATCTCGGCAGGGCCTGAGCCCGCCGCGAGACCGCAATGTCGCAAGAACCGCCCGAGAAGATGATGTTTCAGCTCACCCTGCGGCGGCGGGGGATCAGCGACCAGGCGGTACTGCGCGCCATGGAAGAGGTGCCGCGGGAGGTTTTCGTGGCGGCTGGCGACCGCGGTCACGCCTATCGCGACAGCGCGCTCGGCATCGCCTGCGGGCAGACCATCAGCCAGCCCTTCGTGGTGGCCTACATGACCGAGCAGTTGCAGCTGCGGAAGGACCATAAGGTGCTCGAGATCGGTACCGGCTCCGGCTATCAGGCCGCGGTGCTGTCGCGGCTGTGCGCGCATGTCCTGACCATCGAGCGCTATCGGACGCTGGCGGACACGGCCCGCGACCGGCTCGAAGCGCTCGGCTATTTCAATATCGAGGTGATGTATGGCGACGGCTTCGACATTCCGCCGGGCGCCGGCGATTTCGATCGCATCATCGTCACCGCCGCGATGGAGCAAATCCCCGATACCCTGCAGCGGCGGCTTGAGCCCGGCGGCATCCTGATCGCACCGGTCGGCCCGCATCACGGCACCCAGACGCTGGTCAGGGTGACCAGGAAAGATAGCGGTTTCGAGCGCAAGGAATTGGTCGATGTCCGCTTCGTCCCGGCGCTGCCGGGAATTGCGCGCGAGCTGTAGAATCCCGGATTGGCGGTTCCCGCCAACATCTTATTCCAAGGGTTAAGCGGTTATTTACTCGGTCAGTGTTTACTCAAAACAGTATTTTGTTGCGTACGAGTGAGTAACCATGTCCCGTGTCGCCGAGTTGCTTCGCTCGCGTCGGATGCCGCAGGTCGCGGTGCTGACGCTGATGTCAGTCGGCTTTGCCGGCTGCAGCGCCGATATGCAGACGCGCTTTTCCGATAGCTCGTTCTCCAATCCCTTTGCCTCGCAGCCCGAAGCCACCGGTTCGGTGCGCCCGCCCACCGCTGAACGCCGCGAGCTGCCGCAATACGACCGGCCGCAGGCGTCTGCGCCGCAATTCCAGTCCCAGGCTCTGCCGCCGCCCGCCGTCGTTGCACCGCACGCTTATCCGGCCAGCTCTGGCGGGGTGTCGGGAGGAGGGCGCGGGGTTTCGTCCTATGCGCCGCCATCCCAGCCGCCGATCGAGACCACCGCCACGGTACCGCCGCGCTCGGTCGCGGCCGCGCGCCCGGCTGCGCCGAATGGCACCTCGATCATCGTCGGCACCAGCGACACGCTCGACATTCTGGCCAAACGCTACAACGTTTCAGCCGCCGCGATCCTGCAGGCCAACGGCTACAAGGGCCCGCGGGTGCTGTCGCCCGGCCAGCAACTGATCATTCCGCGGCAGACGGCGGTGGCTGCGGCCGCGCCGGCGCTTGCGCCGGCGGCCAGCAAGCCGGTTGCCGCCGCGGCTGCGCCGTCGAGCGTCCATATCGTCAATCGCGGCGATACGCTGATGAGCATCGCGCGCCGCAATCACGTCCCGGTTGCCGAACTCGCCAAGGCCAACAATCTCGATCAGTCCGCCAAGCTCAGCCTCGGCATGAAGCTCACCGTGCCCGGTTCGAAGTCCGCGGCCGTCGCGCCAGTGGCGCAGCCCGTCGTCGCCGCAGTACCTGCCCAGCCGGTCGCCCCGGTTGCGGCGCCTGCCACCAAGATGGCCGCAGCCGGCGGTCCGCCGCAGGCCGCGCGGCTGGCACAGGCGACCACCAATGTTGCCGAAGAAAAGCCCGTCGTCGAAGCCGCGTCGGTCAAATCAAGCGAAGCCACCGGCGCGCTGCCGACCTTCCGCTGGCCGGTGCGCGGCAAGGTGATCACGAGCTACGGCGCCAAGACCAACGGCAAATCGAATGACGGTATCAACCTGGCGGTGCCGGAAGGCACGCCGGTGAAAGCCGCGGAAGATGGCGTGGTTGCCTATTCCGGCAACGAGCTCAAGGGTTACGGCAATCTGGTTCTGGTGCGGCACTCCAACGGGTACGTCACCGCATATGCCCATGCGAGTGAACTGATGGTGAAGCGCGGGGATACGATCAAGCGCGGCCAGATCATTGCCAAATCGGGTCAATCGGGCGAGGTGGGGTCGCCGCAGCTCCACTTCGAGATCCGCAAGGGATCTTCTCCGGTTGACCCGCTTCAATTCCTGAACGGGGCGTGAGGCGAGCGTACCCCGGATGCAGCCAACGGGCTACGGGCTCTACTTCCCGGAAAGCCGCACGCCCAGCCGTCCCGCCAGTTCCTGCGTGAACTGCCAGGCCACGCGGCCCGAGCGAGAGCCGCGCGTGGTCGACCATTCCAGCGCTTCGCGCTCCAGCTCTTCGTCGGCCATCGCGATGCCGAAATGGCCGCAATAGCCCCGCACCATCGCCAGATATTCATCCTGGCTGCAGCGGTGGAAGCCGAGCCAAAGCCCGAAGCGATCCGACAGCGAGACTTTCTCCTCGACCGCTTCACCCGGGTTGATCGCGGTTGAGCGTTCGTTCTCGATCATCTCGCGCGCCAGCAGGTGCCGCCGGTTCGAGGTCGCGTAGAGGATGACGTTGTCGGGGCGTCCCTCGATACCGCCTTCCAGCACCGCCTTCAGCGATTTGTAGGAGGCGTCGTTGCCGTCGAAGGAGAGGTCGTCGCAGAACACGATGAAGCGGAAATCGGAGCTGCGCAGGAGATCCATCAGGCCGGGCAGGCTCTCGATATCCTCGCGGTGGATCTCGATCAGCTTGAGCCGGTCGGCCGGCTTGCGGTCGATGTTGATATTGGCGTGAGTGGCCTTCACCAGCGACGACTTGCCCATGCCGCGCGCGCCCCATAGCAGCGCGTTGTTCGCGGGCAGCCCGTCGGCAAAGCGCTCGGTGTTTTCGATCAGGATGTCGCGCACCTGGTCGATACCCCTAAGCAGCCCAAGGTCGACGCGGCTGACCCGCGGCACCGACGAAAGCCGTCCGTCCGGATGCCAGACAAAGGCGTCCGCAGAACCGAACTGCTCAAGGGTGGCCGTCGCCGGGGAGGCCGCGGAAAGGTGGACGGCGATGGCTTCCAGCGCCGTGGCGATCCGCTCGGCGGTGGCGCCGTTGAGGCTGTTTGCCGGACGTTTTGTCGCGGTTTTCGCAACGGCTCGCGAGGCCGCTCTGGGGGCAGTGCGCGCCGCTGTTTGAGCCGCGGTTTTCTTGGCTTTTTTCGACATTTTTGCAGTTCCTGACCGCGCAGCCTTAACGGGCCTTGGAAGGTCCCGCAAGCGGCCTAAATGAGAGGGGCCGGCCACGTTGCAATTGGGCCCGCCGCCGCTATAGTCCGCGCGAATTTGCCCGGGACAGGCGATTTGCCCAAGGCGCTAAGCCCAGGCATGGCCGGTTCTTTTCCGTCTCACGAGGATTGTTCGATGCTGATTACCCCTGCGTACGCCCAGGCTGCAGCCGGCGGCGATGCGAACAGCATGTTGATGTCGCTGCTGCCATTCGCGCTGATCTTCGTGATCATGTATTTCCTGATTCTGCGCCCGCAGCAGAAGAAGGTGAAGGATCATCAGGAACTGGTCAAAAACATCCGGCGCGGCGACACCGTCGTCACCTCGGGCGGCCTGGTCGGCAAGGTGACCAAGGTGGTCGACGACGACCAGATCGAGTTCGAGATTTCGGACGGCGTCCGTGTGCGGCAGATGCGGCAGATGATTTCGGGCGTCCGCGCCAAGGGCGAGCCGGCCAAGGAAAAGAGTGAGAGCAAGGACGAGACGTCCGCGAGCTGAGTTTTCCGCGCCGCTTGCCGCGGCGCATTTTCCTGGATCAGACGGGTCAACTCGATGTTGTATTTCTCGCGGTGGAAGGCGCTGGCGATCATTCTGACCGCGCTGATCGTCTGCCTGTTCGCGGTTCCGAACTTCTTTTCCCAGGAGAGAGTGAAGACCTGGCCGCTCTGGGCGCAGCGCCACATCGTGCTCGGCCTCGATTTGCAGGGCGGCTCGTACCTGCTGCTCGAAGTCGATTCCAACTACGTGAAGAAGGAAAAGCTCGACCAGGTGCGCGATGAGGTCCGCCGCGTACTGCGCGACGCCAAGATCGGCTATACTGGCCTTTCCGTCCGCGGCGACGCCGCCGAAGTCCGCGTCAAGGAGAGTGACCAGCAGGCGGCCCTCACCAAGCTGCGCGAGCTGTCGCAGCCGCTCGGCGGTCTGCTCGGCTCCTCAGGGCAGCGCAGCCTCGAAGTTTCGGACGCCGGCGGCGGCCTGTTCCGTCTCACCGTGCCGCAAGCCGCCATTACCGAACGCATCCGGCAAACGATTGAACAGTCGATCCAGATCGTCGAGCGCCGTATCAACGAATTGGGCACGGTCGAGCCCTTGATCCAGCGGCAAGGCACCGATCGTATCCTGGTCCAGGTGCCGGGATTGCAGGATCCAACCGACCTGAAGCGCATCCTTGGCCAGACCGCCAAGATGGAATTCCGCATGGTCGATCCGTCGGTGTCGCCGGATCAGGTTCAGTCGGGGCGGGGAGTTTCGGCGGATTCGGAAGTCTTGATGAGCGAGCAATCGCCCAAGGTTCCCTACGTCATCAAGCGGCAGGTGCTGGTGTCGGGCGGCGACCTGACCGACGCGCAGCCGGGCTTCGACCAGCGCACCAACGAGCCGATCGTGAACTTCAAGTTCAACAGTTCGGGCTCGCGCAAATTCGCGCAGGCGACGTCGGAAAATGTCGGGCAACCCTTTGCCATCGTCCTCGACAACAAGGTGATATCCGCACCCGTGATCCGCGAGCCGATCACCGGCGGCCAGGGGCAGATTTCCGGCAGCTTCACGGTGCAGGCGGCCAACGAGCTCGCGCTGCTAATGCGCGCCGGCGCACTGCCGGCGCCGCTGACCGTGATCGAGGAGCGCACCGTCGGTCCCGGCCTCGGCCAGGACTCGATCGAGAAGGGCAAACTCGCTGCCTACATCGGCTCGATCATGGTCATTTTGTTCATGCTGGTGACCTACCGCCTGTTCGGCGTGTTCGCCAACGTCGCGGTGGCCATCAATGTCGCGATGATCTTCGGCATCCTGTCGCTGCTTAACGCCACGCTGACCTTGCCCGGCATCGCCGGCGTCGTGCTGACGGTCGGCATCGCCGTCGACTCCAACGTGCTGATCTATGAGCGCATCCGCGAAGAGCTACGTCACGGGCGAACCCCGATTTCGGCGATCGACGCGGGATTCCGCCGCGCATTGGCGACAATTCTGGACTCCAACATCACCACCTTCATCGCCGCTGCGGTGCTGTTCTATATCGGCACCGGGCCGGTCCGCGGCTTTGCCGTCACGCTCGGCATCGGCATCATCACCACGGTCTTCACCGCGTTTACGCTCACCAGCCTGATCGTCGCCGGTTGGGTGCGGTGGAAGCGACCGAAGACCGTGCCGATTTAAGGAATAGCTGTGACTGATTACGTTCTCATTGGTCTGGGCATTCTGATCGTCGTGCTGACGGTGGTCGCGGTGCTCGATCTCTTGCCGCCGCTGCGCATCGTCCCCGACGACACGCATTTCGATTTCACGCGCTTTCGCCGCATCAGCTTTCCGATCTCGGCGGCGCTCTCGATCGTCGCGATCGTGCTGTTCTTCACCCATGGCCTGAATTTCGGCATCGACTTCCGGGGCGGTACGCTGCTGGAAGTGCAGAACAAGTCCGGCCCGGCCGATATCGGCGCGATGCGCGCAAGGCTGAGCACGCTCGGTCTCGGCGACATCCAGCTGCAGCAGTTCGGCGGTCCCTCGGACGTGCTGATCCGGGTGGCCGAGCAGCCGGGCGGCGATGCCGCGCAGCAGGCGGCAGTGCAGAAGGTTCGCGGCGCGCTCGGCGATAGCGTCGAATACCGCCGCGTCGAAGTGGTTGGGCCGCGCGTTTCCGGCGAACTTTTGGCCTACGGCATGGTCGGCCTGATGCTCGCGATCATCGCGATCCTGGTCTATCTCTGGTTCCGATTCGAATGGCAGTTCGCATTGGGCGCCATGATCGCCAACGTCCACGATATCGTGCTGACGATCGGCTTCATGTCGATCTCCCAGGTCGATTTCGACCTCACCAGTATCGCGGCGCTCCTGACCATTCTCGGCTACTCCCTGAACGACACGGTCGTGATCTACGACCGCATCAGGGAAATGCTGCGGCGGTACAAGAAAATGCCGATGCCGCAGCTTTTGAACGAATCCATCAATTCGACATTGTCGCGTTCGATCATCACCCACGTCACGGTGACGCTGGCATTGCTCGCGCTGCTGCTGTTCGGCGGCCACGCGATCCACAGCTTCACGGCGGTCATGATGTTCGGCGTGGTGCTGGTCGGCACCTATACCTCGATCTTCATCGCCGCGCCGATCCTGATCTATCTCGGCGTTGGTGAGCACCGCGACGCCCCGGATAAGCCTACGAAGAAGTAAGTCATGGCCACATCCTCGGACGCCCCGCATCTTCCGAGGTCGGCGCCGATCGAAGCCTACGGCAAGGGCGGCTTCGCGTTCGCCGAGATGTCGCATCGCGGCTCGCTGCTGTGCCTGCCGGACGGCATATGGGCCTGGCAGGTTACGAAACCGGCCGAGATCGACGAATATTCGCTGGCGCGCGTCTTCAAGGCCGCCAATTCCATCGATACGCTGATCGTCGGCACCGGCACTGAAGTCTGGGTGCCGCCGCGGGACCTCCGTGAGGCGCTGCGCGCCGTGCGCGTGGTGCTCGATGCGATGCAGACGGGGCCCGCGATCCGCACCTACAACATCATGCTGGGCGAGCGCCGGCGCGTCGCGGCGGCGTTGATCGCGGTGCCATGAGCGGGGCGGCGACGTCGAAAGAGTCCGCCGCGTTCTGCGCCGATCTGGTGCGCACGCACGACTTTGCCCGCTATGCGTCGACGCTGTTCCTGCCACAGATCCAGCGCCGCGCGTTGCTGTCGGTCTACGCCTTCAATGTCGAGATATCGCGCGTGCGCGAGCAGGTCAGCCAGCCGCTGCCGGGCGAGATGCGGCTGCAATGGTGGACCGACATGCTGGAAGGCGCCGGCCATGGCGGCGTCGAAGGCAATCCGGTCGCGGCCGAACTGTTGCAGACGATCGGTGAATTCCACCTGCCGATCGAACTGCTGTCGCGGCTGATCGAGGAGCATCAGTTCGACCTCTACAACGATCCGATGCCGTCGATGGCGGCGCTGGAAGGGTACGTCACCGACACCTCCGCGGCGCTGTTCTCGCTCGGCGCGCGGATCGCGGGGCAGCCATCGGCCGTGATCGACCATCTCGCGCGCCATGCCGGACTGGCCCAGGGCATGGCGCATGTGATCGCGGCGCTGCCGCTCGATGCCGCGCGGCGACAGCTATTCCTGCCGCTGCAATTGCTGCAGCAACACGGCAGCGGGATGGAGGAAGTTTTTTCGGGCAAGCAGACGCCGCGGGCGCGTGCCGCGATCGACCAGTTGGTGGGAGAGGTCCGAAAGCATCTCCTCACTGCCTTCGAACTGCTGATACATGTGCCGCCGCAGGCGCGGCCGGTGTTCCTTCCGCTGGCGCTGATCCACCGCGACCTGAAGCGCATGTCACGCGCTGACTTCGATCCCTTCGTGCCGCAGGCGACGTCGCGGTTGCGGACCCTGTGGACGCTGTGGCGGGCATCGCGGACGAGGGAGTTCGGCGGGTAAGAAACACGTCGATCCAGCGATGGCGGAAAATGTAGGGTGGGCAAAGCGCAGCGTGCCCACCATCTGCAGATCAGGATGACGCTGGATGGTGGGCACGGCACTGCGTGCCTTTGCCCACCCTACGATTCTTGCCGCAATGACGCTGGAGTGCCTACCGCAAATTCAACTCGCTGCTCTCGAAATTGAACCGATCGCGCAAGTTCTTCCGGCTCTCCAGAATATCCTTCAGGAACGCGCGGTCGACCTCGCTCTTGATCAGCGGCTCGATCAGATCGATCTGGTTCATCGCGACGAGTTGCAGGATCTCGGTGCGCGGCTTGCCGGCGGCATCGCGCGGCAAGGCGTGCACCACCTGGATATGCTCCGGCGGCTTGACGCCCTTGGCTGCGGCGAGGTCGCTGCGCAACTGCTTTTCCAGCGCGACCTTGTCGGCCTCGACGAAGGCGTACAGCCCGACGCCGGTGCGGCGGTCGGCGAATGCGACGATGGCGGTGTCGCGCACGTCAGGGTTCTTTCTGATCAGCTCGATCAGGACAGGCGCGTCGTTGACCAGCCGGCGGCCGCCGCCTTCGCGATCGGTGAAGTTGAACAGGCCGCGGGTGATGGCCTGGTAGACCTTCTTGCCGGTCTTGAGCCAGATGCTGGCGACAAAGGATTTGCGCGCGAGAATCTTGCGCTCCATCGGCGTCAGCGCCTGTGGCGCATAGCTGCGCTTGTGCTTCAGCAGATGCCGCAGGTCCTCATAGGCCGCGATCCGGAACAGGCGGCTTCTTGTCTTGAAGCAGGCGGCCAGTTGAAAATCGGTCACATAGGCGCGGCCGTTGCTGCCACGCAGCCAGTTCTGTTCCTTGGCGAGATCATTATGGCAGATGCCAGCGCGGTGCAGCTTGCGAAGCGCGAGCTTGGCGGAGCGGAAATAGGCGAGGTCGCCATGGGGTTTTGCCAGATGCAGCGCGACGCCGTCGATGAAGCCGCGCACCAGCGCGCTTCGGCCGGCCCAGAGCAGCTTCGGGCCGGCGTCGAGATCGCGCGCCAGCGCCAGCGCGCGGCGCTCGCGGGCGAACAGATGGCGGGCGAGCGGATAGGACCACAGCGGTACCTGATCGAGCCGGCGCAGCACCGCGTCAACCTCGCCGGCATCATCGCGAAAGCGGCCGCGTTCGACGGTCGAGAACACGTCGCGCTTCAGCAGCACGCCTTCGGTCCATCGCGCCGACAGGATCGCGGCGTCGTCCTTGGGCAAACTCATGGTGCTAAGCCGCCGCCGCTACACGAAGATGATCGGCGATCCAGCGATCGAGATCAGCCAGCGCCCGAGCGCTAAGCGCCTGCTTTTTTGCCACCGTCTTCTCGTTGCCGCGCAGCCGCGTGCCATCCGTTTTCTTGGTCGGCAAGCTCGCAAGCGGCGGGAACAGCCCGAAATTGATGTTCATGGGTTGGAATGAGCGCGTTCCGGCCTCAATCGTCTCGATGTGGCCGCCTGTGATATGCCCGAGCAGCGACCCCAGCGCCGTGGTCACCGGCGGCGGTTCGAGCGACTGCTCCCGGGCGTTCGCCGCGGCGTAAAGGCCTGCTATCAGGCCGATGCTGGCGGATTCCACATAGCCCTCGCAGCCGGTCATCTGCCCGGCAAAGCGCAGCCGTGGCTGCGCGCGCAGCCGCAACTGCCCATCGAGGAGTTTTGGCGAGTTCAGGAAGGTGTTGCGGTGCAGGCCGCCGAGCCGTGCGAATTCGGCGTTCTCGAGGCCCGGAATGGTACGGAACACGCGCTGTTGCGCGCCATAGTTCAGCTTGGTCTGGAAACCGACGATGTTGTAGAGCGTGCCGAGCTTGTTGTCCTGCCGCAGTTGCACGATAGCGTAGGGCTTGACCGTCGGATTGTGCGGATTGGTCAATCCGACCGGCTTCATCGGTCCGTGCCGCAGCGTCTCGTGGCCGCGCTCGGCCATCACTTCGACCGGCAGGCAGCCGTCGAAATAGGGCGTGTTGGTCTCCCAGTCCTTGAACTCGACCTTCTCGCCGGCCAGCAGCGCGGCAACGAAAGCGTCGTACTGCTCCTTGGTCATTGGGCAGTTGATGTAGTCCGCGCCGGTGCCGCCCGGCCCGATCTTGTCGTAGCGCGACTGAAACCACGCCACCGACATGTCGATGGAATCCTTGTGCACGATCGGCGCGATCGCATCGAAGAACGCCAGCGCGCTCTCATCCGTCAGCTCGCGAATCGCCTCGGCCAGCGGCGCCGAGGTGAGGGGGCCGGTCGCGACGATCACGTTGGCCCAGTCGGCGGGCGGCAGACCGGTGATTTCGGTCCGGTCGATCTCGATCAGGGGATGGTCGTGCAGGGCCCGGGTGACGGCTGCGGAAAACCCGTCGCGGTCGACCGCCAGCGCCCCGCCCGCGGGCACCTGATTGGCATCGGCGCAGCGCATGATCAGCGAGCCCAGCCGGCGCATCTCGGCATGCAGCAGGCCGACGGCGTTGTTGGCGGCATCGTCCGAGCGAAACGAGTTGGAGCAGACGAGCTCGGCCAATCCTTCGGTGCGGTGCGCTTCGGTCATCCGCAACGGGCGCATCTCGTGCAGGACGACGCGAACGCCCGCATTGGCGACCTGCCAGGCGGCTTCCGAACCGGCAAGACCGCCGCCAATCACATGGACGGTGTCAGTTTGGGGAGTGGAGGAAATCATGTGCGAAGGGTTAGCGCGTTTTCGCGCCAAGCGCACCTGCCATGGCGTTTTCGAGCGAAGCATGCCCTCGGACTTGATCCGGGGTGGATGCCGGTTCGCGAAGAAAACGCGTCAAACTAGCGGCCAGAAACGACAACGCCCGCAGCGGGGCGGGCGTTATCCCTTCGTCGGGCAGCCGAACAGAGATCAGCCGGCATAGTTCCCGGCGGCAACGCGCGGAATGTCCGAACGATCGAGGCCGATATCGGCCAGTTCGCGATCGCTGAGCTGGGACAGTTCGCTGACATTGCGCTGATAATCCCGGAACGCCTGGATCATGCGGATGAGCGAAAGTAACATCGTAGTCTCCTTGAATTAGTGATTCAGCCTTTAGGGTGCGGCCTCATCGTTGAAATGAATATAGAGCCGAATACTGCAGTGCGGAAGTTCCTATGTTGCGATGCAGCTAATCCTAAAACGCATGACGACGGTAAGAGCCGCTTAACTTTTCAGTATGGCTGAAAAATCGGTCGGCTCGTCCGCCCCATCGGTGTTTCACCCATTGAAAATAACACCGTAAATTTAGGAGCTTACTGTCATTTCCAAATTAACCTCGCTGTCGGCCAAATAGCGATCAGGAGGGCTCGACTGCAAGTCCGTGAGTGCGTGCAGCGCACAAAATATGCCTCAAAGCGAGATTTTTGGAATCTTCTTATGCGCGAATCGCATGTGACGCACTGATTATGAATGAACAAATATTCATTTTTACGAGTGACGATCAGTTTCTGATTTCATCGCCCAAAAAGGCGCCAGCGATGGCCGGCTAATGGTGGATACGCTCGCGCGAAGCCAACAACGGGCGCAGACCTGAGGGAAAGGGCCGATCGCTGTGGCAGGCTCTTGAGTGGTTGCCAAGTCTAAGGCGCCCGCGAAAGCTGCGTTGCGAAGTGGGCGATGGTCTTGGCGTAGACCTCGCTCTTGTTCCACTCCTTGATCGCAGCGAAATTGGCGCTGCCGGGCTCCCAGTCCTTGCCGCGTTGCCAGCCGTGGCCGGCGAGGAAGTTGGCGGTCGAGGCCAGTACGTCCGGGGGGCTGCGCAGCAGATCGCGGCGTCCGTTGCTGTCGAAATCGACCGCGAACTTGATGTAGGACGACGGCATGAACTGGGTCTGGCCGATTTCGCCCGCCCATGCGCCGCGCAAATCCTGTGGCGCGATATCGCCGCGCTCGACGATGCGCAGCGCATCCATCAGCTCGGCCTTGAACAGGTCGGTGCGGCGGCAGTCATAGGCCAGCGTCGCCAGCGAGCGCAGCGTCGGGAATTTTCCGATGTTGACGCCGAAATCGGTCTCCAGGCCCCAGATCGCCACCAGCACTTCGCCGGGCACGCCATAAGCCTGTTCGATGCGCCCGAGCACCGAGCCGTATTGCTTGAGCATGTTGGCGCCGCGGGTCAGCCGGGGCGGAACCATGCGGCCGGAGAATTCCTCAAACGTCTGGCTGAACACTTTCTGCGAATGGTCGCGGGCCAGCACGCTCTTGTCGAGCGTAACGCCGGTCAGGCCAGCCTGAATGGCGGAAGCCGCGATCCCTTTGGCGGCAGCTTCTTTCTTGAAATCTTCCAGCCACGTTTCGAACGGGCCCGTGCCGCAGGGCGCCGCCAATGCGGACGCCGCAGAAGTCAGCAACAGGGCGCCCACGGTCAGGGCGCGCAGAGAAAGGCGAGAAATCATCGTGCCGTTCGCTCCACAATCGATGCATCATCGATGGTTAGTGTCCACGTCACGTCGAATGTTCGAAGCAAGATCGGCCAAAACAAGGCTGATGTCGTTGCCCTCAATGGCTTTCCGTTGAAGATGCTCAATTCATCGTTAGTGAGCGGTGAACGACGCCACCGCCGGTCGGTTCGGCCGGCGGTATGATCGATCGGGTTCCATGCAAGCCTATGCGCTGTCCTTGCGCCGCCAGGGGAACAGATTGGCCGGGAAATCGGCCGCAGGCTTGCGTTCGCGATGCGCGCGGGGCGGAAGTGGCTGCGGATTGAGTTCCGGCTCAATCGTCTCCCGATAGAGATGCCACGTGGCGTGCCCGAGCAGGGGGATGACGACGGCAAGGCCGAGGAAGGCCGGCAACGATCCCGCCACCAGCAGCACCGCGACGATCAAGCCCCAGGCCGCCATCGGTACGGGATTTCGTGCGACCGCGCGCAGCGAGGTCACCATCGCATCGCCGGCGCCGGCATGACGGTCGAGCATCAAGGGGAACGACACCACACTGATGCACAGCGCGGCAAGGGCGAACAGGAAGCCGACACCGCAGCCAACCACGATCAGCCACCAACCCTGTGGTGTCGTCAGCACGCGTTCGGCGAAATCGGAAGCACCGGTCGCGCCCGCATAGCCGAACGCGGCGATGTAGATCGCTTGCGCGGTTGCTACCCATGTCACGAACAGCGCCAGCAACAGTACACCTAACCCGAGCATCGCGCCGAACGATGGCGAGCGTACGACCTCGAGCGCATCCCAGGCGCTTGCCGGTTCGCCGCGTTCGCGACGGCGGCTCATTTCGTAGAGGCCGAGCGCAGCAAACGGGCCGAGCAGGGCAAAGCCCGCGGCGAGCGGAAACAACAGCGGCAGAACCGAATAGCCGTGCACGGCGCGCGCCAGCATCAGTCCGAGCACGGGATAGATGATGCACAGGATGATGGCGTGGCTTGGAACGGCTTTGAAATCTTCCCAGCCGCGCTGCAAGGCCCGATGGAGGTCTGATAGGCCGATGGTTCGGATGACGGGCGCACCGGCGGCGTCTGGTCCACTCTGCGCCATCGATGTGACATTGCCGTGATAGGTCGCCATGGTCGCTGTCTCCCTCGCGGTCGCATCACGCGCCAACCGAAGGACGCCAACGCGCCATTTCATAAAACGATCACGATCAGGCCAGACGCGAAGACGGATGGGGAACTGGCCATGTCGCGAACTGAGACAGCAGCGTACTCCCAAACAGCGACAAACGCACTCACGCTTCGGTGAATGTTTCATTGGCAAGCTTCATCCGGCTGGCTAGACTTGCGAGCGATCCCGGCGTGGTGCTGCCGGTCAAACAGTGCCACCAAGACTCACCCCATCCTCAAGTCATTGGGAGCGAACAATGAGCATTTTCGGAAAAATCATGAGCGCGATTTTCGGCACCAAGGCAGACGCTGCGCCGGCTGGCGGCGGCGCAGCCGCGGAGGCTGGATCGTCCGGTGGGGCCGCTGCACCAGCCGCCGCGACCGTCGACGTCGCGCCGATCCTGGACAAGGCGGTCGCTGCCAAAGGCGAGAAACTGGCGTGGCGCACCTCGATCGTCGACCTGATGAAAGCGCTCGACATCGATTCCAGCTTTGCTGCCCGCAAGGATCTCGCGAAAGAGCTCGGCTACACCGGCGACAGCAACGACTCCGCCAGCATGAACATCTGGCTGCACAAGCAGGTCATGGCCAAGCTGGCCGCCAATGGCGGCAAGCTGCCACCCGATATCAAGCACTGACGCTTCGCCCGGCTCACACAAGCGAAAGGCCCGCGCGGCGACGCGGGCCTTCTTTTTTCTTTGGTGCGATTTTCTTTGGTGCGATTGCAATGCAACAACGCGCAAACGGTATCCACTTCGTGAGGAAAACCCAGTAGCTTCGGGCCGACAAAAAGACGCGCAAAACAAGGAGAACGCCAATGAGCAATGTCGATCGCAGGACCATCCTGGCAACGGGTGCGCTGGCGCTGGCCGGTGCCGGCATGGAGGTCGGCACGGCCGCAGCGCAGGCCGGCCCGAAATCGATTTTTCCGGTTGGCACGACGACCATCCCGATCGTGGGTGAGACCGACGTGTTTCCGGTGCGGCGGATCTATTGCATCGGGCGAAACTATGCCGCGCATGCGCGCGAAATGGGTTCTGACCCCAATCGCGAGCCGCCGTTCTTCTTTCAGAAGCCGACCGACGCGATCCAGAATGTCGCGCTCGACACGGTCGCCGATCATCCATACCCCTCGCTCACCAAGAACTACCATTACGAGGTCGAACTGGTGGCGGCGCTGAAATCCGGCGGTACCAATATTCCCGCGGAGAAAGCGCTCGACCACGTTTACGGCTATGCGCTCGGTCTCGACATGACGCGGCGCGATCTACAGCGTGCAATGGGGGATGAGAAGAAGCCATGGGAAATCGGCAAGAGCTTTGATCGCTCCGCCGTGCTCGGGCCGATTCACCCCGCTGCCAAGACCGGACATTTCACCAAGGGCGCGATTTCGCTGGCGTTGAACGGCACGGTCAAGCAGAACTCCGATCTGCGCAATATGATCTGGAACGTGGCGGAGCAGATCGCCAAGCTTTCGGAAGCCTTCGAACTCAAGCCGGGCGACATCATCTATTCGGGCACGCCGGAAAATGTCGGCCCGGTCGTGAAGGGCGATGTGCTGTTGTGCAAGCTCGAAGGCCTGCCGGATATGTCGATCCGGATCGTTTGAGAATACCATCCCCACCGTCGTCGCCCCTGCGAACGTTCGCAGGGACGATGGCGATTTGCGAAGGTGCGCTGGCTCACCCCGCCAGATCGGCAAATTCCGGGTTTCTGCGCAGATAATCCACGACGAACCCGCAGCCGGCGATCACCGTGCGGCCGTCGGCGCGGATCAGCTCGAGCGCGCCCCTGACCAGTTCGGAAGCGATGCCGCGGCCACGCAACGCGCGGGGCGTTTCGGTATGGGTGATGATGACCGCCGAGGGGGTAACGCGATAGTTCGCGAACGCCACATCCCCGTCGACGTCGAGTTCGAAGCGATTTTGAGCCTTGTTGTCGCGGACGGCGGCCATGCAGCGATTCCCGGATGATTGACCGTTTCATGTAGGGACATGTACCCGCCGATACAAACCGGCGACAACGCAGGTGCGGATTTCCGCAAGGTGCTGGGATCAGTCCGGGCCTGGGCCATAGCTTGAAGCGGCTCGGTGCGGCGCAATAAAGTGCGGTGCCCACGGTTCGCGCGTGCAAGATCTTTGCAGGCGGGCCTTGCAGCGGGGTGTGGGGTTCCTACGTCTTTCGAATGACATACGCCGCCGAAGCGGCCGGGTCTGGGTTCGATATCGGTAAATGCTGTGATCGCGGCCGCCGACGTATGCCTCTTTTTTCAAGGGGAGGTTACAATGTCGGGCTTTGGTTTCTTCAGCAAACATCGCACGTGGGAAGACTGGTTCGGCATGCTCCTTGGCGTGCTGATCGTGGTATCGCCGTGGTTTCCTTTCTCAAGCCACGACGTGATGGACTCCGAACGCAGCACCATGATCCTCAACACGTTCGTGATCGGCATGCTGGTGTTCGGTCTGGCTCAGCTCGAATATGTCGCACTGCAGCGCTGGGAGGAGATAGGCGAGATCGCGCTCGGCCTCTGGCTGATCGCCTCACCGTTCATCCTCGGCTACTCCGGTGACGACATACTTCGGGCCTGGCATGTCGCCCTCGGTGCAATCGTCGTCCTGCTGGGTGCGCTTCAGCTCTGGCAGGATTGGCGCTTGAGCGACCAGGAACTGGCCAACCATCCGCAGTAATTGCGGGCAGGGCCCGCCGGCCCCATCCGTGACCGGCGGCGGGCCTTCGACTCAAATCCTAGTACTTCAATGAATCGACAAGCAGGGCGCGGACCGACCACGGGCTGCCGTCGACGGCGCCCTTGATGTCGTCGATCTTCCACTGGCCGGCCTCGTGGATAAAATCGTAGCGGATGGTCTTGTCGGCCGGGTTGGCGCGCGCATTCCGCTGATGACTTTCGGTCGTGACGGCGACGGTCGCCTTGTCGGCTCCCTGCTTCTCGGCAGCCACCTTGAAGGAATTCACGTCGGGATCCTGCGAATTGGAGACGGGATCGAAATCCACCGGCCCGCCGTCGCCCTTGCGCGTGCGGGCATCCGCCTTGGCCCAGAGTGCGACCAGCGAATTCGACAGGTATTTGGTTCTGCTAGCCTTGGTCTGGATCACAAACGTGCCGCCGCCATCGCCCTTGCCCCTGGCCACGCGGGTGTAGATGGCGGTCAGGATGCCGGCGGGCTCGTCGGCCGCGCCCGCGCGGCGCGGCAGCATAGCGGCCAGCAGGGCGGCTGCGCCTGATAATATCAGCTTTCGACGGGTAACCATGGTGACCCCTTAAATCGTTTGAGCTGCTTATGGACGGGAAGACGGGGCTGGCTATGGTGATGCCCGCAACGCTTGCCGGGAGATTAGCATGGCCAATGAAAAGGGCCCCAACATCAAGAAGAAGCAGAAATGCAAGAATTGCGAGGGCAAGGGCCTGCTGAAGAAGGGCGACAAGGTCGTAAAATGCCAGCGCTGCAAGGGGACCGGCGTGCGGTGAATGCCGCCCAGTCGCCGCGACGCGTGGCCCGCGGTCGCTGTGGATGACCCACCGCGCGCTGGCAGGCGCAAGGCTTTCTGCTACGAGGCTTTCTGCTACGAGGCTTTCTGCTACGAGGCTTTCTGCTATCGTTGCGACGAGGTGTTCTATGTCTGTTTTTCGAAGCGTGATGGTTGATTCCCAGTGACTGAAACCGTGACTATTCCCACCCCGCGCGGCGGCATGGCGCGGATGTCGCGCCGGGTGATGAATCTGGCGCATATGCTGACCCAGAATGCCCGCCGCCATGGCGACCGCACGGGCTTCATCTGGGGCGACAAATCCTGGACCTGGCGCGAGATCGATCGTTCCGTCTCCGCGCTGGCAGCGGGCCTCGCTGCGCGGGGCGTCGTCAAGGGCGACCGCATCCTGGTCCATTCCAAGAATTGCGACGAGATGTTCTGGTCGATGTTCGCGGCCTTTCGCCTCGGCGCGGTCTGGGTGCCGACCAATTTCCGCCTGATGCCGGACGAGGTCGCCTATCTCGCCACCGCTTCCGGTGCGAAGGCGTTTCTGTGCCATGGTGATTTCCCCGACCACGCCAAGGCTGCGGCCAATCCGGCGCTCGAATTCATCTGGCGGATCGGCGAGGGCACGTTTGGCGAGAAGGCGGTGAGCGAGGTGATCGCGTCGCAGGCCGGCGCCAGGGTCGAGAATGCGGCGGTCGATTACGACGATCCCTGCTGGTTCTTCTTCACCTCCGGCACCACCGGCCGCTCCAAGGCGGCGGTGCTCACCCACGGCCAGATGGCCTTTGTGGTGACAAATCATCTCGCCGACCTGATGCCGGGTACGACCGAGACCGATGCTTCGCTGGTGGTCGCGCCGCTGTCGCATGGCGCCGGCGTGCACCAGCTCGTGCAGGCCGCGCGCGGCGTGCCGACCATCCTGCTGCCGTCCGAAAAATTCGACATCGCCGAAGCGTTCCGGCTGATCGAGGCGCATCGCGTCAGCAACATTTTTACCGTGCCGACCATTTTGAAGATGATGGTCGAGCATCCTTCCGTCGACAAATACGACCATTCCTCGCTGCGCTTCGTGATCTATGCCGGCGCGCCGATGTATCGCGAGGATCAGAAGGCGGCGCTGAACAAGCTCGGCCCGGTGCTGGTGCAATATTTCGGGCTCGGCGAAGTCACCGGCAACATCACGGTCATGCCGGCCAATCTGCACGATCCCGAGGACGGCCCGCAGGCCCGCATCGGCACCTGCGGCTTCGAGCGCACGGGTATGCAGGTCTCGATCCAGGGCGACGACGGGCGCGAGCTCAAAGCCTTCGAGACCGGCGAGATCTGCGTGATCGGTCCCGCCGTATTCGCCGGCTATTACGACAACCCCGAAGCCAACGCGAAGGCGTTCCGCGACGGCTGGTTTCGTACCGGCGATCTCGGCCACATGGACGAGGAGGGATTCGTCTATATCACCGGCCGTGCCTCGGACATGTACATCTCGGGCGGCTCCAATATCTATCCGCGCGAGGTCGAGGAGAAAATTCTCACGCACCCGGCGATCGGCGAGGTTGCCGTGCTCGGCGTGCCCGACCCGTTCTGGGGCGAGGTGGGCGTCGCCGTCTGCGTCGCGCGCGAGGGCGCGGCTGAAGTGAGCGAGGCGGAGCTGGCCGCATTCCTGGCGCCGAAGGTGCCGCGTTACAAGATGCCGAAGCGCTTCTTCTTCTGGGAGGCGTTGCCGAAGTCCGGCTACGGCAAGATTCCGAAGCGGCTGGTCCGCGATGAACTCGAGGCGCGAGGGTTGCTTGAGCTCGTTGCGAAGTCGACGGGTACCTGAGGGATGCGCAGCATTGACCAGCCCGGCGCGCCCGCGCCCGAACGCATCCAATGGGTCGAGGCGCGGGGACGGGCGTTCTCATTCACGCTTGCCGCCGGCCTGCCGCTGCTCGAGGCCGCGCGCCGCGGCTTTGCCGAGGCGGGATTTTCAGGCGGCGTGCTGAGCATGCGGGGAGGGGCGCTGGGGCCCTTTGCCTATGTGATGCCGGCGCTGTCGAAGACCGGCGCCAATGCGGCATTCTACAGCGACACCTTTCGGCCCTCCGGTATCACGCGGCTGAAGCTTGGCGCGATGACGCTTGGCGAGCGCGACGGTGCGCCGTTCTTTCATTGCCACGGGCTGTGGACCGAGACCGATGGACGACTGCACGGCGGCCACATCCTTCCCGAGGAGAGCATCGTCGCCGAATCGTTCGCGGTGGAAGCGTTCGGAATCGACGGTGCGATGTTTGCGGCCGATCCCGATCCCGAGACCAATTTCAAATTGTTCGGTCCCGTCGGGCGCGCCGGCACCGATGTGAAGGCCGACAGCCGCGCCTTCGCGCTGCGGCTGCGGCCGAATCAGGATTTTGCCGTGGCGCTGGAGACCTTCTGCCGGCAGCACGGAATTTTGCGCGCGCGGATTCACGGCGGCGTTGGCTCCACCATCGGCGCGCATTTCACCGATGGCCGAACCGTCGTGCCGTTTGCGACCGAGCTAGCGATTAAGTCCGGCAGTGTCGCGCCCGGCGCTGACGGCACGCTGCAGGCGGAGCTCGATGTCGCGCTGGTCGATTATCTCGGCGGCATCGCCGAGGGCCGGCTGATGCGCGGCGACAACCCGGTGCTGATGACGATGGAGCTGGTGCTCGAGGCGGTGTGAGCTTTCGTAAGCGCGGTAGGGTGGGCAAAGGCGCGTTAGCGCCGTGCCCACCATCTCTCGAAGAGCGTCATGCTGAATGGTGGGCACGCTTGCGCTTTGCCCACCCTACGCAGCTACGTAACTAGGTTGCCATCTTACCGGAAGTGATAGTTCACGCCGACCTTGATGGTGTGGAAGTCGAAGCTGCCGGAGTCCAGCGGTTGGCCGTCGAATTTGTAGGTCTCGCTACCGAGGCTGGTGTACATGTATTCGGCCTTGGCCGACCAACTCGGCGTGAACAAATATTCGAGGCCGCCGCCGATGGTGTAGCCGGTATGAGTCTGGCTGTCCGAAAACGTTATGACGCCGTCCGTGAAGGACGTCTTGGCGTTGGCCCATGCAAAACCACCCTTGGCGTAGAGGAGGGCTGCATCGACGGCGAAACCGGCGCGGCCGGTCACGCTGCCGAACGCATTGGTCTTGTTTTCCTGTGTAACGCCGACGTCCACGAGGAAGCTGTCCTTGATGCTGGCGCCCGCGGCGTCGACTTCGACACCGAAGACGAACTGGCTGCCCGGAAGTTGCCAGTTGTAGCCGACCGTGCCGCCACCGAAGCCGCCGCTGCCGGCGTCGGTCTCCCAGCCGAAGCCGCCCATTGCGCCGATATAGAAGCCGGACCAGTTATACGCCGGAGACACCACCGCCGGAGGGGCCTTGGTGTAGGGCCGCGCCTGCATGTCGGCGGCCGAGGCCGCGGTCGCGACCGAGAGAGCCACGCCAGCCAGAAGTAGTCGTTTCATGTTTTGTCCCCTAAAGTTGAACACTCGTATAACCCCCTGCGGGCTCGATAGCGAACCGATCGCACCGGCATGGTGACGTATCGTTTGTGGAAGAGGACGCGAACGCGCCCCCAAAGAGCCGTCTGCAAGCGACGTTTGCGCAGATGTGAGAACGATCGCTTGCGTATTAACCATACGATGCATATGCCGGCAAAAATTGGACCGAAGCGCGTCCGCGCATTGGCGCGGGCAGGTTGCTATTTCGACAGCACTGCGGCGGCGTGTGGGGTGAGACGCGTTTTGAATCTGCGAGAGAAGCGACGGCGTTCGCGGAATTGAAATCATCATAGTCGCGTGCGCGCGTGTACAGTATGCGCCGCGGCCTCTCCACGTCATTGCGAGCGAAGCGAAGCAATCCACTCTTTCTTTGCGGCAGCGAAATAGATTGCTTCGCTTCGCTCGCAATGACGGTGGATATAGTTTCGCGATCTCGCAGCGTTGTTCGCCCCGGGGAAATCGGCGTTTTGGCGCAGCGGCTCCGGACGGTAATTGGCGGTCCAGACGGATTGCCCGTCCTGCGCCACGTCGCTTCAACGCCGCTTGCGGACGTGAACATTGATGTCGAGATCGATCTCGCTGACGCAGGTCTGCGTCGTGCGGTGCGAGCCGCCCTCATGCCAGCGGCCCTCGCGCGCGTGGGCGTTTTTGACACCAGCCAGCTTCAGACATCGCCATTGCGGCAGCGGCCCTGAGCTCTCGCCGCCGAACTGCCAGGCCAGCACGACCTCTTCGCCGCGTCTGTTGGTGCCGATGATGTGCGGGCACAGTTCGCGGATGCGGCTATCATAGTCGCAGATGACCTGCTGCTCGCCGAGGATGGCGTTGCGGAAGAGGGTGTAGGTGGCGCTTTGCATCGGGGTGGCGTGCCATCTAGGATTGTACGACGTTCCCTGTATAACCATCACGAACGACATTGTTTCCCCCGGGATCCGAGCCCATGGCTTCCAGACGCAATCGCCCGATCAATCTGCCGGCGCCGTATCTCAAGCGCATCTGGCTCGAGCCATCGCGGATCACCAACCGCGAGGCCTATCCGTTCTGCTTGCCCTTGCTGCGCGACGATTTTGAGCTGAGCTTTGATAAGGCGATCACGATCATCGTCGGCGAGAATGGCACCGGCAAATCCACCTTGCTCGAGGGCATCGCCGTGCTCGCCGGCTATGACGAAGCCGGCGGCGGCAAGGGGTACATGACGGTCGACCACTCATGGGCGTTGGAAAAAATGGGGGGACAATTGTCCAGCGCGTTGCGGGCGAGCTGGCTACCCAAAATCACCAATGGCTGGTTTTTCCGCGCCGAAAGCTTTTTCTCGGTTGCCCGATACTTGGACGAGATGGCCCAGAAATATCCAATGGGAGGAGGCCCTCCGCCGGACTTCCTGTCCCATTCCCACGGTGAAGGGTTTTTGCGTTTCTTCGAGGAGCGTTGCCAGAAGCAGGGTATCTTTATTTTCGACGAACCGGAATCCGCGCTGTCGCCCGCGCGCCAGATCGAGTTTTTGAAGCTGATGCGGCGGATGGAGAATATCGGCCATTGCCAGATCATCATGGCGACGCATTCGCCTGTCCTGATGGCGTATCCCAACGCGAGGCTGTTGCGGCTGACGAAGTACGGCCTGGAGCCGGTGACGGTGCGGGAAACCGATCACTACAAGGTCATGCGCGAGTTTTGCGAGGATCCGGCGGGGTTTGTGCAGGCGGCGATCGAGGAGTGAGCCGTTGGCTCTACCCGTCCTACGATATTAGCCAACGCAATGCCGCGCGTCGCGGCGGCGCCACAAACCAGCCTCCTTTGGTCTGAAAATGCGCTACGATAACGCCGCTGCGCGGCTAGCGTGGGCCAACAAGACAATGAGGAAGCGACATGAGGACGACGCTCGCGAGGGTGGGGGCCGTGGTGGCGGCGCTGGCAGTGATAGGCGTAGCCTGGGCGCATGGGCCGACCCGCCAGAAGGTGCGGGAATCGATCGAGATCAACGCGCCGCCGGCCAAGGTGTGGGCCGTGATCGGCAATTTCCAGGACATGAACTGGCTGCAGCCGGTCAGCAAGACCGAGGGCACCAAGGGCAACGAGATCGAGGCTACGCGACGCTTGACGCTGGCTGATGGAGCGACCGTCGATGAGGAGCTCTACAAATACGATGCCGAGAAGATGACCTATTCGTACCGGATCACCGCCGTGGATGTGAAGGTGCTGCCGGTCACCAACTATTCGTCCACCCTGACGGTCACGCCCAGCGCCGACGGCAAGGGGAGCAGCCTGGAGTGGGCCGGCGCGTTCTATCGCGGTTTTCCGAACAACGATCCGCCGCTGGAGCTGAGCGACGAGGCTGCTGTGAAGGCGGTGAGCGGGCTCTACAAAGCGGGCCTCGAGGCGCTGAAGAAGAAGGTCGAAAGCGGAAGCTGATCGTGCGGGCGATCGTTCTGGCGGCGCTCGTCGCCAGCATCGGTACCGCCTGGGCCGGGCAGGCGCGGGCCGAGGAGGCCTTCGTCACCAATCAGCTCAGCGAAAACCTGACGGTCGTGGATCTCACGTCCTTGCAACCGGTCGCGACCATCGCGATCGGCGGCAAGCCTGCGGGCGTCGCCATCACGCCGGATGGACGCTTCGCCTATGTGACGAGCCCCGATGCCAAGGCGCTGACGGTGGTCGATGCCGCCGCACGCCGGATCATCGGGAAGATCAACACCGGCGGCGGTCCGCTCGGTGTCGCCGTGGCGCCGGATGGCGCAACAGTTTATGTCGCCGACTGGTACGCCGCGGCGGTGCGGGTGATCGATCCGAAAGAACAGCGCGTTGTCGCCGATATCGCGGTCGGCGCCTCGCCGTCGGGGCTCGCGGTGACGCCGGACGGGCGGCTCCTGCTCTCGGCGGACCGTGACGCCGATAGCGTGTCCGTCATCGACACCGCGACGCGCCAGCGGCGGGCCACGATCAAGGTCGGGGAGCGCCCGTTTGGCATCACCATCGATGCCGATGGCCGGCGGGCCTACACCGCGAATGTCGGATCGAACGACGTCTCCGTGATCGACATCGCAGATAACAGCGAGATCGGGCGTGTGAAGACGGGCTTGCGCCCCTATGCGGTCGCGCTCGCGCAAGGGCGCGGCTTTGTCACCGACCAGTATGACGGCACCGTCAGCGTGTTCGATCTTGCCACGCTTCAGCCGGTCAAGCGCATCACTGTAGGCGATTACCCGGAAGGGATCGCGGCGACCGCGGACGGCCGGCGCATCATCGTGGCGAACTGGGAGAGCAACTCGATCAGCGTGATCGATGCGGTCGAACTGAAGGTGACCGAAGAGATCAAGGTCGGCGACGGGCCGCGGGCGTTCGGGGCGTTCTTGCGGCGGTAGCCGGGGAGGGCGCGCCGTCAGGGCGTTCGGCATTGCAATAGATCAAGCAGCTGTAGCCCGCATGAGCGAAGCGACATGCGGGTGGAGCTTGCGTGCAGGACCCCGGATATCGAGCCAACCGTGCTGCTGCACCGCGACGACGCGACGCCCCGCATGCCGGGCTGGTTTGTGCTATAATGGCGGGAGAACGAGAGAAAAACAGGGAGGACGCCATGCCTCATACCCTGGTGCCCAGTGATCGCGTCGAGCACGCGCACGTTTACGGGCGCGACGGCACAAAACTCGGCTCAATCGAACGGCTGATGCTCGACAAGGTAAGCGGAACGGTGGCTTACGCCGTGATCAAGACTGGAGGGCTGCTCGGCAGCCACCATCATTGTCCGATCCGGTGGGACGCCCTCCGATTTGATTCCGCGCGTCAGGCCTTCCAATCCGACGTGACGCTGGAGGACCTGCGCGCAGGCCCGTCCGAGCTCGATGAAGAGGCCTTCGACTGGGGCGACCGTTCACGCCCGCATCCGCATTATTGGACGGTGTAGGGCGACGCCTCGCAGAGTCGGCCTTTCCAGTTTTGGACGGCCGCCTCGAACGAGTTTGTGCGCGGCTACCGGGGTATGGCTCACCTCGAGCGAAACAAGCCGGCCAATGGCGAGGACGCAGCCTCGTGTGTCTCACTCGGGAACGGGTTGAGACTGGGGGCTGTGTGCGATCCGTTCTCCCTGAGAAGTTTCACGGATACGGAGGCTGCCCCGGTAGGCCGCCCTTGACTATCTCATCAATGACACTGGCTTTCCAGACAATGCCGAGTTGCAGTCCCATTGGATCATCTCCAATGCGTCCAGAGTACACGCCTAGAAAGGTATCGGCCTGACCGATGATCTCCTCTCCGGAGAGCGAGCCTGGTGTGCTTGTAACCCCTCTCGGAACAATGATGCCTGATCGTCGAACGATCACCGGGGCCCCTGACATTCCTTTTCGCGTGGCGGTATCAACGAGGATCTTCGGTAGCTGATCAATATCGACGGAAGGCTGGCTTGCAATGGAGCCGCGCTTCCAAATGGCGAGTTCATGACCGCCGTCTACTCCGCCTGGATATCCAAGCACGAAAACGTCGTCCCCTACTTGTGGTTCGAAGTCGACGAAGCTCCCGAGAGAATTTACGGGCAAGCTTGCGAGGGAGGAATCCATACCTGCGATTTTGATGGCGACTACGTCAACTCTGTTTCCGAAAACTGAATGCTCAAGCCAGCTAGGCACTCCACCATCATTGTAAAGTGGGATGCTGTAACGCTTTCTTTTCAACATTGTTCTGCCATCAGATGTGGTATCTGCCTTAAACAGGAGTGGCAGTTCGACATGAGTTGGTTGAATAGCCGACTTGCTCAGGCTTTGGCCGTTAATGGGGTCCAATCCAGTAACGTTATGCCAATTGGTTATTAGGTAAGCGCTTCCATCATGCTGCCAAAGGAAGCCGCTCGCTATTCGGCATCGATATCATTCCCTACGTCAATCCGTCGCTTTATCCTCAGCTTCACCGGCGAATAAGTAAGCATGGCGCACCTTACTGCGAGAGTGCTGGCTTAGTTCACTCCGCCGCCTCGCTCGCGCTGCTGCTCTTCCTCGGCTTCCCATCCGCCTTCTTCAGCACCGGGGCCAAAAACTTCCCCGTATAGCTCCGCGGCGCTTTCACGATATCTTCCGGCGGGCCCCAGGCGACGATTTCGCCGCCGCCGTCGCCGCCTTCGGGGCCGAGGTCGATCACCCAGTCGGCGGTCTTGATGACTTCGAGATTGTGCTCGATCACGACCACCGTGTTGCCCTGCGAGACCAGCTCGTGCAGCACTTCCAGAAGCTTTGCGACGTCGTGGAAATGAAGCCCGGTGGTGGGCTCGTCCAGGATGTAGAGCGTGCGGCCGGTGGCGCGCTTTGACAGCTCCTTCGCCAGCTTGACGCGCTGGGCTTCGCCGCCGGAGAGCGTCGTCGCCTGCTGGCCGACGTGGATATAGTCGAGGCCGACGCGGTGCAGCGTTTTAAAGGTCTCGCGGACGCGGGGAACGGCCTTGAAGAATTCGGCGGCTTCTTCCACCGTCATGTCGAGCACGTCGGCGATGCTCTTGCCCTTGAACAGGACTTCGAGCGTTTCGCGGTTGTAGCGCTTGCCCTTGCAGGTGTCGCAGGTGACGTAGACGTCGGGCAAGAAGTGCATCTCGATCTTGATGACGCCGTCGCCCTGGCAGGCCTCGCAGCGGCCGCCCTTGACGTTGAAGGAGAACCGTCCCGGCTCGTAGCCGCGCGCCTTGGCTTCGGGAAGGCCGGCGAACCATTCGCGGATCGGCGTGAACGCGCCGGTATAGGTCGCGGGGTTCGAGCGCGGGGTGCGGCCGATCGGCGACTGGTCGATGTCGATGATCTTGTCGATATGCTCCAGCCCTTCGATGCGGTCGTGGGGGGCGGCGCCTTCGCTGGCGTTGTTGAGTTTGCGGGCGATGGCCTTGTAGAGCGTGTCGATCAGGAGCGTCGACTTGCCGCCGCCGGAGACGCCGGTAACGCAGGTGAACAGCCCGAGCGGGATTTCCGCCGAGACGTTCTTTAAGTTATTGCCGCGGGCGTTGACGACCTTGATGGTGCGCCGGTGGTTCGGCGGCTTGCGCTCGGGGATCGCCACCGACATCTCGCCGGTGAGGTATTTGCCCGTCAGCGATTTCGGGTTCTTCATGATTTCGGCTGGCGTGCCCTGCGCCACGATGTGGCCGCCATGCATGCCGGCGCCGGGGCCGATATCGAGCACGTAATCCGCGAGCCGGATCGCGTCCTCGTCATGTTCGACCACGATCACGGTGTTGCCGAGGTCGCGCAGCCGCTTCAGCGTTTCCAATAGCCGCGCGTTGTCGCGCTGGTGCAGGCCGATCGAGGGCTCGTCCAGCACATAAAGCACGCCGGTCAATCCCGAACCGATCTGCGAGGCGAGGCGGATGCGCTGGCTTTCGCCGCCGGACAGCGTGCCGGAGGCGCGGGAGAGCGTGAGATAGTTCAGGCCGACGTCGAGCAGGAACGACAGCCGCTCGCGGATCTCCTTCAGCACCCGCGTGGCGATCTCGTTCTGCTGCGTGTTGAGCGCTTTCGGCACGCTCTCGAACCACTCGCCGGCGCGAAGCACCGACAATTCCGAGATTTCGCCGATATGCTTGCCGCCGATCTTGACGCACAGCGCCTCGGGCTTGAGGCGATGGCCGTTACAGCCGGCGCAGGGGATGTCGGAGAAATATTTTGCCAGCTCCTCGCGCGCCCATTCGCTCTCGGTCTCGCGGTAGCGGCGCTCGAGATTGGTGATGACGCCCTCGAACGGCTTTTTGGTATCGTAGGATCGGACGCCGTCCTCGTAGGAGAATTTTATCTCGTCGTCGCCGGAGCCGTGCAGCAATGCTGCCTGCGTCTTCTTCGGCAGGTCCTTCCACTTGGTGTCGAGCGTGAACTTGTAGAATTTGCCGAGCGCTGTCAGCGTCTGGATGTAATAGGGCGAGGACGATTTGGCCCACGGCGCGATCGCGCCCTTGCGCAGCGTCATCTCCTTGTCGGGAATGACGAGGTCCTCGTCGATATGCTGCTCGACGCCGAGGCCGCCGCAGGCGGGGCAGGCGCCGTAGGGGTTGTTGAACGAGAACAGCCGCGGCTCGATCTCGGGGATAGTGAAGCCGGAAACCGGGCAGGCGAATTTTTCCGAAAACAAAATGCGCTCAGGCCCGCTCTTGTCGTGGATCTTTGCGGTCTTCTTGTCGGACTTTTTCTCTTCCGCAGCACCCGCCGGCGCGTCGGCGTATTCGATCACAGCCAAGCCCTCGGCGAGCTTCAGCGCGGTCTCAAAACTTTCGGCGAGGCGCTGGCCGATGTCCGGGCGGACCACGATGCGGTCGACGACGACGTCGATATCGTGCGGGAATTTTTTGTCCAGGGTCGGCGCCTCCGCCAGCTCATAGAAGGTGCCGTCGATCTTGACGCGCTGAAAGCCCTTCTTGAGCCATTCGGCGAGCTCCTTCTTGTACTCGCCCTTGCGGCCGCGCACGACCGGCGCGAGCAGATAGAGGCGGGTGCCTTCGGGCAGCGCCAGCACGCGGTCGACCATCTGCGAGACGATCTGGCTTTCGATCGGCAGCCCCGTGGCGGGCGAATAGGGCACGCCGACGCGCGCCCACAGCAGGCGCATATAGTCGTAGATCTCGGTGACGGTGCCGACGGTGGAGCGCGGGTTCTTCGACGTCGTCTTCTGCTCGATCGAGATCGCGGGCGACAGGCCGTCGATCTGGTCGACATCCGGCTTCTGCATCATCTCGAGGAACTGGCGCGCATAGGCCGACAGCGATTCGACGTAGCGGCGTTGTCCCTCGGCATAGATGGTGTCGAACGCGAGCGAGGATTTGCCGGAGCCGGACAGGCCGGTGAACACCACGAGCTTGTCGCGGGGAATTTCGAGATCGACGTTCTTGAGATTGTGCTCGCGCGCACCGCGGATGGTTATCGCGCGCGATGCGGAGCCGGCGGGTGGTTGGCGCTTCGCCCTTAGCACTTCATCCATATCGGCATTTCCAGGCGCGCAGGTCGCGCGCCGAGTTGGGCGCGCATTGCCGGCTGGAAACCGGGATCAGGCGCCGATGATTGAAAGTCGGAACATAGGAAGAACGACAGAAAATATCCAGTGCCGCGCGCGAATCATCAACGGATTGTTTTCGCCGAGATATTTTTGGCAGCAGCAGTCAGTAGTGCCGCAAAAAAAAAGGCCGGCGCAAGGCCGGCCTTTTCTCAATTTCGGGAACTCAGGTGACGCGGAGATTAGTACCCGCCGAATTTGTAGTTGATGCGAGCGGTGACGATATCAACATCCTGACGGATGCGGCTCTGGGCCACCAGCGTGCCAGCCGGGAAGACGACGCCGTTGCTCACGAAGTTATAGGTCTTGTCCTGCATGAACATGTGATTGTATTCGATGCCGGCCGACCAGTTCGGGGCGAAGCCATATTCCAGGCCGACGCCGACCACGCCACCCCAACGGGTGTCATCGACGCTGTTGGCGAGCTGGACACCGGTGCCGGTCGCGAGCACGCGGTAGCGATCGGAGGTCACGGCGGCGCCGCCCTTGAGGTAGAACAGTACGTTGTTCGCGGCGTAGCCGACCTGACCGGTGAACAGTCCGAAGGCATCGACACGAGTGTCGTTGGTGAACGCCGGAAGCAGCGGGATCGCATTGCTGCCGTGGAAGTCAGCCCAGTTGCCCTGCGCTTCCACGCCGAACACCCACGAAGCAGCCTGCCAGCGGTAGCCGATCTGACCACCGACGGTGCCGCCGGTTGCGTCATGGCTGCCCTCCGAGAAAGCGATGCCGAGGCTGGTCTCGTCCCAACGGTTGCGGCTCGATCCCCAGCCGCCGTTAACGCCAGCGTAGAAGCCGCTCCAGTTGTACACCGCAACCGCCATCGCTGGTGCTTTGGTATATGGCCGTGCGGCAAGGTCTGCGGCAGTCGCGGGGGCGATTCCAAGCGCGATCAGAGCGGTGGTCGTCAACAAAACTTTCTTCACGTTTCTTCCTTTCAGCATTTCCAACGCAACTGCAGGAGTGGTCAATTTGAGGTTGCCTGCGCATATAGCGTGAAGAGATCGCAGAATGCTGTCGCCGAAAAACCACATCCGCGGCAAAAGTAGGTAATATGCAACCGTGGCGGGTATGACTATCCCGCAGTACAACCAAACAAAAAAGGCCGGCGTGAAGCCGGCCTTTTCGATTCCGTTCGTTGAAAGCGAAGATCAGTACCTCGCCGCGATGCCCGGGCCGCCGAAGCGGTAGTTGATGCGGGCGGTGACGATATCGACGTCCTGAGTGATGCGGTCGTTGCCGAGGAAGGCGCCGGTCGCGTCGACAAAGGTGTGGGTGCGGTCCTGCATGAACAGGTGATTGTACTCGACGCCGACCGACCAGTTCGGGGCGAAGCCGAATTCGATGCCCGCGCCGACCACGGCACCCCAGCGGGTGTCGTCGCCGGTGGTGGCAGCCAAGACGCCCGTGGGAACATCAAAGACGCGGAAACGATCCGCCGTAACGGCCGCACCGCCCTTGACGTAGAACAGCACGTTGTTGGCGGCGTAACCGATCTGGCCCGTGATCAGGCCGAACGCATCGATGCGCGACTCGTTACGGGCGGCGGGGAAAAGCAGGCTCACATTGCTGCCCTGGAAGTCGGCCCAGTTGCCCTGGCCTTCAACACCGAACACCCAGGTGCCGGCCTGCCAGCGATAACCGATCTGACCGCCGACGGTGCCGCCGTCTGCGTCATGGCAACCCTCGGCCCCGATGAACGCGCCGGTCACGTCGACGAAATCCCAGCACTTGCGGCTCGTACCCCAGCCGCCGTTGGCGCCGATGTAGAAGCCGCTCCAGTCGTACACGACGGCGACCGGCGCCGGCGGGGCCTTGGTGTAAGGCCGTGCCGCGAGGTCAGCCGCCGCCGCAGGGGCGGCGAACGCGATGAGGGCAACCGTACTCAAGAAAACCTTTTTCATGGGTCTATCTCCAGCTCTTCCGCTTTCCGTTGGTCCCGAAGCGTTTCGAAATGACGCGAGCATTCGCGCCGTTCGACAACCTCTATATCGCGACTCGCCCGGAAATGGTGTCGCCGGAATGCAACATGTACAAACGAAGTGTATTTACCCAAGCTAATGATTTACCTGCCATATTCACGATACCGTGCGGAACTTTCGGGTTCCATTTCGGAAGGTTTTCGGTTCCCCGTGAGTTCCCGGTAATCGCGCTTGGGTTGCATCGTGAGAACCGGGCCAGATATTAGGTGCTGGCGGGAACAAAGCTGGAACGGCTGCGGGGGCGATGCTATATGTGGATAACCGCCGGCTTGCCGAGGGATCGCTAAGTCGGCGGAGCCTGCGAGTGTATAGGGTCGTTCGAATGTCCGGAAACGGACGCAGAAGGCGGACAAGCAACAGGTCAAGAATTGAAGGCGGCCGGCACTTGGCGGGTCCGACCAGTAATTTTTGCCAGTGATTTTTTGCCGGCGATTTTTTGCCGGCGATATCGAGTGGAGAGCGGCGATGGCGGGAAGCGTGAACAAGGTGATTCTGATCGGCAACCTCGGCAAGGATCCTGAAATCCGGCGGACACAGGACGGGCGGCCGATTGCCAATCTGAGCATCGCGACGTCGGAGACATGGCGCGACAAGGGCACCGGCGAGCGTAAGGAAAAGACCGAGTGGCACCGCGTCGTGATTTTCTCCGAACCGCTTTGCAAGATTGTCGAGCAGTATCTGAAGAAGGGCGCCAAGGTTTACATCGAGGGCGCGCTGCAGACCCGCAAATGGACCGACCAGAGCGGCGTCGAGAAATACTCGACCGAAGTCGTGCTGCAGGGTTTTAACTCGACCCTGACGATGCTGGATGGCCGCAGCGGCGGCGGTGGCGGCAGTTTCGGCTCCGACGATTCAGGCGATTTCGGCTCCAGCAGTCCGGCCAGTTCCGCGCCGCGCCGGGCCGTGGCGGCCGGTGCCCGCAACAGCGACATGGACGACGACATCCCGTTCTGAATCGGGGTCTTCGCCCGGCACATTGGCTCGCAAGAAATTCTCTTGCGAGAACTGGCATCTGCGCCTGCGTTACGACTGATGCGCCGGCGCAAGAACCGGCCGCATTCCGGCTGAAAAGCCGTTTCTTGTATTGCGCCGGGGGCAGACGCGTCGCGATCCGGGCCCGCGGGCGGTTGGCCCGGCCGTTATGTTATTAATATTTACATGAGGTATTTCACTTAAGCTGATCGCTGCCTCGAACGCCAATCGGTCTTCCTCCGGGAACCACCGCCATGACCCTCGCGCCGCTGCTGGATGCCGCTCCCGCGATCCCCGTTCATGCCTTCGCGGCAATGGCCGCTTTCGCCCTTGGCCTCGTCCAGTTCGCTGCGCCGAAGGGCACGCTGCCGCATCGGACGGTCGGCTGGATCTGGGTCGGCCTGATGGCTGTCGTCGCCGCCAGCTCGTTCTGGATCCACGAGATCCGCTTGCTCGGCCCATGGAGCCCGATCCATCTGCTGTCGATCTTCACGCTGATCGTGCTGCCGATCGCGGTGTGGAGAGCCAGGCGCCATCGGATCGCCGATCATCGCCGGATCATGACGATGATTTTTGGGGGCGCGCTGGTCATTGCCGGGCTGTTCACATTCCTTCCGGGGCGGATCATGCATACGGTGGTTTTCGGCCATTAAGCCGCCGCAAAAAGCGTCGCTTGGACCCGCTGTTTGCGGTCCCGAAAAAGCTCGCTCCCGCGAGCCCCATGCAAGGCGCTTCCGATCCCCGTAAGTCCATGAAAAAACGAGCGGAAAAAGAGCCGATCCGGAGCGCTTCGGGGTGGTTATCGGACCCCCGATGCGCTATATGATTCTCGACTGAGAATTGACCGGATTTCCCCTTTGTCTGACCCTGAAGATAACACGCCCGGCGAGCCGCCGGAGCCCTCTGATATTCGTCCCGTTTCCATCCTCGACGAGATGAAACGCTCCTACCTCGATTACGCCATGAGCGTGATCGTGGCGCGGGCGTTGCCGGACGCGCGCGACGGGCTCAAGCCCGTGCATCGCCGCATCTTGTATTCGATGTACGAGCAGGGGCACACGCCCGACAAGAAGTACGTCAAGTCCGCGCGCGTCGTCGGTGACGTGATCGGTAAGTATCATCCGCACGGCGACCAGTCGATTTACGACGCCATGGTCCGGATGGCGCAGGATTTCTCCATGCGTGTGCCGCTGATCGACGGGCAGGGCAATTTCGGCTCGGTCGACGGCGATCCGCCCGCGGCGTATCGATATACCGAAGCCCGTCTGACCCGATCGGCGCTTGAAGTTCTTGGCGATATCGACAAGGACACTGTCGATTTCCAGCCAAACTACGACAGTTCCGAGAAGGAGCCGTCGGTTCTGCCGGCAAGGTTCCCGAACCTGCTGGTCAACGGCGCCGGCGGCATCGCCGTAGGCATGGCGACCAACATCCCCCCGCACAATCTCGGCGAAGTCATTGATGCCTGCACGGCGCTGATCGACAACCCCGCGCTCGGCATCGACGATCTCATCAACATTATTCCGGGACCAGATTTTCCGACCGGCGGCATCATTCTCGGGCGCCAGGGAATTCGCTCGGCCTATCACCTGGGCCGCGGCTCCATCGTGATGCGCGGCAAGGTCACGATCGATACTATTCGCAAGGATCGTGAAGCGATCATCATCACCGAGATTCCCTTTCAGATAAACAAGGCCACGATGGTCGAGCGCATCGCCGAGTTGGTGCGCGAAAAGAAGATCGAAGGCGTCGCCGATCTGCGCGACGAATCCGACCGCGACGGCTTCCGCGTCGTCATCGAGTTGAAGCGCGAAGCGATGGCGGACGTCGTGCTCAATCAGCTCTATCGCTTCACGCCGCTGCAGACGAACTTCCCGGCCAACATGCTTGCGCTAGATTCTGGCCGCCCGCAGACGATGAATCTGAAAGATCTGCTGACGCTGTTCATCGCGTTCCGCGAGCAGGTCATCACCCGTCGGACCAAGTTCCTGCTCAACAAGGCCCGCGACCGCGCCCATATCCTGGTCGGTCTTGCAATCGCGGTCGCCAATATCGACGAGATCATTCGCGTCATCAGAACCTCGCCCGATCCGAACACCGCGCGCGATACCTTGATGTCGCGCGATTGGCCGGCCAGGGACGTGGAAGCGATGATTACGCTGATCGACGACCCGCGGCACCGGATGGCGCCCGACGGCACCGCACGGCTATCGCTCGAGCAGGCCAAGGCCATTCTCGAGCTGCGACTGCAGCGCCTGACCGCGCTCGGCCGCGAGGAAATTTCCGAGGAGCTTGACAAGCTCGCAGTGGAAATCGCCGATTACCTCGACATCCTGCGGTCGCGCGCGCGCGTGCAGGCCATCGTCAAGACTGAACTCGCCGACGTGAAAGACGAATTCGCCACCCCTCGCAGGACCGTCATTATCGAGCAGGAAGGCGAGGTCGAGGACGAGGACCTTATCCAGCGCGAGGACATGGTGGTCACGGTCTCGCACGCCGGCTACGTCAAGCGCGTCCCGCTCTCGACCTATCGCGCCCAGCGGCGCGGCGGCAAGGGACGGGCGGGCATGCAGACCCGCGACGAGGATTTTGTCTCCAGGCTGTTCGTGGCCTCGACCCACACGCCGGTGCTGTTCTTCTCCTCCCGCGGCCAGGTCTACAAGGAAAAGGTCTGGCGGCTGCCGGTGGCTGCTCCCAACGCGCGCGGCAAGGCGCTGATCAACATCCTGCCGCTGGAACAGGGCGAGCGCATCACCACCATCATGCCGCTGCCGGAGGATGAATCTTCCTGGGGCAATCTCGATGTGATGTTCGCTACGACAGGCGGCACCGTTCGCCGCAACAAGCTGTCCGACTTCGTCGATGTCCGCCGCTCCGGCATCATCGCCATGAAGCTCGGGGAGGGCGAGGCGATCGTCGACGTGCAGATCTGCACCGAACACGACGACGTGCTGCTGACGGCGGCCGGCGGCCAGTGCATCCGCTTCCCCGTCACCGATGTCCGCGTCTTCACCGGCCGCACCTCGATGGGCGTGCGCGGCATCGCGCTCGCTGAAAACGACACGCTGATCTCGCTGGCGATCCTGCGCCATGTCGAGACGACCTCGGACGAACGGTCGGCTTACCTCAAGATGCGCCGTGCGGTGGCAGGCGAGGCCGCGACCGAGGAAACCGCCGAGGCGGAGACCGAGGAGGCGTCGACCGCGATCCAGCTTTCTTCCGATCGCTACGTCGAGATGTCGGCGCAGGAGCAGGTCGTCTTGACGGTGTCCGTCAACGGCTACGGCAAGCGCACGTCATCTTACGAGTACCGCACCACCGGTCGCGGTGGCAAAGGCATCGTCGCGATGTCCGTCAACAACCGCAACGGCAAGCTGGTGGCGTCATTCCCCGTGGAGCACAGCGATCAGATCATGCTGGTGACCGACAAGGGCCAGTTGATCCGCTGCCCGGTCGAGGACATCCGCATCGCCGGCCGCTCGACGCAAGGCGTCATCGTGTTCGATACCGCCGAGGACGAGCACGTGGTGTCGGTCGAGCATATCGGTGACGACGGGGAGAACGGTGAGAACGGCAACGGGGCGTAAGCTCCGGTCTTGTGCGTAGCCCGGGTGGAGCGAAGCGCAACCCGGGATCACCCCGTCCGCTGCAAGACTTTCCCCGGATTGCGCTGCGCTCGATCCGGGCTACGAACGCTGGAACCATGCCCTTACATTTCATTCTTGTGGCAGGACCTCTGGTCCGGGCGTCAAGCTGGGAGCCAACGGCCGAATGCCTGCGGGCGGCGGGATGTCATGTTCAGGTACCTGACGTATTGGCCCATCACCGTTCGCCGCCGTCCTGGAGCGCATGGACTTCCCAACTTCTGGAGCACATCACCGGCGGCCATGAACCAATTGTGGTGGGCCATAGTTCGGCGAGTGTGCTGGCTGCCGACCTTGCGACCAGGTTGCCCGCGCGGGGAATAATCGTCGTGGATGGGGAAGTGCCTCCATCGCAAGGCGCAGCCTTCCCGGTCAGGCCCGCCCTTCACGACTTCATCAAGGGCCTCGCCGAACCCGACGGCATGCTTCCGATCTGGTCGAGATGGTTTGCGCGCGATATGCAGCGCATGTCTCTTGTCGGTGTGGATGTCCTGGCGCGCGATGCGGTGGCATTCGCCCGGTTTGAAAGTGAACTTCCACGGATGCACATCGGTTGGTTCGACGACACGATCGAACTCGCCGATTGGGACCACATCCCTGCCGGTTTCATCCAGACTTCAGCGATCTGTGATCACGCAGCCATTGCCGCGCAACGACGTGGCTGGCCGGTTACGAACCTGCACGGCACGCATTTGCATCCGACGCTTCATCCAGCAGAGACGGCAAGCGCCATTCTCGCCATGTCGCGTCAACTCGTTTCCGGCGGTTAGCTGTAGCCCGGGTGGAGCCAACGGGTCGCGCGAATGCGCGCCCGATGACAGGCTCCGCGCAACCCGGGATCAGCCTATCCGCTGGCGAGATCTCACCCCGGATCTCGCTGCGCTACATCCGGGCTACGACGCTCCATCCGGGTTCCCGCTCACGGTAAACCTGCCCTTAACCATAGATTGTTACCATTTGCTGTGTCCGGGTGGTGACCGTCCGGCCAAACGGGAGCGGATATCATGCCCGTCGAAATGCTGACTTACGCCGAACTGGGTGAAAGGCTCACAGTTTCCCCAGAGGCGGCCCGTGCTCTGGTGAAACGACACCGCTGGCCGCGCTCCCGCTCCAACGACGGGAAAACGCTTGTCCAGGTCGATCTCAGCGAATTCAGCCATTCCCCAATATCCCGTCCGCCGCAAGCTCAGGCCGGTCACCAGGTGGTCACCGCCTTCAAGCAACAAATTGAGATCTTGCAGACTGAGCTGGCAGATATGAAGGTGATTGCCAACGGCTATCGGGCTGACTTTGAGAGAGAATGCGAACGCACGAACAAGCTCCTGGCCGAACTGCTCAAAGTCAGCACGGAAAGCGTGGGAGCCCGGGAAAAGGCCGCTCTGCTCGAAGGGAAGCTATCGATGCTGACGCAACCTTGGCGACGTCGGCTGATCGATGCTTTCACCCTTGCGCTGCCACAAGTCGCCTCCAACCCTCGCGAGAGCGCCGGCCCGGTAGCCCAGTCACGGAATTGATCCGACTTGCCGACGTGCCGGGCTCCGCCGCGATTGGCACAAACCTGCACATCATTCCGGCTCTGCCATTTCTGACCTGAATGTTCAGTCCGGCTTATCTCTGAAATGGTGTGCTTGTTGGTGTCGACAGGAAGTCACTTGCTCGCCTTCGAACTGGCGCTCCTCACTACAATGCACGCCGACTCGCCCTCGCATTAAATCGTGCAACCAGCATGGCTTCCCGGAGGGGCCGGTTCGAGCCCAAGACGAAGACGAGGCCCAGCGCCATCAGCAGCACGCCAAGCCAGGTTGCCATCCAGCCCGGGCCGTCATCGGCCGCCTCGGCGTTCGGAAAGGCGACCGGCGCTGCAGCGGCAGGAGGCACGGAGGCGGCAACAGCGTCGCTGGCGGCTGGTGCGGCTGCCAGAAGCGTCTCTGCGTCGAGCTGGCGCGATGTGGGTTGGTCAAGCGTGAACTTATCGGTCGCGCGGTTGGCGACCGGTGGCGGCGGCACGAAGGCTGCGGCCCCCGTAGTCGGGAGGGAAGCGGCATCGACCATCCTAAGCTCGGGCGCGGGCTGCGTCGGCTGAGACGTTGCCGCTGGTGCGGAGTGCAGCAACTCCGCACGCGCATCCATGACCGCCTTGCGCCGTGCGGCCTCATTCTCCTCGACTGCCGCGATCCGAGGCTTAGCGGCGCGATGACGAACCTGCTTTACCGTCGCGGTCCCCTCGGCAGCCTGGAACCAGCACTTGTGGCGCCCCTCAGAACGATAGACCCAGCGCTGCCCCTCCGCGGTCGACGTACCGGGTCGCGGCAAGCACTCCCTTTCCTTTTCTGCGGAAGCGGGCTCAGGGGCCGGCTGGGGTGGAGAGACATTGAACAGGTCTGCAAGAGGATTCGAAGACGCAGGCGAAGTCGGAAGACCTGCGAGAAGGACAAAGGCAGTGATGCAAGATCGCAGATGACCGGACATGAGAACCCCGGAGTTGCGCCCCCGCGGAAACGATCTTTGGCCGTGACCTGGGTCACAATGCGGCTCAAATCCGGCAAGGGGACGGATTTATTCTGGTCCGGAACCGAGATTGAGGCCAGGGTGCCGTCCTGCAGCTTCGTGTGTCCTGGTTCGTCTTTGGCGGGGCGCATCGATCCTCCCAAGTATTTATCGTTTTGCTTATCGTTTGATGTGACGGGCGAGCACGCGGTCCACCATCGCCCCGGCCGTTCCGAGATAGTTGGACGGTTCGCACAAGGCGGCGAGCCGATCGTGGGGCAGGGCGGATGCGATCGCCGGACGCCGCAGCAATGCCTCAAGGAGCGCGTCGCCACGGTCGAACGCATCGCGGCAGGCGGCATAAACCTCGTCATGCGCAAGCTGACGGCCAAGCGCGGGCGCGAGACCCATCATGACCGCTTCGGCGACGATCAGCCCGCGGGTGGAATCGAGGTTTCGTTTCATCGCCGCCTGATCGACGATCAGGCCGGAAAGCATGAATTGCGCCTGCGAAAGCGAGCCGGCCGTGAGAAGACAGACCTGGGGCAGTGCGAGCCATTCGCAGTGCCAGGGCCCGGTGGCGCGCTCGAGATCTTGCACCATGCTGTCGAGCATCAGCGAAGCCGCGTCGCGGGACATCTTTGCGTTGGCCAGCAAAACTTCCGACGAGATCGGGTTGCGCTTCTGCGGCATGGTCGAGGACGCGCCGCGATGCGAGGAGAACGGCTCGAACACCTCGCCGATCTCGGTTGCCATCAGGATCATGACGTCATAGCCGATCTTGCCGAGCGCGCCGCAGATCACCGCAAGCGTCTGCACCATCTCGACCAGCCCGTCGCGGGCGACGTGCCAGGTAATATCAGGCTCGGCAAGACCGAGGGCGCGCGCATAGGCGGCGCGCACATCCAGTCCGCGGTCCCCGAGTGAGGCCAGCGTCCCCACGGCGCCACCCAGTTGCGCCTGAAGGGCGCGCGGCCTGGCTTGTTCGAGCCGTTCGGCCGAGCGCTGCAGCGCCGAGAGCCAGACCGCAACCTTGTGCCCGAACGTGATCGGCAGGGCCTGCTGAAGATGGGTTCGTCCCGCCATCGGCGTATCGCGATGCAGGCGGGCGAGATCTGCCAGCGTGGCCATGACCTCGGCGAGCTGGGCTTCGATCAGCGCCACCGCTTCGCGCAGTTGCAGCACCGTCGCCGTGTCCATGATGTCCTGGGTGGTCGCCCCCCAATGCACATAGCGGCCGGCTTCGCCGAGTTGCTCCGAGAGCTGGCGCACCAGGCCGACGATGGGATAGCCGACATTTTCAGTGTCGCGCTTCAACTGCTCGCTATCGAGCACGACGGTCGGGGCCTGACGCGCGATCGCCTGTGCTGCCTCTGGCGGAATCACGCCGGCTTCGCCCTGGGCCACGGCAAGCGCCACTTCGGCTTGCACATAGGCTTTGAGCTGAGCTTCGTCGGAAAATGCCGACCGCATGGCCGGCGTCGAGAACACGTCGCGATAGAGGACGCTGTCGAACATCGTGCTGGCCATGCGTTTGTTTCAATCCCCCTTAATAGCGAGAACCGTCCGAGATGCCAATTTACGAGGATATCGCCCGCGATTGCTGGAGGCGATTGACCGGGGCCAGTACCCCGTCGGCGGCCTGATACCGACCGAGCTGGAGCTTGCCGCGCGCTACGATGTGAGCCGGCGGACCGTGCGTGCGGCGATGCGTCGGCTCACCGAGCTTGGGGCGGTTTCGCGCCGAAAAGGGTCCGGCACGCGGGTGGAGACGCGCGAACGTCCGCAGGAAAGTTTTCAGCAGACGCTCGGCTCTTTGGGCGATCTCGTGGCGCTGGCTGCCGCGACGGATCGCGACATCAGAAGCATCGGCACCGTCGTGATGGATCGCAAGGCGGCGCGGCGCTTCGGCTGTCAGCCGGGCTCGCGCTGGCTGCGGATCGCCTACGCGCGTGCATCGACAAAGCCCAGGAGCCCGCCATTGGCCCGGGTCGACTGCTATGTCGAAGAAAGCCATGCGGACGCCGTGAGCGACATCAAAAAGGATCGCCGCCTGGTCTGCGACATGATCGCAGACAGTTACGGCGTGATCGCCTCCGAAGTGCATCAAACGGTTGCGGCGACCGTGCTTCCGAACGAGTTTGCCAAGCCGGTGGGGGCAGAAGCCGGATCGTCCGCGCTCGAAGTCATCCGCCGATATCTGGACGCGCACGGCCGCCTGTTCGAAATCTCGGAAAGCATCCATCCCGTCGGTCGGTACGTCGTGACGTCGGTGCTCAAGCGCGTCGGCAATCCGGGGACGGCATACGGCAGCGCGACGCGATCTTCCGGCAAGACGAAATCGCGCGCCTGAAGGGATTCAACTAGATCCCATCGCGCCTTAGCCGTTCGATTTGCTCGGGTTGCTGCTCTAGTTGCCATGCCAGCATATCCAAACGATCGGCCCCAAAGAAAATCTCGCCGTGCGCCACAAAACTCGGCACGCCGAAGATACCTACTTCGTACGCCTGCATGGATTGCGTAACCAACTCGCTCCGTGCCCTCGGCGAGACAGCAGACTCAATCACCGTCTCGTCGAGCGCGGCAGATATCAAGCAATTTACCAGGACCTCGCGGGCGCCGATGTCACTGCGATGTTGCCACATCGCCTCGAAGACCATGTCAATAAACCGATCGTGAGGAATGCCTTCTTGCGCGAGCCGAAGCGCGACGCACAAGGCCGGCACGGGATCAGGACGAGGTTGATGCAGCGGTGACAATGGTGCGCCCAGGAAGTTCGCTGATCGCCGGATGTCGGCCAGGAAGTGCTTTCGCTTCGGCGGTGGCAGCGGATCGACATACGGTGCCATCGGCTCGCGTCCAGCCTGCAAGTTCAGCAGAACGTCAATCGAAACCGGGTTCCATCGCCATTTCCACGCTGACAACGCCTGCCGTCGGCGGATTCGCCACCAGGCCAAGTAGGCGTAGGGCGATCTGAAGTCGTAGTAGATATCTATCGGTGCGGCCATTGCCACAATGCTACGTGCACCGTGTCCGCGATGCTTCGATCCCGGTCGAAGGATGACTGGAACATGATCCAGGACGCGCAGGACGGCGGTCAGAACGCAAATGGCGAGGAGGGGGGCATCCCTACTCGCCAATACTGCGGTTGCTTGGAGGTTGGTCGGAACGAAAATTGTGCCGTTACGGCGTCCGGTCGGCGGTAACCAGGCGCGCTTCTTTCACCAGCGACTTAGAGCCGGCGGTGCGGAGGCAGGAAGCTTCGAAATTCGGCCAGGCTTGCTGCGAGCAATCCTTGCCAACGGTGCGGATATCGAGGCGGTCACCCTTGGCAAGCGCCTGCGGAACACTGGCTTCGACCTGGGGGGCAAAGCCGGGCAATACGGTCAGCGCGGCGGCAATGAAGGCAGCAGCAGCAATTGCGGAAAAAGCCTTGATCATGACGGTCCCCTGTCATGGGCCTTTGCGGCCCGTCGTTCGTTGGGTGGACTTGTAGCCAGCGCAAGTTTCCGGCCGTCTTCACGGCGTGCGAAAATGGTTTCGTCCCGGCCGAGTTTTGTTTCGTCGGCCATTGGCGGACGAAACATTGGCGGCTCGCCCAGGAGACGCTTTGGTCCCGGGACTAGTTCATTGGCCGATCCGAAATAAAAAGCCGCCCCAGCGGGGAACTGGACCCGGCTTGCCGGGCCGCCCGGGTCGGGGTAGAGGGGGTTATGCCCCGTGTCGCGCTCTATCCCGGCTCATTCGATCCCGTCACCAACGGCCATCTGGACGTGGTGAGGCATGCCGTCACCTTGTGCGACCGCCTGATCGTCGCCCTGGCGGTCAATTCCAGTAAAAAGCCGTTGTTCTCGACCGAAGAACGCCTGGCCATGCTTCAGGAAGTCTGCGGACCCATCGCCCAGAAGGCTGGCTGTGCCTTTGAGTGCGCGACTTATGACAACCTTACTGTCACGGCGGCCCGGAAGGCGGGCGCGACCATCATGATTCGCGGCCTGCGTGACGGCACCGATCTTGACTACGAGATGCAACTCGCCGGCATGAACGAGACCATGGCGCCCGAGGTACATACGGTATTCGTTCCGGCTTCCCCGGCGGTCCGCCCGATCACCGCCACACTGGTGCGCCAAATCGCTCAGATGGGTGGGGATTTCTCAGCTTTCGTGCCGTCATCGGTCGCAGCCCAGCTCAAGGCCAAATTCGCCAGCTAGCCTTCCCCGTCGGCCCTTTTCTACTCGACCTCTTGATCCGGAGTTTTCATGATCCGCATTCTCGCACTCGTCGCCGCGCTCGTCTGCGCGGTCCCCGCCATCGCCCAGCCGCTGCCCGCCAATCTCGACAAGGCGAATGCGATCGTGATCGACACCACCAAGGGCCGCATCGTGATCAAGCTGCGGAACGACATCGCGCCCCAGCATGCCGAGCGCATCAAGCTCCTGGCGCGCGAGGGCTATTACAACAACGTGCCGTTCCATCGCGTGATCGAGGGCTTTATGGCGCAGACCGGCGACGGCAAGAATTTCAACGGCACCGGCGGTTCGAAACATCCGAACCTGGCGGCCGAATTCTCCAACGTGCCGTTCAAGCGCGGCATCGTCGGGATGGCGCGTGCGAGCGATCCCAACTCCGCCAATTCGCAGTTCTTCATCATGTTCGCCGAAGGCGCCTCGCTGAACGGCAAGTACACCGTGATCGGCGAAGTGGTGTCGGGCATGGATGTGGTCGACAAGATCAAGCGCGGCGAACCTGTGGCCGATCCCGACAAGATGGTGAAGGTGCAGGTCGCATCCGACGTCAAGTGAGGCGATGATTTCGGCGCGCCGCAAGCGGTTCATCTGGTTTGCCGCCGCTTTGTTGTGGCTTGCGCCGGCGGCGTACGCGCAGGCCCAGCCGCAACAGCTCAACACCATCAAGGACGTCTTTGCCAAATTGTATTCGTGCTGGCAGCCCCCGCCTGCCTCGCGAGCCAACCCGATGGACATCACGGTCATCGTCAGTTTCAACCGCGCAGGCGCCATTCTCGGTCAACCCAAGATTACCTATGAATCCGCAAATGCCGGCGATAACGACCGGATCGCGTACCGAATTGCCGTAATGGAGACATTGCAACGTTGTGCGCCGTTGCCATTTACCGAGGGACTGGGCGGTGCGGTTGCCGGCCGGCCTTTCGCGGTCACTTTCAGATCCCGCAAACGTCCACCCAAACCTGAAGAGAAAAGAGCATGGCTGATACAGAAAATACTTTGATTCTTGAAACCACCCAGGGCCCCGTCACCATCGAAATGCGTCCCGACCTGGCGCCGGGCCATGTCGCCCGCATCAAGGAACTGGTGCGCGAGGGATTTTACGACGGCATCGTGTTCCACCGCGTGATCGAGGGCTTCATGGCGCAGACCGGCTGTCCGCACGGCACCGGCACCGGTGGTTCCGGCCAGAAGCTGAAGGCCGAATTCAACAAGGAACCGCATGTGCGCGGCACCACCTCGATGGCCCGCGCCGCGAGCCCGGATTCCGGCGACAGCCAGTTCTTCATCTGCTTCGACGACGCCTCCTTCCTCAACGGCCAGTACACGGTCTGGGGCAAGGTCACCTCGGGCATGGAGAACGTCGACAAGATCAAGCGCGGCGAGCCGGTGCAGAATCCGGACAAGATCGTCAAGGCGCGGATGGCCGTCGACGCGGCTTGATTTCAACCCGTCATTCCGGAGGCCGCGCAACGCGCGGCAATCCGGAATCTCGAGATTCCCCGATGCGCAATTGCGCATCTGAGGTTCACGCTTCGCGTGCCCCGTAACGCCAAGTGAGGCGCACCCGCGCCATGCGCACCGATCTCTTCGACTTCGAACTCCCCGCCACGAGCATCGCGCTGCGGCCCGCGAGCCCGCGTGATGCTGCGCGCATGCTGGTGCTGCGGCCGGATGGCGTGTTGTGCGACCGCACCATCTCCGAGCTTCCGCAATGGCTGCAGCCCGGCGACCAGCTCGTCGTCAACGACACCAAGGTGATTTCCGCCCAGCTTAGGGGGCGCCGCATCGGCCGCGAGACCGAGCCGAAGATCGAGGCGACGCTGATCAAGCGGCTGGACGGCTCGCGCTGGCGCGCGCTGGTCAAGCCGGCGAAGAAGCTCGCGCCCGGCGACATCGTTCGCTTCGGCAATGAAGGCAAGGTCTGCCTGCTCGGTCATCTCGATGCGCAGGTCGAGGCCAAGGGCGACGAGGGCGAGATTACGCTCTCATTCTCGTTTCACGGGCCGGCGCTGGATCAGGCCATCGCCGATCTCGGCACGCCGCCGCTGCCGCCCTACATCGCGTCGAAGCGCACGCCCGACGATCGCGATGCCGCCGACTACCAGACCATGTTCGCGGCCAATGAAGGCGCCGTCGCGGCGCCCACGGCGGGACTGCATTTCACGCCTGAGCTCGAGGCGGCGCTGCGCGGCCGCGGCGTCGAACTGCACCGGCTGACCTTGCATGTCGGGGCAGGGACCTTCCTGCCGGTCAAGGTGGAGGAGACCTCCGAGCACAGGATGCATGCCGAGTGGGGTTCGATATCGGCTGATACCGCATCCGCACTGAATGCCGCTCGCGCCAAGGGTGGGCGCATCGTTGCGGTCGGCACCACGTCGCTGCGGCTATTGGAGAGCGCTGCGACCGAGGACGGTATCATCCAGCCGTTCGACGGCGAGACCTCGATCTTCATCACGCCGGGCTATCGATTTCGCGCCGTCGATATCCTCTTGACCAATTTCCACCTGCCGCGCTCGACGCTGTTCATGCTGGTGTCCGCCTTCTCAGGGCTGGACACGATGAAGCAGGCCTATGCGCATGCGATTGCGGCGGGGTACCGGTTCTATTCCTATGGGGACGCCTGCCTGCTGTTTCGTGGACAGCATTAGGGCGGGCCGGGGCTACACCCACATTCTCAAAGAAAGCCCGCCAATGAGGGCGGGCAAAGTTTTCAGGGAGGAAGCGCTCTGACAAAGAAGCGCCACGGTTGTGTCTCTGCGATTCGGTCGATGTCGCCAAGATCGTAGTACTACCGGTCTCTCACTCATCTGCGCTGCGGGCGTCCGGCGGTCGCAGCTGCTTTCGCGCGAAACGCATAGGTGCCGGCAAGTTTGCGCGCCGACGATGAGGTTCCAACGCTTCCTGGCGTCGGATAGGGTGCGCGCGATCATCTGGAGAATTTCATGAACATGTCGGGTATTTTTGCGCGCATCGTCGCGCTGATCGGCGCCGTCGCGCTGCTGTGGCGCCGTCTGGAGGGATCTGCGCCTGCGCCGGCCTGGGGCAACGCGCCGGCTATCCCGGCAGCGAAGCCGCAAGGCGCCATCCCGACGCTCAAGATGCCGACGGCCCAGGGCTGGAGCAAAGGGCAAAAGCCCACGGCAGCACCCGGGCTCAAGGTCAACGCGTTTGCGAAAGATCTGGACCACCCGCGCTGGATCAACGTGCTGCCCAATGGCGACGTGCTCATCGCAGAATCGACGCAGATTGCAGGACCGCCCAGGAGCGTGTTCCACTATGCGATGCAGGCGACGATGCGGCGCGCCGCGGCGCTCGGCGTCAGCGCCGACCGCATCACCTTGTTGCGCGATCCTGATGGTGACGGCGTTGCCGAAGGACGCGGAATTTTCATGGAAGGGCTGAGCCAGCCGTTCGGCATGGCGCTGGTCGGCGACACCTTCTATGTCGGCAACACCGATGGCGTGGTCGCCTTTCCGTATGCGGCGGGCGCGGACCGCATCACCGCCGAGGGACGCAAACTCGTGGCGTTCAAGCCGAGCGGACACTGGACGCGGAGCCTGCTGCCGAGCGCGGACGGCAAGAAACTCTATGCCGGCGTCGGCTCGCTCAGCAACATCGCCGAGAACGGCATGGAAGTGGAGGAAGGCCGCGCCGCGATCTATGAGCTCGATCTGGCTGGCGGCACGAGCCGTATCTTCGCCAGCGGCCTTCGTAACGCCGTGGGCCTCGCATGGGAGCCCAACACAAGCGTGCTCTGGACCGTCGTCAACGAGCGCGATGGCCTCGGCGACGAGACGCCGCCGGACTATCTGACGTCAGTGCGCGACGGCGGTTTCTACGGCTGGCCCTATTGCTACTGGGGACAGACGGTGGACGACCGCGTGCCGCAGGATCCGGCCATGGTCGCGAAAGCGATCCAACCGGACTATGCACTCGGCGGCCACACGGCTTCGCTCGGCCTGTGCTGGATGCCATCAGGCACGCTTCCCGGTTTTCCGGACGGCATGGTGATCGGCCAGCACGGCTCCTGGAATCGCAGCACGCTGAGCGGCTACGCCGTCGTTTTCGTGCCGTTCGAGAACGGACGCCCGTCCGGTCCGCCGCGGGATATTTTGACCGGGTTTCTCGCACCCGACGAGAAGGTCTCCTACGGACGACCGGTCGGCGTCACGCTCGGCCCCGACGGCTCGCTGCTGGTGGCTGATGATGTCGGCAACGTGATCTGGCGCGTGACGGGCGCATAGGTTCGGTAGGGCGGGCAAAGCGAAGCGTGCCCACCATCGCGAGCCGAGCGCTCGATGGTGGGCACCGCGCGAAGTGCGCCTTTGCCCACCCTGCACACCTCAACCTCACGCCATCGCGCGTTGCGGCAGCAGCTCCGCGATCTGGATCGCGTTGAGCGCCGCGCCCTTCAGGAGTTGGTCGGCCGACACGAACATCGAGATTGAGTGGCCGCTAGCATCGCTGAGATCCCGACGGATACGGCCGACCAGGACGTCGTCCTGTCCTGACGCATCGATCGGCATCGGGAAGTAGTTCCTGGCGCGGTCGTCGACGATCTTGACGCCCGGTGCGCTGGCCAGGATCGCGCGCACGTCATGCTCGGTGATAGGCCTTTCGCATTCGAAGGTGATCGCTTCGCAATGGGCGCGCAGCACCGGGACGCGGACGCAGGTGACGCCGATGGCGATCTGCTCGTCCTCGAAGATCTTGCGGGTCTCCTTGATCACCTTGGTTTCTTCGCCGTTGTAGCCGGTCTCGGGATCGACTTCGGTGTTGTGGCTGAAGACGTTGAACGCGTAGGGAAGCGGGATGACCTTGGGCGTGAACGGCCGGCCGTCGAGATAGGCGCGCGTCGATTCCACGAGCTCTTCCATCGCCGCCGCACCGGCGCCGCTCGCCGCCTGATAGGTCGACACGATCATGCGCTTGATGCGGTTTTGCTTGTGGATCGGCCACAGCGGCACCAGCGCCGTGATCGCTGAACAGTTCGGAACGGCGATGATGCCCTTGTGCTCGCGGATACGGCCCGCGTTGATCTCGGGGATCACCAGCGGCACGTTCGGATCCATCCGGAAGGCCGAGGAGTTGTCTACCACGACGGCGCCGGCCTTCACCGCTGCGGGGGCGAACTTGCGCGAAATGCCCCCGCCGGCCGAGAACAGCGCGATATCGACGCCTTCGAACGACTTTTCGGTGAGCTCCTCGATCACGATTCTCTCACCGCGGAAGTCGATGGTTTTGCCCGCCGAGCGGGCGCTGGCCAGCGCCTTGAGCTTGCGGACCGGGAAGGCGCGCCTGTCCATGGTGGCGATGAATTCGGCGCCGACCGCGCCGGTTACACCGGCAATGGCTACAACGGGTTGGTGGCTCACGGGTCTATCCTCTTTGGTTGAGCATCATGGCTTGCGGGCAATAAAAAAGCCCCGGTCCTTTTCAGGCGGGGCTTCGGTTCAGATAATGCGATCGTTCGACTACGCGCGCACGGCTCCCGAGCCCCCGGAGGGTGCTTTGGTTTTCGCGGTCGCTTTGGTCGAAGTCGTCATGGCGCGGACTTATGCGGCAGACAAGCGCCGCCGTCAACGGGTTTTGGCCCTATCCGGGCTGCAACGGGGTTAGACGAGCCCCGTCATCGCCGCCTTGCGGCGCCAGGAGGCTTGAGGATTACCTCCTTCAGGTCGCTGCCACTCATGACGACAATCGCGAAATTCAGCCGGCTGTGTTCGCGGATCAGGCCGCCGCTGATGGCCTTGCCGGCCGCCGCCTGCTCGGCCACGCGAACGGCATCCGCCAGGCGGTGCCGGATCGTTCTGAGTGCAACGAGGTTGCTGCGGTCCTCGGCATCGAGCTCCTTCAGGGGCAGGGCGGCTTCGCCGCCGACGATCTTGCCGGTCGTGGCGTCGACGGCGTGGTGCCAGATGCGGTCGTTGTGAAGGGTCTTTACCCGGTAAACCGGTGAATCCGATGCGCCGTCGAAGCTGACATCGGCGGTCGTCGCACCGGCGTGCAGGGCTTCGGCAATGGCCATCGCCTGGCTGAGCGAGATCGCCGAGCCACGGAAGAGCTCAAGCTCCCGGTTGACCGCCTGCTGGCCGGATGCAGCGCTCTCCTCGGCCTCATTGCGGAGCGAGGTCGGCTCGCCGCGCGACGACGCGACAGCATAGACCGGAGCAGGGAGGATGACCGCCACCAGGGCGGCTGCAAGCAACTGTCTCCAACAGGGCGCACCCATGTTTGCAGTCTCCATCCTTGAGCCTGTCTCTGCCGGCGGACGGGCCGGATCGTCGCGAAAGAAAGCGCGGCCGACCCCTTGGAGGCATACGGGTCGGCCGCAGAGCGTCGCAAAAGGGACTGTACCGCCGTTTGCGGCGATCGAAGCGGCGCGAGCCCCGCTGGGACTGGAAAGCAGGACCCGCACTTCGCTTATAACAAAACCATACCGTATCGTTTTATTTTGGTCAACGAGGCCGCCATGCCGCAACCCACGTGAAACTCCGTTCTCACGGAATTGTCAGCGGGAAGGGCGCCGCCTGATGGTTCCTTTGGACTGAACGCGGCTCGATGGCCCAAGCGCTCCGGCCAGGAACAGCCTGATCGCCAAGCGCATGCGTTTTTCGGCGGACTTCATCTCCAGCGGCGTTCCGAACGTCGCCATGCGGTGCGTGTGACCGACGACCACGTCGAGAAAAACCTCGGCCGCGATGCCGGTATCCTCGACGTCCATAGCGCCTTGTGCGACCAAACGATCAAAGAAGCGCGCGGTCGTGGAAACGGCCTTCAACCAGCCTTCTTCTTTGCCAAGTTTGGCAATGTCGGGAAAGTTGATGGCCTGTGACGTCATCATGCGGCTGAACGCGACGGCATCGGGTCCGCAGGTGAACGTCAGCATCTCGCGCCCGACCTCTATCAGGCGCTGCTCGACCGAAATGTCCGAAGAACGCGTGATCTGCGCCTCCGCCGCTTCAGCAAGCGGAGCAAGCCAGCGCGCAATCTCGCGCCTCAGCACTTCCGCAAAAAGCCCGCGCTTGTCGCCGTAGCGCGAATAGACGGTGGGCTTGCTGACCCGGGCTGCTTCCGCAACCGCATCAAGCGAGGTCGCGTCGTAGCCCCGGTCCAAAAAAAGACGGGTGGCAACGTCGATCAGCCGCTGATCGCGCTCGACGGCGGCGCTCTTCGTCGGCCGGCCGCCGCGCGACTTCGGGACGTCTCGTTTCGCCGGTCTGGCTTTGGTCGCAGTCAATCCCATGCCCATTGATTCCTGCGCGGTCGTGAAACTCCTCATTGCTCTATAACGCGCAGTAAGAGGGGCGTCATCGCCAATCTGGCCGAATTGGCCATATCGTCAACGGTCCAGGAAAGTCGTCGTTCCGCTCCTGCGTGGCTCACGGAAGCGTCGAGGTCCAGGCCCGGCCCGACGCAGCCTTCTCATAGCCATGCTGATAAAGCGCGCGCATATAGGCGGTGTCGAACCCTTCTGAGCGCGATGCGGGATAGTCGCGCTCAATGTAGGACAGATGGAAGCCCCACCGATTGCGCTTGGCGAAATCGTAGGTCGAGAAGATCACCGAGCGCGTCTGGGACTGGGTGATCGACGACAGGCTGCGTGAAGCGACATCGAGCGTGCTGTTGGACACGAGCTCGAACGTTCGTTCCAGCTTCTTGTTGACGAGGATGTAGATATTCATCCGGCTGTTTCCGGGCAGGCGGCCCTGGAAGAGCAGGGCATCCGGCAGCGTCAGGACTGGAGCGGTCACGCCGCCATCGACATGCATCTCCTCGAAGCGCCGGCCCTGGCCCTCGGCTTCGATCAGGATGGGCGGGAAAACCAGGGGAATGCTGGCGGAGGCCGCCATCACGTCGCGAAACAGGCGCAGCGCCTCGGGCGAACCGATCGCGGCGATCTTCCCCATGTCCCAAACGACCGTGCGCTGGGTGTCGAGATCGGTCGTCACCACGAGCAGTTTTCGGCCCTTGGCATTTTCGCGTGCAACGGCGGCCAGGATCTCCGGCCCGACATAGCGGGCCACCAGTTCGCGCAGTCGCTTATTGCCGAACAGGCCGGATCCGAAGAGCACGCGGATGATGCTGGGATCATCGAGCAGGCTGGAAGCTATGCCGCTGGTGTAGACCTCCTTCAGCGTGTCGTCGTATTGGGAGCCGAGAAACGCAAAAGGCGCAATCAGGCCGCCGGTGCTCACGCCTGAGACGACCGAGAAGGTCGGGCGGGTGCCGGCCGCGGTCCAGCCGTTCAACACGCCCACGCCATAGGCGCCATCGGCGCCGCCGCCGGAGAGCGCAAGATAGGTCATGGTTGAGGAGCGGTCGTCCTTCTCGAAACGGAATTTTGTGACGGGTTCGTCGGCGTAGCGCCGCAGGCCGTCGATATCGAGCACGCGGGAGCCGGACGCATCCGCAGCGCTGTAGGGCGTCCGCGGCAGGGATGTGCAGGCAGCCAGCGCGAGGCTGCAGAGCAAGATGGCTGACCGGAGCAGGCGTGAGCCTGTCCTCCTGATCCGGCGGTCGGAGAGGATTGATCCAGTCAGGAAAGAGAGGGAGGGCATTCGCCGCCAGTCACCATACACACGCACTTGCCGCCGCCGGCCTCATCGCCAGCGGCGTTTCGTGCCCGGTTCATAAAACTATACGGTATCGTTTTGTTTGACAAGAGGCGAAGGGCGCTCTGGGCGGCTCAATGGTGTCCGGCGTGGGACACGGGCTGCTCTGGAGCGCGCACTGGTGGATGAATCTGACGCTTGGGTGCCGACGCCCACACGCGAAATCGATCAAACGTGAACGTCACCTTAGCTTGGATCGTCGGATCCCAACCGTTGGTCAGGAGTCCGTTTCACATATCACTGCATCGCACTAACTGACGCTATGTGCCAACAACCGACGTTCGATATATCGTCCTCGTTCGCATCTCGGAACCACGTCACGCACGCCGTAGGCGGTCTCCACTGACCGTCGAGGATGGGAATCCCGCCCAGTAGGCGCGAATGTAAAGCGAGAACTGGCCACTCGCGAGTAGCCAGTTGCTCTCCCTGTCTACGCCCGGCGATTTGGCGCCGGCGTACAACGTCAGCGAATCGTCCTGACATTGAACATTCCCTTCGCAGGGAATGTTGGCAGCCACTTTCTTTGCGCGGGTCGGTGTAGAGGTCGAAAAGGCAGCGCCGGACAGACCGGGCTTTTCGCCCACCCATACGCGCTTTTTAGTGTTACCTGGCGCTTGCGCGCCAGGTTGCCGGTTCGCAGGGAGGATTATTCCACGAACCACCGGCAAACTGGCCAGCGTCTGGAGCCCGGATGCAATGAACGATGCGGGAGGGATGGACGACTGCGCGGTTTTTGTCGTACCACGCCGCCCTGGTGCCTGAGCCCCGGGTTGCCGGTTCGCAGGGAGGATTATTCCACGAACCTCCGGCAAACTGGCCAACGTCTGGAGCCCGGATGCAGTGAACGACGCGGGAGGGATGGATAACTGCGCCGTTTTTGTCGTACCACGCCGCCATGGCTGGACTAGCGAACATGGCCGCGGCGATCAGTCCTACCGAAACAAGCTTACTCATTTGCGCGTCTCCATATGATATCAGTGATGGAATGACTGCGCCGATGGACATGATCAAGTGTTGATCTATATCAACCTCGTTCCCGAATACGGCGGCTGATGACCGCCCTCGGTCAATCGCTACTGAAATGGGGTATCCGCGCGACGTCCGCTTTCCTCCCAATAGCTACCGTAATATCGCGCCGCAACAACTGAGCCAAAGTGCCGAGTTTTATTCAATAGCAAGGGAGCCCGAGTGCTTCCGTGTTGGGCACCAAGCGTCACATTTCATCCACCAGGCGGTTGATTGGCCGTTCTCGGCACGCAATAAGCAGCGCCATGAGTCTTCCCAATCATTTCGAATTGCTCGCCACCAATGGTGCGGCACGCACCGGCCGCCTGACCACGCCGCATGGCGTGGTGCAGACGCCTGCCTTCATGCCGGTCGGCACCGCAGGTGCGATGAAGGGCCTGCACTGGCGCGAGGTGCGCGATGCCGGCACCGATATCGTGCTCGGCAATACCTATCACCTGATGCTGCGGCCGGGCGCCGAGCGGATCGCCGCGCTCGGCGGTCTGCAAGCCTTCACCGGCTGGAACGGGCCGATGCTGACGGACTCCGGCGGCTTCCAGGTGATGTCGCTGTCGGACCTGCGCAAGGTGAGCGAGAAGGCCGTGACCTTCCGTTCGCATATTGACGGCGCCAAGGTCGAACTGTCACCGGAACGGTCGATCGAGGTGCAGCGGCTGCTCGGCGCGGACATCGCCATGCAGATGGACGAGTGCGTGCGGCTGCCGGCTACGCGCGACGACATCGAACGCGCGATGCGGCTGTCGTTGCGCTGGGCCGAGCGCAGCAAGCGCGCCTTCGAGACCGCGCCAGATGGTTACATGCTGTTCGGCATCGTGCAGGGCGGCGACATCCCCGAGATGCGCCATATCAGCGCGCGCGAACTGGTCAAGATCGGTTTCCACGGCTACGCGATCGGCGGACTTGCGGTCGGCGAGCCGCAGGCCGTGATGCTTGCGATGATCGATGAAACCGCGCCGGCGCTTCCTGTGGATTGCCCGCGTTATCTGATGGGTGTCGGCACGCCCGAGGATTTGCTGGAGGCGGTGGCGCGCGGCATCGACATGTTCGACTGCGTGATGCCGACCCGCAACGGCCGTCACGGCATGGCGTTCACCCGCTTCGGCCAGATCAATCTGCGCAACGCCCGCCACGCCGACGATCCGCGGCCGCTCGATGAGGAAAGCGAATGGCCGGCGACGCGAGACTATTCCCGCGCCTATCTGCATCATCTGGTCAGGTCGGGAGAAACACTCGGCGCCATGCTGCTGTCGGAAATCAACGTGGCGTATTACCAGCACCTGATGCGGGGCATGCGCGAAGCGATTTCACAGGGAATTTTTGCTGACTTCCGCGAACGCACGCGCGCAGGCTGGGCGAAGGGCGATATACCGCCGCGCTAGGGTGAGGAGCTCGCCACGCGTTCCGAAGGAGAGGTACTGTCGACCGCCAACCTGGATCGAATTGTTCTTGCAATGCCAAAGCCGATTAATGTCGCGAAGAACACCGGCGGAAAATCGAATATCTGGGAAATCAAGATGCCGTCGGGCAGGCCGCGGTCGATCGAGAAATAATAGCCGATCGGCAAGCTGACCGCTGCGCACCAGGTCCAGTCTTTACCCACCCATCCGATCGTCGCGCCGAGCGCGACGAGGCAGGGAAGCGCAGCAGAGAAGAGAATGATCAGCCACATTATGAATAGACGGAGCCCCGCAAATTTTAATCCGGTTACGATGATTGCGCCAACGATCAGGACGGCCAGAATCTTCGGCAGATAGCTCGTCACCTTAGCGAAATCGAATGCGAAAAAGCCGCGCGATGCATCATCCCGCGTCGTCGGCCAATCATCGAGCGGCGTGGCTGGCAGACGGCTGGACACAAAGTGCGTCACGAACAGTATCGTGGGGCCAGCCACGATGCTGCTTGCGATCAAAGCAACAAAGTGGAACATGAGCATGACGACGACCGTTCCAGCCGAAGACAGGACCAGTTGCACCAGCACCGAGGGTATCTCACCCGCGGTCAACATCGGCAACAGCAGATAGACGCCGCCAAGTCCTGGGCAGAAGATCGAAATGAACAGGGCGAAAAGCTCTATTCGCAACAGCGCAAACGATCCCCTGAAGAACCTTCGCATCGGCCCTTGAGGTATTTGCCGGGGCCATGTGCCGTACGCAAACAGCGCCGTAAGGACCATGGGGACCCAGACCGGCGACCAATGCGTCGTCTGAGGCAGTGGCTGGTCGAGATGGAGGCCGCCGATCACCTTCGGCTCGGTCGCATAGGACAGGATGGTCTGCCACAGAAAATAGGCGAAGTACGCCGCGAACAATGCAGCCGCTATTTTTCCGGCCCTGATGATCTTGTACTCGGTCAAGTCAAATGACAGCATCGGCATTGCTCAGCTCTCAGCATGGCTGTGGTTCGCCAAATCTGCAGTTCAGCAACGCCGGGAGCTCACGCTGCGTCGGTTCCATTTGGACCTGGATGCGGTCAGTTGCGGAAAGCTCCTTGCCAAGCTCCGCCAACCGCGCCCTTGCTTTGTCGTTGCGGCCCTCCCGGTTGGCCATCTGGTACATTGCGTAGATCGCCTTTACGTCGCGGACCCCGCCAAGACCATTGTCCAGCGCGCTGGCGTAAGCCATCGCGCAGGAGGCGTTGCTGGTTTGGTCGACGCAGCGCTTCAGGATTTCGATGCCTTTTGCAACGTCAGTATTTCCGGTTCGTGCCCCAAAGTTGATGTAGAAGTTTGCGAGTAGCTCAATCGCATGAGGCTCGTTACGCTGCGCGGCGAGGTCGAGCCATTTCAGGGCATCGGACGGATCGTCGGTAACTCCTGCAATATAGGCTTGCATTCTCCGCGTTCCGACCATCGCCTGGGCTTCCGCATCGCCCTGGCCGGCGGCCTTTTCAGCCAGCCGGTCGCCCTCGACCACGTCTTTAGCGACGCCCCGCCCGGTGTAATAGAGATCGGCAAGGAACAACGTTGCCCTTACGTCGCCGCGGTCGGCGGCAAAGCCGAAATATTTTAAGGCGAGGCCGGGATCGATGGTGCCCATCCAGCCCGAAAGATATCCTTGTCCGACCACGCGTGCGGCATCGATATCCCCCTTCGCCGCCGCGCTCAGGATAAGCTTCTGCCCCTTTTCAAGATCGTGCTGCAGTCCCGGTGTGCCGATGATGTGCAGTACGCCGAGCACCGCCATCGACTTCGGATCGGATTTTTCCGCAGCCTGCTCCAGGTAGCGCGCGCCGGCGCGAAGCATCCCGTCTTGCGGTTGCGCCATCGTAGCCAGTCCGCGCACCAGCAGGACGTGGGGATGATCCGCAGGTGCCGGCTGCAGCAGCTCCAGCGCCTTGTTCGACTTCTTGTTCCGGTACGCGTGCCATGCCTCGGCAAGCAGGGTTCGAAGCGGTTCGGGATCGTTGGCAAAATAGCGTTCATCGAGGCCGAGTTCGTTCAGCTTCGGCGCAAGGTTGCTTCGCCGCGCGAACTTCACGATGTCGTTTTGATCCGGGAGGGCTTGCGCGGTATGCGCCGGACTGACGGCGCTGCGTGCGGCCTTGCCGATTACGGAGAGAGATTGATAGCCGTGAATGAAGAACAGCACTACGGCGCCAATCACCGCGAACTCGCAGAAGTTGCGAAACGTATTGTCGGTCGAGTACAGATCGATCAGGAGGCGGAATGCCGGCTTCTTGTCGGACGGCAGTATGTGCGACTGACCGGCCATTATTGCCGTGCCATCGCGCGCTGCACGTTCAGCACCGGTTGTTCGCGGCTGCCGCGAACGCTTTCGACGCTGACCTTATCGCCATCCTGGATCAGGCGGATTTCGGCAGCGCCCGCGCCGCGCGCTTCGATCAGGCCGTCTGTGATCTGGCGTTCGATCGCGCGCGTCATGTCGCGCACGCCGCCTTGCATGCGGCCGGAAAGCGCGTCGATCGCCTGCATCAGGATCTGCGGATCGATGCCGCCGCCGGCGATCTTCAAATTGAATTGCTGCGCGATTCCTTCGATCTCCAGCGCAACCACGCGCGCGATGTCCAGCCCCTTGAGCGGCCGGAACGCAAATACGTCGTCGATGCGGGAGAGCACCTCAGGGGCGAACTGGGCGTCGGCGAGGGCGGCTTTTGCCAATCTGCCGATCTCTTCGGCGGACTCGTTGGTCTGTTCGGCGATCTCGGCGATGCGCCGCGACGCCGCATTGGTGGTCAGGACGAAGATTGCCTCATTGGTGGAAACGCGGGCGCCGTCGCTGACTTCGGTAATGAAGCCGTCATTCCACGCCGTCAGGAATCGTTTGTGTACCTCTGGATGGGCTTTCTCGAATTCGTCGAGGAGCACGACGGCGTTAGGCACGTCCCGTAGCGCAGCGGTCAGCGCACCATAGCTGTTCGATCCGACGTAACCGCGGGCCTGACCGAACAGGCTTGCGGCCGCATGGGGCTGGCCGAACTGGCTCATGTCGAAAAAGTGCAGATGGCTTCGGGCGCCGTACAGTTCTTCGGAAAGGATTTTTGCGAAATGCGTCTTGCCGACGCCGGGCGCGCCGGCCAGGCAAAACACCGCGACGGGCTTGTCCAGCCGTTTGGCGGCGATACGCCGTCGCAACTGCTGCGCAATAGCCTTGATGGCTTCGTCCTGCCCGATCACCTTGGCGCGAACGCGCTCGGCGAGGTCTTCGGCATCGATCGTGATCAGGTTCTGGCTGCGCTTTTCGTAGGCCTCCTCCAGACTGGTCTTGTTGGAGAGCCGATCGAGAATGTCCATGACGAACCTCGGGAGGTAAGAGCCTTTGTAAAGGAAGATGGCGATCGCTGCGCCGCCAGCGCCGATCACCAGCGTGATGGCGAGTGGGAGAGATGCGTGATCGATGGTGATCAACGCGAGTAACAGCAGCAGCCGGCCGAGCCAGGGATTCATTCCGGTCATGGCACGACCTCGATACGTTCGCCGGGCCGCAGGATGCGCATCGGCATTACGCCGGCGCCGGTCGCAAAGGCGATGGTGACACCGCCGGCCACGCCATCGCGGACTGCCGTGACATGGATCGGCGCGCCGTCCTCGAGGGTGACCGCCACCGGCGTCCAGCTCTTGGTCAGCACGACCTGCTGGATCAGCCCCGAGCCCTCGACCGCGATCGTATCGCCATCCGGATCGATGCTGTCCGTAAAGACGATCCAACCGATGCGACGTTTTCCTTCGAGGACAGCGTGTGCGATCTCGGCCCGCTGCGCCGTCGGCACCTTGAGTGCAGCAACGGCGGCGGCGACGCCCGCGTGGTTATCCGGGGCAACGAACGTCACGATGTTGGCCGAGAGCTCCTCGGGACGCGACGGCGCCGTTCCGACTTCTGAATGGTCGATACCGGTCGACGCGTAAACGCCGCCGCCGATGACGCCAAGCAACAGCAGGATGGGCGCAAGCCGAGACGCTTGCCTCGCCGCCAGTGGCAGCGGCGGCGCAAGCTCTGGCTCGTCGTCTGCAGATGTCATGCTCGTCCCCGAAAATTGCCCGGAGAGGTTGCATGGCGCGTGGAAGCGGCAGGTTAATTTCGCGAGCCTGCTCACTGCCCCGCAAGGAGATGGTTAGTGCCTACTAAGGCGGTTCGTTCAATTTGAATGATTTGCGCCGGATTGGGACTGGTGCCGAGGTTGGCGGCAGAGCGCGCCGCGCTAGGGTGAAGTTGCCGGAGCGCGTGTGGACTTTCGGCCAAGCAGGATAATGACGGCTGCCAGAAGTTGAATCAGGGCAATGAGCGCGAACGGGAACTGATAATCGGCTGTCGTGTCACGCATGGCGCCAATGATGGCCGGTGCGAATGCAAATACCCCCTGATTGATGGCGACAATCAGCGCCACCGCGGTGGCGACATCCTCGCGTTCGAACTCCTTCTGTACGATCAATGGTGGGAGTGAGGTCAGATTGCCGATGCCGAGACCGAACAGAACGCACCCAAGCGTGAGACCCATCCATCCGCTGGCGAAAATCAACAACAGGACACCGCCGATCTGCACGGCAAAGTTGGCGGCAGCCGCGAACCGGCGATCATGCTCGCCGATCCACTTGCCGGCCGCGATCCGGCCAATGACGGCACATACCGTCGCCAGGCTGACAAGAAGCCCGGCATGCTCAATTCCAAGCTCCGGCGTAAGACGAGCCACCAGGTGGGCCAGCAGGCCGATCTGGGCGAAGAGTCCGAGCGAGAAAGCTGCCGAAATCGTGATGAAACGCGCGGATCGAACGATCTCGATGCGAGTCCGTCTCGGCTCCGGTCTCGCTCCCGCCTGATGCGAGGCGTCGCCGTCTGGCGCCAGCCCCATGTCCTCAGGGGATTTGGTCAGGAACCTGACGCAGAGGTACGCGACTGTGGCGACCATGCAGCCACCGATCAGGAGCGCGGCGGACGGAAATCCGATCGATCGTATCAACCAGACCCACAGCGGCACGAACAGCACGCCGCCGACGCTGGCGCCGTTGAACGCAAGTGCTATCGCCATCGGCCGGTCGCGATCGAACCATCTTGCCACGATGGCGTTCAGTGCTGCGCCGCTCGTTAAGGCCCAACCAGCCCCGCTCGGGATTGCCGCGGCGAACAACTGCCACGGCTCGCGCGCGCCGGACCACAGGATCAGGCCGGCCGCCGTGAGGACTGCGCCAAGGAACGTCGTTTTGGCTATTCCAAGCCTGCGATGTATCTCGGGCAAGCAGGCAATGACGATAGCGCTGAGCAGGAAGTGGCCGGTGACGGCCAACGAAATCTGCGAGATCGGCCAGCCCCGCGTTTGGTGCAGCGATTGAAGAAACACGGAAGGGCCGTAGAATCCGATGCCCCAGGCAAACACGGCGATTGCGAACGCCGACCAGGCAACTGACCATCCAAAGAACCGGCTCGCAGCGACCATTGTTTCCGTTTTCCCGAAACATAAGATGGGCACGAGGTAGCATCAGGAGTGCGCGATGGCTCGCCGCAATCGGACTCGGTCGTCGGCAAGAACCAGGGTCGGCAATCTGGACCTAGCAACCTGCGAGAGGGCGCGCGTCAGCCGCGATCGACGATTTGACGGTCGGTTCTTCTCAGGCGTCAGGACAACGCGCATCTACTGTCGTCCGGTCTGCCCGGTTCGCCCCGCGAAGGCGGAAAACGTGTCGTTTTATCCATCGGCAGCGGCCGCGGAGCGCGCTGGATTTCGGCCGTGCCTGCGTTGCCGGCCAGAGACGGCGCCATTCTCTCCGGCATGGAAGGGTTCATTGGCGACCGTCGAGCGCGCGGTCCGGCTGATCAATGAGGGCGCACTCGATCGCGCGCCGGTTGAAGTGTTCGCGGCCAGCCTTGGCGTGGGCGCGCGGCATCTTACCCGATTATTCGACAAGCATCTCGGCGCCAGCCCCGGTCAGATTGCCAGGACGGCACGCGTGCAGCGGGCGAAGCGACTTTTGGATAATACCAAATTGCCGATGATCGAGATTGCGTTGCTGGCGGGGTTCCGCAGCCTGCGTCGCTTCAATGCGGTCTTTGCAGAAGTGTACAAGCGTCCCCCGACCGAAATTCGGCGGGCGCAGCGGAACGGTTAGAAATCTTGGGATCAAAAACAAACGCGCGCCGGGTGGGCGCGCGGTGACATCGCTTCGACAGTTTAAGTCAATTACAGGCGAACCTCTTGACCGAATGTTTGGTCACGAATCCGTAACCGCAGGTGTCGCAGGTCCAGAGATAGCTGATCACGTTGTCGTTGAGGTAGGCGGAAGCTTCCGCAGCCACCATGGTATCGGCGCACACAGGGCACGTCGGCAGATCACAGCCGCGCGGATCGGGCTTATACGCTACGGTCGACAGGATTTCAGCAATAGCTGGCATCGTGACCCTCCTTCGCGATCTGAACTTCTGGGGGACCTCTGGCTCAGTTCGCGACGAAAGTATAACCAAAACCCTTGACGATGTCGCAACACAAATGAGTTGATTTCGCGATATTTAGCGACGTTCTTGTTTGCAATGCAGCGAACTCTTCGCTCCGGCAATTCCGACTTGCGCATCGGTGCGGCCGCCTCCTAAGTAAGAGAGCCGCCAATTCCCCGCACATGATTTGTTACAGGAGTGTTGAGATGGATGCGTCGTCAGTAACGAGTGCAGTGCAACGTCCGGGGCGGGGCCGGGTTTTCGATTCTATCGTCGATGCGATCGGCGACACGCCGATTGTCCGCCTGCGCAAATTGCCGGAGGCGCATGGTGTTAGCGCAACCATCCTGGCCAAGCTCGAATATTTCAACCCCGCCGCGAGCGTGAAAGACCGCATCGGCGCGGCGATGGTGATCGCGATGGAGAAAGCCGGCGTGATCAACGCCGACACCGTGCTGATCGAGCCGACGTCAGGCAATACCGGTATCGCGCTCGCCTTCGTCGCGGCCTCGCGCGGCTACCGGCTGAAACTGGTGATGCCGGAATCGATGTCGATCGAGCGGCGCAAGATGCTGGCCTTCCTCGGCGCCGAGATCATCCTGACGCCGGCAGCCCAGGGCATGAAGGGCTCGATCGCGACCGCGGAGGAACTGGTGCGGACCACGCCCAACGCCGTGATGCCGCAGCAGTTCAAGAACCTCGCCAACCCCGAAATTCACCGCCGCACCACGGCGGAAGAAATCTGGAACGACACCGGCGGCAATATCGATTTCTTCGTCGCCGGCGTCGGCACCGGCGGCACCATTACCGGCGTCGGACAGGTGCTCAAGCCGCGCAAGCCGTCGTTGCGGATCGTCGCTGTCGAGCCGGAGGAAAGCCCGGTACTGTCGGGCGGGCAGCATACGCCGCATAAGATTCAAGGCATCGGCGCCGGCTTCGTTCCGGACATTCTGGATCGCTCTGTTATCGACGAGATCGTTAGGGTCAACGGGCCGACTGCGATCGAGATGTCGCGCGCACTGGCGCGCATGGAAGGCATTCCCGGCGGCATTTCCTCGGGCGCCGCGATCGCGGCGGCACTCGAGATCGGCAAAAGGCCCGAGAGCGCCGGCAAGACCATCCTCGCGATCGTGCCGTCATTCTCCGAGCGTTATTTGTCAACCGCACTGTTTGAAGGAATCTAGCGATGGCGGACCAGCCGCGGCGGCCGAGAACCCTGAACGACGCGCGCACCGAGGCTGAGGCGGCGTTCAAGCGCACCACCACCAAGGTGGCGGAAGCGCCGCCGAAGACGCCCACGCTTCCCGGCGTGAGGGAATTGGTCTCGCTGCGCATCGATCAGGATGTGCTGGAATATTTCCAGGAGGGCGGCCCCGGCTGGCAGGACCGCATCAACGAGGCATTGCGAAAGGCCGCGGGCAAATAGATCGCCGCGAGCATTTTAATTTTGCGAAGCGTAGAATGAAAAAGGCCCGGGATGAACCCGGGCCTTTTTGTAAATGGATCGCTTGCGCCTTAGCGTAGCATGCCGCCCACGACGCCGCCGATGAAGCGCCCGGCGCCGGCGGGGTCAGGACCGGGCGCACTGTGCTGGCGCGGTTGCGGTTGAGCTTGCACTTGCGGTTGAGCTTGCGGTGGGCTGCTGGCACGGCGCTTGGCAGGACGCTCCTCGTCGGAACTCGCGGTCGGCGCGGCCGCGACGATCTCGGTCAGCAGCGCCTTGTGCTGCAGCTTGTTGAGGTAGCCGCTCTTGGGATAGCCGCGGGCGGCCTGCCAGCGCGCGATCACGCCGCGGGTGGCCGGATCGAACTGGCCAGTGGCCTTGGTGTCGAAGCCGAGCCCGGTGAGGCGGCGCTGCACGTCGCGGCGCTGGCCCTTGTCGAGGCCGATCTGGTCCTCGGTGGTCTGGTCCGCTTCCTCCTTGAAGGTCGCGGGATCGATGCCGGTGCTCAGGTTGCGGGTGGCATCGGGTTTGGGACCGGACTCAAGCGAAGCAATGCGCGACAAGGCCAGCGAGCGGAACTGACCGTTGGGATAGTTGGTCAGATAGGCGTTGAGTTCTTCCGGCTTGTTGGAATCCTTGATCGAGCGCCAGAACTCCAGTTCCACGTCCGACGCCTTTGAAGCGGACCCCGCCGGCGCTGCCGCCGCCACGGCGCCAGGCGCGGGCGCGCCGTTCAGGTAGACCGTACCGATCAGGTTGGTGTGACCCCAGGGCAATTGTCCCTTGTTGGTCTCCTCATTGACCTGGGCGCGGACCTTAGTCATCGCCTGCTGGATCTCGACACCGGGCTGGGTGAGGTTGGCGAGCAGGGCGCGCGTGAACGGGCTGTTGCTACCTTCCTGGCCGTCGAGCGCGGTCTGGCCCGGGCCGGTCGCGAACGCGATCAGCGTGCCTTCGCCGGATTTCATTTCGGCCAGACCCGTCTGCACGTTGACGCTGCGGGTCGCGGCGTTCGACTTGATCTTGGCTGCAAACGGGTTGTCGCGGCAGGCATCGAGGAACACCAGCTTGACCTTGGCGTCGCCCATGGTCTGCTCGAGGGTGAGGTCGATGTTGATCGCGGCGCCGAGCTTGACGTCCATTTCGGATTTGATGTCGGCGTCGATCGGCAACAGATAGTTGGTGCCGGAGATGGCAATGCCGTGACCGGCGTAGAAGAACAGCGCGACGTCGGCGCCTTGCGCCTTCTTGCCGAAGTCGAGCAGCCGCTCGGTCATCTTGTCGCGCGTGAGATTGGAGCCCTCGACGACTTCGAATCCGACATTGCGCAGTGTCGCGGCTATCGCTTTCGCATCGACCGACGGGTTCGGCAGCGGGGCGACGTTCTTGTAGGCGCCGTTACCGACGACGAAGGCAACACGCTTGTCGGCGCTGGCTGTGCCCGCCGTAAAAAGCATGCAGATGGCGGACAAAATGAGGGTTGGGTAGCGCATAGGAAATCCCCCTGCAGAATCGATAAAGGCTTTGGTTCTAACTCTAGACGGACAGTACCGAAAATCACCCGCTTCGCGCCACAAAAAAGCGGGCGAATAACCAAATCCGGGGCCATCCGTTACCGTTGTGCCACGCGCTGTCGCGTGATCTAGATCACAGCCCGGCAAATAAATTTCAGCTTTGGGCGGATGCCTTAGTCGAAGGATTCGGTTTTAGGTTCAACAGATTGCCGGTGAGGATCAGCGCCGCGCCGAGCACGGTGAACAGGTCCAGCCGTTCCGAATAGATCAGGCAGCCGGCGGCGGCGCTCAGTGGAACCCGCAGAAAATCCATCGGGATCACCACAGTGGCATCCGCATGCAGCATCGCGCGCGCCATGCAGTAGTGGGAGAACGTGCCGCAAAACGCGATCACCACGACCCAGCCCCACAGATAGGTCGGCGGCCACGTCCAGACGTAGAGCGCGGGAAAGAGACCTGCCACCGATTGCACCACCAGCATCCAGAACATGATCGAGAGCGGCTGCTCGGTCCGGGTGAGCGACTTGACCATCGCGACCGACACGCCGAATCCGACGGCTGCGGCAAGCGCGATCAACTGGCCCGGATTGACCTCGCTGGTGGCGGGGCGAACGATCACGACGACACCGACGATGCCGAGCACGATCGCCGCGATCTTCCAGATCGTCATGCGCTCGCCGAGAAACGTCACGGCCAGGATCGCGGTCCAGATCGGCATGGTGAATTCGATCGCCACCACCTGGCCGATCGGGATCAGCGTCAGCGCAAAGAACCAGCCGAGCTGCGCGCCGTAGTGGATGAGGTTGCGCGCCACGTGCTGCGGCAGTCGCGTCGTCTTCATCGCGCCAAATCCGCCGCTGGCGCGGATCAGCGGGTACAGCATCAGGAAGCCGAGGATCGAGCGCATCTCCATGAGCTGGAACACGTTGATCTCGCGCGCCGCCTCGCGTCCGGCGACCGCCATGATCAGCATCAGGCTGAGCCAGCCGGCCATCCACAGCGCGGCCAGGGTTTTGGATTGTGTGCGGTCCATTCGGCAGGAGATCGGTTGAGGGCAGACCGGTATCGGCGAGCACGCCACAATTTGCAATGCGTATATGCAGCGGGGCAGCGATGCGCCGACCCAATTTCACTGTGGGAGCGCGCCTCCGTTCAATGCTAAGGGATCGTCCAACATTGTCGGTCACGGGAATTGAGGAGGACTTACGCATGCGTATCTTGCAACCGGCCGAATGGTCGAAACCCCGCGGCTTCTCGCACGGTGTCGAGGTGGACGGTCCCGGCAAATGGATTGTGCTGGCCGGCCAGACCGGCGGCGACGAGAAGGGCGATTATGCCCCTGACATGGCCGCCCAGGTCGGTACGGCGCTGAAGCGCATCGTCAAGCTGCTCGGAGAAGCCGGCGCGGGACCGGAGCACATCGTGCGCCTGACCTGGTATCTGACCAGCCGCAGCGAATACGAAGCCGCAGGTCCCGGCATCGGCGCAGCCTGGAAGGAAACGCTCGGCCGCAATTTCCCGCCATCGACGCTGCTCTACATCGACGGGCTGGTCGACGTCAGGGCCAAGGTCGAAATCGAAGTCACCGCCTATGTGCCCAAGCCCTAGAGCCCAAGGCCTAGTGCCAAAGGCTTAGTGGCCAAGGCGGAACCAGACATCACAAGGAGCGGGCGCTTTCCACGTCAGGCGCGCCGGAAAAGACAAAAGGATATCGTGAGCCAATGACCAGTCGATCGACCTCTGCAGACTTCGTGACCGCCTTCGCAACCGGCTGGCCCGAGCACCAGCCCGACATCATGGTGCTGTCGCTGACCACCCAGCGGGGCGTGCAGGATTTTGCGTTCAACAAGGAGCAGGCTTTGTTGATCGCCAAGACGATCAAGGAGACCGCGGCGAAGCTCGAGAAGCCAAAGACGAGTTAGTGCGACGGCACAACTGTCATCGCCAGCCTTGTGCGCAATTGCGCACTGGAGCGGGCGAGCCAGTATTCCAGAGATGTTATGACTGAAACGCCAGGGCGCGGCGTACTGGGTACCCCGCTTTCGCGGGGTACGACAGCCAGGCCTACTTCGACAGCGAGATATTGGCAGCGCGGAACTGGCTGTCGGCCTTCATGGCGATGTGCTGCTTGTTGCCGGTGGTCTTCAGCGCGATGCTGGCGCCGAAGCCCGCCGCCTGGGCGATCACCTGGAAGCTGCCGTTGGCGCCACGGCCCTGGATGTTGCCGCCGACATTGCGGCTGGTCTCGCTCCAGGTGCCGCTGACTTCGCCGCCCGCCGCGACCACCGCCGCTTGCAGGTTGAACCGGTAGGCGTCGCTGGCGCAGGTGAGGACCATTTCCATGGTGGGGCCGTTCACCTTGTAGGTCGCTCGGCAGCGGATCCGTTCGCTCGAACCGTCATCCAGCGTCACGGTGCCGGGGCCGGACCAGGTGCCGGCCATGCCGGCGAACGCACTAGACTGGGCGTAGCTCGTGGAGGCGGCGAAGGCCGTCAAAAAAAACGCGACGGCTGCGAATGTCAGCCGCCGCGCTTTGGCGAAAAATTCTGAAGTCTGGCTTGCCCTACTGACGGGACGCTTCCCATCGACCGCTGCACGCGACACCAGCTGAAGCCCCATTCCATTTCCCCGATCCGGAGTTGCCACTGAGTTGACCGTTCGCATATGCACCATTGATCGAGACTCGCACAAGTCCCCCGCTGCCGACGCTGCCGGAAACCGGACCGCCCGAAATCTTGCCGTCGGCGACATTCACGGTCGACGTAGTCTGCGCATCGCAACTGCCCGTTTTTGTGACAACGGTAACCTGCCAAAGGCCGTCATAGGGCGACTGGGCGGAGGCTGGAGCTGCGGCCAAGGTCGCGGCGGCGGCAAGAAACGAGGCAAACAAAATGTCGCTGATGCGATTGGCGCGCATGGATCAATTCCTTGAGATGTGTGTGATGGCGTGCCTTATCTGGTCACAATGTGTCCAAACTTGGGTGCGACGCAATACTGTGGAAAGTTCCCGGGATTTCAAACACATCAAGGTGAATCTGGTTCCGGTCGGGGAACGAAAAAATCGTCCCTTTGATGCCAAATTCGGCGCGAACCGGCTTGAGGTATTTTGGTAAGGGTCAGTCCTTGCCGTCGGACAGGCTCGGCGCTTGGGTGGCGAATTCTTCCTCCTGCGGCGTAGCAGGGAGGTTGTGGTGGGTCCTGGCGTGAAAGATGACGTCAGCGAGCAGTTTCTGGCCCAGCGGGGCCAGCGCGCGCTCCCAGAGCTCGCGGGCGGTCTCTCCCTTTCTGACGAAGACCCACTCCTGCGCGGCGATGGCGCCGGCATCCATCCGGTCGGCGAGGTGGTAGACCGTGCCGCCCGTGATCGGATCGCCTTCCTTGATGGTCCATTCCACGGCGGCGATGCCGCGATGCCGGGGCAGGAGCGAAGGGTGATAGCCGATGCCGCCGAGTTTGGCGGCAGCCAGCGCTTCCCTGGTGACGCGGGCATGGCTATGGGCGGTCACGATCAGGTCGGTATTGGGTGCGATTTCCGATGCGACCACGCGTTTCGGATCGGCCTGCACGACGACCTCGATCCCGGCGGCCCGCGCGGCAGCGGCAAGCCGGTCCTCGCCATCGTGAACGACGACGAGGACGATATCGACCCCGTGTTGGCGCAGCGTATTGAATGTCGTCACGCCGAAATGGCGGGAACCGACCAGGGTGATCCGCATGTGTTCTGTCCGTCGTCGTTAATCAGGCCGGTATGCCGATAGCACACCATGGCGGCCTGTTTCGACGCCGGCCCCGGGGCGTTGGGGTTATCAACAGGGTGGCGCATAGCGTTTTCCAGCGAAGTGGAGGCCGGTTCGCGGCAGGAAAACGCATCAAATCAGAAATCTAGCCTTTGACGGCGCAACTCGGGTAGGGCGCGGCCTCGCCGCGGATCGGCTGCAACTGGCATAGGCCAGTTCTCGTCATCGCAGATTCCCCCCAATGCGCCTGTGACTATCGGGCGGAGCTTGGGCACCCGCCAGCGTGAGTGGCATCACAGCGGCAACGAACGACGCAGCGCTACGGTTCGGGCCAAGATTAGCAACCACGGACTATCAGCATGAAACGCTTTCTGATCTTCGCCGCCGTCGCGCCGCCGCTTGGCTTCATCGTCGCGTTCTGGGTGATGCTGCAGATTGCCAATTGGCTTGCGGGCAGCCCGACCACGTTCGATGTCGCCCAAATCATGATGCTGCCGACGATATATCTGGTCGGGTTGATCCCGGCGCTATCGGCCGCGTGGTTCGACCATGCGCTGGCAAGGCGCAACGTCTCGTACCGCATCGCGCTCACGGCGCTGTTCGGCTACACGATCAGCTACCTGCCGTTTGCAGCGGCGTTCTGGATCGGCTTCGGCCACGGTCCGTATGTCCTGCTGCTTGGCCTCATCGGCGCGGTGCCGTCAGCGCTGTGTTCGTGGCTGGCGGCCGAACGGCAGGCGCCTGACCTTGTTCCGTCACCATGAAAGGATTCGCAGCGCTGGCCGGGAGTAGGCCGGGATCGGTTGCTGGACCGGCTCGGACTGTTGTTCGGCCGCCATCTGCAGCCGTGCCCGCAGGTCGGCGCTGCACTGCTTCATCTGGTTGCGCAACTCGCGCCGGCTGAAGGTGGTGAGGGAGGGATCGCCAAGCTGCCGCCAGGCAGCGCGCAGCCACTGCTGCAGGGCGTGGATATCGGAATCGAGGACCTCAGGCTGGTTCATTGCCGCCGAAATCTCAAAACGTGACCGCGCCATGATTAGGTCTGATTCTTTCGCCGACGCCTACTCCGTAGCAGGACGGACGGCAGAAAAAGCCGACGCGCTGGAAGCAGAGGATCTGGAGCCAAGGATCTGGAGCCAACGGAACGCGCGCCCCATATGATCGTTGCATGAGGGCCTCCTGGAGCGATCTCGATGTCCCGCAATCCGGCGCTTGTTCTTTTCGTGGCGCTCGCCCTGATCGCCCCCGCCAGGGCATTCGCACAATTGACGCCGCCAGCCGGCTCGGCCGGCGCCGGCAACTCGTCGATATCAGGTGTACCGTTCGGCCCGGCCAATCCCAGGGCGCTCTCCGATCCCAGCGGCATCGGCAACGCCGCGAATATCCCGCCGCTCAGGCCCAACCCTCCACCGCCGCCCGTCTCCTACGGATCGGTTGATCAGCCGGCGCGGGCACGCCTGGTGACGCCGCCCTATGCGGGCGCTTCGCAGCGGATCATCAGCCCGCGTCAGGCTCGCCAGCAAAAGCCGCCGGTTCGGCGGCGGACGCGACCGGAGGTGAGCAGTTTCACGGGGATCTGCCGGGGTTGCTAGAGCGTGATCCGGAAAAGTAGCCCCCGCCGGGTTTTCCCTCGCGACAAACGCGGAGCGTTTGCCCGGAGATCATGCTCTATCGGTCGAATTGCGATCCATTCCGCAAGCAGCGACCACGCAAGGAAACGGCCGTTTCGATGCCCGGCCTTCGCGGGGAACGATTTTCTCTTGCTGGACTTAAGAGCTTGGCGGTCATGCGTGCTGATCCTGCATGTGCTGATGCCGAGTATCGTGTGATGCAAGATTGCCCCCACGGGGCAGGATTAGCGGGAATGAACATCCAGCAACGGACGGCCAAGACTCTTTCCCCGCCGGGCCAGTCCGCCACTCCGGACGTCGCTCGGGCGCTTCGCGAACGAAGGCTGCGCGCGCGCGAAGAGAGGCTGGCTGTCAAAGCCGAACAGGCGCTGGCGCGCCGCAGCCAAGAGCAGGCGGCCCTGTTCCACTTCTCCGAAAAGCTCCAATACGCCACGTCACTTCCAGATGTTTACGACGCCGGCCTGGATGCCATCCTCGCGGCACTCGCCTGCGAGCGCGCCTCCATCCTCCTGTTTGACGACAGCGATGCGATGCGTTTCGTCGGATGGCGGGGCCTGTCGGACGGGTACCGGATGGCCGTCGAAGGCCATTCGCCATGGAACAGGGACGAAGCAAATCCGCGTCCGGTCACCTTCGAGGATATCGGCGTTTCAGCACTTTCGGATGCGCTCAAGGAAACGATCGCGCAAGAACATATCGCAGCGGTTGCTTTTATTCCGATCATGATCGGCGGCCGGCTCGCCGGAAAGTTCATGGCCTATTACGACAGGCCGCATCACTTCGTCGAACCGGAGATCGACGTCGCGTTGACGCTGGCGCGGCAACTGGGCTTCGGCATCGCGAGATTGAGGACGGAACAGGCGCGGTGCGCCGCCGAAGAGCGTGCGAGGCAGCTCGTGTCCATCGTGGAATCCTCCGACGATGCGATCATCAGCAAGGACCTGGACGGGATCATCCGGAGCTGGAATCCAGGCGCCGAGCGGCTGTTCGGCTATACGGCCGGCGAGGCGATCGGCAAGCCCGTGACCATTCTTTTCCCGCCAGGACACGAGGATGAGGAACTCGGGATACTCGCGCGCATCGCGCGCGGCGAACGCATCCACCATTATGAAACCGTTCGCCGGCGCAAGGACGGCAGCCTTCTGGATATTTCGCTGACCGTCTCGCCCGTGTGCGACGGCACGGGGCGCATTGTCGGCGCATCGAAGATCGCCCGCGACATCACCGATCGCAAGGACGCCGAACGCAAGCTTCGGGAGAGCGAGCAGCGTCTCACCGAATTGCTCGCGGCTATACCGGCCGCGATCTACACGACCGACGCGCAGGGGAAAATTACCTATTTCAACCAGGCGGCGGTCGAATTCTCCGGCCGGACGCCGACACTCGGCAGCGACGAATGGTGCGTCACCTGGAAGCTGTTCATGCCGGACGGCACGCCGCTCCCGCACGATGAGTGTCCGATGGCTATCGCGCTCAGGGAAGGGCGCGCCGTGCGTGGCGCCGAAGCGGTCGCCGAGCGGCCGGACGGGACACGGGTGCCCTTCATTCCGTTCCCGACGCCGCTGCGGGATGCTTTCGGCAGGATCACCGGCGCCATCAACATGCTGGTGGATATCAGCGAGCGGCGGCAGGCGGAAACCCAGCAGCGGCTTCTGCTCGATGAACTCAACCATCGCACCAAGAACAACATGCAGATGCTGCAGTCGCTGCTGTTCTGCGCGGCAAGGACCGCGCACAGCGAGGAGGCGCGGAAAGTCCTGAAGGAAGCCAGCGCGCGGATCGCGGCGATGGCGGCGGCGCAGCGTGTGCTGTACGGCCGCAGCGATGCAAGCCATTTCGCAGCGGAAGAATTCCTGCCGGCGGTCTGCGAAACCATCCGGCAATTGCTGCCGGATGCGCGAATTGAATGCGGCATTGCGCGCGGCGTGCTTTCCAACGACGTGGCGATGCCGCTCGCACTGATATTGAACGAGCTGCTGACAAACGCCGTAAAGCACGGCGTCAAGGATCATGCGAGGCAGGGCGTCCGGGTCAACTTGACCGGCGAGGGCGGGCGGCTGGCGCTCTGCGTCGAGGATGACGGGGAAGGGTTCGACCTCGAGGAGGTACGCAAGACCTCGTCCGGACTGCAACTCGTGCTCGGCCTCGCGCGCCAGCTGCACGGAACGCTCTACGTCACGAAAAATCCCTCGCGGGCGTGCCTCGATTTCCCCGCTGCGAAAATCTAGAGCGGTGATCGATGACGCCTCAGCAGCGCGCAGGGCATTTTGCGTTGCCGTCCAAGCCGGACCGGAACCCGCCGCCTGCCGAAGAGGCTCGGCGGATAGAAGACAAGAAGGGCCCGCTACGCGTTCTCGTCGTCGAGGATGATTTTCTGATCGCCATGCAAACCGAAGTCGCGCTGACGGCAGCCGGCTTTGAGGTTGTCGGGCCGGCCATGACCGCCGAGGAAGCCGTCGCGCTGGCCGGCGAGGCGCAACCGACGCTCGCCGTGATGGACATTCGTCTCGCCAGCACCCGCGACGGCATCGACGCCGCACGGCAACTCTATCAGGACTTCGCCATTCGCTGCATCTTTGCGACCGCGCATGACGATGCGCACACGCGCGGACGCGCCGAACCCTATGCCCCGCTCGGATGGCTGCCGAAGCCGTACACCATGGCTTCGCTCGTCGCGGTGGTTGCCGAAGCTGTCGCGGAGCTGCGCCGCCGACCGTAGCGCTCCGGCAAGCGCGCTTGCAGGTGCTTTCCCGTTCCCGATCCGCTTCAGTCGACCGGAAGGCTCAGTCCCGATAGTAGTACCGGCCCCGCGGCGGGCGTTGGTAGTACCCGTCGCCGTAATACTGTTGACGCCCCTGCTGATATTGCGGCGGTACCATCCCGTTCGGGTAACATTGGCCATCCCTGACATCGAGGTCGGCGCCATGGCCACAAGGAACGGGGTAGCGGCCGCCGCGATAGTAACGCGGATATTGCCTTGCGGCCTGGTCCTGCGGCGGCAGATAGCCGTTCGGATAGCAGAGGCCATCGCGCGCGCTCAGATCCCAGCCATGGCCGCATGGCGGCGGATGGGCGGGGACACCGTATTGCACGGCTTGAGGCAAGACAGGTGCATCCAAGACGGGTGCAACAGCGCTTCCAGGCGTCATGCTCAACTGAACGGCCAGTGCTGCGGCGGCAATGCTGACGATCATGGTCCTTCTCCGATCAAACCAGAAGCTGCCGGCGTCTCCACGACGTGCTTACCGGTCGCTGCGTTGCGTCCATACAAAACGCGCGCTGAATATCCGGTGAACGCATTTCAAGTATCGGAAGTCAAATCCCTGCAACGGCCGCCACGGGACAGCCGCTGTACGGCGAACAGCTGTTTAGCGTCGCCGCGCTAGCGCATTTCGTAGTAGCCGTTTCGTCGATAGTGATAGCCCGGGCGGCCTTCCTGATACTGCCGCGGCACCGTGCCCGTCGGGTAGCAGAGCCCATCGCGAATATCGCTGTCTGCGCCGTGACCACATGGTACCGGGCGCCGGCCGCCGCCGTACTCCAGGGGATAATACCGGCCCGATTGAAACCGCGGCGGCACCGTCCCGTTCGGGTAGCACTTGCCGTCCCGCTCATCGAGATCGTAACCGTGGCCGCACGGCGGCGGACGGCCGTCACGGCGGTACCGGATTTCATGGGCCAAGGGCGTGCTTTCGTTAGGCGAATGGGCTGGTACTCCAAATTGTAGCGCGAGGGCTATGCCGGCAATGCTGGCGAACATCTTTCGGTCCCTCCGGTGAACACTCAATCTCCCTGCGGCCGATCTTCGCTCCGGAAATGGCCAGGGGAAAGTGCGTTTCCATATCGATGCTGTGTGTGCGCTCGGGAAGGCCCGGCCTACCGAAATTATGACGTCCTTCCGGAGCGACGTTCCTGCGGCAGTCGGTAGGCGACACAGGAAGGAGACTATCACGCAATGGCGGCTGAACAGGCAACCGCCGCGCATTCAGCGGAGCAGAGGTTGGCAGCCCGAGGCGGGAAAACAAAAGGCCGCCCGGAGGCGGCCTTTAATGCTGATGCCGGTAGAGGATCAGGCTTGTTGAAGATCAGCCTTGTTGAGGATCAGGCTTGGCGAGGCGCGACCGCCCCGCTTTCGTCCGCCCCCGTCGCTCAGGTCGTCCGCGCGGGAATATCCAGCGATGTCAGGCCAACGTTTCTTCATCCCGACGGCAATCTTTTGGACCAGTCGGTTTCCACACTGAAGAAACGGCGTGAACGACGCCCGACGTTCCGCTCTCAATCGTGCGCGGTGGCGTCGAAGATATCTTTTGGATCGCGTATGCATGAGGCATCGCTCCAAGCTCGATAGTCATTAACAAAAAGGCGCCGACCGGAAAGCGGCCCGAGGATGTTCTGGCAGCAAAAAAGCGACGCCTGTTTAATCTGTTTAATTTAATAGTTGAATGTGGCAATAATGTCACCATCCGGAACCAAGGTCAATCGATTTAATCACGGTTAAATTGCGCGACCGCCGGGGAGCGCTTTTCCACTTTTCCCGGCTCTTTCTTTCCGAATACGATTGGGATGGGACGTCGCTGGACCGAGCTGTTGAGACATCTGGCTCAACGATAATCCGCGCCAAGGATAGCCGAACTGACTAACCGCACCGTGGGCGGGTTCGCGTTCGAGGCTTACAAAACGGCGCCCACCTTGATGTGTGCGGATAGTTCCAGCACAGGTCGCTCTAATTTCCGGGCCGCGTCAGCGACCGATTCCCGTACATTCACGAGCACTATTCCGGATGCCTGCTTCCAGATTGCCAAGTCGGCGGCACTGTCTCCCGCGTAAATGAAACCCCCGGGGAACGCTTCTTCCAAGATCCGTGCTTTTGCGGCACCCTTGTAGTTTCTTTCGCCGTCAGACGCGAATACACGATCAATAAATCCGAGCTTGGATGCTACCGTTGTGGCGATCGCAACATCGGCGGCTGTTGCAATGACGACCGTTCGGCCTGCATTCTTCTCACGAATTGCCAAGTCGACCACCTCCTTGTGAAATTGTACGCTTGCCCATTCGACGTGATATCGCGCAGCGAGTTGACTTTTCAGGAAGGCGCGACCGCGCGTCAACCATCCGGCACAGCTTATCGCAATTAGCGGATTGCGGCGAATATTGGCGATAAAGCTCTTGAAGAGCATGTCACCTGCAATCAGCGTCCCATCCATATCCAGAACCAACGGCATTGAGATGGGAAGACCCAGCAGCAAATCGGGCGCACTTCGCATGCAATTCTCACAGTAGGTTAGCTGTATCAGCTAGATTGATGAAATATTCTCAAGGGCGTTTCGCATCTGCAGTGTTCCCGCGAAACACCACAAAATGCGACATGGAAAAGTTCACGCCGAAGGCCACAACGATGGAGACGAGTTTTGATGTCAACACGCCGGCATAGTGGGAGAGTACCACGAGGGTGGTTGTTGCCACGATCACGCCTAAAATGCCTGAGGCCGCAAAGCGGAAATAATGGCGCCAGCTAAATGCTCCTCCGGTTTCTCGACCGAACGTGATCTTTGTGTTCATTGCGTAAGAGCCGGTGACGGCTACTGCCCAGGCCAGAACGTTGGACATGATCAGTGGCAGCTGCAGCAGCTTGTAGGCGACAGTGAATACGGTGGCGTCCACGGCGACATTTAACACGCCGATCGAGGCAAAGCTCATTAGCTTTGCAAGCACGCTGCCTCTACGCCACGCGTCGATAATTTGGATCAGAATAAGTTCCATGGTCGCAGAGTTTATCGACCCGGCCTGGCAAAGTCCGCGCCATTGTTCCGACATGCTAAACAAAAAACCGCCAGAAGGCGGTCTTTCTAGTCTCGAACTGTTCTCTGATCACGCGGCGAGTGCCGTGACTTTGCGCTTAGAACAATGCCGTCAAGCGGAGTATGATCGCTTGAGGGTATTGCCGGTGTGGGTTCGGACATCAGGAAATTGTCCGGTGTCTAGTCACTAGACGATCTGAATGGCATCGCAACAAAAGTCGTCTGTTAAGCTTGATGTCCGCGCTGCGAGTTAATTCAGGAATTAACGATCGAGGCACTCGATGGCAGGGTACCGAGCCTTCAGCGTTGTGAAGCACTAACTGCGGTGACCGCGATGAACATTAGTGTAGCAAGGATTCCAAGGCCGATAAGCATGGCGGATACTCCTAGGTGCTTACGCAGAATATTACGTTTCCGAGACAAATAAGCGTGCGCAAAGAACATGCGTTCGATGAAAACATTGGGCATCACGCTGCATAAGGGATGGGCGGGTACATGTATGCGCAGATGTGCACCTGGGAGCCAAAAAGACTTCCGGCAGGAAGTCTCACTTTACGCTTTATCCTTGAAGAATAAGTCCACGGTTTTCAGAATGTCGTTGAGCGGGAAATAAGTGGAGTTCTCCCTCTGGTCGCCGACGACGAAGCCAAATCTTACGCCGATGTTTTCACTCCAGTCCCGCTGCGTCGCAGTAAACCGGCCCGGAGGCTGAAGAAGAAGGAGGGCGCTTCCTCGCGGAAGCGAATAAGCGCCGTGGTATGTTTGGCTTCCCTCAACTGAAACTACTATTTTGGCTGAGACGAGGTGGGACAAAATTCGATCAAGGCTATCCGTCCTAATGTCCAGAATTGTAAATCCCCTGCGGGAAAGCTCGTCAATGATCTCTTGTTCGTTTGCGACCGGTCGCGACGCTCCGGTGTTGCCGCGCTTCAGGTATATTAGATAGTTGCCGACGGAAGGCTCAAATTGCGCCAGTATCTTGCGCCGCAGCTCAAGTTGACGATGCCTCTTGAGCGATGTTTGTGCGAAGTCTTGAAAAAGAATCAAGTGTTCAATGTGAGCCCGGTCTGTCGCAGTCCAATCCTGTCCGAAGATCCGTGCGTATAGTGGCCTGTGTTCAAAGGACGAATTCGGCGAACAGCAAACCGGCTTGCTGTATCGTTCCGCAAGCATGTAAGCGAGAACATCATCGGCAAGCCAATGACCGAAATAGGTGCTTCCGGCTGCAGAACTGGAGATAGCGCCGGTATCAAGGTGGACAATCTTCTTGCTTAGCGCAGCGTTCTTTTTCCCGATCACGTGCCTCATGCGCCCTGCATAGATGCTGCCATCCAACAGTACGGCGTCTTTGATGTGGTAGGCGATCGTTGGCGCGCTTCTGACGGTTCTACGCAAGACGTGATCTATTTCGGCGTCCAGATGAGACTCGGCCGGTGTTCCAAGAATTTTTTCAATCTGGCCATCCAGGAAAACTGACGGGTTGAGTTCCGAATCTTCACTCGCACAAAGAACCTCTTGCTCAAATGCGATGTCGGCGGGACTCGCCGGACCTCCAAAAAAGCGGCGCACATTCCTTAGTAACGGGGCCGCATGAAGCGGGATCAGCAATTTCGTCTCCGCAATAACACTAAAGTTGCAAACAATAATTCATCAGCAATCCGCAAGTAAGGCTCTCTCGACCAACTCAACTAACGCCTTTGCTGTAATCAATAACTTCAAGGCAATTCGGCCGCAGATCAACCCAGCCAACAGAGCCGCGCTGTGCACGTCTAAATGCGCAGATATCGTACCAGCTTCAGTCCGGGAGTCTATCCAGCGGCACCACGGCTTGTCGTGCCTTCGCCGCCCTACACAAATGATGGCGTCCATCCGAACACGGCGGGATATGCGCTGGTGCAGGCCGCAAACGTCTATCCTGCGACAGCACAGTGCCAGCAGTTCGGATGGGGATCTCGATCAGGCGGTCCTACGCATTTCACCAGGATGGCTCTGAACCCTTGCGGCGTGCTGGAAAGCGGCCTCAACAGCGGCTTGTGGTGACGACGACCGGCGGGACGCGGGGCCTCGGTCCCGCGCCCTCCGTTTGGCATGATGTTCGCATCCCCTGTCGCATCCTGTCTTGGAGCTCACATGGGCGAAGTTGTGCGATTTATCCCAAAGTCTGATCTCGACCGGGCTCGTTTAATTCGAGAGGCCCGCGCGATATACGAGCGCATATTCCCGACGACTGAGCCCGTCAGGGAGCAGCGGGACGACCCCAAGGAATGAGCTTTGCAACGCGGTGATGATGGGCCGCACGATGACGTAGAGGGCGACAACGCTGCCCAATGTGATCGCTGCATCTGCCGGCGCAATCACGCGCTTGGTGGAGACGCGAATGCCGCGGAACCACGAAGATATCCGACGCCAAGGCGATGCACATTCTTGCGCGGGCGCGGACGCGCAATCAATCTCGCCAGAACTTCTCGCCCTCGAACCTCGCATAGCGAATTGAGGGTTAGCCCGCCGGTTCACGCTGGCGGGCCCGCATCGCAGCTTCCTGAAGGGGCACCCCAAAAGATCCGATTGGACACCCAATAGAGCAGGTACGGGGTACCCTGCCATTTGCTATCAAGTGGATGTGCCGAACTTGTTTCTCGGCACTGACGCATAATCCTTACTTGCGGCCCCAGCCCCCAAGCCCGCTGGGGCCGTATTTTGGTTGGCGGCGTCTTGCAGTCTACAGCGCCCGAGCACCTGCCCAATGGCGCTGGCTAGCTTTGCCGCGAGGAAGCGGGGCTCACTGGCATCCGATGCAAGCTTAAGAAATCGTTAGTCTCAGGTTGCTACGAATTTCCCAATCGCGGAAACCCGCCCAAGCCCCCGCGAGAGTGCGAAACCCGCCGATCTCAACCCGGCGGGTTTCTGCATGACGCGCAATTCTGCCAAGAATCACACCCAGCTTGAATAGGCCATTCCGGTGGGTGAACCGCAGTGGTAAGGCCCGGCGTATGTCGTCCGGCAACGTCGTGCGTCGGGCCGCCTCGACTTTCGAGGGCTGCCAACCGTGGCGGCGTTACTCCATCTGCTTGGCTTCGATGTGAATAATATATAGCGGCCGTCTGGCTTCGTCGGTCACCTCCAAGGTCGACCGGGCCTAAGATTGCCGTCTATGGCTTTGAAAATCTCGCCAGCGGTGATGGTAGCCTGCCGCCAAGCAGCTTCCTTGTCGGGGAGGTTGTCGCCCTTCGGTCCCGCGCTCTAATTCGAGGCCGACCATTGACCTATCTCAAGGGATTTATTCACGGGGAATGTTTGTTGAACGCCATGGATCGCAGCACCTTGTACTTCCGGTTCTCGCTGATCTGGTTGGCCCTACTGGCAGCCACCGGATTCGCGCTCTTGCTGTTCACGTAGACGGATGCGCCTGATCTGAGCGGGAACATTGCCACTTATTCCCGAATTGTAGGTAAGTGCCTTTGATCCTGATTGCCCCGAGGCACACACCTGGCGGCCCCAGCCTTCCCCCTGGGGCCGTTTCTTTGAGCGCACGTGGACGGCTAATCTATGCGCATGATCCGTACTCTTACGGACCAAATTCCGATTCCTAGGTAACAAAGCGAACCGACGTTTGTTCTATTCTGATCTAAGATGTTCGCGTTTCATCACGTTCGGAATGTTTGCGAATCGCCCGGCCCAAAGCCGGGCTTTCGTTTGAGAAAAGAAACGGCCCCAGCAGGGGGCTTAAGGCTGGGGCCGTCATTCCAATGCGCCAGGCGGCAAAGCCGGCGCGTACCTAAAACGCACTCCGGCTCCTCTCGTTCCGGTTTTTCCCGAAGCTCGATGTAGAGTCTGGTACCGGACAGACGGCTGAAGGGCGGGGAACTTTAATGGCCTCATAGGGAGGCAGCGCCATGGGAAAACGGGGACGCATCAAAAACGAGAAGACGTTTGAAGAGCGACTGGCGGAAGAGGCCCGACGCTTTAAAGAGGCAGCAGATAAGCTCCCTCACGGCCCGGCCCGGGAACTACTTCTACGGCGGGCTCGCCAGGCTGAGACGGCCGCTCACATCAATGAGTGGCTGAGATCGCCCGGACTGCAATCCCCCACCTCATCGGGAAACTTGCTGCCGGATCAGGAGAAGTAAGGCCGCCTCAGTCGGCGGCCTCTTTCGTGCGGGCCCGGGACGGCCTCGCAGACTTGCCCCTGCGCTGGCGCCGATCGGCCGGCACAACGACAGAAGCCGCAAGATGAATGATCTCTGAAATCCCAAACTTCGCGATTAGCTGCGCAACTCGCCGCTGATCCCCGATGTCCTCAACGAAAACCGAAACTCCGGATGGTATTGCCCATTTGAAGCCCGACGAAAAATCATCGATCACGACGGGTAGTTCGCCACCATCGGCAAGTTCGTACACCATGTGGCTCCCAATGTATCCGGCACCGCCGGTGATAAGGATCGCCATTGCTATCGCCTAAGGAGACCTGATTTGAAACTTCGGAACAAAGTTCCCTTCAGGAGTGTTATGCCCATGCCAAGGACAACACTCGAGGTGTGCTGGGGGTTCGGTCCCGATTAAGCGATTTAGCTGGGTGTCGCCTGATGTGATGCAGGCGGCGGTGTCGGCCGATGGCAGAACCGTCTGCGTCTCGATCCGCCGCTTGAAAATCCTCGTGCAGCCGCTCGATCGCATTGGTGGTAGTAGCGATGTTGGCGATTCCGCCGCGCGAATTCCCACAACATTTCCAGGCGGCACCAGTGCCGTTGTCATGCAACCAGTTAAGGACAATGCATGGCGCTTGAACAGGTGGATGGCGACGGCTCTGGGTTTGCGAGGCCGAAACTCGGCCTCGCATTTGCTGCTCGCCATGCCGAGACGTTGCTCGTGCTCCTTGTGCTGAGCGTGGCCTTGGTCATCGGGCTTGCGACCGCCGCGGATTACGGGCTGTCGACCGACGAATTCAACACCGACGATTACGGCCCCAAGGCGCTTGCCTGGTACACGAGCGCCTTTGCGGACCGGTCTCAGTTCGAGACGGTCGAAGAGTATCTGTGGATGTATGGACCGTGGTTTCAGATGCTCGTCGCGGCCGTGCAGTCGCTTGAGCTCGCGAGCCCGATCACGGTCCGGCACGCCATGACCTTCCTGTTCGGCCTCGCTGGGCTCGCCGCCGTCGTGCCGATGGCCCGGCTCACGGTCGGGCACTGGGCTGGGTTGACGGCGCTAACCCTGTGCCTGCTGACCGGCTACCTGTACGGCAACCTGTTCTTTGCCCCCATTGACGTGCCGTTCCTGTTCGCCATGAGCTGGTCGACGCTCGCGATCGTCCTGATGCTGCGGCAGGAAGTGCCGAGCTGGCGCCTGACCCTTGCGACCGGCCTTGCCTCTGGCCTCGCCATCGCGACTCGCACCGGCGGGGTGATCACGCACGCCTACCTCGTCGGTGGCATGAGCCTGTGCGCGCTCGAGGCGCTGCTGCGCCATGGCCGCGCGGGCCGTGGCCAATTGCGCCAGATCGCCTTGCATACGCTGCTCGTCATCCTCGTCGCCTGGCTGACGGCGATTGCGCTCTGGCCGTGGTTGCAGACTGGACATCCGCTTATGCAATTCCTCGAGGCCTATCGGCACTTTGCTACGCTCGACACCTCGTTCGAATTCCAGAACTGGGGCCGGCGCACGTTCACCGATAAACTGCCCGCCTGGTACATCCCCGGACAGCTCGTGGCGCGTTTGCCCGAGGGCTTTTTGGCGCTGCTGTTGCTCGGCATGGCGGTCTGGATCGGTGCTGCAGGGTCGTGGATGCGCGCCGCCCTCGGCGCCCTGCGTCGGTCCGGCGTCGTGGGACTGCGACCAGTCGCGGCCGAGCTCGTGGAATCGCGCGCGGTGCTGGTCGTCAGTGTGGCGGCGTTCGGGCCCATCGGGGTGCTCATCCTGCAGGGCTCGACGCTCTATGACGGTGTCCGTCACGTATTGTTCGTGATCCCAATGCTCGCCATCGTGGCCGCGCGCGGGCTGACGAGCCTCTTGCCCTTCTTGCGACGCCTCCCGATTGTGTCCGCGGTCCTCGGGGTCGCGCACACGGCCGTCATCGTGGTGATGCTCGTCATCCTTCATCCGCTCGAATATATCGCAATGAACAGTCTGGCAGGCGGCGTAGCCGGCGCTTACGGCCGATTCGACCTCGACTATTGGGGCATGGCGGCTCCCGAGGCGCTGCGCCGCCTCGAGAGTCGAATTGACGCCGAAGGCCGGTTCGCGGGCGATCCACCGCGCGTGCTGGTCTGTCTGGGCTGGCGCGAGCAACTGGCCGGCGTGATGTTCCGTCGCAACTGGATTGCCGAAACCGATCTGCGCAAGGCCGACTACCTGATCGCCACCGAGCGTTGGCCCTGTGCCGACGGCACGTCGGCCGTGCTGGTTGATGAGGTCACACGATTTGGCCGCCCGTTCGCCCAGATCTATGCCAATCGTCGCGGACTCGGCGACTGACGCCAAGTCCCGGCGCGACTTGGCAACGGCATCTACTTCTTCGCCTGCAATTCGATCGGGGGCGCCTCGGCCTTTCGGCCCAACATGACCGGGCGACGTTTTCGCGGCGGGCCTGGCTCACGCCGGCTCTCCTTGGCGCGATCGATCGCGACGGCGCGCGCCAGCCGCGTGATCATATCGAGCTGCAACCGCAACTTGAGATGCAAATTGAGCATGATGAGCAGGCTGATCACGACCCAGGTGTAGAGGATGAGGTCGGAGCCGCGGCCGATTCCCACGATGGCCGCAAGGGCGGTGGCATGCTCCGGTACCCAGACGAAGTAGAGGCCGGCGAGCGCAGCGCTGCTCGCGAGCAGGCCGATGATCGGCACCGTCCGATGCGCCGACCAGGCGTAGACCAGAACCAGCGCCAGAATGGCCGTCAACAACAGCTGCGCGATCATCGGTAGAGCCTCCGCGCAAACAGATCGATCAGGATGGCCAGCGCATCGGTGATGCGTTGACCCTTGGCCAGCGAATAGGCGCTGTACTCGATGTTCACCGGCACCTCGACAAAACGCAGGCGGCTCTGCGCGATCTGGTGCAGGATCTCGGACGCGTGCGCCATTCGGTTCTGTCGCAAGGAGATCGCGCGGGCGCCGCGCGCGGTCATCGCCCGTAGGCCATTGTGGGTGTCGGTGACCGGAAGTCCGGTGCTCGCGCGTGTGAACCAGAGCGCGGCGCTGAGCAGGATGTGGCGCGACACCGGCAGATTTGCCGTCGCGCCGGCGAGAAAGCGGCTGCCGAGCGCGAAATCGATGCCGGGCGGCTCGATCGCCGCGAGCAGCGCCGCGATGGCCACGGGGGAGTGCTGGCCGTCGGCGTCGAACGTGACGAGCGCATCCGCACGCTGCTCGAGGGCGTAGTCGATGCCGGTCTGCAGCGCGGCGCCCTGTCCGAGGTTGACCGGATGCCGGACCACTATCGCGCCTGCGAGCAACGCGACGTCGCCGGTCCGGTCACTGGAGCCATCATCGACCACGACGACCGCGTATCCGGCGCGGCGAATACCGGACACGACGCTGCCGATCACCGGCGCTTCATTGTACGCCGCGACAACGACCCAGGGATTGCGAATCCGGCCGGTCATGTCTCATCAACCCACAACAAGAACAAACCACAACAAGGCCGCAGGCGATCACCGCGATTCCCAACCGGGAGACGCGCCGCCAGCAATGCGATCTGGCCGCGGTTGACTGTCATCGGGGGCTCGTATCCGGACATGGTGGCGCCTTGCTCAAGACCACGCGCATCGCATCGAACAGGTTCACTGGAATGGCGAACTGGTTGCCGGTCGGGCTGGCCGCGAACTTGCGGCCGAGCATGCGACCGACCTGGAAGGCGATCAGCGAGAACGGCACGAATTTCCAGGGGTAATCGGAACTCTCGACGCGAAAGCCGACCGAATGGGCCAGAGACGCGATGCTGGCACGATTAAAGAACCACAGGTGCTGGGGAGGCGTCATCAAGCGCCAGTGCGCGCCGGTCGACCGCGCCGCCAAGGAGCCGAAGTCTCCGGTCGTCAGCACGATGATTCCGTCCGGCCGGAGATGGTCCGCGAGCAGCGCGAGGGCTTCCTGCGGGTCGGGCAGATGCTCGATGACGTCGAGGAGGACGATAACATCCAAGGTGCCAAGCGGCTCGAGAGTCGCTTCGTTCAGCATGCCGCAGACGACGTTCAAGCCGAGATCGCCAGCATGGGCAGCAGCCGACTCCGCCGGCTCGATGCCACTCACCTCAAATCCCGCGCGGCGGGCTTCATCGAGAAAAAAGCCGTAGGCGCAACCGATCTCGAGCAGGCAACCTTGTGGCTTGCGGTGCTGGATGAACTCGACCGTGCGGGCGAACTCGCGCCGTAGCACGGGTTCGGCGCCGCGATAATCGGCGTAGCCGTCGGACTGACGGCCGGAAAAGTAGCCATCGTCATAATAAGCGAGGGGATCGAAGCTCGATGCCTCGGTGCGTCCCAGTCCGCAGTCTCGACACTGAAAGATGTCGCAACCGTTCTTGATGTAAAGAAACCGATGCAGCGTCGCCCGACTGCACGCCGGACACTTAAGCGTAAGCGCATTTCGGTCGTTTCGCATCAGCACATGCGTCCCCAAAAAGCGTTTCTTCCGTGCGAAAAAACGCTTCCGATGCCGAACTGTTCCGGTTGGCGAACGGCCACGGGGTCGCAGGCTGCCTTGTCTGGGCTTCGAATATTGGCCCTGTCGCGTCAACCGCGACCCGGTCAGAGTCTTATTTCTTTCGACAATGCCTCAGATGGTTAGGTGCAACGCGAAGGGGCCAACCTTGGACGCCGATCCGAGCGAACATCGTTGGCCTGCTCGACTTGGCGATCAGCATCAGCGCTTCGATGGCGGCTTGCCATTCCGGCAAGGCGGATTCCTTGCTTGGGAGGCCGGTGATGTAGTCGGCGGAATCGAGCAGGGTCACGAACTTGCCGCCGTCCGCCAGCGCGATCGGCTCGTCAAACTTGCGGCTCCACCCTGACGAACGCTCCGACATTGCGCTCGCCCCAAGGATATCCAACCCCAGGCCGCCGGGCGGGCAAGGGCTACGCCAGATCCGAAACTATTTGGTCAGGTGCGCCACCATGGCCTCACAGGCCTTCTCGGCTTCCGCAAACGTCTTGAAGGGTGATCCACCTATCCGGATGGCGGGCCTGTTGAAATCGATGGAGCGCCAAGAAGCTACAAAGCCAGGTTGTCCGTGGAGTCCAGGACCACTGCGACTCTCATTACTGATTACAAATGAGAAGCCGCTCTCGCTTGCGCTCCATATTTCTAGCTCCTCTGTCGCGGGAGCGACGCGGCTGAAGTGCAGGGGCATTCCACCATCCAGACAACCCTTAAACGGCTCCAGCCTGTTGGAAGCTGGAGCCGTCAACCCTCGAAGGGGTTTTCTTCCGGTGGGGCTTTGGGGGCTAGAACCGGAAGCCATAATAGATTCATTTCGAGGCCATCCGTTCCATCGCTCTGCCGTTTTTCCCGAAACTCGATGTAGAGTCCGGTTCCGGACAGACGGGTGAGCGGCGCGGGATTTTAATTGGCGTCGTGGGGGCGGGGCCGCGATGCGTCAGCAATTAAAGACAGCAGAGTCGCCGATTAAACGGCAAGCCGCAGACGCCTTGCGGCGCGCCCGCAAGCTTCCAGTCGGCCACGCCAGAAACGACCTGAGGCAACTGGCGCTTGGACTTCGCTGGCTCGAAAAGAGAGGGTCCGTTGCCATCGTGCAAGATCGCGATGGCATCCTGGAGATAGCGAGGCAAGTCTAAGCTGAGGCAGCCTTACGCAATCGTTCCGCCCGCGCATTTGCGCCGCTGGGACGAATAACAGTGCACCCACCCCCGGCGTAGGCGAGGCTTGCTCTTGGTATAACTCGCTGATCGTTTCATGCGGAACCTGTTACGCAACGCAAGGCCGAGCAGGAAGAGCAACACCACGCCGGATGTCGATTCCCGGCCGGCTGGGAGTGCTTGGATAAACCACGAGGCTGGGCGATCACCAACCGATTCGACGGGAATGCATTCGACACGCATCAAGCTTCCAGACGGGACAGTCGTCGGCATCGCAAAGTCCCACCCGAGAGAGTCAACGACCGAAGTGTGGTGCGTGTGATCGAGGCCCTGGAAGAATGAAGGTTGCGTTGGCTATGCGCGCTGCCTCTGCCACGGCTTGTGAGAGTCGGAGGAATCGAACTAAGTGTTTGATTTCATTGGTGAGCGCGGAGGGACTCGAACCCTCGACCCCATGATTAAAAGTCACGTGCTCTACCACCTGAGCTACGCGCTCACTCGCCGCGCTGTGTAGGGGGAGGGCCCCTGCGGGTCAATAGTGCCGGCGCGACAAAAGCGGCACTCGCGTAATCCAAATTTTCTTTGTGCCCGTGACGCTTAGCAAGGCTTGTTGAAGCGGACGGGACCTCTTCATCCACCGTCAGTTCGCCTCGCGGCGAATTTCCGACGCCACCGGCTGGGACTGGCTGCCGACCGCCGGCAGGCTGACCGGGCGCAGCCCGATCAGTTCCGCCGTCCGCACCGCGCTGTTGCGCCAGAAGGCGAAGGAATTGGCGCGGGAGTTTTCCAGCAGCGCGATCGAGACGGCGGCCAGGAACGGCAGGCTCTGCAGCACCAGGACGCCGGCGAAGATGTAGATCTCGCGCACCTGCTTGTAGCCGTTCGTCACGACCAGCACGGTGGCGCCGATCAGCAGCAGCACGCCGAGCACGGCCTCCCAGAACGCCTGGAACTCGATCGACATCACCGACAGGCCGCCCTTGGAGGTGCGGGCGAACGGCAGATGCTCGGTGATCAGGCCCTGGGCCACCGCGCGCGACACCGTCCATTGCACGCTCATCGCCGCGATCATGGCGCCCAGCATCTGGCCGGCTTTGACATGCACGCGGAGCCGATACAGCGCCACGAAATGGATCAGCGAGACGACAAAGGAGGCGATGATCGGCAAAGTGAGAATCTTGTCGGGGATGGCGATGTCGGCAAACGCCACGATCGGCACCCAGATCAGGTTGAGGATCGCCACCAGTACGCCGAGGCTTTCGGCCCCCAGCCAGTTCAGCCAGCCGAGCGAGAATTCGCGGCGCTGATCAGGCGTCAACCGGCTCGCGCCGGGCAGGAAGCGCCGCCAGTGCTTCTTGACGATCTGGAAGCCGCCATAGGCCCAGCGGTGGCGCTGCTTCTTGAAGGCCTCATAGGTGTCCGGCAGCAGGCCATGGCCGTAGCGGTGGTTGGTGTAATGCGTCAGCCAGCCGTGCTCGATGATCGCGAGACCGAGGTCAGTATCCTCGCAGATGGTGTCGCCGGCCCAGCCGCCCGCCATGTCCATCGCCGCGCGGCGGATCAGGCACATCGTGCCGTGCACGATGATGGCGTTGCATTCGTTGCGCTGGACCATGCCGATGTCGAAGAACCCGGCATACTCGCCGTTCATGATGTAGTGCATCAGCGAACGGTCGCCATCGCGATGTTCCTGCGGCGCCTGCACGAGGCCGACGCGCGGATCGGCGAACACCGGCACCAGATCCTTCAGCCAGTCCGGCTGCACCACATAGTCGGCGTCGATGATGCCGATGATCTCGGCATCCGCCGCGGTGCGGTCCATGGCGATGCGCAGCGCGCCGGCCTTGAAGCCCTTGACCTTCTCGGCGTTGATGAACTTGAAGCGCTCACCGAGCGTGCGGCAGTGGTCCTGAATCGGCTGCCAGAACTCCGGATCGGGCGTGTTGTTGATGATGACCACGCATTCGAAGTTCGGATAGTCGAGCCGCGACACCGCATCCAGCGTCTGCTTCAGCATCTCGACCGGCTCGAAATAGGCGGGGATATGGATCGAGACTTTCGGGAAGGCGACGTTCTCGCCGATGGTGGCTGGCGCCAGCGGCGCGCTCTTCGTGATCAGCCGGCGCGGACCGCGGCCGAAGGCAATCGCCGCGATTTCGTCGATGCGCGCCATTGCGATCAGGACCAGCGGCACCAGCAGGATCAGGCCGAGCGTCAGCGCAAACGCCGAGCCGAACACGAAATAGTGCCCGGCCCAGTAGGCGAACACGGTGGAAGCCCAGGCGCCGACGCCGTTGGCCGCGGCTGAAAGCACCACGGCCTGCATGACGGTCGGCTGCTCGAGCCGCAGGATCGGCAGCGACATCAGGATGCCGACCAGGAGCGCGATCGCCGCCAGCTTCCAGTAGTTCTCGTTCACGATCGGGCCGCTCCACGCGAATTTCGGTTCGCGGGACGCATCGAGAATGCCCCAATAGGGTCCGACGCCGCCTTCGAAGAACTTCCAAGGCTGATCGATCGCCTCGACGATGTTGTAGTCCATGCCGATGGCTTCGGCGCGGGTGACGAAATTGCGCAGCACCGAGGCCTGTTCGAACGGTCCGGGCTCGGCGTTCCTCAAATTGTATCCGGCGCTCGGCCAGCCGAATTCGGCAATGACGATCCGTTTTCCCGGAAACTGGTCGCGCAGCAGCTGGAACATCGCCACGGCCTGATCGACGGCCTGCTTGGCGGTGAAGTTTTCCCAATAGGGCAGCACGTGCGCGGCGATGAAATCGACGGAGGAAGCAAGCTCCGGATTGTCGCGCCAGATGTTCCAGATCTCGCCGGTCGTCACGGGGACGTTGACGGACTTCTTCACCTGCTTGATCAGCTCGATCAGGTCGTCGATCTTCTGCTCGCCGCGGAAAATGGTTTCGTTGCCAACGACGATGCCGTTGACGTTGCTGTTGCGCTTGGCCAGCGTGATCGCTGCCTCGATCTCGCGTTTGTTGCGATCGGAATTCTTGTCGATCCAGGCGCCGACGGTGACCTTCAGGCCGAACTCGGCGGCGATCGGCGGCACCAGTTCGACGCCGCCGGTCGAGGAGTAGAGACGAATCGCGCGCGTGATCGTCGACAGCTTCTTCAGGTCGGCGCGGATCTTTTCGATCTGCGGAATATTGTCGACGTCGGGATGCGCCGATCCCTCGAACGGCGCATAGGAGACGCTTGGCAAAATGCCTCTGAAATCGGGTGCCGGCTGCTTTTCCTGAAACAGGCCCCACAGCCCGGCGTGAGCCGCGGTCACAAACAGCAGAACGGCAACGACGGCGCGCATTGGCAGCTAAACCATACGGGGCTGCGATTGATGGGAAGCGAACCTGTCCCCTAGGTTCGACCGACACGGCAGCATCATAAGGATAGTCCTGCCCTGCGAATTCACAACTGGTATGACGCCATGACTTTTTTAAGGACGGCGTTTTGAGCGCGCGGCCAATCCAAACGCCAAACGCCGGACAAATAGGATCGTTCCGCTGAACGAATCCTGAATGGCGGGCAGCTATTTCGCCGGCGGGGCGGGGCTGGCGCTGGGGGTCGGCGAGGGCGAAGCGGCCGCTGCTGGCGCCGCATTGCCGGCGGTCGCAGGCGCCGGGTTGGCCGCCGCGGCAGCCTGGGGCTGGGCGCCCGGATTGATCCAGCAGACGTGGATGCGGCTGTCGAGGGTTTCGGCCACTTTGGGATCGATCTGTCCGCCAAAGCGGGTCAGGCAGCGGAAGGCCGCCTGGACATGGCCGCCGGGGCAGCCGAACCGGTCGTAGAGATCGAGATGCCGGAACGCGGTGTCGAGGTCGTCGCGCCACATCAGGCGAACCACGCGGCGGCCGAGCCAGACGCATTCGGGGTTTCCACCCGGGCCGTTGATGGCCTGGGCCGCCTCGACGAATTCGTCGGCCTTGCGCTGATTGTCCTTGTTGACGTCGGCGGCATTGGCGGGCGGCTTGCCGGACTGATCCTGGGGCGCCGGGGTGCCGCTCTGGGCAAACGCGCCGGCCGATCCGATCAGGAGGGCCAGGCCGGCAGCGGCGAAGCGCCGCAAAACCGCAACTCTTGGATCAAGCACCCGTCGACGCATACATTCCCCGATTAGTTTCCAGCCGCGCGCGGCTGGTGTGGTGGTCTGGCTTGTTGCCGCCCAAATTCGTCCCCAATGCGGCGGACAAGCTCGACGATTCACATGACGGGTATTTCGGATTTTGTCCAGCAAAGTCACAACTTTATCATGGCGGTGGTAAAACTGCCGCAGGGGATGAGGGGCAATAGGACCACCGTGCATCTTGGCAGAACGCCGTTGAACGGGTAATCGACGGTCCCCGCCCGGAGGATGGAACCGATTTCTCTTCGTACGCCGCTGGCGCTTCTCCTTTCATCGCTAGGTATGATCGCGGCCCTTTGGTGGTGGCTTGCCACCCCGATCACGCTTGTGCGCGCGCCGATCGATCCCAGCGCAAAACTGCAATGCGTTTCCTACGCGCCGTTCCGCGGCGCGCAGACGCCGCTGATTCCGTCCACGCAAATTCTTCCTGAACAGATCGCGCAGGATCTGGCGCAGCTTGCCAAGATCACCGACTGCGTGCGGACCTATTCGATCGAGAACGGGCTCGACCAGGTTCCGGCGCTGGCCGCCAAGGTCGGCCTGAAGGTGATCCAGGGAATCTGGCTCTCCAGCAACCGGATCAAGAATCTCGCCCAGATTTCGGTCGCGGTCGAACTGACCAAGGAACACCCTGACGTCATCACCGCGCTGGTGGTCGGCAACGAGGTGCTGCTGCGCGGCGAGATGACGACATCGGACCTCGCGGCCCACATCCGCTCGGTCAAGTCGCGCGTCACCGTCCCCGTGACCTATGCCGATGTCTGGGAATTCTGGCTGCGCAACCGCGAAGTATATGACGCCGTCGACTTCGTTACGATCCACATCCTGCCTTACTGGGAAGACATCCCGGTGCGCGCGAAGCACGCCGCCGGCCATGTCGACGATATCCGCAAGCGGATGGCGGTGGCGTTTCCGAACAAGGAAATCCTGATCGGCGAAACCGGCTGGCCGAGCGCGGGCAGGATGCGCGAAGGCGCGCTGCCGTCGCGCACCAACCAGGCGCGCGTCGTGTCCGAAATCCTCGACCTCGCCAAGCGCGAGAAGTTTCGGGTCAATTTGATCGAGGCCTACGACCAGCCGTGGAAGCGCCAGCTCGAAGGCACCGTCGGCGGCTATTGGGGCCTGATCGATGACGCGCAGCGCGCGGTGAAATATCCGCCCGGAGAGCCGATCAGCAATTATCCGTCCTGGAAACTGCAGATGGGAAGCGGGATGGCGCTCAGCGCCTTCGTCTTCCTGACGGGCTGGCTGACGCTGCGGCGGCGGCCGTGGAAGCCGCGGCCGGCCGCGTGGATCGCGGTCGGGACGTCGGCGACAACCGCCGGCATGCTGCTCGGGGTCGCCGTCGACAAGATGTATTATGAGAGCTACGGCGCCGGCGGCTGGCTGCAATGGGGGGCGCTGCTGGCGGCCGGCATTGCCTCACCCTTGCTGTGCGCGAACGCTGCGATGTCGGGACGGCCGCTACCGACATTCCTCGAATTGTTCGGGCCGCGCAACTTCCGGACCAAATCGGTGCTGACGGCGCTGTTGGGTTTCGTGCTTGTCGTCACCACGGTGATCGCAGCGGAAACCGCACTCGGCTTTACGTTCGATCCGCGCTACCGCGATTTTCCGTTCGCCTCGCTGACCATGGCGGTGGTGCCGTTCGCGGCCCTGATGCTGCTCAACCGGCCGGTGGAGGGCGTGCGCCCGATCGCTGAATCTACCTTTGCCGGTCTGCTGGTCGCCGCCGCGCTCTTCACCGGCTTCAACGAGGGCAACCAGAACTGGCAGTCGATGTGGACTTGCGCGATCTATCTGCTGCTGGCGCTCACGCTGTGGCGGGCGCGGGCCGTGCAAATCCCAAAATGAGCAGGCCGATCGCAATTCCCGACAGCACGATATTGTAGAGCACGATCCCGAATCCCGCCGCGATCAGCCCGCCGGTCAACAGCACGATCGACGGCCGCATGACGTGAAGCGTCGCAATGATCAGCGCGGCGATGCCGAATACCGAATTCTTGAAAAGGTACGTCGCAAGCGTCCGCGACTTGCACAGTATGCTTTGCAGGCCGGCGTCGCAGGCCAGCGCGACGGTTGAGAACTCGACCGCGAGGTAGCGCAGGTAAAGCGCGTAGCCGACGGTGACGAAGCCGACCACCAACAGGAATTGGACTTGATAGGGCGTGAGCCGGAACGGGGATTTTTTCATGGGCGCAATATGGTCGGGATTGGCTGCCGGGACAAGCGTTCGCCAATGGCGATAGCGCTTGTCAAAAGTTCGGCGTAACGCGCTGTAGTCAAAAGATTATTGTGAACTTTTCCTGTTGAAGAAGGACGATAATGTCGTCTGCGTCGCCGGTGGCGGCGGTTCCGGCTTCTTCGCTGTTTCCTCGACGACCGCCGCCGCCCGTTTGGCGATGCTGGGCCGGCGCGGCGTCGGCTTGGCGGCGGTGGGCGGCGAATCATCCGGCTTCAGCGACAGCCGCTGGCCCTCGAAGATCGCGGTCTCGCAAGGCCGTTTGTTTTCGGTCAGGACGGCGCAGATCCTGGCGGCGGCGCCGGCGTCGTTAAGCGGACCGGCTACCAGGCGAAGCTGCATGCCGAGCCCATTGGTGTTTTCCTTGATGACGATGATCGGACGCAACGCCGTCAGGAGGGCGTTCGATCTCGATTTCAACAGCCCGAGCCACAACGCGCGCAGCCCGTTCACCGAATTGGCACTGCCGAGATCGACCCCGAACTCGGTTCGCCGCAGCGAGACTTTTGGCGCGGTGTCATCGTCGGTTTCCGCATCGGTCGCCGATGGCGCCGCCGCCACGACGTCGGGGATCGGGCTCGCGATGACAGGGTTTGGCGCCTTGCCCGGCTCGATCAGCTTGCTGGCGGCGGGATCGGGCGGGGCCATCATCGACTGCAACGCCACCAGCGGCGTGGCGGGCGAAGGTTTTGCGGGCTCCGGCTTGACGGCGTCGGCTTTTGCCGCCTCGACCTTTACCAAGTCCGACTTTGCCAAGTCCGCTTTTGTCATGTCCGCTTTTGCCATCTCCGCCTTCGCCGTTTCGAGCTTGGCGCTATCCGCTTTGGCCGCGTCGGTCTTCGCAGCATCCTTTGCGGCGGAGTAAACCGCAGCAGGGGCGGGCTCCGGGGTGGCGGCAACGGGTTTGTCGGCGACGGGCTTGTCGGCGACGGGCGCCGTGGCCGTGGTGGTTATTACCGGCGCGACGGGTGGCGAAGGCTGCGGGTTTTGGGCGGCCTGCAGTTCCGCATTGGCAACCGGCGGCGAAGCCGCAGCGGAACCCTGCCGGGCGATGGCCCCGGTGACGGAGTCGAGCCCCTGTTCCAGACCGGTAACCCGGGAATACAGCCTGTCGCGATCGCTATTGAGCGTGTCGATGGCGGCGGCAAGCCGTCGCGCCTCGTTCTGGGTTTCTCTCGCAACCATCTGGATCTGTTGCGCTTGCCGGGCCAGATCGGCGGCGGCGACCTGTTCCCGCTTCAATCCGAGCGACGACTGGTTGGCCATCACGGCCAGAATCACCGCAGCCGTGGCGCCGACGCCCCATGATCCGATCCGCCACAGCGCGCGGCGGTCGAGCTCGTCTTCGTCGGCCAACAGGTTGCCCAGCACGCCACCGGTGTCATCCGCCTCGAAGTCCGCGAGATGGTCTGGTTTCTTGGCCAAGCGCCCCTGGCCCTCCTCAAGGCCCTGCCGAATCACAGGGGCAAACATTAACAGGAAAAGCGACGCCCACTTGAATCCGGACGTTTTCGGGGCGCCGAATCGGTTTGATCTCCGGGGGAAAACAATTAAAGACGGCCGGCGCCATCCGAATTGTCCGCTAGGAAGTAGAATGACCGCTCGATCCAGCCTGACTGTCGTGCTTGCGGCCGGTGAGGGGACGCGCATGCGATCCTCGCTGCCGAAGGTGTTGCACCCCGTCGCCGGCCAGTCGCTGCTGGCGCATGTGCTGGACGCGGCCCCGCACGGAACGGGCGCAGCCCTCGCGGTGGTGATCGGGCCGGACCACAAGGCGGTCGCCGACGAGGTCAAGCGCATCCGCACCGATGTAGCAACGTTCATTCAGGCTGAGCGCCTCGGCACGGCGCATGCCGTGCTGGCCGCCCGCGAGGCGATTGCGCGCGGTGCGGATGATCTGCTGGTGGCGTTCGGCGACACGCCGCTGATTTCGGCAGAAACCTTTACGCGGCTGCGCGCGCCGCTGGAGCAGGGCGCAGCCCTTGCCGTGCTCGGCTTCCGCGCCGCGGATCCGACCGGCTATGGCCGGCTGCTGCTCGAGGGCGGCCGCCTGGTGACAATCCGCGAGCATGCCGACGCGACCGAAGAAGAGCGCAAGGTGACGCTGTGCAATGCCGGCGTGATGGCGTTCGATGGCCACCGTGCGCTGGAAATTCTCGACCGGATCGGCAATGCCAACAGCAAGGGCGAGTATTATCTGGTCGATGCCGTTACCATCGTCAGGGAAATGGGATTGGAGGCCGTCGTGATCGAAACCAGCGAAGACGAAGTGCGCGGCATCAACAACAAGGCACAGCTCGCCGAAGCGGAAGCGGTGATGCAGGCGCGGCTGCGCAAGGCGGCGCTCGATGCCGGGGTGACGCTGATCGCGCCGGAGACGGTCCATCTCGCGGCCGATACCACGTTCGGCAACGATGTCACCATCGAGCCGTTCGTGGTGATCGGCCCCGGCGTCACCATTGCCGACGGCGCGGTGATCCATTCGTTCTCGCACATCGTGCAGGCCTCGATCGGCAAGAAGGCGTCCGTCGGCCCCTATGCCCGCCTGCGCCCCGGCACCTCGCTCGGCGACGGCGTCCGGATCGGCAACTTCGTGGAGACCAAGGCCGCGACGCTCGAGGCGGGCGCCAAGGTCAACCATCTCTCCTATGTCGGCGACGCCCATGTCGGCCCCAACGCCAATCTCGGCGCCGGCACCGTCACCTGCAACTATGACGGCTTCTTCAAGCACAAGACCACGATCGGCACCGGCGCCTTCATCGGCACCAACTCCTCGCTGGTGGCGCCGGTGAAAATCGGCAACGGCGCCTATATCGGTTCGGGCTCCGTCATCACCAAGGACGTGCCTGATGATGCGATGGCCGTGGAGCGCAGCCCGCAGAGCAACCGCGAAGGCGGGGCGGCGCGGTATCGCGAGATGAAGATGCGGGCGAAGAAGCCGAAAGAGGGTTAAGCGGCAGGGCCTGTTAGCTTTCCGCTTAAGGCTGTCTCAATCGGTAATAAGGTAATTGTCAGATATGCACGTTTTACGGGGCTAAACTCAATCATCCGCAATTTATGACGTGTATATAACGGGTGCCAGCTTCAGCTATCGCAAGGTACTTTGATGATCGATGGCAATTGCACATGGGAAGAATTCAAAACGCGCACCGCCGAATTATTGGACAAGGCAGAAGGCTCTAAGCTGCTCTTCAGAGGTCACGGTTCGTCGAAGTGGGAATTACAGACTACGCTTGAGCGCAGTCAGCATACGGTCGAGATCGAAGATTATTACGAGACGATCTTAAAAATCAGAACCGAAGTTCAGACCTATACCGGTCAGAGTTGGCCTGACGGTATCGACTTCAGCGAAATTCAAGCGAATCTTCGCGGCGGGTATGACTCGTTCTCAAGGTTGATGACGTTCGGAAGTTTCCCGCACTACGCATACATGGCTTACCTTCGCCATCATGGTTTCCCTTCGCCATTGCTCGATTGGAGTGCCTCTCCATTCGTCGCGGCCTACTTCGCCTTTCGTGAACCTCGTGAAGAGGACATAGCGATATTTGCGTTTCGCGAGCGTGGTCCCGGCGGTATGAAGATCGGGGGAAGTGACTCGCCGGCGATCACGCTATTAGGGCCGTACGTGCAAGGCCCGAAGCGCCATTTTGCTCAGCAGTCGCAGTATACGATCTGCACGACGTGGGAAGAAAACTGGCCGTTCTTCTCTGAGCATTCCAAGGTGTGTCGCCCCTACGATCCCGAAGCGGAATTTCAGCAGGACGTTATTTTCAAGTTCGTTCTTCCACACACAGAGCGAAGGAAGGTGCTCAGGGAACTTCAGATGTACAATTTGAACGCTTTCACTCTTTTCGGGTCGGAAGAGAGTTTGATGGAAAGTCTCTCAATTCGCGAGGAGCAAGGTGGCGGCTAATTTCAGTCGTTAGAAGACGCCAGCCGAGGTGGTGAAGGAGCTGAAGCTGTCCTTCGAGCTGTATTGGGGCGACTACAGCGTGTGCGCATCACGGCTGCGTACCAGCCTAGAGCGTATGATGGACCATTTCGGTGTCGCGAAGACGCGCATTCAGAAGAAGGATGCAGCCAAGGACGGCAAGCGCAGGGTGCTCGACCTATCTGCACGCATCGACATGTTCGCGAACAAGATCGGTTCGAAAGAGCACTCCGAAACCCCGCATGCATTGCGCACGATCGGCAACCTGGGTGCACACAGCTCGAAGGTGTCACAGGCCGCCGTGCTCGATGCCTACCAGCTCTGTGAGATGGCACTGGAGGACTTGTTCAAGGACCGTGGCGAGAGTACCAAGGCCATCATCAAGAGGCTCAAGGCACATAGGTAGGATGCATCAACCAAGCTTCTCGAAAGGTGCTCCAATGCCCATAATTATCTCACTGGGAGCCCCCAAAGCTTCTGGATAGGCTGGTACAGGGATTACGTTGACAGTGCACTCAATTGCAGTGCACTCAATTGCAATGGGCCAGCGGCAGATTAACTGCCACCGTAACGCCGTAACGCGCCGTTGAAGCTTACATCTTAGGCCGCGGTCTCAAAACCGTGATCGCCGAGATACTTCTGCAGTTGCTCGATCCGCCGCCGCATCGAGGCAGCGGTATCGCCCGGGCCGGGCATATAGACAGGCTTGCCGTCGCGACCGAACCGAAACACCGCGTCGCTGGCGTCCGCGCTCACGTCGCCGAATATCGGCTCCACCGCCGCGAAGTCCCGGTGCGGCGCAAAGCCTATCGATTGCGACCACACGGCGAGATCGCGCAGCAGCTTGCGCGCGTAACCCGGATCGACGGCAACCATGGGCGACCCGGCTTCCATCGAGTCCATGTACATCTTGAAATCCTCGCTTTCGAGGGATTTGAACATCACATCCTTGATGCCGAGATAGAACACGTCGATCAGAAACGAACCTGCCGCAAGGTAGTGCTGCGTGGCGCCGCGCGCCAGAACCAGCGTCCCTACACCAACGTCGAACACGGACTCGGTAAGAAAGCAATGTTGAATGGGCCCTGGGCGGCCCGGAGCACACGGGCGGGCAGACCTGCCTCCAGTGCCTCGGCCCGTCGCTTCTGCGCCACCACCTGTTTGCGCCGTTGTGCTTTTTTGGCGCGCTTTCGCACCATGTTTTTCGCCATGGCCGGTCCCTCCGCTGATTCGGAATTCCGGTATGATACATGCAGAGATTCCGTCTGGTAGAGAGGCGGCGCGTCAAATATTCTGGGGACAAGGTTCTGATCGAAATTCCCTGGCGGCGCGTTCGCCTGGCGCGTTCACCACGATCTCAACAAGCCTCAGTCCGGTGCCATGAGCCTTTCAGCCGAAGCCCTGTACAAGATGTCCGACGTGGAATTGCTGGCGGCCTATGTTGAAGCCCGGCGGCAATTCGTGGAAAAGAAGTTCACCCGCGATACCCATCGGGCGCGGCTGACGTGGATCAAGGCCAAGATGTTCGTCGGCAGTTCGGGTGGGGTCACCGAGCGCAACATGGCCATCGACGTCTCCGAGGAATTTGCCCGCAAGGGCCAGGAACTACGCGAGATGACGCGCGACCTCGATCTGCTCAAGGTCGATGTCGACATCATCGCGATCGTCATTCGATTCCGCGGCGCACCGGCGCCGGCAGACGCGCACGGCGAAGACGCGGTTGAAGGCGATCCCGAGCGCGAAGGCCATCGGGTTGCCGCGTCCGACTGACGTTAAGGGCCGCATCAAATCGCACAAAATCTTACCATGGCGCGCCATTTTCAATCAAAGCTGCGAATGCCGGCCGCCGCCGGTTCAATGCCGCCGGGCGGTGATGCTCATGGGGTTTTTACCGCCGCGCAGAACTGTTCCGTGACCGCCGTTGTTTCCTCGGTGACGTTCCAGCCGTTCGTCTCGGCGTTTTCCTTGGCCAACTTTTGCTCGTTCTGAAGCATCTTCTTGATCTGCGCGTACGGTTTCCAGTCGGCCTTGGACAGCTTGACGGGGGGAGCACCGCAGACGTTGTGGGCAATCGCTTTCTGCACACCAGTGCTGACGTCGCTCATGTGGCCCTCGACCACGGCGGTAAAGCGCGCCTTGGCGTATTGGCTGTTGGCTGCGATGAAGTCCCTGCAGAAGGCGACCCGTTGACCTCCGTCGCGGGCCTTGATGTAGGCCGTCTGCGTTTCGTAATGGAGGCGGTAGGCGAGCTTGTTGGCGTTCGGGTCGGATTTCACCGCTTCGAGCATGGCGCGGTGGTCACCCGAGGTGGCGTCATTGATCCTGATGTCACATACTTTGGCGAGGGAGACGACCGGAACGTAGGCCCGCACCTTGGCCTCCAAGGCATCGTTGGCGGGCGCAACCGGTGCGTACAGGCTGGCGACGATTGCGAAAGCAGCGAGACGGCGTTTCATGGTGACATGCTCCAGATCACCGAACGGCAAGCGGCGGCAGGGTTGGGATCGCGGTGGTGACCCCAGCGCGGCGACCCAGCCGCGAAGAGTCCAGCCCAGAAAAACGGGTTGAACAACTTTACTGTGCGAATTCGTTGGGCGGCTGTCGAGCGACCATCTTGATCTAAATCATGGTTCCGCATCCCGATTAGCCCTGCAAGTCGTCAAGGGCACCGTCAACGTGTCCGCGCGGTCGATCGCCGCCGCAGATACCACCTCGCAACCTGCCAGCGGGCATTGCTGGGCGAAAACTCGCCGGTCTGTCACCGTAATTCCGATTGGCCTGACGGTCCGCTGAAGCGGCGTATCACGGTGCTGCCACTGTGAGTGAGAGGGTTTCCGTCAACCTGGCCGCGTCTTTCTTTAGCGGGTCGACCTTATAGATGAAGATGGACTTTCATAAAACCTTATTAATACTGACGCGACATTGACGCGACAGACGATCCACACTCCTGGCAAGCGGCAGAGCCGCTGCATGACAGGAGATCTCGTTCGATGAATAAGTTTTTCCGTTTTCTGGCGACGTTCGGCTTCGTTTGCGTGGCCGGTTCGGCGCACGCCGCAGTCCTCACTGAAAGCTTCGATAGTCCGAACTTCGCCGACTGGCAAAGCGGTTGGTTTGGTCAGAACAGCAATGCCAAGCCCTTCTTCGCCAACCCGAACGAACGCGGCAACAACGTCACGGGCCTGACCATTTATGACGGCAACAGTGACGACGGTCGCGCGGTCGGGATATTCTTCAATGCCGCATTCGCGGCGACAATCACCAATTTCTCGTTTGACATGCTGAATTACACGAGCGGTCTCGACCAGTTGCTCGAAGTGTTCGACAAGGACGGCCATACGCTGTTCGGCACGGTCTTACCCGTGGTAGCGCAGGATCCGTCGGCCGATAACGGCAGCAACAACGGCTATGATTTCGCAGACCGCAAATACACCCGCTACAGTGTGGACTCGACCAATGGAATTGGCGGCTTCCGCATCCGGCCGTTTGGCTCCGAGGGCAATGTCTCTATCGATGACCTCAGCGCAACCATTGCTGCCGTCCCAGAACCGTCCACGTGGGCGATGATGATCCTGGGCTTCGCCAGCGTTGCTTACGTGACCTATCGCCGGCGGAAGTCGACCGAGCTCAGCGTGATCTGATCATCCAGCCTCGATCAGAAGCCACCGACAGGCCGCCTTCGGGCGGCCTTTGCGCTGGACCCGGTTGCGGATTGCGGTGACAGTGCTGGACTGCACCCGTCAGTACGTGTGGCCGGGGAAGCCTAAGTGAGCCGGGAGACTAATTACTGTTCGAGGACGATCTGGGCTTTAATGTCGGCGTCGCTCGAGAACTCTTCAGGCAGGACAAAGAGAGTGAAGCCGTCGCTTATTTGGAGGAGTTCATCGCGATAGGCTCAGCTGTGGCGATGATCGAAATGGCTGAGTATTCGGAGAACAAAGGAGATCACTTCTCCGGCTTGGCTTGGATGGAGAGAGCTGAGAAGTCTATTGCCGGCGATGATTTCAATTCACTCCTCTATCTTTCGGGAGCCTTGCGAAGGGGACTCGGTGTCGGGACAGCGATGCAGCGGTATTTCAAGGCATTCTACGGGACGACGGGCAAATCAATTCGGATTTTCCGAAATCGTGTCAAGCCCCGGAATCAAAAATATTCCGCTTCCACCTTTGGCCAAATCACCGCTATCACTTCGGCCGTCCACCCCGGCAAGAGGGGCGTATCGCGATCGTCACGGACGCGGGGTTGGATGCGGTGGACGCAGCGGCGTCGGGCGCGATCGTGGTCGCAGGGCGGGTTCTCCCGTGAGTGATCTTACGTTTGCGCAGACGACTGGCGTTTCAAGGCCTTCGCCAGAACCTCAGTCGGCATCTCGTCGATTGGAGTGACGGGTGAGGGCGCTGCGTACGGCGAAGTCGTGTGGTTCTGGCATCCGTTGCTGATGTCAAGCCAGCGGAGACGCGTCGGCCCGACCGGGCTAAAGACAAATCTCAATCCGCTGGTGACGGTGACAAAAGGAATTCGTCGCCGGGAAGAGCGCGTTATAAGCCGTAAAGCCATTGCGCAGGGAATGCCGGATTGCCTCCGCTGAACCTGTATGCTCGTGTGCGTTTCCTTCTACCCAGTGCACGCGAGACCGCGGGTGCAGCGCGCATCCGGCATTCCCTGCTCCCTCTCTTTCGGGGGAACCAAGGCCAAAGCTCGGGCAGGTCATGCCGCGAGATCGCGGAGCCGTATTCCGCACGCCTCGCGGATGTGACAGGTTAATCCCTGGTTAGGTGGTCCGTTAAGCTTTCCACTTAAGACTGTCTCAATACGCAACAATTATTGAGTATCTGTCAGACTGTATTTCTCGTTAAGAGACGGGCGGGTTGCGACGCGCTTCGTCGTTTTGGGGATATAAAACCGCATGTGCGGCATTGTCGGCATTCTTGGGAAAGCTCCGGTCGCGGAGCTGTTGGTGGATTCACTCAAGCGGCTTGAATATCGCGGCTATGATTCCGCAGGCGTCGCCACGCTGGAAGGCGGGCACCTCGCGCGCCGCCGCGCCGAGGGCAAGCTGAAGAACCTCGAAAAGCGGCTGGATGCCGAACCGCTCGCGGGCCACACCGGGATCGGGCACACCCGCTGGGCCACCCACGGCAAGCCGACCGAGAACAATGCGCATCCGCATGCGACCGATCGCGTCGCCGTGGTTCACAACGGCATCATCGAGAACTTTCGCGAGTTGCGCGAGGCGCTCGAGAAGAAGGGAACGGTGTTCAAGACCGAGACCGATACCGAGATCGTTCTGCATCTGGTCGACAGCCTGCTGCAGCAGGGCATCAAGCCGGTCGAGGCGGTGAGGGCGGCGCTGTCGGAACTGCGCGGCGCGTTCGCGCTCGGGTTCATCTTCTCAGGCGACGACGACCTGATGATCGGCGCCCGCAACGGCCCGCCGCTGGCGATCGGTCACGGCGACGGCGAAATGTATCTGGGGTCGGATGCGATCGCGCTCGGGCCGTTCACCGATACGATCAGCTATCTCGAAGACGGCGACTGGGTCGTGCTGACGCGCAAGGGCGCTGTTATCTACGACAAGAACAACGCGATCGTTCGCCGCGACGCGGTCAAGCACGCGGCCTCGACCTCGCTGGTCGACAAGGCGAACTACCGCCACTTCATGGCCAAAGAAATCCACGAGCAGCCGGAAGTGGTCGGCCATACCCTTGCCCGATATGTCGACATGGCGAGCGAGCGCGTGATGCTGCCGGTCAAGCTGCCGTTCGACTTCAAGGACATTCAGCGCATTTCGATCACCGCCTGCGGCACCGCGAGCTATGCCGGCTACGTCGCCAAATACTGGTTCGAGCGGTTCGCGCGCGTCCCGGTCGAGGTCGATGTCGCCTCGGAATTCCGCTACCGCGAGGCGCCCTTGCGCAAGGGCGATCTTGCGATCTTCATTTCGCAGTCGGGCGAGACCGCCGATACGCTGGCTGCGCTGCGCTACGCCAAGGCCGAGGGCGTGCACACGGTGTCCGTGGTCAACGTGCCGACCTCGACGATCGCGCGCGAAAGCGAAACCGTGCTGCAGACGTTGGCCGGCCCCGAGATCGGCGTCGCCTCGACCAAAGCGTTCACCTGCCAGTTGATGGTGCTGGCCTTGCTCGCGGTCGCGGCCGGCAAGGCGCGGGGCGAATTGTCGGAGGAGGACGAGGCAAAACTCGTCCACGGCCTCGTCGAGATTCCGCGGCTGATGGCGGCGGCCCTGACGTCAGAACCGCAGATCGAAAAATTGGCGCGCGACATCTCGAAATCAAAGGACGTGCTCTATCTCGGCCGCGGCACCAGCTATCCGCTGGCGCTGGAAGGCGCGCTGAAGCTGAAGGAAATTTCCTACATTCACGCCGAGGGCTATGCCGCCGGCGAACTCAAGCACGGGCCGATCGCGCTGATCGACGAAAACATGCCGGTCGTGGTAATCGCGCCGTTCGACCGGGTGTTCGAGAAGACCGTCTCCAACATGCAGGAAGTCGCAGCCCGTGGCGGCAACATCATCCTGATGACCGACGCCAAGGGGGCGGCGGAAGCCACCATCGAATCCCTGGTCACCATCGTGCTGCCCGACATGGCGGCGGCGTTCACCCCGATGGTCTACGCCGTCCCGGTGCAGCTGCTGGCCTATCATACCGCCGTGGTGATGGGGACCGACGTCGATCAGCCGCGAAATCTCGCCAAATCGGTAACCGTCGAATAGTCAAGTCAATCGACTGTCACGTTAGCCCTTCAAAAATCTGCTAGGATGGCTTAGCTGGGATCAAGCCGGCTGCTCCGACCTGGAACCACGATGAACCGCGAAGAACTGCCCCCGACCGCGTCCCCGGAGGAACCCCTGCCGGACGCGCACCATGCCGGGCTGATGGCCCGTTTCCGGAACTATTTCCTGACCGGACTGATTGTCGCAGGGCCGGTCGCGATCACGCTCTATTTGACCTGGTGGTTCGTGAACTGGGTCGACAGCATCGTCCGTCCGTTCGTGCCGACGGTCTACCGGCCGGAAACCTACCTGCCATTCGGCCTGCCCGGGTCGGGGCTGATCGTCGCCGTGGTGGCGCTGACGCTGCTCGGTTTCCTCACCGCCAACCTGATCGGGCGGACGCTGGTCGATCTCGGCGAACGCCTGCTCGGCCGCATGCCGGTGGTGCGCGCGATCTACCGCGGCCTCAAGCAGGTGTTCGAGACGCTGTTCTCGGGCAAGGGATCGAGCTTTCGCAAGGTCGGTCTGGTCGAATTTCCCTCGCCGGGCATGTGGTCGATCGTTTTGATCTCGCAGTCGCCGAGCGTGAACATCGCCAGCCAGCTTCCCGGCCAGGAGGAGCATATCTCGGTGTTCCTGCCCTGCGCGCCGAACCCGACCACGGGCTTCTTCTTCTACGTCCCGAAGAGCAAGATCATCGAAGTCGACATGAGCACCGAAGACGCGGCGACCCTGATCATGTCGGCCGGCGTGGTGCAGCCCGGCTCCGATCAACAGAAACGCAATGGCGCGCTGGCCGGCATGGCGAACGCGGCGCGTGTGGCCAATTCGGCCGCGCTGCAGGCGGCGCCCGCAAAGGTGAAGGTGGAGTAGGGTCTCCGTGTCGAAGAAGATCGAAGGCATCATTCCCGTGATGATCACGCCGTTTACGGAAAACGGCCAGATCGACTATCCGGGCCTCGGCCGGCTGGTGGAATGGTACATCGACAACGGTTCGGACGCGCTGTTTGCGGTCTGCCAGTCCAGCGAGATGCAGTATCTCAGCCTGGAAGAACGGGTTGAACTCGCCGCCTTCGTCAAGAAGGCCGCCGCCGGCCGCGTGCCGGTGATCGCTTCCGGCCACATCAGCGAAAGCCTGGAAGACCAGCTTGCCGAATTGACCGCGATTGCCGCCACCGGGGTTGACGGCATGGTGCTCGTCACCAACCGTCTCGACGCGAAGCGGGAAGGCGGCGGCAAGTTCATCGACGATCTGAGCTGGCTCCTCGCGCGGTTGCCAAAGCAAGTGCCCCTCGGCCTCTACGAGTGCCCGGCGCCCTATCGCCGTCTGCTCACCGACGATGAACTGACCTTCTGCGCGGGTACCGGCCGCTTCGTCATCCTCAAGGACGTCTCCTGCGACCTCGAAACGGTAAAACGCCGGGTGGCGCTGACCAGGGGCACGCCGCTTGCGATCGTCAACGCCAATGCGGCGATTGCCTATGAGGCGATGAAAGCCGGTTCGCGCGGCTTTACCGGCGTGTTCACGAACTTTCATCCCGATCTCTACCAGTGGTTGATGACCGAGGCGGCCGCCCATCCGGCGCTGGCGGACGAGCTTTCCGTCTACCTCGCGCTGTCGGCGATGGCCGAACCGATGGGCTATCCGAAGCTCGCAAAGCTCTACCACCAGCGTCTCGGTACGTTTTCCTGCACCGACAGCCGCGCCGTCACCTTCGATGTCCACGAAAAATTCTGGGCGCTGGAGGCGTTGATCGACAAGATCGTCGAGGGCACCGAGCACTACCGGTTTCGCATCGCCGCCGCCGGAGCGCGCTATCCCGCACCGATCAGCGGCACGGCCTCGTCGCGTTCGTACAGGTAAAGCAGGCAACGCAGCGCTTCGCCGCGCTCGCCCTTGAGTTTTGGATTGTCCTTCATGATCCGTAGCGCCTCGTCGCGGGCCTGCGTGATCAGTTGGGCATGCACGTCGGAGCGGGCGATGCGATAGCCGGGCAGGCCGCTCTGGCGGATGCCGAGCACATCGCCTTCGCCGCGCAGCTTCAGGTCCTCCTCGGCGATCCGAAAACCGTCGGTGGTCTCGCGGATCACCTTCAGCCGCGCCTTCGACATTTCGCCGAGCGGCTCCTTGTAGAGCAGCAGGCAGGTAGACGCCTCCGAGCCGCGCCCGATCCGGCCACGCAGCTGGTGCAATTGCGCGAGCCCGAAGCGCTCGGCGTTCTCGATCACCATGATGGTCGCGGCCGGGACGTCGACGCCGACCTCGACCACCGTGGTCGCCACCAGGAGCCCGATCTCGTGGGCGGCGAATTGCGCCATCACGCGGTCCTTCTCCGTGCCCTTCATCTGCCCGTGGACGAGACCAACCCTGTCGCCGAAGCGTTGCCGCAGCTTTTCAAACCGCTCCGTGGCGTTGGTGAGGTGCTCAGTCCCTTCGGCTTCGGATTCCTCTACCAGCGGGCAGATCCAGTAGACCAGCTTGCCGGCCTGTAGCGCGCGGCCGACGCCATCGGTCACCTCGTCGAGGCGGCTCATCGATATAGTGCGGGTTTCGATCGGCTGGCGGCCGGCCGGCTTCTCGCGCAGCTCGGAGACGTCCATGTCGCCGAAATATGTGAGCACCAGCGTGCGGGGGATCGGCGTCGCGCTCAGGACCAGCACGTCGACCGCTTCGCCCTTGTTGGTCAGCGCCAGCCGTTCGCGCACGCCGAAGCGGTGTTGTTCGTCGACCACGGCGAGCGCGAGCGCCTTGAAGATCACGTCGTCCTGGATCAGCGCGTGGGTGCCAACCAGGAAATCGATCTCGCCGGCTTCGAGCCGCGCCAAAATTTCGCGCCGCTCCTTGCCCTTCTCGCGGCCGGTCAGGATCGCCACGCGCAAGCCGGCGCGTTCGGCCAGCGGCGTGATGGTCTTGATATGCTGGCGGGCGAGGATTTCGGTCGGCGCCATCAGGGCGGCCTGCTTGCCGACCTCCGTAACCGCAGCGGCGGCCAAGAGCGCCACCACCGTCTTGCCGGAGCCGACGTCACCCTGCAGCAGCCGCAGCATCCTAACCGGCTGGCGCAGATCCTCGGCGATGGCGGCCATCGCCTCGCGCTGCGAGTTGGTGAGTGCATAAGGCAACGCGTCAATGATCCTGTGGCGCAGATGACCGTCGCCGGCGTTGCGGTCGCCCGCCGGGCGCCGCAATTGCGCGCGCACCAGCGCCAGCGCCAGTTGACCGGCCAGCAGTTCGTCGAACGCCATCCGTGACCAGAACGGGCCATCGGGCAAAATGTCGGTGAGTTCGAGCGGCACATGCACGCGGTTCAGCGCTTCCCGGATCGGCGGAAAGCTGCATCGGCGGATCACTTCCGGACTGATCCATTCCGGCAGTTCCGGCAGCTTTAGCAGCGCCTGCGCGATCGCCCGGCGGAGCGAACCCAGCGCGAGACCTTCGGTAAGCGGATAGACAGGATCGATGCCGGACAGTTTTGAAAACGCTGCTTCATCCACGACGCGATCGGGATGCACGATCTGCGGAATGCCGTCATACATCTGGAGCGTACCGGAAACGTAACGCTTCTCGCCGACCGGCAGCAGCTTTTCGACATAGCCGGGCTTGGCGCGGAAGAACGTCAGCACCACGTCGCCGGTATCGTCTGAGGCATAGACGAGGTAGGGCGCGCGGGAATTGCGCGGCGGCGGCGGCCGGTGGCGATCCACGGTGACTTCCAGCGTCACCATGGTTCCCTGTACCGCCTCGCGGATCTTCGGCTGCGCCCGGCGGTCGATCACGCTCGCCGGCAGGTGCAGCAGCAGATCGACCAGCCGCGGCGTCTCATCGCGCGACAGCAGATAGCGCAACAGCTTGTCCTGCTTCGGCCCGACGCCGGGAAGGGTCGTGACCGGTGCAAACAGCGGATTGAGCAGGGTGGGGCGCATCAAGGAAACCTAAGACCGTTTTGTGCCGTCATGCGCGGGTTTGAGCGAGACGTCCACGGCTTTTTTCCGACCAGGGTTCAACGATTACGACGCCCGGAAGGCGGTGCCCTTGAACCGCTTCACCGGACGTCCGCGCTCAAGGCGATCATGCACCGCGTGCGCATCGTTCTGCGCGGTGATTGCTTCCAGTTCGCCCTGCAGCCTGAGCAGCGCCGCGATCCGCTCCAGTGCCAGCGCCTTGTTTCGGTGCTGCGAGCGCTCCTCCCGCGCGACGACGGAGAGGCCGCTGGCAACGTGGGTGGCGCGGACAGCGCTTTCCGTCTTGTTCTGATGCTGGCCGCCGGGGCCGCCGGCGCGGAAGGATTCGAAGCGAACATCCTGGATCGCCAGCGCTTTCGGTGCGTCCGGCAATGCCGGTAGCTCGAACACGCCGATGAACCAGTTCTTCCGCTTGTGATGTGGCCGGAGGGGGCTTTGCGCCACCCACTGGATCGCTCCGATCCACGGCCGCGTGAATGCCGCCGCAGCATCGCCATGGATCACGATAATCGCCGACGCTGGACCATGCCCGTCTGCGTTCGGCCCCTCCAGGCAATCGGTCTCGAGCCCGAGCGAAGCAGCTTCGGCAGCAAGCGTTGCAACAGCCTTTGCGACCGCGATCCGGCATTCCGCCGGACCGCGTCCGCTGGTGAAGAGAAGTCGGATCATCTGCGATCCTCCTTCCAGCATTTTTCCCGCTTGCCGCCACCGGCTGCGACATTCGACTGCGCCTTCTTGAACGTCACCAGCGGCCGGAACGTCGCCACTACACGCGCCAGGCCGAACTCGACCAGGTCGGCGATGACGCGTTCAATGTTCTTGTAGGCCTCCGGCGCCTCTTCCGCGAGCAGGCCGCGATCACCGCAGACGACGATGCCGCCATAGGGATTGCGTTCCAGCCGCGCCACGTCGGACTTTTTGACCCGGACGCGGCCGTGCATGGAGCCGCGGTCGTATTTGCGGCCCGCGCCATGCGCGAGCGAGGCGAGCGCCTCCGTTCGCATCGCCGGTAGCGGCTCCACCAGATACGACAGCGTGCCGCGCGAGCCCGGCACCGGCACCAGCCCACGATCGGACGCCGCCGCGCCTTTTCGGTGCAGCGCCATGACGTCGCCGCCTGCGCTGTGCGCACGCTCGACCATGTTGTGCGCGAGATCGTTGACGGGACGCAGATCCGCACGCGCCGCCACTGCTGCTCGTTCCGCGATGATGCGACGATTGAGTTTGGCCCACTGCACGGCGTGATCGTGCACGTCCATGTAGGCTCCGCCTCCATCGCTCGCGGGATCAAGTGCTGCCTGCCCCTTCAGCAGGATGCGCTCCAGGATCGAGAAGCCGAGGCCCCGGGAGCCGGAATGGACCAGGACATACGCACGGTCGCGGTCGAGCCCCGCCTGCGCGGCAATCTCAGGCTCAAGGATTTCCTCGATGGCCTGGAGTTCGCAGAAGTGGTTGCCGCCACCGATGCTGCCAAGCGAGGCATCAAAGGTGGTGGCGTGTAGGCCGGCGTCGGCCATGACGCTGTTGATGTCGCCGTCCCACGGCTGATCGAGCGCGTGCAGCCGGTCGGCCAGTTGGTCGAGCCGCAGCTTGCGTGCGGGGATATCAAGCTCAAACAGTCCCATCCCGCAGCCGATGTCGGAGCCGACCAGTTGCGGGTGAATGCGATCCGCCAGAACGGCGCAGCCGACCGGGCCATATTTGCCGGGATGGAGATCCGGCATGGCCGCGACCGCCCGCACGCCGGGCAGTCCGGCGACCTGCTGGAGTTGAAGCGTGGCATTACCCTCGATCCAGGATTTGGACGAGGCGAAGACGTGGATCGGCGCGCGGCCGTCCACCTTGGGAGAAGTGCCCATTGAAAAGCTTTCAGAAGATTTGAGAATCGTCGACGCGCGCAACGCAGATATCGCTGACTTAAGCGCGCGAATTCCCAAGCGGCGCGGCTAACGCACGCGTCCTTAGGCGATGCCCTCGACGGGGCGGCGAGACAACGTCATCGAGCCTTCTCCGTGATGATCGTGCCAAAATCGGCCACCGATCGCGCGAGACACATAGCGGCGAAATGGAAAAGCTGCAAGTCCCGCCACGGGCTGAGAGCGCGGACGTCGAAGCAACCAGCGCGGGAGGTGCGAGGGCAGTGGACCGTCTCGCAATCCATACACGCCACTTTCGCATGGATCTGTGGGCGAAACGCTACTGACATTCTCCAGTGCGAGGGCTATATCAACCCCGCCCGGCACGTCCGGGCTTTTGGCGTTCGAAATGGAATGGGACAATGACGGGTACGACACGATCAAGCGGTGGCCTCGACGACCGCCGCAAGCGGCTTTTATTCCGCTGCTGGCATCGCGGTACCCGCGAGATGGATCTCATCCTCGGCCGCTTTGCAGATGCCGAGATATCCGCCATGCGCGATGAAGATCTGGCCGAACTCGAACGCCTGATCGAGGTGCCCGATCCCGATCTCTATGCCGCGGTGATCGGCGACACGCCGCTCGATCCGGAATATGCGACCGCGCTGTTCGACCGCATCAAGGCGTTTCGCGCCGTGGATCACGACGCATGAAGTCGCCTGTCAAATCGCCTGCCGCGTTGCTGGCTCCCGGCCGCGCGCTGACCTTTGCCAACGTCGCCGAAGGCGCCGAGGGGCTGGTCGTATCCGATCTGGCGCGCGCGGTGGCGGCACGACCAAAACCGCCGGCAGTCAGCCTTGCCGTCGTCTGCCGCGACGGCCCGCGCATGCAGCAGCTCGCGCGGGCGCTGGAATTCTTCGCCCCCGATTTGCCGGTGATGCAGTTTCCGGCCTGGGACTGCCAGCCCTATGACCGGGTGTCGCCGCATGGCAGCATCCTGGCGCAGCGCCTGACCACGCTGGCGCGGTTGTCGCGCCTGCAGGGCAGCGACAAGCCGCTGATCGTGCTGACGACGGTCAACGCCATCGTGCAGCGCGTGCCGGCGCGCGAGGTGGTGGCGGCACAGGCGCTGTCGGTTGCGCCCGGCCACGTCGTGCCGATGGACTCGATCGTGGCCTGGCTGGAGCACAATGGCTACAACCGCTCGTCGACCGTGCGCGAGCCCGGCGAATACGCCGTGCGCGGCGGTATCCTCGATCTGTTTCCGGCCGGTCTCGACCAGCCCGTGCGGTTCGACTTCTTCGGCGACAGCCTTGAATCGATCCGTACGTTCGATGCGGAAACCCAGCGCACGCTGCTCGACATGCGCGCGCTCGATCTGGTTCCGGTCTCGGAATTCCAGCTCGTCACCGAAACCATCCGCCGCTTTCGCATGGGCTATGTCGCGACCTTCGGCGCGCCGCAGCGCGACGATCTGCTCTATGAGGCCGTCAGCGAGGGCCGCCGGCATCCCGGCATGGAGCATTGGCTGCCGCTGTTCCAGGAGCGGATGGATACGCTGTTCGACTATCTCGACGGCGCGCCGGTTGCGATCGAGCCGCAGAGCGAGGACGCCGCGCGCGAACGCTTCAAGCAGATCCAGGATTATTATGAGGCCAGGCGCGAGGCGCTGGAACACCCGGGCTCCGGTGCGATCTACAAGCCATTGCCGCCGGACCGGCTCTATCTGACGGAGGCCGAGTGGACCGAGCGCCTCGGTGAGGCGGCGGTGGCGCGGCTGACGCCATTTGCGGTGCCTGAGGGTAGTGCCGATGTGTTCGACGCCGGCGCGCGGCAGGGCCGCAATTTCACGCCCGAGCGCGCCGATGGTTCGGTCAACGTGTTCGAAGCCGTGGTGGCGCACGTGCTGGCGTTGCAGGCGCAACGCAAGAAGGTGGTGATCACGCTGTGGAGCGAAGGCTCCCGCGACCGCATGGGTAGCATGCTGCGGGATCACAAGCTCGCCAATCTCACCAGCGTCAACGCCTGGCGCACGGTGCAGGCGACGCCGCGCAACGAGGCCATGCTGGCGGTTGTCGGCATGGAGAGCGGTTTTGAGACCGACGAATTCGCTGTCATCAGCGAACAGGACATCCTCGGCGACCGTCTGGTGCGGCCGCGCAAATCGAGCCGCAAACTCGACAACTTCATCTCGGAGGTCACGAGCCTTTCGACCGGCGATCTCGTGGTCCATGTCGAGCACGGCATCGGACGCTTCGTCGGATTGCAGACCATCGAGGTCGGCGGCGCGCCGCATGACTGCCTCGAACTGCATTATGCCGCCGAAACAAAACTGTTCCTGCCGGTCGAAAACATCGAACTGCTGTCACGCTACGGCTCCGACCACGCCAATGTCGAACTGGACAGGCTGGGCGGCGGCGGCTGGCAGGCGCGCAAGGCCAAACTCAAGAACCGCATCCGCGAGATCGCCGGCGAACTGATCAAGATCGCGGCCGAGCGGCATCTGCACGAAGCGCCGAAAATGCCGGTGCAGCCGCATGTCTATGACGAGTTCTGCGCGCGCTTCCCATACGAGGAAACCGAGGACCAGTTAGGGGCGATCACGTCCACGCTGAAGGATCTCGAAAGCGGCAGGTCGATGGACCGGCTGATCTGCGGCGACGTCGGCTTCGGCAAGACCGAGGTGGCGCTGCGGGCGGCGTTTGCCGTCGCGCTCGATGGCAAGCAGGTCGCCGTCGTGGTGCCGACCACGCTGCTCGCGCGGCAGCACAGCAAGAATTTTGCCGAACGTTTTCGCGGTTTCCCGGTCAATGTCGCGCAGGCCTCCCGTCTGATCCCGGCCAAGGAGCTGACGCAGGTCAAGAAGGGGTTGACCGATGGTAATGTCGACATCGTGGTCGGCACCCATGCGCTGCTCGGCAAGGCGATCAAGTTCAGAGATTTAGGGCTTCTGATCGTCGACGAGGAGCAGCATTTTGGCGTCAGCCACAAGGAGCGGCTGAAGCAATTGCGCGCGCAAGTACACGTGCTGACGCTGAGCGCCACGCCGATCCCGCGTACGCTGCAGCTCGCGCTCACCGGCGTTCGCGATCTCTCGATCATCGCCTCGCCCCCGGTCGATCGCCTCGCGGTGCGCACCTTCGTGGCGCCGCACGATCCGCTAATGATCCGCGAGGCGCTGCTGCGCGAACGCTACCGCGGCGGGCAGGCGTTCTACGTGGTGCCGCGGATCGAGGATCTCGCCGGCGTCAAGGACTTCCTCGACAAGAACGTGCCGGAGATGAAGGTTGCGGTCGCGCACGGCCAGATGGCGCCGACCGTGATGGAAGACATCATGTCGGCGTTCTACGACGGCAAATACGACATCCTGCTCTCGACCACCATCATCGAGTCCGGCCTCGATATTCCCACCGCCAATACGCTGATCGTGCACCGCGCCGACATGTTCGGGCTGGCGCAGCTCTATCAGCTGCGCGGCCGGGTGGGGCGTTCGAAGCTGCGGGCCTATGCGCTGTTCACATTGCCGGCGCAGCAGAAGATCACAGCCCAGGCCGAGCGGCGGCTGAAGGTGCTGCAGTCGCTGGAAACGCTCGGCGCGGGCTTCCAGCTGGCCTCGCACGACCTCGACATCCGCGGCGCCGGCAATCTGCTCGGCGAGGAGCAATCCGGCCACATCAAGGAAGTCGGCTTCGAGCTCTATCAATCGATGCTGGAGGAGGCGATCCTCAACCTCAAGGCCGGCGTGGCGGAGCCTGCCGCCGACCGCTGGTCGCCGCAGATCACCATCGGCATGCCGGTGCTGATCCCCGAGGATTACGTCAACGACCTCGCGGTGCGGCTGTCGCTGTACCGGCGGCTCGCCGATCTCGAGACCGACGAGGAGATCGACAATTTCGCCGCCGAAATGCGCGACCGCTTTGGCGTGCTGCCGGACGAAGTGCGCTATCTCTTCAAAGTCGCGGCCATCAAGGCCTATTGCCGGCGTGCCAATGTCGAGAAGGTCGACGCCGGACCGAAGGGCGCGGTGATCTCGTTCCGCGACAACAAATTCGCGCAGCCGGACCGGCTGGTGTTCTTCATCCGCCAGCACGGCCAGGCCGCCAAGGTGCGACCCGACATGAAGGTGGTGTTCCTGCAGACATGGAAGACGCCGGAAGAGCGGTTGATGGGCACGACCGAAATCCTGCGGCAACTCGCCAATCTCGCCGAGAGCAAGAAGGCGGCTTAGCGCGCTTCGATCCGTCCACGTCATTGCCTGCGACAAACGCGAAGCGTTTGCGCAAGGTAGCGAAGCGACGAAGCAATCCATAGTTCCGCAAAACGGAGAGATGGATTGCTTCGCTACGCTCGCAATGACGTGGATAGACATTACGCCTAGGGCAACTTCACGACGCCGCGCGATGCGCCTCTTGCTGCAGTCGTGACCGCAGCGACTTCACGGAATCGTTCGGCAGCAGCGTTGCCACGGTGACCGCCGGCTCCGATCGTGCGTCGCGCGTGCCGTGGCTGGTATGGCGCATGACGCTCGACAGCCGCCGCGCGATGGTGTGCGCCGTCTTCAGGTCGGTCTCGGCAAAGACCACGACAACCGAGCCGTCTTGCTGGGCGGCGCCGAAATCCATTTGCCGCATCAGGCGGCTGATGATCCGCGCGCCGTCGAATTGCGCGCGGGGATGCTCGGGATCGAACGCAAAGCGTGCGACCGACAATCCGCCGCCACGTTGCTGCGTCTGGTAGATGGCGCTGGCGAAGTCGCGCTCGAAGGCGTCCCGGGTGAGCAGGCCGGTCCGCGCGTCGATCAGGCCGTCGGCGTCGATGGCCTTCAGCGTGCGGCTCAGATGCGCTTCGAAGGCATGCTGGCGGATCAGCGGCAGCGCCGCCGCGACCACCAGGGTGGCGTCGTCGGAGACGATTTCGAGGTTCGGCAGATCGTAGGCCGGCGCCAGATCGTTTGCCGTCACGACGACGGGAAGGTTGCGGAAACGGGCATCCTCCGTCAGCACGGTGAGGAAGGCGTCGACCACGCGCGGGCTGAAACCTTCGCCGAGCACGATGCCGTCGATGTCTCTGACGTTGAGATGCTTCGCAGCCGCCTCGATCGAGAGTGCGCCGACCACGCCGGTGCGCTCGCCAAGCGCGACCGACAGCGTCGGATAGGCGCCGCCGCGGCCGATCAGCAGCACGGTAGCGTCGCGCGCCGGATCGATATGCGACAGCGCCATCGATGTTGCCGGCACCAGCCGGCGCATCACGGTCGCATGCAGCGAGCGCACGCGCAGCGCGGCACGCAGTCGTGCCGCCAGACGGTCGGAGCCGCCTTGAGGTTGCGAGGTTTGGGTCTGAAAGAAAGAAATGACGTCGTCCGGATGCGGGAGCCGCGGGTCGACCGCGATCAGCGGCAGATATGGCTGGCGTGCTGCAGCCCGCGCTGCCAGCTCCGCGAGGCCAGCTGCATCGGCGTCGGAGGTATCAGCCAGCACGGCGGCCGGTTGCACCTGTTCGACGGCGCGCACCGCGTCCGCCCACTCGGTCTCGACCACCGGAAACAGCTTCGCGAGGTCGAGCGTGGCGGCAAAGGACGGCCGTCTCGCGGTCGACACGACGAGGATCGGACCTTGCTGGGACATCTTGGGAAACTCGGATCAAGCGCGCATCTGGAGCCTGCGACTCTAGTTTGCAGCGCTTAATGCGGCGTCAACGCCGGCCTCGCCTGGAGGCTCTCAGGCCGCGCTGCTCCGATCGCGAAATGCTTCCACCATCAATGGGTTAAGACCGAGTTCTGTCAGCGCGTCGCGGGCGCGCGCGTTGTCGAGCGCGCGGCCGGCGAGCCGGTGGCCGCTGAGGCGGTCGGGCAATGCAGTCAAGAGCGCGCCTTGGCCGAGCCGCCGCGCCCACTCCTGCAGGTCCTGCGCCAGGAAGCGGTAGCCGCCGACGGCCATGACGCCGGACGGAGGCGCCGTGATGTTGATCGCGCCGGTCACGCGGTCGAGCCGCGCCGCGTAATCCGTATCGACGTAGTCGCGCGGCGGCGAGGCGATCAGGGAGTCGCTCGGCGGCGGAGGCGGTGCATAGGCTGCGACCGGCACCATCGGCCCGCGCAATCCCAACGTGCCGCGTGGCGTCAGCAGGATCTCACCCGCGATCGACGATCCCGGCAACTCGCGGGGCGCGCCGTGGGGACCGGGCTTGATCAGGGCCGGCGAGCCGTCCTCCGCGATCCGGCGCGCACCGAACAATCCGGCCTCGCCGAACAGATAGACATCCGTCAGCGTCGCCTGCTGCGCGGTCCAGCACGCGCTGGAGCCGACCTGTTCCGGCGTGCGCCACAGGCCGACGACATTGCGCAGGCTCGGCATCCGCGCAGCGAGGTCCATCTCGTCCAGCCGCAGCGCCAGTTGGGCCGGTGCAATCAGTGTATCGCAGGCCTGCTCGATGATCTGTTGTTCCAGCGCCTCCTCGTCGAACGGATGGTGCAGCACCAGCGTTCCGCCCGACAAGAGCCAGACCGCCAGCGACGAGGCAAGGCCGGCAAACGACATCGGCGAGAAGGCCGACAGCACCGTTGCGCCCTGCGGCACGTCGCTTTCGAGCGACATGGAAAGGCCGCCGGCAATCAGGCCGAGATGGGCGCGCGGAACCGGCCGGAAACCGTCCGAGGTGACGTCGAACGAAATCAGCGCCGCCTTGCGGCCGTCCTGGATCACGGCGCGCGAGGTCAGGGATTCCCGGAAAATCGCGTTGTCGAGCGAGGCCATGCCTTCGGGCAGGTCGCTGCCGAAGCCGCAGACATGGCGGATCGAGAACGCTTCGGCGGCGGCGTTCATGGCGATGTCCGAATAGACCACGCCGTCGATCTTGCCCGAGGTTACGATCCCCCGCGCGGCGGTGCGGTTGAGCGCCATGGTCAATTCCGACTGCCGCCAGAGCAGCGGCAGCACCGCGACGACGAGGCCGGCGCGGAAGGCGGCGAGCACAGTGAGCGCGAATTCGATGGTGTTGGGCAGTTGAACCGCGATCACGGAATTCGACGGCAAGCCGGATTCGATGAAATGCGCTGATAGCGACGAGATCATGCGGTCGGCCTGCGCGAAGGTAAGCCGCTTCGGCGGCTGGCCGGTGATGCGCTGCTTGTTGAGGGGGTCGACCAGCGCCAGCGCATCTGGCTGTCGCGCCAGGTTCCGTTTGAACAATGTATCGAGCGTTGGCGAAGCGGTGGGCTGGGTCACGGCGTTACTTCGGCTCTGTCACGGGGGGTTGCATTACTTGGGTGAGTTCACTTCGTTCCCGGCTTCTGCCACCAAGTTTCCGGCAGATAGCCCGTCAACGCGGTCGCTACAGGTCGTTCTACCCGATTCCAGCGCGCGATCCATTGCTCCTGCACGTTAATAACGGGGATAGCGTAGAAGCCCGACATCAGGACGCGGTCGAGCGCCCGTACCGCGGAGACGAAAGCCGGGCGCTCGCGCGCCTCGAGCAGTGCCGCGATCAGGGCGTCGATGGCGGGCTCCTTCGCCCCCATGTAATTCCGCGTGCCGGGAATGTCGGCGGCCTGGCTACCAAAGTAGAAGGACTGCTCGTTGCCGGGGGACAGCGATTGATCCCAGCGGTTCTGCAGCATGTCGAACTCGTAGCCGAGCCGGCGCTGGTCGAACTGCACGGGATCGACCGCGCGAACGCTGGCCTCGATGCCGGCGCGCTTGAGGTCGCGCTGATAGGCCAGTGCGATCCGCTCCTGATCGCGCGTCGTTACCAGGATTTCGAAGGTGAAGGGGATTTTGGTCGCACGCTGCCGCAGCACGGTTCCATCGAGTTCGTAACCGGCTTCCGACAGCAATTTGAGCGCGCTGCGCAAGGTCGTGCGATCGCGTCCCGATCCGTCGGTGACGGGCAGGCGGTAGCTGCCATCGAGAATATCCGGCCGGATGCGCTCGGTGAACGGCTTCAAAAGCTCGCGCTCGCGTTCGTCCGCGGGACGGCCATAGGCGGACAGTTCGGAGCCTGCGAAGAAGCCCGCTGAGCGCGCATAGAGCCCGAAAAAGTAATTCCGGTTGATCCACTCGAAATCGAACAACAGCGTCAGCGCCTGACGTACGCGGATATCGGAAAAGATCGGACGCCTGGTATTGAACACCAGAAATTGCGAGGGCTGCGGCATCGAGATCCGGGCCGTCTCGCGGATCACCTCGCCGTTGCGGGCGGCGGCAAAATCGTAACCGTCGTGCCAGCGCAGCGGTTCGGTCTCGACCCGAAAATCGTAAAGGCTGCGCTTGAAAGCCTCGAACTCGCCATTGGCATCGCGATAATAGTCGAGCCTGACTTCGTCGAAATTCCAAAGACCCCGGTTAACGGGCAGGTCGCGTCCCCAGTAATCGGGGTTACGCATGAACGTGACACTGGCGCCGGGCCTGACGGCCGTGACCCGATAGGGGCCGGAGCCGGTTGGCGCCGTCATCGAGGTTTCTTCGAACGTCGCAACGTCCACGGCATGCCGCGGCAGAATCGGCATCAGGCCGAGGATCAACGGCAATTCGCGATCGGGGACGCCGCCGAAGTCGAACCGCACCGTGAGCGGGTCGGGCGCCTCGGCCTTCGCGACCTTGGAATAATACTGGCGGTGATTTGGCCGTCCCTTGTCGCGCAGCAAGGCCCATGTGAACAGCACATCATCGGCGAGCACGGGCTGTCCGTCGGAGAAGCGGGCCTTGGGATCGAGATGAAAGGTGACGTAACTCCTGTCGTCGTCGGTTTCCACGCTTTTCGCCAGCAGCCCGTAAAGCGTGAACGGCTCGTCATTGTTGCGCACCAGCAGGCTCTCGAGCACGAGGCCGCGTTCGAACGGAAGACCCCGGACCTGTTGCACGGCGACACCCCGGACGATCAGGGGGTTGAGGCTGTCAAACGTGCCGAGTATGCCCTCCACCAGCCGCCCGCCCTTCGGCGCATCGGGGTTGGCGTAGGGCATATGCGTGAAGTTGGGCGGAAGGGCCGGTGCGCCATGCATCGCCAGCGCGTGGCTTTCGGCCGCCTTTGCTGCGCAGAACGGCGCGAACGGCGTTACACCCAGCGCGAGGGCAACACACGCCAACACACGCAGGCGGATACGCCCGCAGACGGTCATAGGCTGGCAGGGATTTGATTCGAAAATGCGCACCCGAAAGCTTTACCATAGGCTTCGGCCTGGACCTTCGGGGAATGCCAAAGATGCCTGTCGGCATTGATCTTTTCGCCTGTCGCTGTATTGAAGGCGGGCAATTGATGATGGCGGGAACACCTGTCACGTATCCGCCTCAATTGCCAACGAGACAGCCGCCTCAGCGCGGCTAGGTGTCGGTGCCTGTAGCGGTTTCGGGCGCTGCGGTTCAGAAAGGGTTTTCCGCAATGAATTTCCGTATCTTGGCCGGGTCGATCCGGCCGCGTGGGCAGATCATCGCCCTGTTGGCGGCCTCGGCATTGTCGGCAACGTTGATCGTTTCGGGCGCTCAGGCCCAGCAGCCGGCGCCCGGCGCGCCGAAGGCGCCTCCGAAGGCTGCTCCCAAGGCTCCGGCCGCGCAAGCCCCTCCGGCTGGTGCTCCTCCCGCCGGCGCTGCCCCCCAGCCGCAGGAACAGCAAGTCCAGCTGATCTACGCGCCCTGGACCAAGTTCTGCCTCAAGGGTCAGGAAGCCGGCGCCAAGCAGGTTTGCTTCACCGGCAAGGACGGCCGCATCGAGTCCGGCCAGCCCGTCATCGCCGCCGTCATTATCGAGCCGGAGGGCGAGCCGAAGAAGCTCTTGCGCGTGACACTGCCGCTCGGCATGCAGCTCGTGCACGGAACCCGGATCATCGTCGACAGCAATGCGCCGCTGCAGGGGCCCTACGTCATCTGCTTCCAGAACGGTTGCATGTCCGACTACGAAGCAACGCCCGAGCTGATCGCCAGCTTGAAGAAGGGCCAGAATCTCGTTGTTCAGGCGATCAATTCCAACGGCGCGCCGCTGACGCTGCCGCTGCCGCTCGCGGGTGAATTCGCCAAGGCCTATGACGGTCCGCCGACCGATCCGAAGGTGTTCGAGGAAAACCAGAAGAAGCTGCAGGAAGAGCTGCAGAAGCGTGCTGAAGAGCAGCGCAAGAAGCTCGAGGGTGGCGGCGCCGCCAATCCGGCGGCGAAGTAAGAGCCCGCATCGCTCGACAAAACACAAAAGGCGCCCGGGCAGGGCGCCTTTTTTATTTCGGATTCTATCGTGCTGGTCAGTGAGGACGCTCGACCCGCGGCCTCGCGTCGGCCGCGCTAGTTCAGCGACGGATTGCGCGGGCGATAGCCGCCCGACTTGTCCTTCACGAAGATCTCGGCGACCTGCGAATGGCGGATCGGCTCGCCGGAATCGTCCGGCAGCAGGTTTTGTTCGGAGACATAGGCGACGTATTCGGACTCCGAATTTTCCGCGAGCAGGTGATAGAACGGCTGATCCTTGTGAGGCCGAAGCTCCTCGGGAATCGACAACCACCATTCCTCGGTATTGTTGAATTCCGGATCGATGTCGAAAATCACGCCCCGGAATGAAAACACCCGGTGGCGGACGATCTGCCCGATCTGAAATTTGGCGGTGCGCGCTTTGATCATGTTCCGTCGAATAGACCATGATTGTGGCCGATGCTAGGGGCAATAGGACGAATTAACCTTTACATGTGGTGGCCGCGTCCGGCGCCATGCCCCCGAAATCACTGACGAAAAGACGTTTTCGAGATGGTCGATATCCTCAACCTCGCGCTTCCCTATTTTGGGTTGATTTTCATCGGCTTTGCCTGCGGCAAGACCAGAGGGCTGCCGGAATCGGGGCTCGCCTGGATGAACTTCTTCCTACTGTACGTTTCTCTGCCGGCGTTGCTGTTTCGCATCATGTCGGAGACACCGTTTTCCGAACTGAACAACCCGCCATTCCTGATCGCGACGACGATCGGCACGGTCAGCGCTTTCGTGCTGGCGATGGTGACAGGGCGGATCATCGGCGACCTCTCGCTGCGCAAGGCGACGATCTCGGGCCTTGCCGGCGCCTACGGAAATATCGGCTACATGGGACCGGGGCTGGCGCTGGCGGTGCTTGGCAGCAAGGCGGCGGCGCCGACGGCGCTGATCTTCTGCTGCGACAGCATTTTCCTGTTCTCGATCGTGCCGCTGTTGATGGCGCTGACCGATCGCAAGCATCCCTCCTTCCTGCACGCGATTGGCGTCGCCGTGCGGCAGATCGTGCTGAACCCGCTGATCATGTCGGCTGCCGCCGGAGCGCTCGCGGCGGCGCTACAAATTCAATTGCCCGTTGCGGTCGACAAAACCCTGCTGTTCCTGCAGAACGCGGCCGCCCCGACCGCACTGTTCGTGCTCGGCGTCACCGTGGCGTTGCGCCCGTTCGATCGCGTGCCCTGGGAAGTGCCCGGCGTGATCGCGATCAAGCTGCTGGTCCATCCGCTGATCGTGTTCGGCTTGATGCTGCTGTTCGGGCCGTTCGCGCAGCCCTGGGCGGCGACCGCGGTCCTGATGGCAGCGCTGCCGCCGGCGCTGAACGTGTTCGTGATGGCGCGGCAGAACAATACCTGGATCGAGCCGGCGTCGGTCGCCGTCCTGATCGGGACCTTCGCCTCCGTGGTCACGCTGACCGGCGTGATGTGGTTCATCCAGAGCGGCCGGCTGGTGTTTCCGTAAGGCGTGGCACGGGTGCTCGAGACACAAAATCGCGAAAACAACCCCATGCAAAGTAGAACAGGGCTCGGCTCGCAGCACTCACGCCGCTGGCGTCCGGCTCTAGCTGACGCGCTTCCAGGTCGGCGCCAGCCCCTCGCGCATCGCGAGCCGCCGCAGCGGGCCAAATGAGCCAAGAAGGTGCATGCCCACCGCGCGCAGCGATTGCATGGGCAGGAAGTCGCTGAGCAGTGAGCGATTGGCGACATCGATGGCAATCAGCCGGCTTGCGACGTCGGCGCGGCGGGCGGACTGATACCGCGCCAGCACCGCCGGCGATCCCGGATCTTCCCCGAGCGAGATCGCGCTGCCTGCGATGTCGGCGATATCGGCCGCATCGCGCAATCCCATGTTGAGGCCCTGCGCGCCGATCGGCGGCACCACATGGGCGGATTCGCCGACCAGCGCGACGCGATGGCTGGCGAATTGGTCGGGACGCTCGATCGTCAGCGGAAAGATGTTGCGGCCGGCTTCAACCTGGACGCGGCCGAGAATGGAGTGCGACTGCGTTTCCGCGGCCTCCGACAATTCGTCGTCGCTGAGCGACATCAGCCGCTCGGCTTCCCTGGTCGCCGAGACCCACACCACGCTGCAGCGGTTGCCGGGCAGGGGCACGAATACGCACGGACCTTGCGCGGTGTGAAATTCGGTGGAGATGCCGTTGTGCGGCCGCGAATGGGTGATGTTGAAGGTCAGCGCCGACTGATGCAGGTCGCGGCGGCTGATCCCGATTCCGGCCGCCTCGCGGGAAGGCGATTGCCGCCCGTCGGCGCCGATCACCAGCCGCGCGGTGAGTTGCTCGCCCTTGCCGGTATGGATGGTGACGACCGCGTCCTGCGGATCGATCGTTGCCGCCTCATCGTCAAATCGGGTCAGGTTCGAAAGCCCGGCGGCGCGCTCTTCGAGGGCGACCATCAGCGAGCGGTTGTCGATGTTGTAGCCGAACTGTTCGAGACCGATCTCGTCCGAGGTGAAGCGCACCTCGGGCGCGCGGATCAGCCGGCCGGTGTCGTCGACGAGGCGCATGGTCCGCAAGGCGGCGGCCTTGTCGCGGCAGCGGGGCCAGACCTCCAGACGTTCGAGTAGGTCGGTGGAAGCCCCGAGCAGCGCCGTGGTGCGGTTGTCGGCATAGGGGACGCGGCGGGCGAGCAGCGCGACCTTCGCGCCGGTCGCGGCCAGCGCGATGGCCGCGGTCAATCCCGCCGGGCCGCCGCCGATCACGGCGGCGTCATAAACTTGCGATGCATCGTTCATATTGGGACAATTGACGTTCGGAGCGGCATTTTCAAGCCATCAACTGGCCGAAATGTTTCCGCCCAATCGCGCGGCGGAACGCCGCAAGCGCCGATATGCAAATCGGAGCGATTCCTGATAGCACTGCCGGAGCAATGGACCAGACAACCGAGCCAGATTCCGCACCCACGACCAGCCGAATGCGGACCGCAGCATTCGCCGTGCATCTCTTCACGGCAATGGGCGCGGGCATCGCGTTGCTGGCGATGCTGGAGGCCGTGCGCGAACACTGGGCCAACATGTTCGGCTGGCTTGGCGTCGCCTTGGTCATCGATGCGATCGATGGCCCGCTGGCGCGAAAACTGGAGGTCGTTCGGTTACAGCCGAACTGGTCGGGCGAGGTGCTCGATCTCGTCGTCGATTACGTGACCTACGTCTTCGTGCCCGCCTATGCCATCACCGCGAGCGGGATGCTGCTGCCGGTGGCGGCGCCAATTCTCGGCATCGGCATTATGGTGTCGGGTGCGCTTTATTTTGCGGACAAGCGCATGAAGGCGTCAGACAATCATTTCCGCGGCTTTCCCGCGCTATGGAACGTCGCGGCGTTTTATTTGTTCTTGTTGCACTTGCCGCCTGCGCTTTCCAGCCTCGGCATCGCAGTCCTGATCGCGCTGACATTCGCGCCGTTTCATGTATTGCATCCGATCCGGGTGGTGCGTCTGCGCTGGCTGACCCTGTGGCTGATGGCCGTCGGAGCCGTGCTGGCGGTCTATACGCTCTTCCGCGATTTCGACGTGGGCGCTCCCGTCGTCGCCGGGCTTTGCGCCATCGCGGCTTACGTAATAGGAAGTGACGCCGTGATCCGGCAAATCAAGTCGTTCAAGGCATGATGGAATTATTGACGAGCCCGGAAGCCTGGGCGGCGCTGTTGACCTTGACGGCGCTGGAAATCGTGCTCGGCATCGATAACGTCATTTTCATTTCGGTGATCGTGTCGCGCATTCCTCCCGCGCAGGCCAAACGCGCACGCCAGATCGGTCTGCTTCTTGCGCTGGTGTTTCGCATCATACTGCTCAGCGTGCTGGTGTGGCTGATCGGCCTGACGGAGCCCGTCGTCACCGTGAGAAACGTCGAGTTTTCGTGGCGCGACATCATCCTGATAGGCGGCGGGGCGTTCCTGATTGCCAAGGCGACGCATGAAATACATGGCGAGGTCGAGGCCGGCGACGCCGAACCTGATGGCGAACCAAAGGCCAGCGCATTTTTCTGGGTGATCGTTCAGATCATCGTCATCGACATGGTGTTTTCGCTGGACTCGATTATCACCGCGATCGGCATGGCGCAGGATCTCGAAATCATGATCGCGGCCGTCGTGATCGCGTGCATCGTCATGTACGTCTCGTCGGGCCCGGTGGCGCGGTTTGTGGCAAATCATCCGACCACAAAAATGCTGGCGCTGGCGTTCCTGGTGCTGATTGGCGTGGCGCTGGTCGCGGACGGTTTCCAATTCCATATCCCGCGCGGCTACATCTATTTTGCCATGTTGTTCGCGGCCGCCGTAGAACTGTTCAATGTGCTCGCCAGGCGCAATCGCAGGAAGGCCGCCCGGTAGCCGGTTTCGGCCGGTGAGTTGACATCCGGGCGGCGATGGCTTTCGTTTCGCTTTCGAGTTGGGTACTTCAGGAAATACCGAGGGAGAGACTGTCATGACCAAGGCCGTGCGCGTGCACAAGGTGGGGGGTCCGGAAGCCCTGGTGTATGAGGACGTGGACGTGCCGGCGCCGGGACCGGGCGAGGTCCGTATCCGTCAGCATGCCGTCGGCCTGAATTTCATCGACGTCTACTTCCGCACCGGCCTCTACAAGGCGCCGGGCCTGCCGTTCATCGCCGGAAACGAAGCCGCGGGCGAGGTGGTGGCGGTCGGGACGGGTGTCACCAATTTTCATCCCGGCGATCGCGTCGCTTACTATTTCACGCTTGGCGGCTACGCCAGCGAGCGGGTGATCCCGGCGGACAAGCTGGTCAAGCTGCCCGACCACATCACCTACGAGCAGGGCGCCGTCTTGATGCTCAAGGGGCTGACGGTCTGGTACCTCCTGCACAAGACCTTCAAGGTCGAACCCGGCCATCGTGTGCTGATCCATGCCGCCGCCGGCGGCATTGGGCTGCTCGCCTGCCAGTGGGCAAAGGCGCTCGGCGCGCATGTGATCGGTACCGTGGGCTCCAAGCCAAAAGCCGACCTCGCGCTCGCGAATGGCTGCGACCACGTCATCCTCTACAATGAGGAGGACTTCGTGGCGCGGGTCAAACAGATCAGCCGCAACGAACTCTGCGATGTCGTCTATGACGGCGTCGGCAAGACCACTTTCCCGGGCTCGCTGTCGTGTCTGCGGCCCCGCGGCCTGTTCGTGAGCTTTGGCAACGCCTCCGGCCCGGTGCCGCCGTTTCCGCTCACCGAACTCAACAATCACGGCTCGCTGTTCGCGACGCGGCCGAAGCTTAACGACTACGTCTCTACCCGCAAGGAACTGCTCGAAGGCGCCGACACGCTGTTTGCCGCGGTCATCAATGGCAAGCTCCACGTGCCGATCAATCATGCCTACGCGCTGAAGGACGCAGCGAAGGCACATACCGAGCTCGAGAGCAGGGCGACGACGGGGGCTGCGATTTTTAGGCCGTAGGTCTCGGCCCGCCATTCCGGGGCGATGCGAAGCATCGAACCCGGAATGACGTAAAGAGGCTAAGCCACCCGCCTTGCCGCGCCCGCCTTCACCAAAATCGCGTCAAGGCAATCGATCATCAGCGATATCTCCTCGCGCGTGACGTTGAGCGCCGGCATGAAGCGCAGCGCATCGGGCTGCGGCGAGTTGATGAGCACGCCGTCCGCAAGCGCCTCGGCCACGATCGCGGCACCGATCGGCAGTTTCAAGTCGAGCGCCAGCAACAGTCCGCGGCCGCGCACCTCGCCGAGACCATGGCGCGCCGACAGTTTCTGCAACTCGCTTTCCAGGAAAAGGCCGGCATCCGTCACCGCTTTCAGGAATTCCGGTTTTGAGACCTCCTCAAGCACGGCAAGCCCTGCGGCGCACATCAAGGGATTGCCGTTGAACGTGCCGCCCTGGTCGCCATGCTCGAAGCACGACGCATGCGCGGTCGCGAGCAGGGCCGCGAGCGGCACGCCGCCGCCGATGCCCTTGCCGAGGGTCATGATGTCGGGATCGATATCGGCATGTTCGTAGTGGAACAGTTTTCCGGTCCGGCCCATACCGGTCTGGATCTCGTCGACGATCAGGAGCATGCCGTGCTCCTTGGTCAGCGAGCGCAACTCTTGCAGGAATTGATCGGTCGCCGGCCAGACGCCGGCTTCGCCCTGGATCGGCTCCAGCATCACCGCGACCGTGTTATCGGAGATCAGCGCCTTCACTGAATCGAGGTCGTTGAGCTTAGCCTTGCGGAAGCCCGATACTTTCGGCTCGAACAGCGGCTCGAACGCCTTCTTGCCCGATGCCGACATGGTCGCGAGCGTGCGGCCATGAAAGCCGCCTTCGAAGGAGATGATTTCGAACGCGCCGTTCTTGTATTTCGCGCCGTATTTCCGCGCGAGCTTGATGGCGCCCTCATTGGCCTCCGCGCCTGAATTGGCGAAGAACACCTTATCGAAGCAGCTTTTCTCCACCAGCGCTTTCGCCAGCTTGAGGCTGGGACCGTTGTAGAAGGCGGGGCTTGGCGTCAGCAGCAGCTTGGCCTGCGCCGCGAGCGCTTCCGCAATGGCAGGCGGCGAATGGCCGAGCGCGTTGACGGCCCAACCCTGCACGAAGTCGAGATAGCGCTTGCGGGAATCGTCCCAGAGATAGGAGCCCGCACCGCGGACGAACACCACCGGCGGGCGAGCGGTAATCTCCATCAGCGCATCGAACGGATGGGTAGCGTCAGTCATGTCGATCTCCTCAGGGGTTTGGGGAAGGGGCAGGCCGAAACGCAAGAAGGCCGCACTTTTGAGGGTGCGGCCTTCTCGAAAACGTTGCTGAACTAGTTAATCAGCGTTGTCGTCGGACACGGCGCAACCCATCGTCGCTGGAGCGACGACGCAGGCAGGCGCGGCGGTTGGTCCGGTTCAGTTTCATGGCGCAGGGCCATACAGCTTGATAGTAGTGGATGTCAAGGGCTTGCGAAATTGTCCGCCCCTCCCAGTTGAAATCTAAGACCGGGTCTTGCGCTCGCGAACGCGCAGTTCGGCCCTGGCCGTAGCGACTATCTGGCCTTCGCTGTCAGTGAGTTCAGCCATCACTTCAGCCGAGCGCTCATCTTGATGTATAAGGCGCGCCGTCGCAATCATCACTCCCAATGCCGCGGGCTTCAGGAAGCTCGTATCCAGGCGGGTCGTTACGGCCGTCAGATGAGGGCAGCCTAGCCATGACCGCGTTGCCCGTTGCGGAGTCGAGCATCGCCGCCAACATACCGCCCTGCACGGTGCCATGGCGGTTGGCGAATTCCTTTTTTGCCGTAAATCGAAGTTTCACTTCACCAGAATGCGGATCTACAGAGACGATCTCCCGACCAAGAAGGTGGGCGGCTGGCGGTACTTCCTTCAAGTGATCCGACATCTGGTCGCCCCCATGCCACACCGCGACGCGATCCGTCGTGATCATCTTCAGAAGCTGGCTTCAGAACCCCGCGACGCTGCCGTGCAGATCGTACTGGTCGGCGCGCTCGATCTTCGCCGTGACGATCTCGCCGACCTTCAGCGGGCGACGGCTGGAGAGGTAGACGGCGCCGTCAATCTGCGGCGCGTCGGCCTTTGAACGTCCCTTGGCGACGGTCGGGCCGACCTCATCGACGATGATCTGCTGCCTGGTGCCGACGTTGCGCTTCAGACGCCGCGCGGAGATTTTCTGCTGCCGCGCCATCAGCGCATTCCAGCGCTCCTGCTTGATCTCGTCGGGTACGGCGCTGCCGATCGCGTTGGAAGCTGCCCCCGCCACCGGCTCGTATTTGAAGCAGCCGAGACGATCGATCTCGGCCTCTTCGAGCCAGTCGAGCAAATACGCAAAATCGGAATCGGTTTCGCCGGGGAAGCCGACGATGAAGGTCGAGCGCAGCGTCAAATCAGGACATTCCTCGCGCCACTTCTGGATCCGCGCCAGTGTCTTTTCCTGCGCTGCGGGACGCTTCATGGCCCGCAGCACGTCCGGGCTTGCGTGCTGAAAGGGGATATCGAGATAGGGCAGAATCTTGCCCTCGGTCATCAGGCCGATGACCTCGTCGACATGCGGGTAGGGGTAGACATATTGCAGCCGCACCCAAGCGCCGAGTTCGCCGAGTTCCTTGGCGAGGTCGAAGAATTTGGCGCGGACCTGGCGGTCCTTCCAGGGGCTGTCGGCATATTTGATGTCGACGCCATAGGCCGAAGTGTCCTGCGAGATGACGAGCAGTTCCTTGACGCCGGCACTGACCAGCCTTTCCGCCTCGCGCAGCACGTCATTGGCCGGGCGCGACACCAGGTCGCCGCGCAGCTTTGGAATGATGCAGAAGCTGCAGCGGTTGTTGCAGCCCTCGGAAATCTTCAGATAGGCGTAGTGCCGCGGCGTGAGCTTGACGCCTTGCGGCGGCACCAGATCGAGATGCGGGTTATGAACCGGCGGCAGGGCCCGGTGCACCGCCTCCAGCACGCTCTCATATTGCTGCGGGCCGGTGATCGACAACACGCCGGGATACGCCGCCTCGATCTGCTCGGGTTCCGCGCCCATGCAGCCGGTGACGATGACCTTGCCGTTCTCGGCCATCGCCTCGCCGATGGCGCCGAGCGATTCCTGCTTGGCGCTGTCGAGGAAGCCGCAGGTGTTGACGATGACGATGTCGGCGCCGTCATGCTTGCGGGCCAGCTCATAGCCTTCGGCGCGCAGCCGGGTGATAATGCGCTCGGAATCCACCAGCGCCTTTGGGCAGCCGAGGGATGTGAATGATATACGCGGCGCTCGTTCCATTTATCGGCTCATAGATAAGTGTAAATAGTCAAGGTATTTGCAAGCTAGTTTTAATAGCAGGATCGCGGACGGCTAGATCATGTAAGAGCGTAATTAGAATATTGCCCGGTGCCGTCAGGAAAATGGATCTCCCAAATTTCGTGCCCGGTAAAGTTAAAGGCTTGCAGCTTCGTGCTTTCACCGAACACCAAAGTTAGATCCGCCGTCTCACTATCGAATTGCACACCGTTGCAGACTTGTCTCTGCAACCGATTGGATACTTCTTCCTTCGCATCGATTGGTGCGGGAAGGCCGTATTTCTTTTGATGATCGAAGCTACTCAACGATGCGCGCCCGTCTTGGATTAGACGCCAGTACTGGGCTTTCAATACGGTGCCATCGGAAAATCTAATCACGATGGCCGCCGTTCCCTCCGCGTCAGGGATATCGTCGGCGATTACCGAGACGCTGACATTTCTCAGTCTGGCCAGACTCTGTTCGAAAGACTTCGTCACTGACGCTCCAACCTGCCATACAGGGCCAGCACTTTCATAGGATGCCATCGGCCGGCGCTGTTCCTTGGAGGACTTGGCTCAAGAGTTTACATTCTCTGTCTCAGGGGCACCCAAGCGAAACAAAGCTGACTTTGGGCGCGGCGGCCTGTTGCATATTTAATCTGCCTGATTGATATGCACGAGCTAGTCCCAATTGCCCATAATTACAAGGCTTTGCGGGGGCTTTTGACGTGCTATGGATACCCTGCCGGGTTAAGAGTTGATCCATGAGCGCTGAGTCGTCGCCGAAAATCGTCATTGTCGACGAAAGCCCGATCCGGGCCGCGATCCTGGAAGAGGGATTGCGGGAGGCGGGCTTTACCGGCGTCGTGCATATCAGCGAAATGCAGAGCCTGCTGGCGCGGATTTATGCGCTCGACCCCGACGTCATCCTGATCGACCTGGAAAACCCCAGCCGCGACGTTCTGGAACAGATGTTCCAGGTCAGCCGCGCGGTGCGGCGGCCGATCGCCATGTTCGTCGACCAGAGCGATGCGGCCTCGATCCAGGCCTCCGTCGATGCCGGCGTTTCCGCCTATATCGTCGATGGCCTGAAGAAGGAGCGGATCAAACCGATCCTCGACCTCTGCATCTCCCGCTTCAACGCCTTCTCGAAGCTGCAGGACGAGCTCGACCGCACCAAGTCCGCGCTCGAAGAGCGCAAGGTGATCGACCGTGCCAAGGGAATCCTGATGAAGGTGAAGGGCCTCACCGAAGACGAGGCCTACGTACTCATGCGCTCCACGGCGATGCGCGAGAAAAAGAAAATCGGCGAGATCGCGCAGTCGATCCTGACCGCCTCGGAGCTGTTGAAATGACCACACCGCTGCATATCGGTTTCATTCCGCTGGTCGACGCCGCCGCGCTGATCATCGCCGTCGACAAGGGCTTTGCGGCCGCCGAAGGGCTCGATGTCACGCTGGTGCGGGAGGTGTCGTGGTCGAATGTCCGTGACAAGCTCAATATCGGCCTGTTCGACGCGGCGCATTTGCTGGCGCCGGTAGCGATTGCGTCGAGTCTCGGGCTTGGACACGTCAAGGTGCCAATCGTGGCGCCATTCAATCTGGGCCTCAACGGCAATGCGATCACGGTATCACCGGCGCTGCATGCGGCGATCATGGGCGAGCTCGAGGGCGACGCCATCGATCCCATGGCCACCGCTCTGGCGCTCGCGCGCGTCGTCGCCAACAGGCGCAAGAGCGGCGCGGAACCGCTGACTTTTGGCATGACGTTCCCGTTCTCCACCCACAATTACCAGCTTCGGTTCTGGATGGCGGCGGGCGGGGTCGATCCCGACGAGGACGTTCGCCTGGTGGTGCTGCCGCCGCCCTACATGGTGGACAGCCTCGCCAACGGGCATGTCGATGCGTTTTGCGTCGGCGCGCCCTGGAACTCGGTCGCGGTCGATCTCGGCGTCGGCCACATCCTGCATTTCGTCTCGGACATCCTGGTCCGTGCGGCCGAGAAGGTTCTCGCAGTCAGGCAAAGCTGGTCGGAAAAGAATGCGGACGTGCTGGCTGCCCTGGTCCGGGCGGCTTCCCACGCTGCCGAATATATCGAGGATCCCGGAAACCGCGCCGAGACCGCGCATGTCCTGGCGCGGCCCGACCGGATCGGCGTCGGCGCCGAGGTGATCCAGCGCACCCTCGACGGCCGGCTGAAGATTTCACCCGACGGCCAGCGGCGCGAGAGCGGCCGCTATCTTCTGGTCGGGCGCGAGGGCGCGGGCCGTCCCGATCCCGCGCAGGCCGCCTGGCTCTATGCGCAGATGGTGCGCTGGGGTCAGACGGCGATGCGGCCGGAGGCGCTGCGAACCGCCATGGGCGTCTTCAGGCCGGACCTCTACGACGCCGCCAAGGGGCATCAGGGCAAGCCCCCTGGCGCTTCTGACGCGATCGGCGCCTTTGCCGGTCCGGCGTTCGACCCCGGCGACATCGCCGGCCATCTGGCGGCTTTCAAAATTGGGCATTGGAAACCTTGAGCCGGGCCTACTGAAGCAATATTAGGCAAAAGTCGTATCCGCTTAATTGCTAGGCAATTTGCACGCGGCACGGCAATGAAGAAGACTTCATAGTTTCGAGGTCGTCCTCGGAACAGTTTGAAATACCAACATATTCTTTTTGAACCCGACTGGCACGCAACTTGTATGTTGCAGTGCGGTCGGCTCGTCGCTGAAGCCTGCTGACCTACGTCCAAGATGGATTTCCGCAGCAACGAAGCTGGTCGGACCGCATAGCAAAATCACAGCCCGGCGACGCGCCGGGCCGATTTTCCTGGCGGTCTATCCCCATTCGTTGATGCCACCCCTCGTGGCCGCAGGAGCTTCGTCGCGCACCATGAAGATCGAAACCCTCACAGTCGATTTTACCGACGAGCAGAAACGCTACCTCGAAGGCTTCACTACCGGTCTGCAGATCAGCCGGGTCGGGCGCGGCCTTGGCGGCAACGCCGGTAGGGCGAATACTGAGCCGACCGGACCGGATGCTGCGCATATCAAGGCGCAGGACAAGGTCACAGCCGCCGGCAAGAAGCTCGCCGACCAGGAAAAATTCAAGCGCGAGGAGCATCCGTTCGATGCCTATCCCCGGCTGAAGCAGCAAGCGCTCGACAATGCGCCACCGAACCCTGCGGATAATTTCCGCTGGCGCTATTACGGCCTGTTTTATGTGGCGCCGGCGCAGGATTCCTACATGTGCCGCTTACGGATCCCGAACGGCATCCTGAAGCACTGGCAGTTTTCGGGTCTTGCCGATCTCGCCGAAAAACTGTGCGGACCGTTTTGCCACGTCACCACGCGGGCCAATCTGCAGGTGCGCGAGATTCCGCCGAAGCACGCGGTGGCGTTGATCGAAGGCATTCAGGACCTTGGCCTGTGTTCGCGCGGCACCGGCGCCGACAACATCCGCAACGTCACGGGGACGCCGACGGCGGGGATCGATCCGCAGGAACTGTTGGATACCCGCGAATATGCGCGGGAGTGGCACTACCACATCCTCAACGATCGCTCGCTGTACGGGCTGCCGCGCAAGTTCAACGTCGCCTTCGACGGAGCCGGCAAGATCGCCGTGCTGGAGGACACCAACGACATCGCGTTTTCCGCGGTCGAGGTGAAGGACGGTTTCGGTGTCGATCCCGGCGTCTGGTTTCGCCTGGGGCTCGGCGGCATCACCGGCCACAGGGATTTTGCCAAATATGGCGACATCATCGTCAAGCCGGCCGATGCGACAAAAGTGTCTGACGCCATCGTGCGCATCTTCATCGATCTCGGCGACCGCACCAACCGCAACAAGGCCCGGTTGAAATACGTGCTCGACGACATGGGGCACGACAAGTTTCTCGCACTGGTCGAGGAGCGGCTCGGCAAACCCTTCACCCGCGTACCGCCGGAAGCGCTCGCCCCGCGGCCGGCTTTCGATCGCATGGCGCATATCGGGGTGCACAGGCAGAAGCAGGAGGGATTGAACTGGATTGGCGTGTCGCTGCCGCTCGGCAAAGTCACCTGCGATCAGATGCGCGGGCTGGCCAGGATCGCGCAGGACCTCGGCGACGGCGATATCCGGCTGACGGTCTGGCAGAACCTGCTGATCCCGGGGGTGCGCGACGGGAACGTCGAACTGGCGATCGCCGCGATCAGGAAGATCGGATTGGCGGTCGAAGCCTCGCAAATTCGCGCCGGGCTGATCGCCTGCACCGGCAATGCCGGATGCCGGTTTGCAGCGTCGAATACCAAGCGCCATGCCGCCGAGATCGGCGACTGGTGCGAACCGCGCGTCAACATCGACACGCCGCTCAACATCCACGTCACCGGCTGCCATCATTCCTGCGCGCAGCACTACATCAGCGATATCGGACTGATCGCCGCCAAGGTGGATGTCGGCGAGGATGTCGATCCGGTCGAGGGCTATCATTTGTTCACCGGCGGCGGCTTTGGTCCGGATGCTGATGTCGGGCAGGAGGTCTATCACGACCTCAAGGCCGAGGATGCGCCGAAGACGGTCGAGCGACTGCTGAAGGCCTATCTCGCGCATCGCGTTTCGCCCGAAGAAACTTTCCTGACGTTCGCGCGCCGCCATGACGGCGAGACGCTGCGCAAGCTCGCCGACGCCCAGGTCACAGACGCTCAGGTGTCCTCATGAACCAGATCACGCCTCCACCGAAGATCGAGATCATCCCGTCCAGTGCGCCGTTCTCCGAAGCGCAGCGCTCGTGGCTGAACGGCTTCTTCGCCGGACTTCTGTCAGATGCGACGCCGCTGTCGGCGGAGCAGGGCGCGGCCGTGATGCTGGGCTCGGCCGGTGATGGCGATGACGGCGAAGCGCCCTGGCACGACCAGACCATGCCGATGGCCGACCGCATGAAGCTCGCGGAAGGCCGCCCGCTGCGGCGGCGCATGATGGCGGCGATGGCGCAGCAGGATTGCGGGCAGTGTGGCTACGATTGTCATAACTATTCGGAAGCTATCGCGAGCAAGAGCGAGGCGCGCCTCAACCTTTGCGTCCCCGGCGGCAAGGAAACCGCGCGGATGCTGAAGGCGCTCTATGAGGAGATCGACAAGGCGCCGGCCACGCCTTCAGCGGCACCGGCTGCGCCCGCGGTCGTGGCCGAGCCCGGACGGTCGCGCGACAATCCGATCGCGGCGACCTTCCTTTCGCGTCGCCTCCTCAACAAGAAGGGTTCGGAGAAGGAGACCTGGCACATCGAGTTCGATCTGTCCGGCTGCGGGCTCGATTATGTGGTCGGCGATTCCTTCGGCATCTTCGCGCGCAACGATGTCGGGCTGGTCGACCAGATCATCGCGCTGCTCGGCGCCTCCCACACCACCAAGGTCAATGGCAAGACGCTGCGGGAAGTCCTGATCGACGACGTCTCGCTGTCGCCGGCGCCGGACTCGCTGTTCGAGCTGATCTCCTTCATCACGGGTGGGACCACCCGCGAGAAGGCGAGGGCGCTGGCGCAGGGCGAGGACCCCGATGGTGACGCGGCGACGCTCGACGTGATGGCAGTGCTGCAGAAATTCTCTGGCGTGCGCCCGCACCCCGAGGCCTTTGTCGAGGCGCTCGAGCCGCTGCAGCCGCGGCTCTATTCGATCTCGTCGTCGCACAATGCGACGCCCGGAAAGCTGTCGCTGACGGTCGACTGCGTGCGCTACATGATCAACAAGCGCAAACGCTTAGGGTTGGCTTCGACCTTCCTCGCCGAACGCATCAATCCCGGCGATGAGCTGAAGGTCTATGTGCAGAAAGCCCATGGCTTCGCGCTGCCGCAGGATCCCAAGGTTCCGATCATCATGATCGGGCCCGGCACCGGCGTGGCGCCGTTCCGCGCCTTCCTGCTCGACCGCCGCGCCACCGGCGCGCCGGGCAAGAACTGGCTGTTCTTCGGCCATCAGCGCAGCGACTGCGATTTCTTCTATGCCGACGAACTCAATGCCTTGAAGACGTCGGGCCTGCTGACGCGGTTGTCGCTGGCGTGGTCGCGCGACGGCGACAAGAAGTTCTATGTGCAGGACCGCATGCGCGAGGTCGGCCGCGAATTGTGGACCTGGCTTGCCGAGGGCGCCAACATCTATGTCTGCGGCGACGCCAAGCGGATGGCCAAGGACGTCGAGCGGGCCCTGGTCGATATCGTCGCGCAGTTCGGCGCCCGAACCACCGACGAGGCCGTCAGCTTTGTCGGGGAACTCAAGAAGCAGGGCCGGTTCCAGCAGGACGTTTACTAGGGAGTTGACGCAAGCTGAACGAATGTGAGGCGTCAGCGCCTGGTTCCCAGAGTATCCGGATTGTGATTTCGGTTGCCTCGCCAACGCTCATACGTGTCTTGGCCGAGACCAAGCAGCGATAATAACAATGTCGAAGGAAACCCCACGATCGACATGCTGTTGTTTGATGGCGCGCTTGTGTCAATCGCTGGCTCACTCGACCGGCGATCCAGCGCTGGTTATCTCATGATGCCTGTCGGATTGTGATATGAGATCATGGTGCTCCTCGTTCACCGCGGGCTTGGCCCTTCTGTTCGTCCTCCTGCCCAGTCCGGCGCGCGTGGCCATGACAGACCTGGACTCACGGGTTCAGGACATTATGGCGGAAAATTTCGCGCCTGTGGTGACGGCCAATGATGCCGGCGGGCTCGCATCCGCCGTGTACGTCGCGGGCCACGTCCAGTTCTTCAACTACGGTCTCGCCGATCAAGCCGGCAAGCGGCCGATCACACCGGACACGCTGTTCAACATAGCGTCCGTGCGCAAGGTGTTTGAGGCTGCACTGGTCGCGCTCGGAACGCTGCGCGGCGAAATAAGTCTGGACGATCCGGTCAACAAGTACGTCACCGAATTGAACGGCGACTATATTCGTCGGGTCACGATTGGTGAGCTTGCGACCCATACTTCCGGCCTCTTGCTGGCGACGGATCACCCACCATGGCCCAACGAGTCATACTCGTTGGGCCAATTTCTCGACATCCTCAACGCCTGGACGCCGCAGGCGGGCGAACAGCCGGGCAAACAACGCATCTACACGCATGCCGGTTACGTGCTGCTGCAGCTGGCGCTTGAGCGTCGGTATGGGGTTCCAATAGGTCAGCTCATTGAAAGTCGGATCCTGAGGCCGCTAGGGATGAGTTCGACGCTGCTTCCCGAACGTGGACCGGACAACCGTGCCGTCATGCGTCCTGAATTCATGCAGCGCGTCGTCCAGGGCTATTCCGATGACGGCATGCCAATCGGTCCGCCGGGCGACCAGCACAGCTATTATGATTTCCCTGGGAGCGGGCAGATGTTCTCGTCGGCGCGGGATCTCGCCATTTTTCTCACCGCCTGCCTCGACGGTAGAGCGGTGGATCCGCAGTTGCGCGAAGCGCTGCAGATGACTCAGCGTGAAATGTTCCGTTTCAACGAGAAATTCGGACAAGCGATGGCGTGGGAGAATGTCGACGTGGACGGAGTAGGCGTCGTTGACAAACCGGGCGGGCTCAACAACGCGTCGGCCTATGTCGGACTTGTACCGGATCACAAGGTCGGCGTGATTCTGCTCGCGAACCGTGGCGACTTTGGGCATGAAATCGCCCGCGACCGTGTGCTTCCGGCACTGTCGCGATTGGAACCGAACCTGCCAGCTCACTGATTTGGGTTCCGGCTAGCTCAAATCGGCCCGAATAAAATTCTCGCTCTGGTCGGGGAGAGGGGAATTTTCCCCTCGAAATGGAGCGCGCCGAAGCGCCCGCATCGCTATTTCCGCGGATATCTTGAATTCGGACGCAAACGATATTCCATATGCAGTCCATGCCGCGTTGGAGATCGATCATGCGCGAACTATCGGCGGAAGCCCGCCTGCACCTTTACGCACGCTCGGTGTCCCGCCGTTCCGGCACCGGCTATACCGCCGCGCTCTACAGCGCGTTCGCGCTCATTGCCGCCATCGTGTTCGGCACGCTCTCGGTTCATCCGTTCTAGGAATTAAATTATCGTCTTGAACGGCGCGACCGCGATCCCTGCATCCTTCAACGCCTGACGCACCGCGCGCGCGATGTCGACCGCGCCGGCCGTATCGCCGTGAATGCACACGGTGTCGGTGCGCATCTTGATCACCTTGCCGGTGACTGACACCACCGCGCCGTCCTGCACCATCCGCACCACGCGGTCGGCGATCGCCTTCGCATCGTGCAATACCGCGCCGGGCTTCTTGCGCGACACCAGCGAGCCATTGTCTTCATAGGCGCGGTCGGCAAAGACCTCGTGCACCATCGGCAGGTTGGCGGCTTCGCCCGCCTGCACCAGCTTGGAATTGGCGAGCACCACGAAAATCAGATTGGGATCGACCGCCTTGATGCCGTTGGCGATGGCCTTCGCGGTCATGTCGTCCTCACAGGCGACGTTGGAGAGCGCGCCATGCGCTTTCACGTGGGTCACCTTGTGGCCGGCTGCGGTCGCAATCGCCTGCAACGCGCCGATCTGGTAGGCGATGAGGTTCTCGATCTCCGACGACTTCAAGCCGGGGATCGGCCGCCGGCCGAAGCCGTGCAGGTCGCGATACCCGGGATGCGCGCCGACACTGACGCCGCGCGCTTTCGCCAGTTCAACCGTGCGACGCATGATGTCGGCGTCGCCGGCATGAAAGCCGCAGGCGACGTTCACCGAGGTCGCCAGCTCGATCATGGCGGCGTCGTTGCCCATTTCCCACGCGCCAAATCCTTCGCCGAGATCGCAATTGAGGTCGATGGTTGTCATGGTGTTGATCCGCTTCTCGTGAGTGGATTGGGTGATCAGTCCGGGCCGGATATGTCGGCCAGAGAGACGGCGTGCCAGGTTCCGGCATCGACGGCGCTGACGGCGTGGCCCGCGACATTGGCATCGTGCAGCGCATCGATGTTGAGATCAACGCTTTCGATAGCCCGCAGCCGCTCGGGCAGGGTGCGCAACAACTCGGCAAATTTTCGCGCTTCCGCCTGCGCTTCCGCCATGCTGACGGCCCGGAAGCGAAAGGCGCGCCCGGCCGGGATCTGCGCAAACCGTCCGAAGTCGGCCGAAATCACCGCCGCGATCTTGGGATAGCCGCCGCTGGTGCCGCGATCGCGCATCAGTACGATCGGCTGGCCGTTGCCGGGCACCTGCAGGCTGCCGTTGACGGTACCGTCGGAAACGATGTTGTGGCCGTGGAGATGTCTGAGTACCGGGCCTTCGAGCCGGTAGCCCATGCGGTCGCTGGTCGCGGAAATCTTCCATTCGCTGTCGAGAAGCAGGTTTTTGGTCTCGTCGGCGAATTCGTCATCCTGTGGACCCCACACCACGCGGATCGGCGCGTCGGTTGCCGCGGGCAGCTCGATCCGCCGCTCCGGCGCACCGCTGGCCACCTTTGTCTGCAGTTCGTCGCCGGCTTGCAGGGGGCGCGGATAAGGGCTGCCGAGGCCCGCGCGCGCGTTAACGGCGAGGCTGCCGAACATCGGCTCGCCGGCAATGCCGCCTTCGACCGCGAGATAGCTGAACGAGCCGCCGCGGGCAAAACCGAGCGTCAGCGTCTCGCCATCGGCGAGGGTTGCGGACGTATCCGACGCCACGGCACGGCCGGCGATATCGGCATTGCGCGGGGCTCCCGCCAGCGCGACGCGCACCGCGCCGCCGCGTGCGGTGAACCTTGCTCCGAACGGGCCGACCTCGACAGCCGCCGTGAACGGTTCATTGCCGGCCAGCGTATTCGCGGCCGCCAGCGCCAGCCGATCCATCGCCCCGCTCGGCACCAGGCCGTAACGCTGCGCGCCGGGACGTCCGCCGTCCTGTACCGAACTTGCCGGGCCGATCGATGCAATGACGAGCTTGCTCATGAGGCGATCTGCTCGGCAATGAATTCGCCGGCTTCGGCGGCGCGATCCTGCTCCGCAAAAGTCTTGGCATCGACCGCCGTAAAGGTGACGTTGTCGCCGGGCTCCAGCAGGAAGATCGGATCGCGATGCAGCTGATAGGTGCGGACGGCCGTTTGTCCCAGCAGGTGCCAGCCGCTCGGGCCGGCGAGGCACTGCACGCCGGTCTGTACGCCACCGATTGAGATGGTGCCGGCCGGCGTCAGCAAACGCGGGTTCTGCCGCCGCGGCATGTGCAGGGAGTCCGTGAGCCCGCTGAGATAGGACCAGCCGGGCGTAAAGCCGATCATGGCTACCCGGTAGTCGCCGGCGACATGCCGCGCCACGATCTCGTCGGGCGTCGTGTTGAGGGTTTTTGCGACATCCTCGAGGTCGATGCCGTGCTCGCCGCCATAGACCACCGGAATGCGCCAGCGCCGGGTCTTTGTCGTTGCCGGTACCGGCCGCTGCGCGAGTGTGAGAATCTTTTCGCCAAGCTTGTCGAAATCGATCAACACGGGATCGTAATGCACCAGCAGCGAGCGATAGGTCGGCACCGTCTCGGTGACGCCCGTCACCGGCTCGGCGGCCATCGCACGGTCGAGCGCCAATACGCGCCGGTTGGCGGCATCGTCGATGTTGCGGCTGAATTCCACCGTGATGGCGCTGTCGCCACTCGGCAAAAGGCGGGGCGGGGGAAGCGTCGCGGCCATGGCCTCTAAACTGTCTCGCAGCTTCTGTGCTGCGCCTCCACCTCTAGCGTGTTTTGGACGCGAGTGGAATTCGCTTCGCGCGAAATCAGCCAGTAAGTTCAATAAATTAATCTGCATGCCGACGATAAGATGTTGTGATCGCGCTTCTTTCGCCGAGCCCTTGACGTGACATCCGCGCTTCGCAAGATGCGCTACCTTTCACCCATCCTCCGGAGCCTGCATTCCAGATGTCCCTGTCCCCCGAAGCCCTCGCAACCCTGTCCGGCGTATCCACCGCCACCATCACCACCGTGCTGCTCAAGAAGGGCCTGCGAAACGTCTGGATGCGCGGCACCAAGCCGCTGCGGCCCGGGCAGCCGCGGCTGGTCGGACCGGCCTTTACGCTGCGCTTCGTGCCCGCGCGCGAAGATCTGGCAACGCCGGAATCCTGGTCGTCGCCGATTTCGACCCGCACTGCGATTGAAGCGATGCCGAAAGGTTGCATCACCGTGGTCGACGCCATGGGCGTCACCGACGCCGGCATCTTCGGCGACATTCTCTGTGCGCGCATGGTCAAGCGCGGCGTGGCCGCGCTGATCACCGATGGCGTGGTGCGCGACGTCGAAGGCGTGCTCGGTACCAATTTGCCCGTGTGGTGCGACGGCTTTGCGGCGCCGCCTTCGGTGGCCGGGCTGACCTTCGTCGGCTGGGGTGAGCCGATCGGCTGTGGCGGGGTCGCGGTATTCCCCAACGACATCGTCGTCGCCGACCAGGACGGCGCGGTCCTGATCCCGCAGGCGCTGCTCGACCATGTGCTGGCCGAAGGGCCGGAGCAGGAACGGATGGAAGCCTGGATCGTCAACGAGGTGAACAACGGCGCGGCATTGCCCGGCCTCTATCCGATGAACGCCGAGACCAAGGCGCGCTACGCGGCCAGCAAGAAATAACTATGTGTAGGGTGGGCTAAGCGAAGCGAGCCCACCGTCTATCGCAGTATCCAGCCCCGGGTTGGTGGGCACGGCGCGAAGAGCGCCTTTGCCCACCCTACAAGATCAAACACAAGTCCAGAAAAAGGAGACAACTCCATGGATATCCATCTCGCGGGTTCCCGGCCGACGCGCCGGGCGCCGCCGGAATATTTCACCGGCACGGTGCTGCAGGATCCGATCATCCAGACCGAGGCGCCGGCACGGCTGGCCTCGACGCGCGTCTCCTTTGAGCCGGGCGCGCGCACGGCCTGGCACACGCATCCGCTGGGCCAGACGCTCTATGTCATCTCAGGGGTCGGACGGGTGCAGGCCAAAGGCGGACCGATCAGGGAAATTCGCCCCGGTGATGTCGTCTGGATTCCGCCCGGTGAGAAGCACTGGCATGGCGCTTCGCCGACCAACGCCATGACTCACATTGCCATGCAGGAAGCGGCCGACGGCAGCTACGTCACCTGGATGGAGCACGTGACCGACGCGGAGTATTCCGAGAAGCTCGGCTAAACTGCTGTCGCTTCACACGCGTTGCGCGGTCCAGGTGCCGGAGCACAGGGCTGCGCGCCATGTGCCCGATCCCGACGTGGCCGTGAGAACGCCGGAACCGACCGCGCGCTTCATGCCGCTCGCCAGGGTCACATGGATGGCGCCCGCTTCGGCCACGCGGCCGGACGCCGTTACAGTCGCGCTGTTCGAGGCGACCTGGCCGTTGTTGATTCCGATCGAGACCGACGCGCCGCTGTTGCAGGCGGCGTTCGACGAGGTGATCTGCACATTCCAGGCGCCGTCGAACGTCGCGGCCGCGGATGGTGTCGCAAAGCCCAGTGCAGCAATCAGCGAAGTGGCTACCAGAGATTTCCGAGACGTTACCATGACGTGCCCTTTTGGTTTGGACACGATCATGGTCTCACAGCGGTTCCATGACGACTGTGACTGTCATCACGGGCTAATTCTCAGTGAAAAGCGGGCGCAGTGAAAAGCCCCGCGTTGCGGCGGGGCTTCCAGTTGAATGCGCAGGTTGGCTGCCGGTCAGTTGACGCGGGTCCAGGTCTGACCGCCACAGAACATGCCGCCAAAGGCGCAGCCCTGAACGCGGAGACTGTCGGTGCTCTTGAGGGCGATCGTCGAATCGTAGGTGCTGCCTGAATTCGGATCGAAAATCCGGCCGCTCCACTTGTCCTTGCCGGGCTTCATGTTGATCAGGACCTGCTCGCCGTTCTGGTTCGACTTCTTGTCGACGGAATAGCCGCAGAGATTGGGGCCGCACTGTTCGATCCGCACTTTGCCTTCCTTCTCCTCCGTCAGCCATATGCCGAGCGGTGAGTTCGCAGACGAAGGCGCGGATGCTGCCGGGACGGCGGCCTGTTGTTGTTGCGGCGGCGGTGGCGCTGGCGCGGCAACGGGAGCTGGCGCCGGCGGCGCGGCCGGAGCGGCATTCTGTTGCACTGGAGGCGCGGGCGTTGCTGGCGCAGGCGCAGCCCTATCCGCCGGCGCTACGGCTGCCGTCGACGGCTCGCCCCTCGAAGTGGTGGCTGGAGCGGGCGGAGCAGGGGCGGCAGGCGCAGCCGCCGGAGCGGCGGCCTGTTCAGCCGGTGCAGGTGCAGCCGGGGTTGCCGCCTCGGGTGCGGCCTGCGGGGCGGACTTCGCCTGCTGCGGCGCCTTCTTGCCCGGACGATCAAGGTCGCCTTCCTCGCCACGCGAGCGCTTGGCCTTCTTGCCGGTATTATCGTAGACGCCGGGAATCTGAACCGTGCCGCGATCGGGATCGATGGTGATAGTGCGGCCGCCATACTCAAACGAGTACTGGGCCTGCGCGGTGGTGAGGCTGCTCGCCAGCAAGAGCACGGCGATAGCGAGACACTTCTTCATTGTTGCGACCTCCTGAGCAGGGAACCCCATTCCCCCAAAGCTATTATGCAGCAATAGCTCCACCCAACGTGATCCAGATCACTTTCAAAGTATAAGTCGTGTACTAGCGGCTTTGGTTCAAATTCGACTTCGGTAGTCTAACTTGGGGCAGTCTAAATAGCGCCCAAGGGACGGTCAATTTCCTGCGAAAACAGGCTTATCCGACCAGGAATCAATCGAACCAGGCCGCATAAATTTTCTTGAAGCTGCCGTCCTCAGTGGCGATGTGCAGCCACTGATCGACAAAGGCCTTCAGGGCTATGTCGCGCTGCAGCCAATAAGCCTTCTCGGCGAAGTCGAACGGCTTTTCCGGATGCACCGCGCAGAGCACGCCCGGGTGCTGTTTCTGCTGGTAGCGGGTCTCGGAAGAGTCCGTCATCATCAGGTCGGCATTGCCCTTGGCGATTTCGTCGAAAATCGTGACGTTGTCGTTCCACATCTTGATCTCGGCGTTCTTGATGTTCGCCTTGGCGAAGCGTTCATTGGTGCCGCCTGGATTGACGATGACGCGCGTGCCGGCCTTGTCGATATCGGCAATGGTCTCATACTTGTCCTTGTCGGCGCAGCGGGCGATCGGCGTCTTGCCCTCGCGCATGATCGGCGTCGAGAACATTCCCTTCTTCTGCCGGTCGAGCGTGATCGAGACGCCGCCCATCGCGATATCGAAATTGTCGGCTTCGAAATCCTTCATCAGCTGCGGCCACGCCGTCTGAACGAATTCGACCTTGACGCCGAGCGCCTTGCCAAGCGCTTCCGCCATGTCGACGTCGAAGCCGGTAAATTTCGAGGTCGTCTTGTCGAGATAGGTGAAGGGACGATAGTCGCCGGTCATGCCGACCCGCAGCGTGCCGCGCTTGATGATGTCGTCGAGGCGGGAATTCGCTGGCTGAGCGTTGGCGACAACGGTCCACAGGACAGCCATTGCAAGACTAACGAACACTCGAAACATCAGGTCTTCTCCGCCGACAAATTCGATGACACTTTGGAGCGATGGCGCCGATTTAAACCAGATATCGCGGTGGTGCCACCCGGAGAAATTGAAATCGTGACCATCTCGCTCTACGAAGCTTCCGTCGGCGTGTTCGTGCCGTATCTCGGCAATCTGTCGGTTCTTCTCGACCACGCCTCGGCCCATGCGAGAGCCCGAAACATCGATCCGGCCGTGCTTCTGAACATGCGGCTCTCACCCACCATGTACAGCCTGAAGCAGCAGGTGGCAGAAGCCAACCGGCATGCGGTCGTTGCCGGCGCGCTGCTGGCCGGCCGTGCCCCACATACATTTTCTGACAGCGAGCCCGACATCGCCGAGCTCAAGTCGCGGATTTCAGCGGCGATCGATTTCGTGAAGGGCTTGCCGCGTGCCGAGATCGACGCCGCAGCCGACAAGGAAGTCGCTTTCACGTTCAAGAACGGCACCCAGCGAAAATTCACTGGAAAATCGTTGCTGCTGACGTTCAGCGTTCCGCAATTCTTCTTTCATGTCACGACGGCCTACGACATCCTGCGCCATGCGGGTGTCGATCTTGCCAAGAAGGATTTTCTGGGACCGCCGGGATAGCCGTCAGACAGCGCCGGAAGGCTATGCCTCGCTGCTGTCCTTGCTGACCAGATTGGCGGCGGCGCCGCGTTCGGTCATCTCGCTCTTCAATTGCTCGAAGCGCCGGCGTGCGTCGCTTTCGCGATCGTCCACCGTCTGGATCGCGGCTTCTCTTGACATCGGGCCGGAGACGATCGGAGCGGAATTCTCCCCGATGGTCTCGTCGACATAGTAGTCGCCATTCTCAAGGCGAACCGTCCACTTGAAACGGATCGAGGCCATCGGCCCCGGACCGTGCCTGGAGTAACCGTGAGCCTCGATCGGCGAAGGGGTCACTGGGATCGGTGGAGGGGCCACCGGCCCATGCTCCGCGACCACGGGTTTATCGGGCTCGCGGTGGCTCTCCGGTCGGTCGAGAATGCTGGCGATGGCCGCCAGCGCGTTGTCGGTCGGGTCGCTCTGAGTCACGATTCAGCCTCCGGATCGGGGCGTCGTGAGCAGAATCAATGTCCCCGTTGCCGCCCCGTGTCTTCCCTCGTTACCGAATAAGGCTGCGCCTTGTCCATCCGTGGCGTTTTTGGGGCGGAGTTTAAGCACACACCGGCGGTATTCTGCTCTTCCAGGGCCGCTCCTGTTCGAGCTGCCCGGCCAGCCGGAACAGGGTCGCCTCATCGCCGAACCTGGCCGAGAACATCATGCCGAGCGGCAATCCGGCCTTGTTCCACGCCAGCGGCACCGACATCGCCGGCTGCCCGGACATATTGAACATGGCGGTCCCGGGCATATAGCGGCGCAGGATCGGGGGAATATGCGACAGATCCTCCGACATGGCGTTGAGTTCGCCGATGCGCAGCGGCGGCGCGCACAATGTCGGACACAGGAAGACGTCGCAGCTCTCGAAGAAAGCCGCCAGCGAGCGCGAAATCTGGAAGGCTGCGAGCTGGGCGGCGACGTAATCGGTCGCGGTGGTCTTTTGCGCGTTGTGAGCGAACGCCAGCGTCAATATCTCGAAATCGTTTTCCGTTGCGGCGCGCCCGAGCCTCTGCTCGATCAGCCGTACCGTCAACGCGGTGTTGCCGCCGACGATGGTGGTCATGGCGGCGGCCGGATCAGCGGCAAGCACTGGCGCCCGTTCCTCGACGTGATGGCCGAGTCCCGCCAGAAGGCCCGCAATCACGCGCACGGCCGCCGCGATTTCCGGATCGATAGCGTCGCCATACGGCGATTTGTCGGTGAAGGCGATGCGGAGCTTACCCGGATCGCGGCCGACTTCCTGCGAAAACGGCCGTTCCGGCGGCGGCACCATGTAGGGGCTCGAAGGCTCGGGACCGTGGATTGCGTCCATCATGACAGCGCTGTCGCGCACGCTGATGCTCACGACGTGGCCGCAGGAGAAGCCACCCCAGCCTTCGCCGCGATCGGGGCCGAGCGGATTGCGCGCCCGGGTCGGCTTCAAGCCGAACACGCCGGACGCGGAGGCGGGGATCCGGATCGAGCCGCCGCCATCGCTGGCATGCGCGACAGGGAGGATGCGGGCGGCAACGGCCGCTGCCGCGCCACCCGACGAACCGCCGGAAGAATGCTCGAGATTCCAGGGATTGCGGGTCGGCCCGTGCAGGCGCGACTCCGTCGTCGGCATCAGGCCGAATTCGGGACTGGAGCTCTTGCCGAAGATCGAGACGCCAGTATCGAGAAAGCGCTGCGCCAGCGTGCCACTGTGGTCGGCCACAAAATCCTTCAGGACCGTGGCGCCGGAGGTCGTGCGCGTGCCCTCCAGGAGATCGAGGTCCTTCAGCAGGAACGGTACGCCGGTAAAGGGGCCGTCGGGCAGGCCGTGCTCGACCTGGCGTTCGGCATAGTCGTAATGCTTGACCACGACCGCGTTGATCTGCGGATCGACCTTCGCGGTACGGGCGATGGCCTCGTCGAGCAATTCCCTGGCCGCGACTTCTTTCTTCCGAACCAGTTCGGCAAGGCCGACCGCGTCGTAATTGCCGTATTCCTTGAAGGCCATGCTAGATACCTCGCTTGCCGGCCGGTCGGTGGACCGGCCGCGCCCGGGGTCATTGACTTGCGGGCGATTTAGCCGAGCACATCCTGATTGATCACGTTCTGGCGCACGGGTTCGCCATCCAGCACGCTCAGAATGTTGCGGGCGGTCTGCTCGCTCATCCGGTCGACGGCTTCCACCGTGACGCCTGCGACATGCGGCGCCATGATGACATTCGGCAGGGCGAGCAATGCCTGACCGGCCGGCGGGGGCTCCTGCGCGAAGACGTCGAGGCCGGCGCCGGCAAGCTTGCCGGAGACCAACGCAGCGTGCAGGGCGGCCTCGTCGACGATTCCGCCGCGCGCCGTGTTGATCAGATAGGCTGATGGCTTCATCCGCTTCAACCGGTCAGCATTGAACATGCCGACCGTCTCCGGATTCTTCGGGCAATGGATGCTGACGAAGTCGGCACGCGGCAGCGCGGCGTTGAGGTCGGCGATCGGATCGCAACCGGCGGCCTTGATGTCGGCGGCAGGCTTGTAGGGGTCGAAAACCAGGACGTTCATTTCCATCGCGAGGCACCGCTTGGCGGTGCGCGTGCCGATGCGGCCGAAGCCTATGATCAGAACCGTCTTGCCGAAGAGGTCATAGGGCAGCATTCCCAACCGATCGGCCCATTTGTCGTCCCTGACAAGCGAGTGCATTTCCGTCGCGCGCTTGGCGAGCGTCAGCATCATGAACAGGGCATGCTCGGCAACGGACGGCGAATTGGCGGTGCCAGCCACCATCAGCGGGACCTTGCGGCGGCTGAGCGCGGGAACGTCAACGGCGTCGAATCCGACGCCGATCCGGGTCACCACCAGCATGTCTTGCGAGGCTTCGAGCTCGGGCTCGCCGAAGCGGGTGCCGCCGAGGGCGACGCCGTGGACCGGGGCATGCTCCTTCAGCTTGGCTTCGAAATCCTTCTGCGAAATCATGTTGGGGAATTCGACAAGTTCGACGTCGTCCCGCGCGTGAAGTAGCGCTCTTCCCGGTTGCGACATCGATTCTGTGATGAAGATTTTCTTCTTGTTGGTAGCCATTCCCTGCCCTTAGGTCTCGTTGCTGTGCCGTCAAAGGACGACGCCGGTCACCTCGTTTAGCAGGTGCATGTTGTTGAGGTCCACAGCCAATCGGAGCGGGGCGCCGTCGTGCGCATCGGCGTTGGGATTGACCCGCCCGCAGACCTGCGAGCCCTCCATCGTAAAGTAAATCAGCGTTTCCATTCCCATCGGCTCGGTGACATCAAGCACCGTGTCGAATGTCTCGACGCCCGGCTGGGGATGCGGCTTTGCCTCGGTGACATGCTCTGGCCGCAGCCCGAGCAGCAATTTTTCGGTGCGCGGAATGCTCTGGTAACGGACGGCGCGCGCCAGCGGTAGCGGGAAGGCGATGCGATCGGTCAGCCGGACGTGCAACTTGCCGGCGAGATCCTCCAGCCGGCACGGGATGAAATTCATCGCCGGCGAGCCGATGAAGCTGGCGACGAATTTCGTCGCCGGCTTGTGATAAAGCTCGTTCGGCGTGCCGATCTGCTCGATCCGGCCATGGTTCATCACCACGACGCGGTCGGCGAGCGTCATCGCCTCCACCTGGTCGTGGGTCACGTAGACCGTCGTGGTGCGGACCTTCTGGTGCACCTTCTTGATCTCGATCCGCATCTGCACGCGCAGCTTGGCGTCGAGGTTGGACAGCGGCTCGTCGAACAGAAACACTTTTGGGTTACGCACGATGGCGCGGCCCATGGCGACGCGCTGGCGCTGGCCGCCGGACAATTGCTTCGGCTTGCGGTCGACCAGCTCGACGATGTCGAGCATGCGCGCGGCCTCGTCGACGCGGCTCTTGATCTCGGCTTTGGGATAGCGCTTCAGCCGCAGCCCGAACGACATGTTCTCCGCCACCGTCATGTGCGGGTAGAGCGCGTAATTCTGGAACACCATCGCGATATCGCGATCCTTTGGCGGCACGTCGTTGACGACGTCGCCGCCGATCATGATGTCGCCGTCGGAAATATCTTCCAGGCCGGCGATCATCCGCAGCGTGGTCGACTTGCCGCAGCCCGACGGCCCCACCAGCACGACGAACTCATGGTCGGCAATGTCGAGATCGATGCCGCGCACTGCCTCGACCTCGTCATAACGCTTCACCACCTTGCGCAACGTCACGTCAGCCATGAGATCAACCCTTTGTCGCACCGGCGGTCAGGCCGGCAATGTAATAGTCCATCAGGAAGGCGTAGATGATGAGCGGAGGCGCTGCGCCGAGCAGGGCGCCGGTCATGATCTGTCCCCAGTTGAACACGTCGCCCTTGATCAAGGAGGTGATGATGCCAACCGGCAGCACCAGCTGATCGGTTGAGGTCGTGAACACCAGCGGATAGAGAAATTGCGCCCAGGAGACCGTAAAGGCGAAGATAGTCGCGGCGATAATCCCCGGCATCGCCACCGGAATGAATATCCGGGTCAGGGTTTGAAACCATGATGCGCCGTCGATGATGGCGGCCTCGTCGAGTTCCTTCGGGATCGATGCAAAATAACCGATCATGATCCAGGTGCAGAACGGCACGGTCAGCGTCGGATACACGATCAGCAGCACATACCAGCGGTTGATCAGTTGAATTCCGGTGAAATCGCTAAACACCGCGAACATCTTGAACAGCGGCAGAAACAGCAACGTGTCGGGAATGAGGTAGGTCAGAAACACACCGGTTGCCAGCGTCGCCGAACCCCAGAACCGCATCCGCGCCAGGGCAAAGGCGGCCGGCACGCTGATCAGCATGGTGATCGTCACCACGAAGATCGAGACGAATGCGGAATTGCGGAAGAACGTCAGGAACTGGTTTGAGGTCAGCAATCCGATGTAATTTTCCAGCGTCGGGTGAAAAACCCACCACGGATTCGTCGCCGCCGAAATCTCGGCGCTGGTCTTGAGCGACGTGATCAGCATGTAGAGCGGCGGCACCAGCGAGAAGATCGCGAACAGAGTGAGGAAAAAATAAGACCATCGCAGCGCCCAGGTCCGGTCGCGGCTCATGCTGCCATACTTGACCGTGCGCCTCGGCGCAGCCTTGTCGACGATTACCGTGCTCATCAGGCTTCATTCCCGCGCTTGTTGACATCCCGCAGGATGAATACCGCTGCGATGGCCAGGATCGGCACCATGAACAGCGAGACACTGGCGCCGAGCGGAATGTCGCTGCCTTCGATACCGATCCGGAACGCCCAGGTCGCGAAAATATGGGTGTGATCCAGCGGACCGCCGGCGGTCAGAATTCGGACGATATCGAAGTTGGCGAAGGTGACGATCAGCGAGAACAGCGTCGTGATCGCGATGATGTTGCGCATCATCGGCAACGTGACGTACCAGATCCGCTGCCACCAGTTGGCGCCGTCGATGGCGGCGGCCTCATAGAGCTGATCGGGCACCGATTTCAGCGACGCCAGATACATGATCATGAAGAAGGGCGCGCCGACCCAGATATTGACGAGGATGACCGAGAAGCGTGCCCAGCCTGGCTCGCCTGTCCATGAAATTGGCCCGACGCCGAAAAATGACAGGGTATAATTGAAAGCGCTGTAGGAGGGGTCGAACAGCCACAGCCACGCCAAGGTGCTCATCGCCGGCGGGATCACCCATGGCACCAGCAGCATGCCGCGCCATTTGCGCTGTCCTTTGGCGGGAAGATTGTGGACGAAGTGTGCGACAATGAAGCCGATCAGCGCCTTAAAGACGACCGCAGTGATGGCGAAAATGCACGACTGCTTGACCACGAGCCAAAACGTTTCGCGCTTGAACAGGAACTCGAAATTGCCGAGGCCGACGAAACGCTGCATCGACTTGTTCAGCGTCGCCAGATGCAGCGAATAGAACGCTGGATAGATCACCAGGATGGCGATCAGCAGGATCAGCGGCAGCGTCATGAGGAAGGCCGCGGTCGATTTTCGCTTGAGCGCCTTGTGCAGGCTGGAGCGTTTTCGCGGCGTTTGCGTTGCGCCTGCCTTGTTCGGCTGCAATGCGACATCAGCCATGATGCATCTTCCTCGCGCGATTCACTTCGATGAAACCGATTCTGGAGATGGTCGAAAGCCGGCATGATACCGGCCCTCGCTTGCGCTGGCACGAAAACGGATCCGCCGCAGCGGGGCCCGCAACGCTGCGGGGCCGTCGCGGCGATGTCCCCCCGTCCTAGCTCCGCATGTAGCCCTCACACTCACCTTCCGCCCAGGCCAGCGTCTTTTCCATCGTCTCGCCCTGATAGAATCTCAGGCACATCTTGGTCAGGATCGCCTGAGTATAGATCTGTTGGGCGATCTTCGGGGGCGCCGGCGAGGCGGCGATCGACAGCGTCTGGTGCTTGAACGGATTTGGATAGTGGTACAGCGTGCCCTTCGGTGGGCCTTCTTCCGCCCAGGTCTTCAGGGTCGTGAGCTTCTCGAACGCCGGCAGGTCATAGCCACCGCTGGCTGCAACGAGTTTCTCGACGGCAGCCGGTTGCGACAGATGGACCAGCAGGCTCTTGGCGGTTGGCTTATTCTTGGAGAAATTCCAGACGCTCCAGAAGTACGGAAGGAACGGCGCAAACCTTCCTTTGGGTCCTACCGGGAAGCCGTGGGTCCAGCATTGCTCGGCGACCTGCGGCGCGTCGCGCTTGGCGACCGCCCAGGCGCTGGGCGGATTCATGATGAGTGAGGCCTCGCCGGAAACCAGCGCCTTGTTGTTATGGGAGTCGTCCCAGGACGCCACGCCCGCGGGCAATAAGGGGATGAGCTTCTTATAGAACTCGAGAGCCTGCCTCACCCCATCGCTCTTGACGGTGATGTTGCCTTTTCCATCGACGAGCTGGCCACCGAACGCCTGAAAAAACGCGCCGGCGGTATCGACCGAGTCGGTTGTCTCACCCAGTCCGATCCCGAAGGGATTGCCGCCTTTCTTGCACGCCTCTGCCGCCTTCAGGAATGTGTCCGTCGTCCAGTTGTCGGCTTTGGGCGGGCTGCCGGCCGGATACATTTCCTGCACATCAATGCCGGCATGCTTCTTCATCAGATCGATGCGGGAGCAGGGCCCCTTGATCTGGCTGCCGATCGTGGCGGGCACGCCAAGCCATTTATCGCCGGCCTTGCCAAGATACTGGACCGTGCCGTTGACCTCGCCGTTCTGCTTGATCAATGGCTCCATAACGTCGTTCATGGGCTCGAGCAGATCGGCTTGCGCGTGCGGCCACCATGTCGGCATTGCGAGGATGTCATGGCCGGATTTGGCCTGGCCTTCTGCCGCGATTTTCAGTTGGATCCCGTTGCCCTGACTCGAGATGTAGTCGATCGAAACGTCGACGTTCTCTTTTTCGGCCCACTCCTTGACCAGAGCGGCGCTGGTCTTGTTGGCGTCGGGCACCCAGTGGTCCCAGAAGCCGATCGAAAGCTTGCCTGCAGCGTAGGCGCCACGCACATAGGGCGCGGTGATGAGTGCAGCGGATGATAACGCGGTCGCAGCAACGAATTGTCGGCGAGAAAGCTTCTTGCGTAGCATGACGTCTCCCCTTTGCTGAGCCAGAATTTGCTTCTTGTTTTTTATCTCCGGCTGATAGTGGACCGCTCGTTGGCGACGTGGCAGCGGAGATTTAGTAATCGGATCAGACCAGAATTGTTCGCGTCTGTCGAGAATACACAGCTTCTGCAGTCATTGAACTAACGTTGCGTGGAAATTGAACTAACGTTGCGTGGAAATTCCGGGCGGCGGGAGCGACGATGTCGTATCGTCGGGATCGTCAATAGTTGACGCGGCAATATTGCGGCGCACACTTTGCCGCCGGTCCTGGTGCAGGGTGTACGATTGCGCCGCGGTCCAAACGATGGCGCGTGCAACTGCTTCCTCCCGAAGATGTTTCCTGCCATGGAACTGTACAGCGCAACGCTAGACGGGTTTGGGGCGGAAACGATAGTTTAGGCGGCGAAGGATTCTGGCGCGCCTTGCGAATGGCGCGCGCGGCACGTTTCTCGATCGACTATGGAGACCAGACAATGACCCGTCCTCAGCAGATTGCGCCGATACCGTCGCGATTGCTTTTTGCGCTTGGTGTCATCCTCATGCTGGCCCTTGGCGCATCTGCGACAGCGAACGCGCAGGGGTTGGTGCAGGGCGTGCAGCAGGGCGCGCGCGAGGGCAACAAGGCTGCCGGTCCGGTCGGTGGCGTGTTGGGCGGCGCGATCGGCGGTGTCGTCGGTGTGGTCAGCGGCGTTACCGGCGTCCTGACCGGGGGCACTAACAAAGGCGGACAGGCGCCGGCGGCAAAGGATGCCAAGCAGGGCGAGACTTCCAAGCAGGGCGAGGTTTCCAAACAAGGCGAGCCCTCTAAGCAGGGTGACACGTCGAAGCCGGCGAAGGGGACCAAGGCTGCGAAGGCCGCCAAGCAGCAACAGCAGCAGCAAGCCGCCGTCCTCACCCAGGCCGGCGCGCCGCAACTGACGGCCGAACAGATCGTCGCCAACAGCGACGCCAATATCGAGCGGATCAAGAAGGAGCTGAACCTCACGCCCGAACAGGAGAAGCATTGGACCGGGTTCAACAGTGCGATGCACTATCTCGGTCACAACGGCGCCGATCGCCTCAATCTGCGTGTGGCGCGCGCCAAGCGCGATCCCCCCGATGACATTATCGAGCAGATGCGCAATGAGGCTCAGTTTCTCAACGACCGCGCCGTCGATCAGCGCAACGTGGCCGATGCGGCCGAACCTCTATTTGCCAGCCTGAACGACAAGCAAAAGGCGGTCTTCATTCAGGAAATGGTCAATCTGAGCCACGAGCGCGGGCTCGACTAGCGGGCTCCACTGGGACGAATAGCCGGGTACGCATGCCCTGGGGTAGGTTAAAAGGCGCGGCACCCGGCTACTCTGCCGCAGCGGCGCGGCTTCTCCAATCTCATTCCAATGATGATGAAACCCTGACGGACTCGCGCCTTAGTAATGGCTGACTTGCGGCGTTGTCGGGAACCTCACTCTTTGACGGGAAGTGTGGCATATCAACACCAGATGGGCCTTGGCCGCGGCAGTCAACCCGGCCGGGACGGACCCGGCCGGGTTGACTTAGACACGCGATGAGAACGGGGTCTCAGTTTTTCGGAAAGTTCAATTCGACGCCGACGCCATCGGGATCGTAGAGGAAGAACTGCGTATCGCCGGTGCGCGGCACGATGCTCTCGCGGAATTTGACGCCCTTCGATTGCAGACGCTTGCGCATGCCCTCGACATCGGTCGCCGCAAAGGCGATGTGGTCAAGCCGGCCGGTATCTTCGTACTTTTTCTCGGTGCCGCGCACCACGATGCCCTCGCGCGGCTTGCGCGTGCCCATCAGATGCACCGTGGCTGCCCCGCCGGAATAGAGCCAGTAGCCGGGAAAATCGAGCGGCGGGCGGTCGCCGTTTTCCAGGCCCAGCACGTCGCAGTAGAAATCCTTGGTTCGCTCAAGGTCAGATGGTTCGATGGTGTAGTGCTGCAAGCCGCCAAGTCCCATGGTCGTTCTCCCCATAGCGTTTTCAAGCGAAGTGGGTACCGGTTCGCATAGCAATCAAGCTTGCGCAGATTGCGTATACTTATCTGCGGTAGAAAACGCGTCAAAATAAAAATCTAGAGCTTCGGTTCTGGTTCGATCAGAACCGAAGCTCTAGACAAAGCTGAGGTCGGTATCGACGCCCATCATCCAGGCGCCGACGGTTTCAAAATGCCTGAGCTGGCCTTGCAGCTGCTGGGTCACGGTATGGATGTCGCGGAAGCGGCGCTCCAGCGGATGGTTCTCGAAGATCGCGGTGGCGCCTGCGGCATTGTAGGCGAAGTCGACCGCCTCGCGCGCCTTGTGAATGGCGTTTGTGGAGGCCATGCGGATGTTCATGCGCTGCGCCACGGTGATGGTCGCGCCCGCGGTGATATCTTTCCAGGTATCGGCCATCGACTGCAGCACGTAGCCGCGCGCGGCCCGGAGATTGACCTCCGCCTGGGCGAGGTTGCTCTGGACCACGGCATTGTCCCGCAACGACTGCCTCGCACCACGCGGTACCTTGTTGCGCATCGTCTCGACGAAGTTGTCGAGCGCGGTGCGGGCAATCCCGCAGGCGACGCCGGCAAACCCCAACTGGTAACAGGTGTGGTTACTCATGCGATAGAGCGGGCCGCTCTCGCGGCATTCCCGGTCGAATTCACGGGTAATCGAATGGTCGGCGCGCACGAAGAAATCGTTGAGCGCGAACTGGTCGCTGGCGGTCCCGCGCAGGCCAACGGTATTCCAGATGTCGGTCCATTCGACGTCCTCGGAGCGCACCAGCATGGTGCGCTCGAGCGGCGCACCGTTAGCGTCGTATTTGGGCGAGCCGTCGGCGGCATGGATCGGGCAGTGCGCTCCGAGCCAGGTCGCATGGCGGCCGCCGGATGCAAAGGACCACACGCCGGTCACCCTGTAACCGCCTTCGCATTCGACCGCGCGAACCCTGGGGCCGGGTCCCCACGCCAGCACCGCGCGCGGATCGCCGAAGATCGCCTGCGCCACCGACAGGTCGAGATAGGCTGCCGCCATCGCGCACCCGCCGGCCTGGCTGAGGCACCAGGCGGTGGAAGCATCAGCTTTGGCGATGGTTTCGATGACGTGGAAAAAAGTGACGGGATCGGTTTGGTCGAGCGGGGCAACAGCAGACGGAACAATTGCGCGTCGTGCAGCTTGTCGAGCAGCGCGGGCGGCAGTCGGCGCGCGGTCTCGATGTCATCGGAAGCTGTCGCGACATCAGGGCGGATGGCCTCGGCCCGGGCAATCATCGCCTGGTCGCCGCCGAGATCTGCAGAGTTTGCAATCGATGTATTCAAGACCATGCCTGCCGGGTCATCGCATATGTGTGCCAGTCATTGGTGGAAAGGCTATCGTGCCATCGCCGCGATCGGCAAGTCCATGGTGACGCGGAGCACATCTGCGAATAAGCGATTGGGATTTCGTGCCGCTCTGCACAATGGGGTCTGAAGACAATCGCATTGGCCGCAGGCCGCGCCTGTTTCGGTTTTCCCGGGCGCATGCGCCGACTTGTTTAAGGTTTTGCGCTAGCCTAGCGGTTTGGTCGGGATAGATCGGGACGGAACGGACGGAATGGAAGAGAAGCGAAAGTATTCGCGAACGGAAATCGACGAGCCTGCCTATGTTTCGTCGGGCGGTTCCGTCATGCCCTGCGTGGTGCGGAATATCTCGCGCGAGGGAGCGGCGATCGACGTCGACAACCCTGCCTTCGTCCCGCAGCACTTTCGCCTGGTGATGGCAAAGGACCCATCGATCGTGCACGAGTGCCGGGTCACCTGGATCCGGAAGAATCGTATCGGCCTGACCTTCATGAAGATCGCGGATGCGGTCGCGGAACCGTCGCCATCGTAGCGGGGGCGCTGAGTACGTTACTCGATCCGCAACTTTGCATCGCGCACCACCTTGCCCCACTTGTCCATCTCCAGCCTGATACGCGCGCCGAACTGATCCGGCGTATTGGCGACCGCCTTGAAGCCGAGCGTCGTGAGGCGCTCCTTGACATCAGGCTGTGCGACGATCCCGGCGATCTCGCGATAAAGCAGATCGACGATCTCTTTCGGTGTCCCCGCGGGCGCGACGATGCCTGTGAGCGTGTCGGCGTCCTGATCCTTCACGCCCTGTTCGGCGAAGGTCGGCACGTCGGCCATCCCGGCGGCACGTTCGGTTGACGCCACGCCGAGCGCGCGCAGTTGTCCGCTCTGCACCGCCGACAGGGCAGGCGGCAGCGCGGTGAAGGCGATCGGCGTGTGCCCTCCGACCGTTGCCTGGATCGCCGGCCCGGCACCTGTGAAAGGCACATGCACCAGGTCGAGTTTGAAGGCCAGCCGGAAAAGCTCGCCGCCCAGATGCGGCGTCGAACCGATACCGGGACCGGCAAAGCCGTACTTGCCGGGGTTGTCGCGAATGAGCTGCACCAGCTCCGGGAGTGTCTTGGCGGGCACTTGGGGGTTGACCACCACGACGTTCGGCGAGACCGCGACCAGCGTTACCGGCACGAAATCCTTGACTGGATCATACGGCACCTTGGCGTAGAGGCTGGGATTCACGACGAAGCCGGTGCTGATGACCATGATGGTGTAGCCGTCCGGCGTCACGCGCGCGACCTGGCCGGCTGCAATGTTGCCGCCCGCACCGCCGACGTTCTCGACGAAGAATTGATGGCCGAGATTGTCAGTAAGCTTCTGGGCCACGATGCGGGCAATGGCATCGGTCGGTCCGCCGGCGGGAAAGCCGACCACGACGCGCACCGGTTTGCTCGGATAGCCTTGCGCCGATGACGCCGCGACGCCGGACAGCAGCCACGTCGCTGCCAACACTACGCGCAAAGCCGCGACCATGGCGCTCTCCCCAATATGTTTGTTGGGGCCATCATCGGCGAGCCAGCCTCGCCAGGCAAGGGGCTACTGCGACGGCGGGCGGGCGCTATTTCTTGAGCAGCGGCTTGATGCGCTCTTCCAGCTCCTCGAACGACATCGAGCCCCGCAGCCGCACGCCGTTGAGAAAGAAGGTCGGCGTCGACGTGACCTTGACTTCCCGATGCGCGTATTGCTGATCGGCGTTCAGCTTGTCGAACTGCGCCTGGTCTTCCTCGCAGGTCTTGACGTCCTGCTCGCTCATGCCGTGCTGCCCCCCGACATAGATCAGCGTCTCCTTGGTCTGGGCCATCAGGCGGTCCTGCAGCTTGAATAACATCTCGACTGCTTTGAGGTATTTTTCGGAATCGCCGTTGCCGATGCAGCGCGCCAGTATCGAAGCGGCGGCGGCCTTTATGTCGAGCGGAAATTCCCGGAACACGAAACGTACCTTGCCGGTATCGATATATTTCGACCGCAACATCGGGAACACATTCTGGCCGAAGGCTGCGCAATGCGGACAACTCATCGAGGAATATTCGGTGATGGTGATTGGTGCATTCGCAGATCCGATTGCAATGTCCGGCAGCGATAACGGTTTGGCGACTGCTGCAGCAATCGCGCTTTGTGCGAGGGCGACACCCGGTGCGGCCGTCGATGCAAAAGCGAGGAGGGCGGCAAAGGCAATGCGACAGCGAACGTTCAACGGTTACTCCGAAACGGATTGGTAAAGGGCGAGCGTGCAAGGCTGCGGCCTATCGACCATTCTACCGGTTTCTCGCGCCAAAGGCCATCTGGCTGCGATCGCAGTTGACCCTGAAGTGATCGCGATCCAATCATAGGCGACAGAGAGAAGGCGGCCCTGCAAACCAAACAAGAGAACGTGATGACCCAACACACGGCGCTGTTGAACGAAACGCCGACGGCGGATGCCATGTTGCGCGCAAGGGCGCGGTTGGTGGTTCCAGGCGGCATGTGGGGCCATCTCAACGCTGCGCGGCTCCCGGAAGGCTATCCGCAGTTCTTTGCCTTCGCGGAGGGCTGCCGCGTGCGCGACGTCGATGGCCGCGAATATATCGACTTCATGTGCAGTTGGGGGCCGATTGTGCTCGGCCATCGGCATCCCGAGGTTCAGGCGGCGGCTGAAGCGCAGGCTGCCAAGGGAGACTGCTTCAACGGTCCGGGTGAGGTCATGGTGGAACTCGCCGAAGACCTCGTCGCCATGCTGCCGCACGCAGATTGGGCAATGTTTCAGAAGAACGGCGGCGATGCGACCACAAGCTGCGTGACGATCGCCCGCGCCGGCACTGGACGCCGCAAGGTGCTGGTCGCGCGTGGCAGCTATCACGGCGCGCTGCCATGGTGTTCGCCAAGTGTTGCCGGGGTAACGGCCGAGGATCGCGCGCATCTCCTGCACTTCGAGTACAACGACGTGCAGAGCCTGCGGGCGGCCGTCGAAGAGGCGGGCAAGGATCTCGCTGCGATACTGGTGACGGCTTTCCGCCACGACATGGGACGCGATCTCGAATTGCCGACCAGGGAATTCGCGGCAGCCGCGCGTATGGCATGCGACGCGGCCGACGCCGCTTTGATTATCGATGAAGTGCGGGCCGGCCTGCGCCTCGATGTCAGGGGGAGCTGGGAAGCGCTCGGCGTGCGTCCGGATCTGTGCGCCTGGAGCAAAGCGATCGCCAACGGCTACGCGCTGGCCGCCGTTACCGGCAACGACCGCTTTCGTGAAGCCGCCACCAAGGTCTTCGTCACCGGGTCGTTCTGGTGCGGCACGGTGGCGATGGCGGCTGCGCGGGCGACGTTGCGGATCGCGCGCGAGACTGATTTGGCCAGGCATATCCACGCGATGGGCTTGCGGTTGCGCGAGGGACTGGCGTCGCTGGCGAAAGAACATGGCATCGCGATCCGCCAGAGCGGCCCGCCGCAGATGCCGCTGATGCTGTTCGAGGCTGACCCGGATGTGCGCAAGGGCAAGGCGTTCTGCTCGGTCGCGCTACGCCACGGCGCGTTCTTTCATCCCCAGCACAATATGTTCCTGTCCTTGGCGCATCGCCCAGCCGATATCGACGAGGCGCTGCAAGCGGCCTCGCACGGCTTCAAGGCCGTCTGTGAACTGGACGCGAGATCCAATCGATAAATCGTCGGTGTCGACCGGAGCTGATTTGGGATTTGCGGGCAGCAATAAAAGTGCCCCGCAAGGCGGTCTGTACGACCAACGATGGCGGGGCAGTCTTGGGAGAAAACGGCGAGATCGCCGAATGATGCGGACATCATCGTCGGGCATCATGTGGATCGATATTCCGCTCTTTTGGCTGCGTTCGCATTGAGCTGGATCAAACAGCCGGCCGCCCAGGCGCGCCAGCCCCCGGGGGGTCGGTTCGCGCCTCGCTCAGTTCATTACGCGATGCGGTTCCATGCGTGCTTACCAGGAGCCGGCGTATAGCACACCGGATGTTCGAACTCATGATGGCCCGCCAGGTGCGTGACCTCGACGCAATCGGCATTCAGGCGTTCGTTGTCGACCAACCGCTCCGCCAACACCAGCGCCTGGGAGGGGCCGACCGATTGGACCTCGATCTGGCGTTGCAGGCACTTGAAGCTGTGGCCATCGGAATTGCAGAGATCCTTGTAGAAGGAGACGCGATAATTGTTCATCTTGCACTCCCTTCCTTCCGGCACCTTGTCGACCCGCTTATACTCTCATGCGTCCATGTCTGCCAGCCGCTGGTGGTTGCGCAGCACGATTTGACGGGCGCTCGAAAATACCAGAACGCCCTGGTCGCTGAGCTGTGAAAGCGCGCGCGAAACGGTTTCCAGCGTCAGGCCGAGGTAGTCGCCGATGTCGCGGCGACCTGGAGCCTTCGCAGACGGTGAGCCAAGTTCCAGTCCGTCGAGTTCCGCCATCTTGTAATCAACGACCAGACAATCCGCGCGGTTTCGGGTGGAAGATGCCAATAGCGCGACGGCGCTGCGGAACGTGCGGACGTCGAATCCTTCGGTTTCCAGCAGAAATCGCAACGACGTCCGGACATCGTAATCGTCATCGACGACGTAAATCATCGACTTCCCGGGCGGAAGGCTGACGCCGGATTCACCGCTGGCGCTGGTTCGGGTGTCGGTCATCCCGGCAAAATAGAGGTTTTGCCAGTTCCCGAATTGATTTGGCTCAATCTTCGACGATGCCGGCCCTGATCGCAAACCGCACCAGCTCGGAAAGGTTACCGGCCTGCATCTTGGTCATGACATTCGCCCGATAGACCTCCACCGTGCGTGGGCTTCGTATTCCCGGGCGATGGCCTTGTTCGATTAATTGCTGACGGCCGACAGTGGCTGGTTGAGTTCGTGGGCGAGCGCGGAAGCCATCTCGCCCGTCGCGCTTTGACGCGAGACGTGGACCAGTTCGGATTGTAGTTCCTGCAGCCGCGCCTGGGTCTGTTGCTGCTCGGTCAGATCGCGGACGAAGCCTGTAAAGAAGGGCTTTCTACCCGAATGCATCTCGCCGATGGTCAGATGCATCGGAAACGTGGTGCCATCCTTGCGCATACCGGTGACGATGCGGCCGATATGCCGCTGAGCCGCGCAGGAATGCCATCGGGGCCATTGATGGTTGTGCCAACCGCACGCACCCAGTGCCCCTCATCCGACTGCCGGTGCACCCGGTATTGAACGTCGAAATTGCAGCCGGTATCGATCGACTGTTGCACGGCCTTTGTCGTGCGATCGCGATCCTGCGCATCGAGCAGGGAAAGAAAGAGGTCGTAGTCGACAGGCGCATCCGGAGCGACGCCGAAGAGCTTCCGGATGGCGGTGGACCAGTTCAACTTCCGGGTCGACAACTCGAGATCCCAGGCGCCACGCCCGATCCCTCGGCACCGCTGCGTGCGTTCGGTCGAGTGGATCTTGATCTCGGAAGAGCCGGTCGGGGTCGATCATGCTTCGCTTTGCAGGCTGCTCTTGCGTATCAGATACCCGCATTAAATCGAGCGTGTGAAATAGCGGCGAAGCGAAATTAAAAAAGGCACGCACCTGATTGATATGAAACAATATTTTGCTGAATCGCCAATGCGGGGTCCTGCCGGTGCTCGATTGCAGATGCCTGGAAGAGCGAAGGTGGATTCTTGATCCAGGTCAACTTCGAAGCGGAGCGGAGCTCTAGGGTGCTGCTGTGTGTGGCCAGGCTCAGACGGCATTTCATCGCGGCCAATGTCGGGCAGGCGCCGCGATTGCCGGCGCCTGCGGCCGCTCGCGATTGCGCCAATGGGTACTCAGCGGCGTTACGCGCCACCTTGCAACTGAATCGCGCCGCTGCGCGTTCCTGTCCCGTTAACGATCTACAATGGCGAGGACCCCCCGTGCATAGATTTCTCGAAGCAACCGCCGGGCAATACATGACGCGCGAGGTGAAAACGGTTACGCGCGACACCACCATGCGCGAGCTGCACAAGATGTTCGAGGCCGATGACTTCAACTGCTATCCGGTGCGCGAAGGCGATGACATCGTCGGCGTCGTGAGCAACTTCGATTTCCTGAAATGCTTTGCGTTCAACCCCGGCCGCATGGTTCCGGCCTATGACGATCTGTTGTCGCGGATGGTGGCGGAAGTGATGACGCCGGAATTCATCTATGTAGATCCCGCAACGAAACTCACCCGCGTCCTGCAACTGATGGTGGACCACCGGATGAAGAGTCTTCCGGTGCTGAACGCCGAACAGCTTCTGGTCGGGATCATCGCGCGCGAGGACATCATGCGCGCTTTGACCGAGAGCACGCGCGGATAGATCGCGTCCGCAGCAGGCGGGCGGCACCCATGTGACGTTCTCCTGTTCCATGTATCAAGAAATGGCAAACCGCCGCGGGCTGGCAGGGCGCTACCGACGTCGCCATGTTAGAGAGGGTTCGCTCGGTCTCGATTGACGAGGATCAAACGCGGCTTGGTCGTGCCTGGCTAGGCTGCACATGCTTGCGTGAGGATATCGGACAATATGCTCGCCATGGTCCTGACAGCGCCCGGCGCGCCGCTGCGGTTTGAGTCGCGAGAGGATCCGGTCCCCGGGCCCGGAGATGTGCGCGTCAAGGTCGGTGCCTGCGGCGTGTGCCGGACCGATCTACATGTCGTCGATGGAGAATTGCCTGATATCGCCTGTCCGATCGTTCCCGGTCATGAGGTGGTCGGCCGGGTGGACGCGCTTGGGCCCGGTGTGACCGCTCTTCGCGTTGGCGAGCGGGTCGGCGTTCCCTGGTTAGGCTATACCTGCGGCGAATGTTCCTATTGCACGAGCGGCCGCGAAAACCTCTGCGACCGCCCGCGCTTTACCGGTTACACGCGGGACGGCGGCTTTGCCACGCATCTCGTCGCGGACGCCCGTTATTGCTTTCCGCTTGGCGAGGCCGGCGACGATGTCGCCATCGCGCCGCTGCTTTGCGCGGGCCTGATCGGCTGGCGCTCGCTGGTGATGGCGGGCGATGGAGAGCATCTCGGCATCTTCGGCTTCGGTGCGGCCGGGCATATCATCGCGCAGGTAGCCCGTTGGCAGGGGCGTTCGGTCTATGCGTTCACCCGTGCGGGCGATGTCGAGGCGCAGGGTCTTGCAAAATCGCTTGGCGCCGAGTGGGCCGGCTCATCGGAGGATCAGCCGCCGGTGTCGCTCGATGCCGCGATTATTTTCGCGCCGGTGGGTGATCTCGTGCCCCTGGCGCTGCGCGCCGTGCGCAAAGGCGGGCGCGTGGTGTGCGCCGGCATTCACATGTCAGATATTCCCTCGTTCCCTTACCATATCCTGTGGGAGGAACGGCAGCTATTTTCGGTCGCCAACCTCACGCGCGGCGACGGTATCGCGTTTTTCAAGATCGCAGCGCAAGCGGGCACCAGGACGCACACCAGCGTGTTTCCGTTGCGGGAAGCAAATGAAGTCCTCTCGAAGCTGCGCGCCGGGCAGATCACCGGCGCCGCCGTGCTGCAGCCATGACGGTTCGACCGCTAGCCGACACAGCCGCGGCCGAGGCTGAGCAGCAGCAGGTGCTCGACTTCCTCGATGGTTCCAGCTTCGGCCCGGCCAGCGGCGGCAAGCGGATCGACACCCATGCGTCCATGGTTTTTCTTGGCGCCGATCGGGCATTGAAGATCAAGCGGGCAGTGCGCTTGCCGTTCCTCGACTATTCGACACTGGAGAAGCGCAGGCGTGCCTGCGAGGAAGAGCTGAAGGTCAACGCCGTCAACGCCCCCGAGCTCTACCGGCGCGTTGTCGCCATCACGCGCAATTCCGATGGCACCTTCGAAATCGACGGCACCGGTACTCCCGTTGAATGGGCGGTCGAAATGACGCGGTTCGACGACAATCAGTCGCTCGACCGTGTCGCCGCATCGAAGACGATCGATCCATCGCTTGCGACGGCTGTAGCAGATGCGATTCGACGATCCCACGACAAGGCGCCGCGTGCGGACGGTGAAAGCTGGCTTACGTCCATTCCACCTATCATCGAACGCAACACCGCAAAGTTTCGCAACATGCGCGGACTTGATGCCGTTGCCGTGGATCGACTCGATGCTGCCAGCCGCGATGTTGCGTCGACACTGCAGCCACTGCTCGGACGGCGTGCCAAGCAAGGGTTCGTGCGCCGATGTCACGGCGATCTGCATCTCGCCAATATTGCCTTGGTCGACGGCCGACCGCTGCTGTTCGATGCCATCGAATTCGATCCCGTCATTGCGACGACGGATGTGCTCTACGATCTCGCCTTTACCCTGATGGATCTGGTCCACTTCAATCAGGCCGCGGCGGCAAACGAGGTGTTCAATCGCTACCTTGCAGGGGCAGGGGATGAAGGTCTCGACGGCCTCCGGCTGCTGCCGCTATTTCTGTCGGTGCGGGCGGCGATCCGGGCGCACGTGCTGTTCATGAAGGGCGAACAGGCCGAAGGGAACGACGTGGTCTGGCAGGAGGCCAAGCGGTATTTCGACCTGGCGGGGCGACTGATCACGCCCAGGCCGCCGCTGCTGGTTGCGATCGGTGGATTGTCGGGGACGGGAAAGTCGGTGCTCGCACGCGGGCTCGCGGGTCTGATCGAGCCTCCGCCCGGCGCGGTGATTATCCGCTCGGACGTCGTTCGCAAGCACCTGTTCGGCGCCGGTGAAACCACGGCCCTGCCGGAATCCGCCTACCGGCCCGATGTCACGGAGCGTGTCTACGGCATGCTTGCGAGCGCCGCGCAGCGTGTCCTCGCCCAGGGCTGTTCGGTGGTACTCGATGCCGCCTACCTGCAGGAAGCGGAACGGACGGAAATCGCACATCTCGCAGCCACTTGCGGCATAAGCTTCGCCGGCCTGTTCCTCACGGCGGATCTTGCGACGCGGCTGGCGCGGATCGAACAACGCAGGGGCGATGCGTCCGATGCAACACGGAATGTTGCCCTGCAGCAGGAGACTTTCGCGATCGGCGCGGTAGACTGGCATATAATCGATGCCTCGGGGACGCCGGACCAGTCGCTCCGCAGCGCCCGTACTTCCTTGTTTGCGGTACCGGACGAGCGTTGACGATGAGAGCCCGCCCAATCGAAACGTCCAACCGGCGCGAGGGCGCTGAAGCGGCGGGTCTCGATTGTGCAGCCGCATTCCAGAAGATGACGCTCGATTGCGTCGCGGCTATCAAGGCCCATCACAGCAGCGCGTGCGCCGGTGATGCCGAGGCCGTGCATCAGATCCGCGTCGCGATCACGCGGTTGCGTGCCGCAGTGGCGTTCTTCGCGCCGATTGTGGCCGATGCAGAATGGCGGCGCCTGAAGAAGGAAATCGCCTGGCTGAATGGCCCGCTGGGCGCCGCACGTGACAGTGATGTTGTCATGGAATATGCGCGCCGCAAGCGATACCGCGCATGGTCGCAGCGCATGACCGGCGAGCAACCAGATCAGCGCCAGGTGCGGAACCACCGCCGCCTGGTTCGCTGCCTGCGCTCCGCGCGGACGCAACGCCTGGTCGCGGCAATGGCACGCTGGATCAGACAGGGAGCGTGGCTGGAGCGCTACAGGCGGCGCCAGGATGCGGAGACTCTGCAATCCTATTGCGCGGGCGAACTCAACCGCTGGCGCGAACGGCTGGTCCGCAAGGGCCGGCACCTGAAGACTTTGGGTGCGTCACGCCGTCACCGGCTACGGATCAAGGCCAAACACTTCCGCTACATGCTCGAAGCCTTGACTGAAACCGTCGCGCCGCGGAGCCGGGGCGAATTCCATGGCCTGCACCGGCCGGCAAAGCGGCTGCAGCGTGCATTGGGCGATATGCGCGATCTCGAGCGCTTCGCCGGCCTTGCCAGCGGATCGCCGCAGGTCGAAAATGGCAAACGAGGCAGGAAGTATCCGCCGGGCTATCGCAATCGAAGGGAAAAGATGTTCGACGCCGCCATCGCGGCTTATCGTGACCTCAAGCACGCCGGAGCCTGCTGACGTCGCCGTTTACATGCGTCGCCGCCCGGCATTGGCCGCGCTTGATGTGCATCAAACCTCGCCAGCCGTCAGTCGGTTACCTTCGCCGGGAGCAACTCGAACGGGGCCGCAAGTCCCCGCAAATGTGTGGGAGAATGGCGATGTTCAGGAACATTCTGGTTCATATTCCCTCCGAGCGGCCGGTCAGGCCGGTGATTGAGGTCGCAGTCGCGCTGACCATTGCGCGCCGGTCGCATCTCGATGCCGTAGCCATCGGCTATGAATCGATGAGCGCCGCCGGGATGCTTGTGGAGGGTGCCGGCGCCGGCGTTGCCGCCGTCATGGGCGCTGAACTGCAGCGCGCCCAGGAGCGGGCGAACACCGCGATCGCCGCGTTCGAGATCGAGGCCAAGCTCGCAAAAATCGCCTATGGCGTCAGGAGCTTTGCGGCGATCCCCGTCGAGGCCGGACAGACCATCGGGGCGCTTGCCCGGCTCTACGACATGACGATCGTGCTGCAGCCGGAATCCTCGAAGGCCAGCTACGACAACGAGATTCCGCAGCAGATCCTGTTCAATTCCGGCGGGCCGATGCTGATGGTTCCCCATATCCACAAGGGACCGCTCGACGCCCACCAGGTCGGCATCGCCTGGGACGGCAGCCGCCTGGCGGCCCGCGCGGTGCGCGACGCGATGCCGTTTCTGATGGGCGCAAAGGCCGTGACCGTGATTGCGATCAATGAGGAGGCGGGTGAAGCTTCCTCCGACCAGCTCGTTGCGCATCTGGGGCGGCGCGGCATTACGGCCCGGGTGCAGCGGCTGACGATGGATCGCGGCAATGTTCAGGGCGCGATTCTGTCGGTCGCGGCCGAAAGCAATATCGGCCTGCTGGTGATGGGCGGATACGGCCATTCGCGATTGCAGGAGCGAATTCTGGGCGGTGTCACGCGCAGCATGTTCGACTGCATGACCGTGCCGGTACTGATGTCGCACTGACAGGTTCGGGCGAGCGGGAATGCGACCTTCAGTCCCGGTCAGCTCCGACAGGGACTGACGGTCGCAATCCCGCCAGTTTGATGCATTTCAATGTTGACTTGATGCCAATCAGATAACGCTTCGGTAAAATCCGCACATCGGAGATTGTCATGGCACAGCTGTCTGAGCGGGCCGCTTCCGGTTCCTGTCAGCCGGGCGAAAATGCGGAGGCGGAAGCCACCAAGTTGAACCAGAGTGCGTTGGAGTTCATGCTTGGCGCGCAAAAGATGATGTTAGAGGAGTTGGTATTTTTCGGTGACGAGATGCTGGAGAGGACGCGCATAGAAATGCAGATCTTCAACGAGTTCGTCACGAAAATGGCAGGTGCACATTCCGTCAGGGACGTAAGGACGATGTACCAGCAATGCGGCGAGCATCAACTTGACTTCTTCCGCCGCGACGCCGAGCGGCTGTTCAAGCATAGTGAACGGATGATCGCGACCACGTCGAAACTGATCAATGGCCTTCCATTGAACTGATCGCCCCCGTTTCGGACAAGGGGTTGTCATCGGGCCGAGATCGTGCCGCGTTATCTTGTCGCTGGGAACACATTGCGTGGGATATCGGTTCACAGGTGTCCACGACCTGCCGGATAGCAAGGCCCGATGTCCACCTATCGCCTGAAGAATCTGCTTTCGCCGCATTCCGTCGCGCTGGTCGGGGCCAGTCCGCGCCATGGCTCGGTCGGCCGCGCCATTCTCAACAATATTCGCAAAGCTCAATTCAAGGGCGAATTCGGCCTCGTCAATCCGCGCTATCACGAGATCGACGGAGTCGCGACCGTCGGCAGCATCGCAAGAGTGGCTTTTGCGCCGGAGCTCGTTGTCCTGACCGCGCCGGCTCGCGCCATCGCAGGCCTGATCGATGAGGCGGGCCGCCGCGGTACGGCCGGCGCCGTCATTGTTAGTGCCGGACTCGGTCACGGTCCGGGTTCGCTGGCGGATGCAGCGGAGCGCGCCGCGCAAAAATACGGCATGCGGCTGATCGGACCGAATTGCCTGGGCATCATGATGCCTTGCGTCAGTCTCAATGCGAGCTTTTCCGCGCATATGCCGGCCGCGGGAAATCTGGCGCTGATCTCGCAGTCCGGCGCCATTGCAGCCGGCATGGTCGACTGGGCGGCACAGCGGGCCGTTGGCTTCTCCGGAATCGTGTCGATCGGCGACCAGCTCGATGTCGATATCGCCGATCTGTTAGATTACTTCGCGCTCGATGAAAGAACCCATGCCATCCTGCTTTACATCGAGGCGATCAAGGATGCCCGCAAGTTCATGTCGGCGGCGCGGGCCGCCGCGAGAATAAAGCCCGTCGTGGTGGTCAAGTCTGGCCGGATGGCGCAGGGCGCGCGGGCGGCTGCAACCCATACCGGCGCGCTGGCCGGGGCAGACGCTGTCTACGACGCAGCCTTTCAGCGCGCCGGCATCCTGCGCGTATCGGACTTGCGCGAATTGTTCGACTGCGCCGAGACGCTCGGGCGGCTCAAATCGCCGCCCGGAAAGCGGCTTGCGATCCTGACCAATGGCGGCGGCATCGGCGTATTGGCGATTGACCGGCTGGTCGAACTCGGCGGCGCTCCCGCCGACATCTCGCCTGCGACCCGCGACAAGCTCGATGCGGTATTGCCCCCGACATGGTCGAAATCGAACCCGGTCGATATCGTCGGCGATTCCGATCCCGCGCGCTATGCCGCGGCGCTCGAAGTGTTGCTGGCCGACGCGAGCAACGACGCCGTGCTGGTGATGAATGTCCAGACGGCGATCGCCCGTGCCGATGACATTGCAGCGGCCGTGATCGGTGTGGTCGGGAAATATCGCGCCGAGCGCCGCATGTCCCCGAAGCCCGTGCTGGCGGTCTGGGTCGGAGCGGACCAGTCGATCAGCGACTTGCTGAGCGGAGCGGGAATTCCGAACTATCAAACCGGTGGCGACGCCGTCCTCGGCTTCATGCATCTGGTGCGCCATCGCGAGGTGGTGGAGGCTCTGGCTCAGGTTCCGCCCGCCATGCCGAGCGAATTTGCGCCCGATATCAATGCGGCGCGGCAGATCGTTGCCGCGGCGCTGGCTGACGGCCGCTCCTGGCTCGATCCGATCGAGGTCAAGCGGCTGCTCGACGCCTACGAGATCGCCGTCGTGCCGACGTTTGCCGCCGCCAATGCCGAAGAGGCGGTCGCGCATGCGAACGCAATCTTCGCACAGGGCTCGACCGTCGTGCTCAAGATCATGTCGCGCGACATCGTGCATAAATCCGATGTCGGCGGCGTCGTGCTCAACCTCACCAGCGCCGACGCGGTGCGCAAGGCGACCGCCGAGATTCTCGCGCGCGCAAGATCCTTGCGGCCGGAGGCGCGGATTTCGGGCGTGATGGTGCAGGCGATGGTGGTGCGGGCGAAGGCGCGCGAACTGATTCTCGGCCTCGCCGACGATCCGACCTTCGGCACCGTCGTCGTGTTCGGCCGCGGCGGCACGGCGGTCGAGATCATCAACGACAAGGCGCTGGCGCTGCCGCCGCTCGACCTGCAACTGGCGCGCAGCCTGATCGAGCGTACCCGCGTCTCGCGGCTGCTCTGCGCCTATCGCGACGTGCCGGCGGTGAAGCCGGACGCCGTCGCGACGGTTCTGGTCAAGCTGGCGCAGATGGCCGCCGACATTCCCGAAATCCGCGGGCTCGATATCAACCCGCTGCTGGCCGATGAAGCCGGCGTGCTCGCCGTCGACGCCCGCGTCGTGATCGGCCGCGTGGAACGAAAGTTTCGCGGCTCGGGCCCGGCGAACTTCGCCGTACGGCCCTATCCCTCGCAATGGCAGCGTCACATCGAGGTCAAGGACGGCTGGCGCGTGTTCGTTCGTCCGATCCGGCCCGAGGACGAGCCGCTGATCCACGAGATGTTGAAGCACGTCACGATGCAGGACTTGCGGCTACGGTTCTTCGCGCCGATGAAGGAGTTTTCCCATGAATTCATCGCCCGCCTGACCCAGCTCGATTATGCCCGGGCAATGGCCTTTGTCGCGATCGACGAGGCGACCAACAAGCTGGTCGGCGTGGTCAGGATCCATTCGGACTCGATCTATGAGAGCGGCGAATATGCGATCCTGTTGCGGTCGGACCTCAAGGGCAGGGGACTCGGCTGGACCCTGATGCAGATGATCATCGAATATGCAAAATCCGAAGGGTTGAAAGCCATCTCCGGTGACGTGCTGGCCGAGAACACGGTCATGCTCGCGATGTGCCGCAGCCTTGGCTTCGAGGTGAAGTCGGATCCGGTCGAACATGACATCTGCAACGTCAAACTGACGCTTTGAACCGATCGATCCGCAGTGGGCCTGCCGGCTAAACTGGTTGATTAGAAAGGTGCCGGCTGGCGCGCGATTGCCGATGACGAGCCTGCTCATCCGAACTATTCCCGTCCAGCAGGGCCGGATGCCACCAAAACGAGAGGGTGAGGGGCGGTCGCGTTTGCATTGCACAATGGTGAATGCTTGGCAGACTTTCACAATTCGCGCACTCTCCGTACGAGTCGGTCATGACATCGGGGATGCGCATGGACGTCGCGGAAGTCGTTGGTGTCGTTTTGCTGGCGATTTGGGGCCCGCCTCTGCTGTTCGTGGCGTTTCTGCTGCGGCCAATCAAAATAGCCGGCTCACGACCCAAACGATGAGGAACATCCAACCGGCCATCGCAAGCACGATGGCGGTCAAGTAACTCACCTTCATCCACGTGTAGCGCACCGGCGGTCCTCAAGAACAAAGCCGCCAAGCGGAATATATTCGCTTGACGGCCCTACCGAGTGTGGGCCTCAAAAGCGGACGTTCAAATGCGCTGGGCTTGCCAAGCCGCCCGGTGCACCAGAGGCCCTGAGATCGAATTGGAAGCCGAGGTGGCATGCAACTGTTGCTGATTACTGGGCCCGCCGGGGTAGGTAAATCGACGCTGAGCTGGGAAGTGAGTGCCCAACTCGCCGCGGCTCAAGTCGCTCATGCAGTTATCGAGACCGATGAACTCGATAGGGTGTTCCCGCGCCCCAATACAAACGAGCTTGATAGAATTCAGCCCGGCACGATTGACGTCAGCAGCATCAACCTGGCTGCGATCTGGTCGACATACAAAGCCTTGGGGCATACGCGCCTGATCATGTCAGGAGTCATGATGCACCTGAATTTTGACAAGCGATGGATACTTTCTGCCACACCCGAAGCGCGGATTACGGTAGTCCGTATGTTGGCTGCCGAGCCTACGCTGTTGGCACGACTTGCGCAGCGCGAGATCGGTTCTGGGGCAGACGAACAGGCACAGCGCTCGCTTCGGCAAGCAAGACGCATGGCAAGCGAAGATGCCGAAAGCATTATCGTTCTACCTACGGACGGCAAAAGACCTGCGGAACTGGCAGAGATCATTCTTCGGAAAACTGGCTGGCTCAATATCGGCGGTCAGCAAAAAGACTAAGCCTACCACCGAGACGACCGATAATCTGCTTTGAGATCGTAAGCTGCCTTTGTTGCGTTGAACCAGCTTGGGGACCGGTCAAGAGATATCGGGCTATAGCGTAGAAACGGCGGTTCACCATGCTGCTTGGTGGAGTGCGGTGATCGGCGGCAATATCGGACGATAGAGGGTAATCGGCGGCTTATGGCGGAAGGGGTGGGATTCGAACCCACGGTACCCTTGCGGGCACGCCGGTTTTCAAGACCGGTGCCTTAAACCACTCGGCCACCCTTCCAGCTCAGGAATTTCAGTCGCTTAGCTTAGGGCTGGCTCGAACGCAATGCGAACGTGGCCCCGATGTGCACCGATCCCGCCATTTTGGAAGAAATCCGCAATGAGGGCGTCAATCATCCCAGCACCGTCGCCGCAATTGGAGCGGTCGCTTGTTTAGCCGAACACCACTGCCAGCAGGCTTGAGCACAGGAGCACGAAGCTGGCCGTCGTCAGGGCAAGAAATCCGTTGGAGACAATGTCGTGGCTGCGCATGATACACCTACCACTCAGATGCTCGTCCGAATTTATTAAAGCTTTCTGAATCTCTACCGAGCCATCTGTCCGAAGCCGCGCGGTCCCCCCGAACCGCCAGGCGTTCAAATCTCAAGCTCTGGAACGATAGCCTTCAAATGCGTGTGCAAGGAAAATGCCCGCGCTCACCAAACCCATCACCGCTGTAACCGTCTCGATCATCGCACAAATCCTTCGCGCCCCTGCAATCCACAGAACGACTCCACCGTTGCACAGTCAAAAAGATTCACAGGCTGGAATCGCAGATCGGTCGTGAGTGATGATTTACTGCAACAGATTGTCTGAATGGGGCACAGGACGGATGCGACGAAGGACGCATACACGGTGAATCGAGGCGCTATGCCCGTAGATCAACGGATACGCAAAGCAACCATTCATTCACCACGCGGGAGCAGACCCCATTTCCGCCGTGTTCCGGTTGCGATATCTTCACAACGTGATGCGGAGGTGGGCCGCATCGTGGGGTTAAGGCCGCAACGCTTCAACGTAGGCAGTCGGCCGCTGAAAATGGTAATTGGGGCGATGGGGATTCGACGGCCAAAAACGATCGTCCTGGCGGCGCGTGGTGCCGTTGCCGTGGCAACGTGCCTTCTGCTTGCCAATTGCGCCTCGTCCGACAAATTCGCGAGCCGCATCGATCCCAAATATGGCGTCTCCTCGAGCCCTCGCGTGGTGGCGTTAGGGGAGCCCGTGCCGAAGGGTGGGGGAACCTACCGCATTGGCAAGCCCTACACTGTCGCAGGCCGGATCTACGTGCCGGAAGAGGATCCGAACTATCGCGCCGAGGGAATGGCTTCCTGGTATGGCGATGACTTCCACGGCCGGCTGACCGCCAATGGCGAAGTCTTCGACATGACCTCGCTGACGGCGGCTCATCCGACCCTGCCGATCCCGAGCTACGCCCGCGTCACCAACACCCGGAACGGCAAATCGCTGATCGTGCGGGTCAACGACCGCGGCCCCTACCACGGCAACCGGCTCATCGACGTCTCGAACAAGGCCGCGGAACTGCTTGAATTCAAAGCAAATGGCGTCGCTCGTGTGCGGGTCGAATATGTCGGCCGGGCACCGCTGGAGGGTTCCGACGACCGCCAGCTGCTGGCGACGCTCCGCACCGGCGAGCCGGCGCCGTCTCCGTCCACGGTCCGGGTCGCTTCGGCCCGTCCGTTTGTGCCCGAGATATCGTCGTCTGCGGGCCGAATCCGGGGCGAGGTTCCGATGCCAGAGGGGCGGCCCTATAGCCTCGGCAATACCTCGGCCGATTACGCCTCGGTCAACGCGACTTCGGAAATGTCGGCCTCCAGCCGCCCGCGTGGCCGTGCCGCGGAAAATCCGCGCGCCGTGTCCTACGAGAATGACGCCAGCTATACGGCGCCGCGCCAGGCTTACCTGCCGGTCGATCCGCGGGGGCCGAGCGAAGTGCTGAGCGGGCGCGGGCTGTACTAGTCTAGATAGCGTTTCTCAAGCGAAAGTCTGCCCCGGACTCGATCCGGGGTGGCGCTCGGTTCGCGTCAAAAAAACGCGTCAAACAGAGAACTTATCCCTTCAGGAAGTCGATCAGGGCGGCGTTGACCTCGTCGGGGCGCTCCTGCTGAATCCAGTGACCGGCCCCATCGAGAATGAGCTTCTGCCGCAAGTTCGGCAGCACGTGCTCTATCTCCTTGACCTGCTTGGCGCCGATCAGCCCGGTGATGACGCCATCCTTCGATCCCGCGATGAAAAGGGAGGGCTGGTGGATTTGCGCGCCCTGCCATGGCGCCGTCAGTTCCCAATTGCGGTCGATGTTGCGATACCAGTTGAGCCCGCCGCGAAAGCCCGAGTTCTTGTAGACGGCTGCGAAATAGGCGAGGTCGGCCTCGGTCAGCCAATTCGGCAACGGCCGATTCGGATCGGCGTCGGCGAGGAAGCCCTTGCCCTCCTGAACAAATTGATGGGCCGCCGGATCGGAGAACCCGCGCCCGGCCAGCACGATTCGCATTGTTGCCGCGACATCGCGCTCGAACTCGGCCTCGGCAACGCCGGGAGGCTGAAAATACTGCCAGTAGAAATTGGTAATCCCGTTGTTCCGCAGGGTCTCGAGCGGCAGGCCGCGTCCTCGGGAGGGCGGCGGAACGCTGAGGCCCGCGACCTTGGTGAAGACATCGGGCCGGAACAGCGCCGCGTGCCAGGCGACCGGCGCACCCCAGTCGTGGCCGACGATGACGGCCTGCTTTTCGCCAAGCGCTGCCACCAGCGCGACCATGTCGCCGACATTGTGGAAGATGGTGTAGGCGCCGATTTCGGCGGGCGCGCTGGTCCGGCCGAACCCGCGCATATCGGGGGCGACGACATGGAAACCGGCTTCGGCGATCGCTCCGATCTGGTGCCGCCAGGAATAGGACAATTCGGGCCAGCCATGGCAGAGCAGCACCAGCGGACCCTGGCCCTGCTCGACAACAAAGAAGTCCAGCCCGTTGGCGGAAATGGTGCGTGAGGATGGCATCGTGTTTCCGCCCTGTTTTTCGTATCTTGTCGGGAAATGGCAGCTTCGCCACGATACGTTCCTTCGTTCGGTGCCGCAATCCGATCGACACGGCGGCAAGTCCGAAAGGCAAGTCTAAAACCTGTGTTGTTTGCGATACTTCCAACTGTTAGAACGCAGGGATTCAGGACATCGCCGATGGCAGCAGAGACTTCCGTTTCCCGCAAATCCGACGCCGCGGCCATCATCCCGTGGCGCGGCCTGATGGCCGCCGTCGTAGCGCTTGCGGTCGGTTGGGGCGGGATCGTGTATGCCGCCAACAATAGCGTGCAGGGCGCACCGAAGAAGGAAGACGGCGGCTTTGACGGCGACGCGCCGACCGCGATCCTGATCGAGGCCTCGAGCGGCAGCGTGCTGTTCGAGAAGAACGCCGACGAGTTGCGGGCGCCATCCAGCATGATGAAGCTGATGACCGCCGAGGTGGTTTTCAACGCCATCAAGAAAGGCGACGTCAAACCCACTGATGAATACCGGATCAGCGAGAACGCCTGGCGCAAGGGTGGGGCACCGGCGGGCGGCTCGACGATGTTTGCCATCCTCAACAGCAAGGTGTCGGTGGACGACCTGTTGAAGGGCGCGATCATCCAGAGCGGCAATGATTCCTGCATTGCGCTAGCCGAAGGCATGGCCGGCAACGAGCGGATCTTCGCCGCCGACTTCTTGACCAAGCGCGCCCGCGAGCTTGGCATGACGAAGTCGACATTCGGAAATTCCAGCGGGCTGCCCGATCCGGCCAACAAGATGACCGTTCGGGAACTGGGCAAACTGGCGCGTCACCTGATCCTGACCTATCCCGACATGTACAAATTGTTCGGCGAGCGGGAGTTCACCTGGAACAAGATCCGGCAGCAGAACCGCAATCCGCTTCTGAACTCGCTCAATGGCGCTGATGGGCTGAAGACCGGCTACACCAAGGAAGGCGGCTATGGGATGGTCGGCTCTGCGGTTCAGAACGACACGCGGCTGATCGTCGTGGTCAACGGCATGGAGGATCCCGACGATCGCGCCTCCGAAGCCAAGAAGATGCTGGAATGGGGCTTTCGCAATTTCGAGACGCGCACGCTGTTCGCGGCCAACCAGCAGGTCGGCTATGCCAAGGTGTTTGGCGGCGAAAGCCGCTCGGTGAAGCTAGCAAGCCCCGAGCCGATCAAGGTGATGGTGCCGAAGAACGGCAGTGAGAAACTGATCGCGCGCATTGTCTACAACGGTCCGGTTCGGGCGCCGGTGCAGGCTGGCCAGCCGGTCGGCGTCGTCAAGGTATGGCGAGGCCAGAACATCGCCGTGGAGACGCCGGTCTATGCCGCGGAGGCGATCGGCACCGGCTCGACCATGCGCCGCGCGATCGACGGCGCCAGCGAGCTCGTCATCGGCATGTTCCGCGCGAGCGCAGAGAAGCTCTGAGCATGACCCAGGCAACGCTGCAGCGGCCTTCCGGACGCGGGAAGTTCATTACGTTTGAAGGCGGCGAGGGCTCTGGCAAGTCCACGCAGATCAAGAAGCTCGCCGAGCGTCTTGGGGCGGGGAAGCTGCGCGTCATCGTCACCCGCGAGCCGGGTGGCTCGCCGGGCGCGGAAATCATGCGGCATCTCGTGCTGTCGGGCATGGGCAAGCTGCTTGGACCGGAGGCGGAGACGTTATTGTTTGCTGCCGCCCGTGACGATCACGTTCGCACCGTCATCCAGCCCGCGCTCGGACAGGGAATCATGGGTGCTGTGCGATCGCTTCTCGGATTCGACCCGCGCCTACCAGGGTAGTCTGGGGCAGGTCTCGCCCATCGTGCTCAACGCCATGCAGCGCGTCACCATCGGCGATCTCAAGCCGGACCTGACCATCATTCTGGACATTCCCGTGGAAGTCGGCCTGCAGCGGGCCGCGGCTCGGCGCGGCAGCGGCGTGCCGGATCGTTTCGAGGCGGAAGATCTGCAGTTTCATCAGGAGCTGCGCGACGCCTATCGGCAGATCGCGGCCGAAGACCCGCAGCGCTGCGTGCTGATCGACGCCGATGCCGATGCAGACACTGTCGCAGGGCGCGTCTGGACGGCGCTGCGCGATCGTGTGTTCTCGGTCCCGAGCCCGGCGGGGACGGCATGAGCGCACGCAAGACCGAGCAGGAAACGGCGGCCAGGCATCCCCGCCAAACGGCCGATCTGTTCGGCCACCGCGAGGCGGAGATGGCATTGCTCAATGCCTATCGCAGCGGACGCATTCCGCATGCCTGGCTGATCGGCGGCCCACAGGGAATCGGCAAGGCAACGTTGGCCTATCGCATGGCCCGCTTCGTGCTCGCGAATTCCAAGCCCATGGCGCCTTCGGTACAACGCGCCGAGACGCTGGCGCTGGATCCGGATGATCCTGTCGCGCGCCAGATCACGGCCGGCGCACATGGCGGGCTATTGGTGCTGGAACGCGGCCTCAACGATCGCGGCGTGATGCGGACCGTGATCACCGTCGACGAGACGCGGGAGACGATTTCGTTCTTCGGCTCGACCGCGGCGGTGGATGGCTGGCGGGTCTGCATCGTCGACACCGTCGACGAGCTCAATCCGAACGCCGCCAACGCGCTGCTCAAGATCCTCGAAGAACCGCCGCAACGATCGCTGTTCCTGCTCGTCAGCCATTCGCCGGCGCGGGCGCTGCCGACGATCCTGTCCCGTTGCCGCAAGCTGCCGCTGCGGCCGCTCGCGACCGACGACGTCATTCGCGCGGCGTCGCGGGCCGCTAACATCGCACCCGATGATCCGGCGCTATCGGAGGCTGCCGATGCCGCGGAGGGCAGTGTGTCGCGCGCGCTGACGCTGCTCGGCGGCGATGCGCTGAAGCTGCAACAGCGGACCGCGGCGCTGCTGGCGACGCTGCCGCAGGTCGATCCGCGCGAGCTGCATGCGCTGGGCGATGCGCTGGGCACCAGCGATCGGGTGGCGCTGGCGGCTTTCATCGACGGCATCGATCGCTGGATCGGCGAAAAGCTGCGCACTGACGACGCCAACGCGAATCTGCCCCGCCTTGCACGGCTGGCTGAGGTATGGGAAAAGATCGTCCGCGCCGCGCGCGACACCGAATCCTACAACCTGGAACGAAAACCGCTGGTTTTCTCGGTGTTCGGGATGCTCGCGGAAGCAACCCGATAACGCTCCGCCTGATAACAATCCCGACAATTTTTGACAGATAGAGGAATTCGTGGTGGCGAAGGCTGGAAAGAAAGCTTCGAAAAAGCGCAAGGCGAAGAAGGTCCGCAAGTCGCCGCCCGCGTCCGCCAGCAAGAAGGCGGCGAAGAAGCGCGCCGCCAAGAAGGGTGCGACCAAACGCACGCGCGTCGTGAAGGCCGGCAAGGCGTCGAAGAAGACTGCCAGCAAAGTCGCGAAAAAGTCACCCAAAAAGGCTGCGAAGAAAGCTGCCAAGAAGCCTGCCAAGAAATCAGCGAAGAAATCCGCGAACAAAACGACGAAGACGCGCGCGGTAACATCGCAAGAGGCAGCTCCTGCCGTACAGGCAGCCCCCGTAGCTAAACGTGCAAAGCCAACCACGCCGCGCGTGAAGCCGGCTGCCGCGGCCCAGCTGGCGGTGGCTGCCGAGCGCAATACTTACTTCATCACCACTGCGATCGCCTATCCCAACGGCATTCCGCATATCGGCCACGCCTACGAGGCGATCGCGACCGATGCGCTGGCGCGGTTTCAGCGGCTCAACGGCAAGGACGTATTTTTTCTCACGGGCACCGACGAGCACGGCCTGAAGATGGTGCAAACCGCCGAGAGCGAAGGCATGAGCGTCGCTGATCTTGCTGCGCGAAATGCGGGCCGGTTCAAGGAGATGGACGAGCGTCTGAACGTGTCGTTCGACCGCTTCATCCGCACCACGGAGCCCGACCATCATCGTTCGGTCCAGGTGGTCTGGAACCGGATGCAGCAGAACGGCGACATATACATCGACACCTATGCCGGCTGGTATTCGGTGCGCGACGAAGCCTATTACGCCGAGGAGGAAACCGTCCTCGGTGAGGACAATGTGCGCCGCGGCCCGCAGGGCTCGCCCGTCGAATGGGTCGAGGAGAAGAGCTACTTCTTCAAGCTGTCGGCCTATCAGGACCGGCTGCTGGCACTCTACGAGAACCAGCCCGATTTCATCGGACCGGATTCGCGCCGCAACGAAGTCATCAGCTTCGTGAAGGGCGGCCTGAAGGATCTCTCGATCTCGCGCACGACGTTCGACTGGGGCGTCAAGGTGCCCAACGACCCCGAGCACGTGATGTATGTCTGGGTCGATGCGCTGACCAACTACATCACCGGCGTCGGCTTTCCCGACGAGAGCGATCCGAACTGGCGCTACTGGCCGGCAGACGTGCACGTCATCGGCAAGGACATCATCCGCTTCCACGCGGTGTACTGGCCGGCATTCCTGATGTCGGCTGGCATTCCCGTGCAGAAGCGGGTCTATGCCCACGGCTTCCTGTTCAGCAGGGGCGAGAAGATGTCGAAGTCGGTCGGCAACGTCGTCGATCCCTTCAATCTGGCCGATCAATATGGCGTCGACCAGATGCGCTATTTCTTCCTGCGCGAGGTGCCGTTCGGCCAGGACGGCAACTACAACCACGAAGCCATCGTCGCGCGCATCAATGCCGACCTCGCCAACGATCTCGGCAATCTGGCGCAGCGTTCGCTGTCGATGATCGCCAAGCAGCTCGGCGGCGTGCTGCCGGAGCCCGGCGAGTTCACCGATAATGACAGGGAGATCCTGGCGGAGGCAGACGCCATGCTGGCGGCGTCGCGGACCGCGATGGCGACCCAACAGATCCATCAATGGCTGAACGCGGTGTGGTCCGTGGTCGCGGAAGCCAATCGCTATTTCGCGGGCGAGGCGCCGTGGGCGCTGGCCAAGACCGATCCTGACAGACAGAAAACCGTATTGTACGTGACGGCGGAAGTCGTGCGGCAGGTCGCCATCCTGACCCAGCCGGTGATGCCGGATGCCTCGGGCAAGCTGCTCGACAGTCTCGGCATCCCCCAGGATGCGCGGGACTTCGCAGCGCTCAGCACGCGGATCAAGCCCGGCGCAACCCTGCCGCCGCCGGTCGGCGTGTTTCCGCGCTACGTTGAACCAAAGGTGGATTGAGCCGTTTGCAAACCATGCTCGTCGATAGCCATTGCCATCTCGACTTTCCGGATTTTGCCGAGGATCTCGACGCCATCGTCGCGCGCGCCGAGACCGCCGGAATCGGCCGCATCGTCACCATCTCGACCCGGGTGAAGCGGCTCGGCGGGCTGCTCGCCATCGCCGAGCGGTTTCCCAACGTCTATTGCTCGGTCGGCACCCACCCGCATCAGGCTGATGAGGAAGACGGCATTCCCGCGAGTGAACTGATCGAACTGACCAAGCATCCGAAGGTCGTGGCGCTGGGCGAGGCGGGGCTCGATTATTTCTATGAGCACGGCTCCCGCGAAGCGCAGGAGCGCGGCTTTCGCGCGCATATCGCAGCCGCCCGCGCCACCGGCCTGCCGCTGGTGATCCATACCCGCGAAGCTGACGAGGACTGCGGCCGCATTCTCGAAGACGAGGTGGCAAAGGGAGCGTTCCGTGCGGTGCTGCATTGCTACACCGGCGGGCGGGCGCTGGCGATGAAGGCGATCAGTCTGGGCCTCTCGATCTCGTTCACGGGCATCCTGACGTTCAAGAAGTCCGAAGCGTTGCGCGAACTCGCCGCCGAACTCCCGGCCGACCGCATCATGGTCGAAACCGACTCGCCCTATCTGGCACCCGGCAAGTTTCGCGGCAAGCGCAACGAGCCGTCCTACGTGGTCGAGGTCGCAAAAGTACTGGCAGAGACGCGTGGTGTCTCCCTGGAAGAGATATCGCGGCAGACCACCGAAAATTTCTTCCGGCTATTTTCAAAAGTGCCGGCACTGAAGGCAGCCGCATGACGGTGACGCTGACGATTCTCGGCTGCGGCTCCTCGGCGGGCGTGCCACGTCCGGCGCTCGGCTGGGGCGCCTGCGATCCCAACAATCCAAAAAACCGCCGCCGCCGCTGCTCGCTTCTGGTCGAGCGCACGGGTACGCACGGCACCACGCGGATCGTGATCGACACTTCGCCCGACCTGCGCGAGCAGTTGATCGATGCCGAGGTCGATCACATCGACGCCGTGTACCTGACCCATGAGCACGCCGACCAGACCCACGGCATCGACGATCTGCGCTCGGTCGTGCTGCATCAGCGCCGGCGCATTCCGGTCTACTTCAACCAATCGACCGCGAAAGACATGATGGCGCGGTTCTCCTATTGCTTCATCGCACCCGAGGGCAGCGACTATCCGCCGATCCTGACGCGCCATTCGATCGAAGCGGGCGAGAATCATGAGACCGAAGGGAAGGGCGGGCCGGTGAAGCTTTCCGCCTTCCTGGTTCACCACGGCAGGATTCCCGCGCTGGGCTTCCGCATCGGCGCCGCAGCCTACACGCCTGACCTCCACGACATTCCCGAGGAGAGTTGGCCGGCGCTGGAAAACCTCGACCTCTGGATCGTGGACGGGCTGCGTTATGCCGGCCATCCCAGCCATTTCAGCGTCAATGACGCGCTTTCATGGATCGAGCGCTTCAAGCCCAAGCGCGCCGTGATCACCAACATGCATTCCGATCTCGATTACGAGGTGCTGCGCCAGAGCCTGCCAGCCGGCGTGATCCCGGCCTATGACGGGCTGCGGCTGACGCTGGACGGCGCAGGCTGAGCCTGCGTCGCAATTCGATCGCAGAACGCGGAGTAACGTCAATGATTGGCTTGTTCTTTGAAGTCCAGACAAGGCCCGGGCACCGCGATCAATACCTCGATCTCGCGGCCGCGCTGAAGCCTGAGCTCGAGGCGATGGGTGGCTGCCTCTTCATCGATCGCTTCAGGAGTTTGACGCGTGAGAACCTGCTGCTGTCCTACCAGATCTGGCAGGACGAGGGGGCACTGACGGCCTGGCGGGTCCATGCCTACCATCATGATGTCCAGACCATCGGCCGCGAGAAGGTCTTTTCCGACTATCGCATCCGCGTCGCCCAGGTCATTCACGAGGCAAGGCCCGGACAGCCGGTCTGGCAGCCCGAACGGCGCACGCCCTATAATGATCCGGCACGGCGCCAGCCGACCTATATCCTCGCCTCGGAATCGAAGCGTGCCACGCTGCCGGTGGAGACCGGATGGCGCCGTGACGCTTTCGTGAGCGTCTATCGTGAGGGGCATTTTGCGCACCTCGTCGATCTACCGGACGATCGCGCCGGCATCGAATTCGGCCCCCGCCTGTTTGCCGATCCGACAACCGAATATTTCCGCATTTTCGAGGTCATGCGCGACTACGGAATGTATGAACGCGCCGAGGCGCCGCAATATTACCCCCCGGTCACGCCTCGCTCGCACTGACGGTCAGGCCGAAATCGCCTTCGCCGAATCCACCTGGTTTCGCAGCATGAATTTTTGGATCTTGCCTGTAGACGTCTTCGGGATAACTCCGAACACGACCGCCTTAGGCGTCTTGAAGCCGGACATGTGGCTGCGGCAGAAGGCGATGATCTCGGCCTCCGTCGCCTTGGCGCCTTCCTTTAGCTCGACGAAGGCGCAGGGCACCTCGCCCCATTTGGGATCGGGCTTTGCGACCACCGCCGCAAACAGCACGGCCGGATGCTTGTAGAGGATATCCTCCACCTCCACGGAGGAGATGTTCTCGCCGCCTGAAATGATGATGTCCTTGGAGCGGTCCTTGATGATGACGTAGCCGTGCTCGTCGAGCACGCCGAGGTCGCCGGTGTGAAACCAGCCGCCGGCGAAGGCTTCTTGCGTTGCCTTCTCGTTCTTCAGATAACCCTTCATCACGATATTGCCGCGGAACATCACCTCGCCGATGGTTTCGCCATCGCGCGGCACTTCCTGCATGGTCACAGGATCGAGCACGGTGACGGCTTCCTCCAGCGGGTAGGGCACGCCCTGCCGGCGCTTCATCTGGGCGCGCTGATCGGCCGGCAACTCGTCCCAGCCCGGCTGCTCGGCACAAACGGAGGCGGGGCCATAGACCTCGGTCAGGCCGTAGACATGCGTCAGCTTGATGCCGATGCTTTCGGCGCCTTCGAGCACCGCCACCGGCGGTGCGGCGCCTGCGATCAATCCGATCACGGGGCGCGCGGCCTTGCCCTTCGGCGCGCCGGGCGCGTTGATCAGCGTGTTGTAGACGATCGGCGCACCGCACATGTGGGTGACGCCGTGCTTCGGGATCAGCTCAAAGATTTTTGCCGGATCGACCTTGCGCAGGCAGACGTTGATGCCGGCCGAAGCCGCGACCGTCCACGGAAAGCACCAGCCGTTGCAGTGGAACATCGGCAGCGTCCACAGATACACCGGGTGCTGGCCGAGATTACCGGCAAGGATATTGCTGACGGCGTTGAGATACGCGCCGCGGTGATGGGTCACGACGCCCTTCGGATTGCCCGTGGTGCCCGAAGTATAGCTGAGCGCGATCGCGTCCCATTCGTCGGCCGGCAGCTTTGCGACGAAAGCCGGATCGCCCGCCGCGACCGCCGCCTCGTATTCGAGTTCACCGATCCGCTTGCCGCTCGCAAACGCCGCATCATCGACATCGATCACGAAGGGCTTTGGCCCGGTCATCAGCGTCAGCGCTTCCGCGATCACGTTGGAGAATTCCGGGTCGACCAGAATGATTTTGGCGCCGCCATGGTCGAGCTGGAATGCGATCGAGGGCGCATCGAGCCGGATGTTCAGCGCATTCAAGACGGCGCCCGCCATCGGAACCGCAAAGTGCACCTCGTTCATGGCCGGAATGTTCGGCAGCATCACCGCCACCGTATCGCCGTGGCCGATGCCACGGCCGGCGAGCCAGGACGCAAAGCGCCGGCACCGCGCATAGGTCTCCGCCCAAGTGAAGCTGCGGCCTTCATAGACCGTGCTGAGGTGATCCGGATAGACAGCGGCGCTGCGGGCTAGAAAACTGAGCGGGGTCAGCGGCACATAGTTCGCCGGCGTCTTGTCCAATCCGATTGAGTACTGGTTCTGGGCTGTGCTCATCGGCTTTTCCCACCTATGTCGTTTCTCTTTACAAGAACCCGATGGAAATCCACGGGAAGATCGCCACGATAATCAGGCCGACCATCAGCGCCAACAGGTAACCCCAGATCGGCCGGATACCCTCGGCCGGATCGACGCGTCCGATGGCGCAGGCGGCATAATAGCCCACTCCGAACGGCGGAGCGAATAGCCCGATACCCATCGCGAGAATTACGATCATCGCGTAGTGCACCTCGTGGACGCCCACGGCGCGGGCGATCGGAAACAGCAACGGCCCGAACAGCACGATCGCCGGAATACCCTCGAGCACGCTCCCCAGGATCACGAAGGCCGCGATCGACACCGCGATGAACGTCGCCGAACCACCGGGCAGGCCGGTCATGGCGGCCGCCAGCGTCCGCGAAAAGCCGGACTGTGTGAGGCCCCACGCCATGCCGGTGGCGCAGCCAATAATCAGCAAGATCGCGCCCGACAGGCACGCGGTCTCGACCAGCATTGGCATGATCCGCCGCCAGTCGAAATTGCGGTAGATCAAGAGGCCGTAAATCAGGTAGCCGACGATGAAGGCATAGACGATGCCAATGGTGGAAACCTCGGTCGCGGTCGCGATGCCTTCGACCACCGCGTAGCGGATCACGAATGGCAGCGCGATGGCGGGCAGGGCGATGGCAAACGCGCGGGCGATCTCGCCGCCGGTCGCCCGCGTGACATGGCGCAGATCCTCGTTCCGGTAGCGCCACCACACCAGCGCCGACAGCGTGATCGCCAGCACCAGACCCGGCAACAGGCCACCGGTGAACAGCGCTGCGATCGAGACGCCGGTGACCGAGCCAATGGTGATCAGCACCAGGCTCGGCGGGATGGTTTCGGTCTGCGCGCCGGTGGCGGAGAGGAGGGCGACCAGATCGCCCGGCTTGGCGCCCCGCGCCTTCATTTCCGGAAACAGCACCGGCGCCACGGCGGCCATGTCGGCAGCCTTGGAGCCCGAAATGCCTGACACCAGATACATCGCCCCGACCAGCACGTAATGCAGCCCGCCGCGGACATGGCCCAGCAGGCTCGCCAGGAACGCCACCATGGCGCGCGCCATGCCGGTCATCTCGATCAGGAGGCCCAAGAAGACGAACAGGGGCACCGACAGCAGGATGAGGTGGCTCATGCCTTCGTCCATGCGGCCGACCAACACCATCAGCGGCGTGCCCGTGGTCAGCGCCAGATAGCCGTAGGTCGCAAGCCCGAACCCGAACGCAATTGGTACACCTGCAAACACGCAGAAGCCGGCGACGCCGACAAAGAAGATGATCAGATTGAGATTGCCGAGCGGCTTCAGCGAGCCCCTGAGCAGCCAAAATACCGCGATGACAAGCGCGACCGACAGGATCGCAGCCAGCATGGTCCGTCCATTGCCCGACCGGGCCAGCCGCAGGAAGGCAAACAGCGCCATCAGCGCGATACCGACCGGCAGCGCCGCAGCACGCCAGATATTGCTGATCTGCAGCGCAGGCGTGGTGATGTAGCTTTCCTCGTAGGCGTATTCGTAAGCCGGCCAGGCAATCAGAACCAGAAACGCCAGTGCGGCTACGGTCGCCACCAAATCGAGATAGCCGCGCATGGCGGGCCTCGCGATGGCGACCACCGCGGTCATCCGCATGTGCTCGGCGCGGCGGAACGCGACCGCGGCGCCCAGCATGGCGAGCCACAGGAACAGGATCGACGCCAGTTCGTCCGACCAGATCAGCGGCCGGTGCAGCGCATAACGCGCCACCACACCGGCAAACAGGATCACGATCTCGGCGACGACCAGAAGCGCCGCCGGGATTTCGACCAGCATTCCCAAGGCGTGTTCGATCGACGCCACCAATGAGCGGCGGCGAGGGGACTGAGCCACCTCGCCGCCAACCACTTCAGTCATGTCGGCATGAGCCATGATGGCCTTCAGATGCTTAGGACAGCTTGCCCACGGACTTTTCGAGCAGCTCCCAGGCCTGGTCGCCGTATTTACCTTTCCATTCCGCGTAGAAGCCGGCGGAGCGCAGCTTGTCGCGGAACGGCGTCACGTTGGGCTGGTTGAAGGTCAGGCCCTTGCCGGCCAGTTCCTGTTGCAGCCCGGCGTTCAGCTTGGCGACGTCCTCGCGCTCCTTCATGGCCGCCGCGTTGATGTTCTTGGCGACGATGGTCCTGATGTCCTCCGGCAGCTTTTCCCAGGCACGGCGGTTCGCCAGGAACCAGAAGCCGTCCCACATATGGTTGGTCAGCGAACAGAACTTCTGGACTTCATACAGCTTCGCCGTCGAGATGATCGCCAGCGGATTTTCCTGGCCCTCGACGATCCTGGTCTGCAGCGCCGAATAGACCTCGCTGAAATTGATCGAGGCGGGCGCCGCATCGAACGCCTTGAACATGGAGGTCCAGAGCGGCGAGACCGGCACGCGGATCTTGAAGCCCTTGAGGTCATCCGGGCCGTTGATCGGCTTGGTCGACGACGTGGTCTGGCGGAAGCCGTTGTCCCAGATCTTGTCCATCACCATGAGGTTCGCCTTGGTGATCTCGCCACGGATATGGGCGCCCAGGCCGCCGTCCATGGCCTTCCAGACCGTGTCGTAGTCCGGGAACGCAAAGCCGATGCCGCTGATCGACGCCGCCGGCACCAGCGTCGCCAGAATCAGCCCCGACAGCGTGAAAAACTCGACGCCGCCCGAGCGGATCTGGCTCAGCATATCGGTATCGGAACCGAGCTGGTTGTTCGGGAAAATCTGGAGGTCGAACCGGCCATTGCTCTCGGCCTTGATCGCTGCGGCCATCTCCTTGGCCCGGATGTTCAGCGGATGTCCATCAGGGAGGTTATTGGCGTATTTGTAGGTAAATTCGGCAGTCTGGGCCCGCGCCACCAGCGGCGCGCCGATGCCGCCCAAAACCGCTGACGCAGCGGATGCCTTGAGAAGCGTGCGTCGTGAAAAACTCATCCTGGTTCTCCCTTGAGAATTATTGTTCTTGCAATGACCCGATGTCGCGAGTCATCCACGTACTCGCGCGCTTATTGCAGCGTCCGCACGCGGCGGCAACACAGGCTTTGGCGGAGCAGGATTGCTTGGGCCAAACGAACGTCTGTACAGCCGCCGGGCTGGCCTGGTTTGCTAGAAGATCCGCCTAAATATCTGATCTAATTGTAGATATAGATATTCCATAATATACCTTATGCGAATTGCGGATATTTGGATCTCCCGGGTCGTCGGCTGGTTTGCAAGTCCCGCATTGTGGTCTTCTTTTTCAGGCTCGTCAGGGCAAACAGATCGACGAGATCGCCAACGCTGCTGACACTACGGCTGCTGACACTACGGTGTCAGCATCCATGAAATAGGCTGCGCTATCTGGGTGGTAGCAACGGGCTGGAGAAGTCGTCGTGAACAAGCAAACATTCCGCGTGGAGCCCTTGTCGACCTATATCGAGGCGCGCCGCGTCCCTGTAGCCCCCGTCGTTCGGCACGGAGACCTGATCTATGTGTCCCAGCACCCGCCTTATGACCCGGTAACGGGAGAGATAAAGCGCGTGTCGATAGAGAGGCAGACGGAGATCGTTCTTGATCAGATGAAATTGTGTCTGGAAGCGGCCGGAACGTCACTCGAAAAGGTCATCAAGAGTTTTCAGACGATCAACGCGGTATACGCACGGTATTTTCCAATGGATCCTCCTGCACGTAGTTTTATCTTCGTTTCCGGTTGGCACGGTCCATTTGACGTCGAGGTTGATTGTATTGCCGGGGTCTGACGGGCGCCCGTCCGGGCGTGCCGTGAAGACTTGCTACCTGCCCTTGAACCGCGGTTTGCGACGGCTGAGAAACGCCTCGACGCCTTCCTTGTGATCCTCGCTCATGCTCGCCAGCGCAAACTGGTCGACGTCCATGTGGCTCGCCAGATCGTCGAGCGCATGTGCCAGGCGGTTGACGGTCAGCTTGGTCATGGCGACCGACAGCGGCGGCTGGGCGGCCACCTTGGCGGCGAGTGCCATTGCCGCGTCAAACGCCTTGCCGGGTTCAGCCACCTCCTCCACCAGCCGCCATTCATAGGCGTCAGCGGCCGAGATGCGCTGGTCGGCCAGGATGACGGCCTGCTTGGTGCGGGCCGGTCCCATCAAATGCAGCATGCGCGGCACGCTCTGCCAGCTCATGTTCATGCCAAGCCCGATCTCGGGCACGCGCATATGGGCGTCTCTCGCCATCACGCGGAAATCCAGAGCGACCGCGAGCGCGACGCCGCCGCCGACGCAAAATCCCTCGATGGCGCCGATCGTGATCTGCTCCATCTCCTGCCAGGCCCGCGTCAGCCGCGGTCCAAGTTTCAGGTGCCGGCGCAGCGCGCCGAGATCCATGGACTTGCGAGACCGGCCTTCGGGGTCCTTGAGGTCGAAGCCGGCGCTGAACGATTTGGCGCCGCCGGTCAGCACCACGACCGAGGTCTCGCCGTCATCCTCAAAGCTTCGAGCGGCATCCGTGAGCTGGCGCAGCGCCTCCGGCGACATCGCATTGATGCCGTCGCCGCGGTCGAAACGCACGACCGCGATGCGGCCATCCGGTCCCAGGCCCTTTTCGATCTTCACAAAATCAGCCAACGCATTGCCTCCCTGCCCGTCATTTTTCCGAAGTCTAGCTCAGAAATTAATTTGGCGGACCAGTATCCTTCGCCGGTTCCCATTCGTCCTGTTCGAGAAAACCGCATCCGCTTCGCGTTGAGGGGATCGAACAAGGAGCATTTTACGCATGGGACCGTCATATCGTTGGGTGATCGTCGCTGTGGGCGCGCTGATGACGTGCGTTGGCATTGGCGCAATGTTCTCGCTCGCCGTGTATCTGGAGCCGATGTCCGCGGAAACGGGCTGGTCACGCGCCGGGATCTCGGGCGCGATGACCATCGACTTTCTTACGATGGGAATAGCCGGCTTCGCTTGGGGAGCGGTCAACGACCGGTTTGGTACGCGTCCCGTCGTCTTGAGCGGCGCCCTGCTCCTGGGCCTTGGTTTGCTTCTCGCCAGCCGCTCGACCTCACTGATCGAATTCCAGCTCACCTACGGCATCCTGATCGGCCTTGCCGCGGGCGCTTTCTTCGCGCCGATGATCGCGGCCGCGACAGTTTGGTTCGACAACAACCGCAGCCTCGCAGTGTCGCTGGTGTCCGCAGGCATGGGCGTCGCGCCGATGACCATCTCGCCGTTCGCGCGTTGGCTGATCTCGACCTACGATTGGCGTACCGCGATGATGACGGTGGGCCTGATGGCATGGGCGTTGCTGATCCCGGCGGCGCTGTTGGTGCGGCAGGCGCCGGAAGCAACGCCGTCACGTGCGGCGGCAAAGGGCGCTGCCGGCGATCCCGGAGCCGGCTTGTCCGTTGCGGCAGCGCTTCGTTCGCCGCAGTTCCTGGTGCTGGCGCTGACCTTCTTCGCCTGCTGCGCCGCGCATTCAGGACCGATCTTCCACATGGTCAGCTACGCGATGCTCTGCGGCATACCGGCGATGACCGCGGTCAGCATTTATAGCGTCGAAGGCCTGTCCGGGCTGGGTGGCCGCCTCCTCCTCGGCATCCTCGCCGACCGGTTCGGCGCGAAGCGGGTTCTGATCGGCGGGCTGCTGGTGCAGGCGCTGGCGATCGGGACCTATCTCTACGTGAGCAAACTGGGCGAATTCTATGCGCTCGCGATCGTCTTCGGGACCGCCTATGGCGGCGTGATGCCGCTCTACGCCGTGCTCGCGCGCGAATATTTTGGTCCCCGGATCATGGGAACGGTGTTCGGAGCCGCAACGATGGTGTCGAGCCTCGGCATGGCCCTTGGGCCCTGGATCGGTGGTATGATCTTCGACACGTTTCATGACTATCGCGGGCTGTACATCGGCGCGCTCAGCGTCGGGCTTGGCGCGATGGCGATTGCGCTCGCCTTCCCGCCGCTGCCTCCGAAATCTCGCGAAAGGCTGCAGCCGGCATGAGTGCCGTCTTAAAGGTGACCCGTGCGATGGTGCTCCGGCTTGCCGCCGGGCACCGGAAAACGGATCGTGGTGCCGAGCGTGATCCAGTTGGCGTTCTCACCCGAGATGTTGCGGCCGTAGATCAGGTCGACCGAGAAAATCTCGTTCGGCCGGTAGCGCACGCCGGTTTGAAACCGCGGCTGTACCGCGCTCGGAATATCGGACTGCCCGGCCTGGCCGAACGCTTCGATCGTCCACTGCAAGGTGTCGGTAAACTTCCAGTCGAATCCAATGCCGTAGAGCAGATAGTGGCGATCGACGCTGCGGTCCCACAGCCAGCCGCCGTTGACGTTGATGCGCATAGTCTCGTTCAGCCGGAACGTCGCGGGGATCACAGCAAAGGCTGAGACGTGTTCGCCGGTCAGCGCATCGAAACCTCCGCCGGCGTAGAACGAGATGCCAAGCCTGCCGACGCCAGTTGGCGCAATGTTCATCTTGGCTTTTGGCTGGATCGTGGTACCCCATTCACCATCGCTGCGCGCGCGGCTGGTGAACATGCTCAACTCAACGGGCTTGAACGCATTGACCACGCAGGATGGATTGGCGACCGCCGTAAAATCGGTGTTAGAGGCCGACGACATCCAGCTCTCGACCTTGCACGAACCGGCCTCGCCAATGTCGGCGGCATCGACCGCATAGGCGCCATTCGCCGCCCGCGCCTCTCCGGCCGGAAGCCAGGCCAAAATGGCCACGGCCGCCGCTATTTTGGTGCACCCTGCCCTGATCCCCATGGGCAAATGCTAGCAGAGTCCCTGCCTCGACATAGCCTGGATTTTGCGACTATCCTGATGGCATGAGCGACCATGATCACGATCACCACGGCCACCACCACGATCACGACCACTCCGAGTTGTCGGAGACCGAGCTGCGCGTGCGCGCGCTGGAATCGATCCTGACCGAGAAAGGCTATGTCGATCCGGCGTCCCTCGATCTCCTGATCGATCTCTATGAAAAGAAGATCGGACCGCGCAACGGCGTTCGCGTGGTCGCCAAGGCCTGGACCGATCCGGCCTACCACGCCCGCTTGATGAAGGACGCGACGGCGGCGATTGCCGAACTCGACTATTCCGGCCGCCAGGGCGAGCACATGGTCGTGGTCGAGAACACGCCCGAGCAGCACAACATGGTCGTGTGCACGTTGTGCTCCTGCTACCCGCATCCCGTTCTGGGATTGCCCCCGGTCTGGTACAAATCCGCGCCCTATCGCTCGCGCGCGGTCTCCGACCCGCGCGGCGTGTTGAAGGATTTCGGCGTGACGCTGCCGGACGCCACCAAGATCCGCGTCTGGGATTCCACGGCCGAAATCCGCTACCTCGTGCTGCCGATGCGCCCTGAGGGCACCGAGGGCTGGAGCGCCGAGCAGCTCGCCGAGCTCGTCACCCGCGACAGCATGATCGGCACGGGCCTGCCGAAACAGCCGGACGGGACTGCCTGATGGACGGCGCACATGACATGGGCGGCGCCAAGGGTTTTGGCCCGGTCGTACCCGAGCCGAACGAGCCGGTGTTTCACGGCGACTGGGAGCGCCGCGCCTTTGCGCTGACGGTCGCAATGGCGCGTCCGGGTGGCTGGAACATCGACATGTCGCGGTTTGCGCGCGAGAACCGGCCGCCTGAGGATTATCTCAGCAAGAGCTATTTTCAGATTTGGCTGGCCGGGCTGGAAACGCTGATGATCGAGCGCGGGCTGGTGACGCGTGAGGAGATCGAAGCCGGCAAGGTGCTGTCGCCGCCCAAGCCCGGCGTCACGCCGATCGCGCCAACTGAGGTGACGCCGGCGATCCGCCGCGGCGGCCCGACCGAACGCGAACCGAAAGCGCCCGCGATGTTTGCCGTCGGCGAGACCGTGCGGATGAAGGACATCCACCCGGTGACGCATACGCGGCTGCCGCAATATGTCCGCGGCCATCTCGGCACTATCGAGCTCAATCATGGCTGCCACGTCTTCCCCGACACCAACTCGCTCGGCAAGGGCGAGGACCCGCAATGGCTCTACACCGTGCGTTTCGATGGGCCGGAGCTATGGGGCAAAGACGGAGATCCCACGCTCAGCGTCTCCGTCGACGCCTGGGAATCCTATCTGGAGCGCGTTTGATGAATCTGACCCCGCAACAGGCGATGCGGGCGGCCGTCGCCGTCCCCGGCGTGCCCCGTGACGAGGACGGCCCGGTGTTTCGCGAGCCGTGGGAGGCGCGCGCCTTCGCCATGGCGCTGGCGCTGCATGAAGCCGGCGTCTTCACCTGGAAGGAATGGGCGGAGACGCTGGGCGCACAAATCAAGCGTGCGCAGGCCGAAGGCGATCCAGATACCGGCGAAACCTATTACCGGCACTGGCTCGCCACGCTGGAAACGCTGGTCGCCGCCAAGGGCGTTACCACATCGGATGTTCTGCATCGCTACCGCGACGCCTGGGACCACGCCGCCGACCGCACGCCGCACGGCGCGCCGATTGAGCTGACGCCCGGGGATTTTGGGAAGTAGCTCGGCGTCCCCAGTCGTCATACCCGCGGAGGCGGGTATCCAGTACGATGCGGCTTATCGGCTCACACGCAGGTCTCCGGGATACTGGATCGCCCGCCCCAGTGCGCAATTGCGCACAAGGCGGGCGACGACAACGGCAGTGTGCGGCACGCTACGTCCCCGCATATTCCCGCCAGCCCTTCGCCCGCAGCGCGCAGGCCGGGCATTCGCCGCAGCCATAGCCCCAATCGTGCTGCGCGCCGCGTTCGCCGAGGTAACAGGTGTGTGAGTGCTCGCGGATCAGGTCGACCAGCCCTGCCCCGCCGAGTTCGTTCGCGAGTTTCCAGGTCGAAGCCTTGTCGAGCCACATCAGCGGCGTATGCAGCTCAAAGTTCTTCGCCATGCCAAGATTGAGCGCCGACTGCAGCGCCTTGATGGTCTCGTCGCGGCAATCCGGATAGCCGGAATAGTCAGTCTCGCACATGCCGCCGATGATGTGGCGGATGCCGCGCCGGTACGCCAGCGCCGCCGCGAAGGTCAGAAACACCAGGTTGCGGCCCGGCACGAAGGTGTTCGGCAGGCCATCCGCGCCCATTTCGATCGCGACGTCGCGGGTCAGCGCGGTATCGGAAATCTCGGCCAGTGTCGGGATTTCCAACGTGTGGCTGTCGCCGAGTTTTGCCGCCCAATCCGGCCGCAACGATTTGATGCCTGCCAGCAGGCGGTCGCGGCATTCCAGCTCGATCGCATGGCGCTGACCGTAGCTGAAGCCGAGCATTTCGACGCGGGCGAAGCGCTGCAGCGCCCAGGCAAGGCAGGTGGTGGAATCCTGCCCCCCGGAAAACAGCACCAGCGCGGTTTCAGACTGGGATTGATCGGTCATGGGGTGCACTTACCACCGCGAGATACTCCCGCCAATCGTTGTGACAGTCTGTTCCATCATATCCGCCACAGCCTCAGGCACTCAAAATCGTTACGCTTTATTAACTACATGGCGGTTCAATATTGCTGCCAGAGGCGGCTTCTGCCGAGCGGCTAGTAAATTTAATTGCACCCTATTGGGCCGCGAACGGCCGCCTAGCCCATTCAATGCGCGTCGAGCCGCCGGTTGGCCCCGGCAGCAACAGGGCGCGGAAGGCGGCATCCCCAATGAGTGGACGTATCCGAACGCGCCTGCTGGCTCTCGTCACGGCCGCCATTCTGCCGCTGTTGCTTCTGGCGGCCGTTTTTCTTTGGGAACGGTTCAACGAAGATTTTGCGAACACCCGGACCGCTGCGATTAACGCGGCGCACACGGCAGCGGCGCGCGTCGATGACCACGTCAACGACGTGAATACCTTGCTGCTCGTTATCGGCAAAATGATTTCCATCAATCCGGCGGATGCCGAAAAGAACGACGTGATTCTTTCCAAGGTAAAGGCCGACCTGCCGTCCTATTTGAACAACATTCTGCTGTTCGACCTGGCAGGCAACAACATCGGAACGTCGCAGTGGCCTGTGGAGGATCGAAGCAAGCTTTCCGGAATCGGGCGAAGCTATTTCAAACCGGCGCGCGAAGGAAAGCTCACGATAAGCGAGCCGCTCGTAAGCCGGCTGAACTCCGAGTGGGTTGCCGCTGAGGCGCGTCCGGTTCTTGACGACGCCGGCTCGATACTGGCCGTCATCGTCACGGGCATGAGACTGGCGCGCATCAACGAGATCGTGGATTCCGCAAAGCTGCCGCCTGGAAGTGCCGTGAGGATTCTCAACGAGAACGGCATCGTGATCGGCCGCACGGATCGTCCTGAATGGACGGGCCGCAACGTGAGCAACGACCCGATCGTGGCTCGTCATCTCGGTTCCGGCGAGGCAGGCGAAGAGTTGGCCTGGCTCGATGGCGTCACGCGCGTAACAGCAACCACCAGGGCGCGTACCGTTCCCTGGGTCGTGACGGTCGGCTTGCCCCCTGTGCAAATCTCCAACGTATTCAAGCACTCACAATGGGCGTTTATCTCGACCGCATTGGCGGTGGCGTTGGCGTACCTGCTGGCCTGGCTGCTTTCATCGGGAATAGTCCGTCCGATACGGCAACTGCAGCGCGATGCCGCCATTGTCGGGGAAGGAAACGCCGATCACCGCTCGCACGTTCAGGCAAAGGGCGAGTTGGGCGAGTTGGCAAACACCTTCAACAGCATGGCGGCTTCCCTGCAGCAGCAATCGACGGAACTGAAGCGGGCAAACATGCAGTTCGATGCTGCCATCGCCAATATTTCGCAAGGCATTTGCATGTTCAGTGCGGACAAGCGGCTGGTGATCTCAAACGATCGCTTCCGGCAGATGTATAATCTGACTGAAAAGCAGGTCGAGCCCGGCACGCCGCTGGCCCAACTTCTGCAATGTCACGTCGCAAACGGTGAAAAAAGCGACCTGTCCGTCGAAGAACATACCCAGAGAATGCCGACATTGGCCTCCGAGACATTCACGCTCGCGGACGGTCGTGTGATCCTTATTCGACGAACGACGATGTCGAACGGCGGCTGGGTTGCGACTCACGATGATATCACCGAGCAGAAGCGCGCCGAGGCCATGTTGGCCGAAAAGGCCCGCGAGGCGGAACAGGCTAGTCTCGCCAAGTCCGAGTTTCTGAGTTCGATGAGTCACGAGATCCGGACGCCGCTCAATGGCGTGATTGGCATGACCGGACTGCTGCTGGACACCGAACTCGATCCGCGGCAGCGCGCCTACGCGGAGATGGCGCGCCAATCGGGAGAAGCCCTGCTCGGGGTGATCAACGACGTTCTCGATTTTTCGAAGATCGAGGCCGGGAAGATAGAACTCGAAGTCATCGAATTCGATCTGTACGACGTCGTGGAGGGCGTCACCGGGATGGTGGCAGTCAATGCCGCCTCCAAGGGATTGGAACTGGCGAGTTTGATCGATCACGACCTGCCGACGACGTTGCGTGGCGATCCGTTCCGTTTGCGCCAAATTCTTACAAACCTGGCCGGCAACGCGGTCAAATTCACGGAACGCGGCGAGGTGGTGTTGCGCGCCAGGTTGGATGCGGAGAGCGACGATCGCCTGAAGGTTCGTTTCGAGGTTCGCGACACAGGGATCGGTATCTCTGCGGAACAACAGTCCCATCTCTTCGATGCGTTTACGCAAGCCGACCTTTCGACGACCCGGAAATATGGCGGGACCGGGCTCGGTCTGGCCATTTGCGCGCGGCTGGTAGGTCTGATGGGCGGCGAGATCGGCGTGGAAAGCGGGCTAGGAAAAGGCAGCACGTTCTGGTTCACGGTGCCGCTTGACCGTTCGTCGAAGCCAGTCCAGCGGCGGCGCATGGACCTCCGGGGGTTGCGCGTACTTGCTGTCGACGACAATGCGGTCAATCGAGCGATCCTGCATGAGCACATCGTCGGCTGGAAAATGCGCAATGGCAGCGCCGAATCCGGTATTCGCGCGCTGGAAATGCTGCGCGCCGCGGTCGCTCGCGCCGAGCCGTATGACGTGGCGATTGTCGATATGCAGATGCCGGGCATGGATGGACCCGCCCTCGGCCGTGCCATCAAGGCTGATCCTGCCATTGCCGGTACGCGGTTGATCCTGCTGACGTCGATCAGCCACGCCGGTTCCCAGCCGAACCGTGAAGGCCTGTTCGACGCATGCCTCACCAAGCCGGCGCGGCAATCCGCGCTCTATGATTGCCTGGCCGACGTGATGGCAGAGCCGGATAGTGTCAGGAAGGAATTTCTGCGGGTCGAAATCCCGGATCCTCGTGGGCAAAACGCGCCGCAACGAGATGCGCGTATTCTGGTCGCCGAGGACAATATCGTGAACCAGAAGGTGGCCATTGGTATTCTCGCATCCCTCGGCTTTCGCGCCGATGTCGTGGCCAACGGCCTCGAAGCTGTTGAAGCTGTCGGCCGGATCCCCTACGCCGCGATTCTGATGGACTGCCAGATGCCGGAGATGGATGGCTACGAGGCCGCCCGGGCGATCCGACTGCGCGAAGGAACCGGTCGGCGTACGCCAATCATCGCGCTCACGGCTGATGTCATGAAGGACGCGCGCGCCAAGAGTCTGTCCGCCGGAATGGACGACCACATCACCAAACCGCTCAAGCCTTCCGAGCTTGCCGCTGCTCTCGACCGATCGTTGCCGACGTTTGCAGCGGTCGAATCCCCGCCTCTCGCGGCGGAGCCGCAATCCGACGACGTGGTTGATCGCGCCGTGCTCGACGGACTGCGCTCGCTTGAGAGAGCCGGCTCGCCCGGCCTGGTCGAAGCACTGGTAGATTGCTTCCTTGAGGAAACCCCGCACCAGTTGGCCGAGATGCGGAATTCGGCCCAACTGGGCGATGCGGTGCATCTGACCAGGCTCGCCCACAAGCTGAAGGGAAGCCTTGCCAATCTGGGCGCTCATGGAATGGTCCGGACCTGCGCCGAACTGGAAACGCTTGGCCGAAGCGGTGATACCGGTGTCGCACCGCAGCTGGTCGCGGATCTTGAGCGGCAGTTCAATACGGTCAGCAGTGCGCTGCGGTCCGAAATTGTAAAGGCATGAGCCATGCGCATCCTCGTCGCCGAAGATGACACTGCATCACGGCTGATCATCGAGGCCGCCGTAACATCGTTGGGCCATGAGTGCATCAAGGCGATCAGTGGTGAGGAGGCATGGCGACTTTTTGAGACGGTCGACGTGGACGTTGTCATCAGCGATCGCAGCATGCCGGGAATGGACGGCATTGAACTGTGTCGCCGGGTCCGGGCGAGCAACAAGGACACCTACACCTATTTCATCTTCCTGACGATCTTCGACGAAAGGGCTGATGTCATAAGTGGCATGGAGGCCGGCGCGGACGACTACCTCTTCAAACCCCTCGATGCCGGGGAGTTGAAGCTTCGCCTGCATGTCGCCTCGCGGGTTACGGCGCTTCACCGGCAGTTATTCCGGCAGGCGGCGGAGCTCGAGCAGCTCAATCGTCGGCTTTTCGACCAGTCGCGCACGGACTCGCTGACCGGGCTGGGCAGCCGCCTCAAGCTGAACGAAGACCTCGATGCGATTTACGCGCAGCTGGAGCGCTATGGGCGCAGCTACTGCGCGATCATGTGCGACGTCGATTACTTCAAAGCTTACAACGACAATGAAGGCCATCTTGCCGGCGACAGGGTACTCCAGCTTGTGGCACGGACGCTGTTGAGCACGTGCCGGAATGGCGACCAAATCTATCGTTATGGTGGCGAAGAATTCCTGATCCTGTTGCCCGAACAAGATCTCGAGGCGGGGCTTGTCGCGGCCAATCGCTTCCGTCAAGCCATCCAGGAAATAGCGATCCCGCACGATGGCAACCCTGCAAACGGGATCGTGACCATCAGCGCCGGGGTAGCGTCTTTCTCGGAGCCCGAGAACAAGTCGATCGAGGGTTGGCTGACTGAGGCTGACGCTGCGCTCTATCGTGCAAAACAAGCCGGGCGCAACCGCGTCGAGACGCATCAGCAACCATCGGCGGTGCCGGAGCCGTCGAGCAAGCCTTCGCTCGTGGACATCAGAACGACTGTAACCTGACCGTTCACCAGATCGTCAAACTATAGCGTTTTCGAGCGAAGTGGGTGCCGGTTCGCGTGAAGAAAACGCGTCAAAACAAGAATCTAGAGGTTCGGTTCTGATTTAATCAGAACCGATAATGCTCTAGGGCATGGGTTGTGCGGCTACCGGCCGGGGCTTGCGGCCAATCGGTGGAAAATCGCGCCTATTTCGGCTCGTTCCGCTGGGATCGCCGCGCCGCTTGCGGCATAAAGCGGCTCGTTCTCCCAAGCGACGGAAATCCCATGACCCCTTCCCGCGATATTTCCCGCCTCATTGAGATCATGGCGGCGCTGCGCACGCCGGTAACGGGCTGTCCATGGGACCTCGAGCAGAATTTTGCGACGATCGCGCCCTACACCATCGAGGAAGCCTATGAGGTGGCCGACGCGATCACCCGCGGCGACTTCGATGATCTCCGCGAGGAACTGGGCGATCTCCTGCTGCAGGTCGTCTATCACGCCCGCATGGCGGAAGAGCAAAACGCCTTTGCCTTCGGCGAAGTGGTCGAGGCGATCACAACGAAGTTGATCCGTCGCCATCCGCATGTGTTCGCCGACAAGGACGGCAATATCGCCACCGCCGGCGTCAAAAGCGCCTGGGAACGCATCAAGGCCGAGGAAAAGGCCGAGCGCGCGGCACGGCGGCCGCCGGAGGAGACGGCGCATAAATCGCTGCTATCGGGCGTCAAGGCCGGCCAGCCCGCCTTGACGCGGGCGATGGAATTGCAGCGCAAGGCGTCGACCGTCGGCTTCGATTGGAACGATCCTCGCGCGGTGCTCAGCAAGATCCGCGAAGAGGCCGACGAGATCGAGGCCGCGCTCGACAACGGCGATGCGGACGAACTCGCCGCCGAGACCGGCGATCTCCTGTTCGCGCTGGTCAATCTGGCGCGCCATGTTGGCGCCGATCCGGAAAGCGCACTGCGCGGCACCAACGCCAAATTCGAACGCCGCTTTGCCTATATCGAGCGTGCGCTCTCCGCGAGAGGACGCTCACTCGAGGACGCGACGCTGGAAGAAATGGACGCGCTGTGGAACGAGGCGAAGGGCGCGGAGCAATCCCTGTCGTCGTCCCGGCCAAGCGAAGCGCGAGCCGGGACCCACACCGCGGAATCTCACGATAAGGCACGCGGCTAGTATCGCGCATACTACAGCCTGTGGCTATGGGTCCCCGCTCCCGTGCGCAATTGCGCACTAGGCGGGGACGACAACTGCTATGGGGCCGAATGCGGCACGGCATCGAACCGCGATACCACGATGTCGCGTTTGGTCTCGTCGACGCGCACGGTCATGTCGAAGCGCCCGTCGTGGAGCTCCTTGTTGAGCACTTCGGCATTGCGGTGCAGCCAGCTGATGCCGGCGCCGTCGGAAGCATCGATCGAGAGATCGAGCGTCGTGCGTGTCGCCGCCAGCCGATCCTCGATCGCGGTCAACAGCTCGTTCACGCCCTCGCCTGATACGGCGGACACCAGGAAACACGGCCGCTCCGGCGGACGTCGTGATGCGATGTTGCGCAGGTTCTCGCGCTCCTCGGGATCAAAGCGATCGATCTTGTTCCAGACTTCGAGGATGCGGGCGCCAGAGTCGGGGTCGATGCCGAGCTGGCGCAGCACGGCGTCGACGTCACGCTCCTGCGCCTCCGCGTCTTCGTGCGAGATGTCGCGGACGTGCAGAATGATATCGGCCTCCAGCACCTCTTCCAGCGTGGCGCGAAACGCCGCGACGAGTTGTGTCGGCAGGTTGGAAATGAATCCGACGGTATCTGACAACATCGCCTTGCCGCCATGCGGCAGGCTCAGCGCGCGCAAGGTGGGGTCAAGCGTCGCAAACAGCATGTCGGCCGCCTGCACGTCGGCGCGCGTGAGCCGGTTGAACAGCGTCGACTTGCCGGCGTTGGTATAGCCGACCAGCGCCACGACGCGATACGGCACGCGCTGCCGGCCGGCGCGATGCAGCCGCCGCGTCGCCTGCACTTTCTTCAGTTCATTTTCCAACCGTGCGATGCGATCGCCGATCAGGCGGCGGTCGGCTTCGATCTGGGTTTCGCCGGGGCCGCCCATGAATCCGAAACCGCCACGCTGGCGTTCCAGATGGGTCCAGGAGCGCACCAGCCGGCTGCGTTGGTAATTCAGATGCGCAAGCTCGACCTGCAGCGCGCCTTCCTTGGTCTTGGCGCGGCGGCCGAAGATTTCCAGGATCAGGCCGGTACGGTCGAGAACCTTGCTGTTCCACGCCTTCTCGAGATTGCGCTGCTGGATCGGCGACAGCGCACAATCCATCACCACGAGTTCGATGTCGTGGCCCGCGATGAGGCCGGTGATCTCCTCGACCTTGCCCTTGCCGAGATAGGTCGCAGGCCGGATCTGGCTGATTGGCGCGATCAGGGTATCGGCGATCGTGAGGTCGATGGCGCGCGCAAGACCCGTCGCTTCCTCGAGCCGGGCCTCGGAATCGCGCACGACATCGTTCGTCTGCGCATCGGCGTCGCCGCGGCGCATTCGCAGATAAGGGCCGATGACGATCACCCGCCCGCTTTGCTTACCCTCCGCCGACCGCGGACGGTCGGCGATCCCTTCACGGTTGAGGGGTTCCAATCAGTTCACTCTCAAGCCGGAGCATCCTCACCACCTTCGAACAACTGAATCGGTGCCCCCGGCATGATGGTCGAGATCGCATGCTTGTAGACAAGCTGCGAATGACCGTCGCGCCGAAGCAGCAAGCAGAAGTTGTCAAACCAGGTAACAATCCCCTGCAGCTTCACTCCGTTGACCAGAAAGATCGTTAGTGGCGTCTTTGTTTTACGAACGTGGTTTAGGAAGGTGTCTTGTAGATTTTGTGCGCGGTCTGCCGCCATTTTTTTTGTCCCGCCGTCTCGTGCTTCTTTTTTGTTAAGCCGGTTGTTGCTCTCTCACGGAGCCTGCCCCGACTCGCCGGCTTCCCCTGAGATCCCCCTCCGGTCGGCTCGGCAGGACGATTAGAGGGTACGCGCGGTTTTAAGGCAAGCCGGTTCGCGTTCCACCTAGCAGGAACCCAGTGGCCATTCTCCGTAAAAGTGCGGAAAGAGATAAATATTCCAAAGCAAGTGCATGGATCGGCTCAAAGCAAGCGAAACGAGCCTCAGGTTCCGGCAGGTAACGAACAAGCGATTCACAAGTCTCAGCCAACCCCAAGCGCCTTGAGCTTGCGGTGGAGCGCCGAACGCTCCATGCCGACGAATTCGGCGGTGCGCGAAATGTTGCCCGAGAACCGGCTGATCTGCGCGATTAGATAGTCGCGCTCGAACACTTCCCGCGCCTCGCGCAGCGGCAGCCCCATGATGTGCTCGCCATTGTTGCTGGTCGGCATCGCCGGCACCATCGAACCCACATCCTGAGGCAGCATGTCGGCCGTGATGATCGCTTCAGGGCCGCCGCCGGCCAGAATCATGACGCGCTCGACATTGTTGCGGAGCTGGCGGACGTTGCCGGGCCAGACATGCGACTGCAATACCGCCATGGCGTCCTGGCCGATCTGCCGCTTCGGCAAACCGGTCGCCGCCGATATCTGGTCCATGAAATAGTCGATCAGTTCCGGGATGTCCTCGCGCCGCTCCGACAGCGGGGGGACGCGGATCGGCACCACCGACAGCCGGTGGTAGAGATCCTCGCGGAAGCGCCCTTCCGCGATCTCTTCCTCCAGGTTGCGCGCCGTCGAGGAGATGATGCGGACGTCGACATGAATCTTGGCGGTGCCGCCCGAGCGCTGAAAGGTCTGATCGACCAGCACGCGCAGGATCTTGTTCTGGGTCTCGCGCGGCATGTCGGCGATTTCGTCGATGAACAGCGTGCCGCCGTGGGCTTCCTCCAGCGCGCCCGGCTTGCGCGCCTGCTCGCCGTTCGACTGCTCGATGCCGAACAATTCGACTTCCATCCGCTCCGGCGTGATCGCCGCGGCATTGATCACCACGAACGGTCCTTCAGAGCGGCTCGAGGCGTTGTGCAGCGTGCGCGCGGCCAGCTCCTTGCCCGAACCGGAGGGGCCGACGATCAGGATGCGGCTGTTGGCCTTGGCCGCCCGGTCGATGGTCTGGCGCAGCTGGTTCATGCAGGCAGAGCGTCCGGTGAGAACGCTGGCGGTGGGAGCCAGTTGCTTGAGTTCCTTCACCTCGCGCTTGAGGCGCGAGGTTTCCAGCGCCCGCGTCGCCACCAGGATCAGCCGGTCGGACTTGAACGGCTTTTCGATGAAGTCGTAGGCGCCGCGCTTGATCGCAGCCACCGCGGTCTCGATGTTGCCGTGGCCGGAGATCATCACCACGGGAACGTCGGCATGATCCTTCTTGACCTGCTCGAGCAATTGCAGGCCGTCGAGCTTGGAGCCCTGCAGCCAGATGTCGAGGAACACCAGATGCGGGCGGCGGTTGGCGATCTCGCCCAGCGCCGAATCGCTGTCGCGCGCGGTACGGGTATTGAAGCCTTCATCCTCCAGGATGCCTGCAACGAGGTCACGAATATCGGCTTCGTCGTCGACAATCAGAATGTCACTGGCCATGGGTTACACCTGTCTTGTCAGTTGCCTGTCGCGGCTTCGGTTTTTGTTTCATCATTGGTCGCGGTTGCCGTCCCGTTGGTTCCGCCTGACGGCGCTTTTGTTTCTTCAGCCTGTGGCTTTGCCTCCGGCGACGGCTGCTTCGCTTCCGCCTTCGGCGCATGGCCCGTGACGGCGAACCGCAGCCGCATCCAGGCGCCGCGCTGCCCGGACCGGAAATCGGAGGCATCCTTGAGTTCGATGCGGCCGCCATGGTCTTCCAGCACGCGGCCGACGATGGCGAGCCCGAGCCCGGTGCCCTTTTGGCGCGTCGTCACATAGGGCTCCAGCAACCGCGCACGGCTCACTTTCGGCAGGCCGATACCATTGTCGATCACGTCGATCACGATGTCGTCGTTTTCGCGCGCGGCAATGACGTCGATACGTCCCTTGCCGAGTTCTTCCGGCGGCACCTGCTCGATCGCCTCCGTCGCGTTCTTGATGATGTTGGTGAGCGCCTGCGAGATCAGCCGGCGGTCGAACTGCGCGCGCATTGGATCCTGCTTGATATCGGCTTCGATATCGAGATCGGGATGACCGACCTTCATCAGGAATACTGCCTGGCGCACGGTATCGGCGACGTCCTCGCCTTCCATGACCGGCTTTGGCATCCGCGCGAAGCGAGAGAATTCATCAACCATCCGCCTGATGTCGTCGACCTGCCGCACGATGGTGTCGGTACATTGCTCGAAGATGCCCTTGTCTTCGGTGATGACCTTGCCGAATTTACGGCGAATTCGCTCGGCCGAAAGCTGGATCGGCGTCAGCGGATTCTTGATTTCGTGGGCGATGCGGCGCGCAACGTCGCCCCACGCCGATGTCCGCTGCGCGGAGACGAGCTCCGTGATGTCGTCGAGCGTGATGATGTAGCTGTCGCGTGACTGGCTGGTCTGCTCGGCGCTGACGCGGACCGACAAATTGCGCTCGTGGCCGTCGCGCGTGATCGTGATCTGGCCCTGCACCAGGCGCTGCGTGCCCTCGCGCGCGGTCTTCATCATGTCGTCGAGCTCGGGCAGCACGTCCGACAGCGGATGGTCCAGCGTCTCGGACTCAGCATGGCCGATGAGTTTCTCGGCCGAACGGTTCAGGATGCCGACGCTGCCGGAGGCGTCGACGCCGATGATGCCGGCGCTGGCCGACGACAGCACCGCCTCGATGAATCGCCGGCGGCTGTCGATCAGGTCCGATGCGCTGACCAGTTCGTCGCGCTGGGTGCGCAATTCAGCCGTCATCTTGTTGAAGGTCTCGCCGAGTTGCGCGAGGTCGCCTTCGGACTTGTGCACCGGCACCTGGACGTGCAGATCGCCGGTCGAAACGATATTGGCCGCGCTCATCAGATTGCGGATCGGCGACACCAGCCAGTTGGCGAAATTCAGCCCGAGCAAGATGGACGCCATCAAAATAGTGAGTGCGATCACGGCAAACATCAGCGCGAAGGTGACCTGGATGCCGAGCCGTTGGGCTTCGATCTGGGCATATTCGGCGACGCTGGCCTGCGTTTGCTTGAGCTGACTGACCACCCGTGGGTCGAGCAGACGGGCAACATAAAGAAAAGTGTCAGTGAAGCCGCGGAGGCGAATTACTGCTGCCACGTAGTTTTCTTCCGGGAATACCGCAATCTCCGGCTTGCTTTCGCCGACATCGTTGAGGAATTCCTGCGGCGGCGTCGCGAATTGCTGATTGATGCCGGTTTGCGCCGTCACCAGAACGTTGCGATCCTTGTCGATCAGCATCGCGCCCGGCAAATTGCGTACGGCAGCGTTGTTCGTCAGCAGCTCGAAAAATGACTGCCGGTCCTGATCGAAAAGCGGCCGCGCATTGGAAAGATCGTTGGCCATCCCCAGAATGTCGCTATTGATCAAAAAGGCGTGCTCATTGACATAGGCATGGGCGATGCTCAGGGAGTTCTCGATCGCCGCTCGCGTTGGCCCGGAAAACAGCCTGTCGAGACCACGATCGAGGGTGACATTGGCGACAATGGCAACCACGACCGCCGGCAGCACGGCGATGATGGAGAACAGGCTGACGATCTGGACGTGCAGCCGTGCCGCCGCCCGGCCCCGCCGCCGCGCCTGAATCACCAGCCAGACTTCGCGGACGATGATGCCGACCAGCAGCAGGATGGTCGCCGCATTGATCAGCAGGAACGAATAGACGACATGGCGGGTCGGCTCGATCGGCGTCAGGCCGCTCAAGACCATGAAGGTCAGAAATGCCGACAGCAGCGCGATCGCGACCGCAAACGGCGCCACCCACTTCCGCAGGATTCCCCCTCCGGATTCGGTATGCGACGGGTCGAATGGTGGTGCCGAGGTCGTTTCTGCGGTGGTCATTCCGGCAATCGGTGATCGGAAAGGGCTAGTGCCCGCCATTCGCGGACTGATGCATTCATATCACAATGTTGCCGAATTGCGACAATTCCGCGACCGTCGGACCGCTAAAGCGATCGATCCCCAGCCGCGCCACCCCGTCTTATTGCGAAGGGAAGCGAGTGCAAGCCCTAGCCGCCGCTCCGGTAGACCTGAATGTCGAGATCCCTGATCTTCTTCCGTAGCGTATTTCGGTTGAGGCCGAGCAGGTCGGCTGCGCGGATCTGGTTGCCGCGGGTGGCCGCCAGCGCCGCGGTGAGCAGCGGCACCTCGATCTCCTTGAGGATGCGGTGGTAGAGGCCCGGCGGCGGCACGCCGTTCGGGAAGCCGGAGAAGTGCGAGGACAGGTAGGCCTCGACCGCGCCGCCGAGGTTCTCCACGCCCATCGGGGCATTGCCGCCCGAGGTGACCGCCGGCGGCGCCAGCTCGCCGTCGATGACCGAGGCCGTGATGACGTCCTGCGGATAAAGCGCCGCCAGCCGGCGGGCGAGGTTTTCAAGCTCGCGCACGTTGCCGGGCCAGCGGTGCTGCTTGAGGCGTTCCAGCGCCAGCGTATCGAGCTTCTTCGGCGGCAAACCGTCCTTTTCGGCGAGCGAAAAGAAATGCCTGATGAGATCGGGCAGATCCTCGATCCGCTCCCGCAACGGCGGCAGGCGCAGCGGCACGACGTTGAGGCGGAAGAACAAATCCTCCCGGAACAGGCCCTGCTGGATCAGGATGCGCAAATCCTTGTTGCTCGCCGCCACGATCCGGACGTCGGTCTTGATCGGGGTGCGCCCGCCGACCGTGGTGTATTCGCCCTGCTGCAGCACCCGCAGCAACCGCGTCTGCGCCTCCATCGGCATGTCACCGATTTCGTCGAGAAACAGCGTGCCGCCTTCGGCCTGCTCGAACCGGCCCGACGCGCGGGTATTGGCCCCGGTAAACGCGCCGCGCTCATGGCCGAACAATTCGGATTCGATCAGGTCGCGCGGGATCGCCGCCATGTTGACGGCGACGAACGGGCCGTTGCGACGCTTGCCGTAGTCATGCAGCGCGCGGGCGACCAGTTCCTTGCCGGTGCCGGACTCGCCGGAGATCATCACCGTGAGGTCGGTCTGCATCAACCGCGCCAGCACCCGGTAGATTTCCTGCATCGCCGGCGAGCGGCCAACCAAGGGGATCGAATCGAATTCGGAATCGTCCGCCGCGCTCGCCACCCGCTCCTTCGGCTCGGCCAGTGCACGGCCGACGATGGTGATGAGCTCCTTCAGGTCGAACGGTTTCGGCAGATATTCATAGGCGCCGCGTTCCGAGGCCCGGATCGCCGTCATGAAGGTATTTTGCGCGCTCATGACGATGACCGGCAAGTTCGGCCGCATCTTCTTGATACGTGGCAAGAGATCGAACGCGTTCTCGTCGGGCATCACCACATCGGTGATGACGAGATCGCCCTCGCCCTGGCTTACCCAGCGCCACAGCGTCGCGGCGTTCCCGGTCAAACGAACTTCATATCCGGCGCGCGAAAGCGCCTGGTTCAGAACCGTGCGGATGGCGGTGTCGTCATCGGCAACGAGAATGCTACCTGCGGGCATCGTTATTCCTCATCTTGCGTCCTGTGAGGCAGGCGGCAGCGTACCCGGAACGCCGTCGCGGTTGCTTTGGTCGAACTGTTTGGTGGGATTGAACATCGGCATCAGCACGCGGAACGTGGTCTTCCGCGGCTGCGATTCGCATTCGATGATGCCGCCGTGATCGCCGACGATCTTGGCAACCAGCGCCAGGCCGAGCCCGCTGCCGGTTTGCTTTGTCGTCACGAAGGGATCGAACAGGTTCGGCAGCAGGTCTTCCGGCACGCCGGAACCGTTGTCCTTAACGCAGAATTCGAGCGGCAGCGACACCCGCGATTTCTTGCCCGGCACCGACAGGCGGACGCCGGGACGGAACGCGGTGGTGAGCTGGATTTCTGCGTCCGAGCCGAGATCGGCCACCGCTTCAGCGGCGTTCTTCACGAGATTGAGGAACACCTGAATGAGCTGATCCTGATTGGCCAGCACCGGAGGCAGTGACGGATCGTAGTCCTCGATAAAGCGGATGTTGCGGGCGAAGCCGGACTGCGCCAGCCGCTTGACGTGGTCGAGCACCGAGTGGATGTTGACCGGCCCGCGCGCCACCGGACGGTCGTCGCCGAACACTTCCATGCGATCGACCAGGGTGACGATGCGGTCGGCCTCGTCGCAGATCAGCCGCGTCAGCATGCGGTCTTCGGATGAGGCCGCCTGCTCCAGCAATTGCGCCGCGCCGCGGATACCCGACAGCGGGTTCTTGATTTCATGCGCCAGCATCGCGGCCAGCGCGATCACCGAGCGCGCCGCGCTCCGGTGGGTCAACTGCCGGTCCATCTTGTCGGCGATGGTGCGCTCCTGCAGCATCACGACGATGTGGCCGGGCCGTTCGGTGAGCGGGGCGACGTGGAGGTCGACCTGGCGATCGCCGCCGATGCGGGGCGTACCGAGATCGACCTTGTATTCGTTGACGGGCGAGCCGCTCGAGCGCACCTGGTCGATCAACGCCAGCAGCGGACTGCCGAACGGCACCAACTCCTTCAGCGACTGTCGCCGCAAAAATTGCGTCGAAATCTCGAAGAAGGATTCGGCGGCGATATTGGCGTCGACGATGCGGCCGTCGGGCGCCACCAGCAGCACCGGGTTCGGCAGCGCGTTGAGGATGGCCTCACTGTCGGTGGGCACGGCGCGGCGGTGTTCTGCGACTGAACTCATGCAGCAGCACTCCATGCGAAATCGTCGAACGCGTCCTGCAACGATCGGTGCACCCGGTGCGGATCCTCGGACGTCAGAATCTTTTGCCGCCAGCCCTTCAGCGTCTCCGCGGGCGCGCGACTGCACTGCGCCGCGATCTCCAACGCCCAGCCGAGATGCTTGCGCGCGTGCTTGAGCCCGATGCGCAGCCCGTAATGGCTGCAGACCTCGTCGTAGAGCGCGCGCACATGCGCGAGTTGTTCGGCGAGCGATGGTGCGGTCTCCGCCTGTCCGGTTTCGAGCCGGCGGCCGATCTGCCCGGGCAGCCACGGCTGGCCCTGCGCGCCGCGCCCGATCATCACGGCGTCCGCCCCTGACACTTCCAGCGCCTGAACCGCCTTCTCGAATGAAGTGATGTCGCCGTTGACGACGAGCGGCACGGAGACCGCGTCCCTGACCGCGCGCACGGCGGCCCAATCGGCTGTGCCCTTGTAGAACTGACAACGCGTGCGCCCATGCACGGTAATCATCTGCACGCCGGCGCCTTCTGCACGGCGCGCCAGTTCGGACGCGTTGAGCGAGCGATCGTCCCAGCCGAGCCGCATCTTCAGCGTCACCGGAACTTTCACCGCCGCGATCGTGGCTTCGATCAGCGTGAGCGCATGATCGAGATCGCGCATTAGCGCCGAACCGGATTGACCACCGGTGACATGACGTGCCGGACAGCCCATATTGATATCGATGATGTCGGCGCCGGCCGCTTCCGCAATCCGTGCGCCCTCCGCCATCCAATGCGCCTCGCAACCCGCGAGCTGAACGACGTGCGCTCCGACGCCGGCTGTCTCGCAGCGCAGAAGCGACATCGGCCTGCCGTGCACGAGTTCGTCGCTGGCGGTCATCTCTGAGACGACCAGTCCGGCGCCGAGGGTGGCGGCAAGGCGTCGAAAGGGAGCATCAGTGACGCCGGACATCGGCGCCAGGAGAACCCGGTTGGCGATAGCAATCTCGCCTATTTTCAACGGCTTAGTACGTGAACTTTCCGGGCCGGTCACGGCGTTCTCATGGTTGGGGCGGCGGCGTCATTGCAACCGTCGGCGCATATTGTGAGCACAAATCTTGGGCAGTCAAGCTTCTTGCCTACACTTTAGACAGATCTATCATTTGTGCAAGTGCACTGCAACAAAAACCGCTTTTCCCACAGGTGATGCGAATCACTCTGTTTTCCGTATTCGGCATGGTAAGGGCTGTGCGCCAGCGCGGCCTGAAGCCCCTCCTCAACCCTGAATCGTTCGTATTTGAGTCCAGATGCCCAGACCTGAGCGTACCGCAGCCATCCTCGTTGCCGCCGGACGCGGGCTTCGCGCCGGCGCCGGGGGACCGAAGCAATATCGCGAGATCGGCGGACAGACGGTGATCTTCCGCGCGATGGAGGCGTTCTGCCGGCATCCGGACGTCTTTGCCGTACAGCCGGTGGTGAATCCCGATGACGCCGCGATCTTCAACGCGGCCGTCGCGGGACTACGCCACCAGCCGCCCACCAATGGTGGCGCGACACGTCAAGCCTCGGTGCATGCTGGGCTCGAGGCGCTCGCGGCCGAGAGGCCCGATATCATCCTGATCCACGATGCCGCACGGCCCTTCGTAACGCCTGCCGTGATTTCGCGCGCGATCGATGCCGCCGGCCGCACCGGCGCGGCGGTCCCTGCGATCCCGGTCACAGACACGATCAAGCAAGTCAGCGATACCGGCAATGTCGAGGCCACGCCCGAACGTGCACGGCTGCGAATCGCGCAGACACCACAGGCGTTTCGCTTCGATGTGATTCTCGATGCGCATCGCCGCGCGGCGCGCGACGGCCGCAGCGATTTCACCGACGATGCGGCGCTCGCCGAATGGGCGGGATTGACGGTAGCAACCTTTGAAGGCGATCCTGCGAACATGAAACTGACGACGCCTGAAGATTTCATCCGCGAGGAAGCCCGCCTCGCCGCCCAGCTCGGCGACATCAGGACCGGTACCGGCTACGACGTACACGCCTTTGGCGATGGGGATCATCTCATGCTTTGCGGTGTCCGCGTGCCGCACACCCGCGGTTTCCTCGCCCATTCCGACGGCGATGTCGGCCTGCACGCCCTGGTTGACGCCATCCTCGGCGCGCTGGCGGACGGCGATATCGGTTCGCACTTTCCGCCCACCGATCCGCAGTGGAAGGGTGCCGCGTCCGACAAATTCCTCAAATATGCCGTCGACCGCGTCACCGCGCGCGGCGGCCGGATCGCCAATCTCGAAGTCACGATAATTTGTGAACGCCCGAAGATCGGGCCGCTGCGCGATACCATGCGCGCCCGCATCGCCGAGATCACAGGTCTGAACATCTCACGCGTTGCGGTGAAGGCAACGACCAGCGAACGGCTCGGCTTTACCGGCCGCGAGGAAGGCATCGCCGCCACCGCGAGCGCCACCATCCGTCTGCCCTGGGGCGAGTAGCATGAGCGGCAGCGACGCGCGCGCCCTCTCCCGCTCGCTGCTCGATCTGTGCCGGATGCGCAAGCTGACGATTGCGACGGCGGAATCCTGTACCGGTGGCCTGGTCGCCGGCGCGCTCACCGACATTCCCGGCTCGTCAGATGTGATCGACCGCGGTTTCGTCACCTATTCCAACGACGCCAAGCGCGCGATGCTCGGCGTCAAGGCCACGACGCTTGCGACCTTCGGCGCCGTCAGCAAGGAAACCGCAACCGCGATGGCGATCGGCGCCCTGGAAAAAGCCGGCGTCGATCTCGCGGTATCCATTACCGGTATTGCCGGCCCCGGCGGCGCCACGCCGGGCAAGCCGGTCGGCCTGGTCCATTTCGCGGTCGCCTCGCGCGATGGAAAAATACTCCACCGCGAATTCCGTTTTGGAGCCATTGGCCGCAGTACCGTGCGCCAGCGCTCCGTGGTGGAAGCGCTGCGCATGTTGATGGAGCTGGCGCGCGGCCCGCAGCCGCCGGTCAAGCCGCGACGCGAAACGATGAGCCGGCTGCGCCCACGGGTGGCGCGTACGCCGCGGCGCAGCGCCGTCAAGCGACGCCGGCCGGCGCGGACCTAAGGCCAGTATCAGCGCTGCGCAGCCAACGCCTTGGCGCGCGTTTCGCTCAGCGAGCTTGCCGGCGTCAATGCTTCCGGGCTGATCGAAAGCTCGATGATGGCCGGAAGTCCGCTTGCCACGGCTTCGTCGAAAGCCCGTGCGAAGTCTTCGGTGCGCTCGACCTGCGCACCGAAGCCACCGCACGCGCGCGCCAGCGCCGCGAAGTCGGGGTTGGCGAGATCGGTGCCGGAGACACGGCCGGGATAGGTCCGCTCCTGATGCATCCGGATGGTGCCGTACATGCCGTTGTTGCAGACGATCACAATCAGCGGCAGCCGGTTTTCGACCGCCGTCATGAACTCCATCCCCGTCATCTGGAAGCAGCCGTCGCCGGCAAACGCGATCACCGTGCGCTCCGGATGCAACTGCTTGGCGGCGACGGCCGCAGGCAGGCCGTAGCCCATCGAACCCGAGGTCGGCGCGAGCTCGGTACGATATTGCCGATAGCGCCAGAACCGGTGCACCCAGACGGCATAATTGCCGGCGCCGTTGCAGATGATGGTGTCATGGGGCAAGCGATCGCTCAAACCGCGCACGATCCGCGAGAGCTGGACATCGCCCGGCGAGCGCGTCGGCTCGGCAAAGGCGAGATAGTCGGCATGCGCTGTCTTGACATAGTCGGCGCGCGATCGATGCTTCGGCTCCAGCCGCTTGACCGCCGCCGCGAAGGCCGCGCTGCTCGCGACCACGCCGAGCGTCGGCGAATAGACACGGCCGATCTCTTCGGGATCGGGATAGACGTGAACCAGCGGCTGCCTTGGCTTCGGAATATCGAACAGCGTGTAGCCGGATGTGGTGGCCTCCCCCAGCCTCGCGCCAAGCGCAATCACCAGATCGCTGTTGCGGATCCGGTCGGCAATCTTTGCGTCGAGGCCGATGCCGACATGGCCGCCATAGCAGGGATGCAAATTATCGAAATAGTCCTGGCAGCGGAACGAAACGCCGACAGGCACTTCATGCGCCGACGCAAACGCCTCGAGATCGCGGCGCGCCTGTTCGCTCCATCCGCCGCCACCGACGATCACGAACGGCTTCTTCGCCTCCGAAAGCAGCGCATGGAACTGCCGCAGGGTGCCGTCGTCAGGCGCGATCGGAAGCGGCGTATAGGGCGGCGCATCCGGCACTTCGGCGGTATCGGTGAGCATATCCTCAGGCAGCGCCAGCACGACCGGGCCGGGACGGCCCGAGGTCGCGGTGAAGAAGGCGCGCGAGATGAACTCCGGTATCCGCCGCGCATCATCGATCTGGGCCACCCATTTCGACATCGGCCCGAACATCTGGCGATAGTCGATTTCCTGAAACGCCTCGCGCTCCATCATGTCGCGCCCGACCTGACCCAGCAAAAGGATCATGGGCGTTGAATCCTGAAATGCGACATGAACGCCGGCCGACGCATTGGTCGCGCCGGGCCCCCGGGTGGCGAACGCGATACCCGGGCGGCCCGTCAGCTTGCCATAGGCCTCCGCCATCATGGCGGCGCCGCCTTCGTGCCGGGCGTTGATGAAGCGCACGCGCTGGCTCTGGTACATGCCATCGAGGGCGTCCAGGAAGCTCTCGCCGGGCACCCCGAACACGGTGTCGGCGCCGTGCAAGGCCAGTTGCTCGATCAGAATATGGCCACCGGTTCGAAGATTTGCGTCCATTCGCCTTATCCTTCGGTTACGGAATTACGGATTTGGGACCGGCTTAAAGAATGGCGTCGGCACCAGCAACCGGTTTTCCTGCAAGATCAGATATGCCGCCGGTCATTTTCCTTGTTGCTGGTCTTTCGGCCCTACCCGCGCCTCCACGCCGGTCACGGTCTCATAGGCCTTGATGACGGCGGTGCAGGACTCGCCGTCATGCCCGAGCAACGCCGCCTGCCGGTAGGTCTGGTGCACCGCTTCCGCCATGAACCCGGGCAGGCCCGCCTCCTCCAGCCAGCGCGCGTAATATCGGACGTCCTTGCGGGCGTTCGCCAGCGACATCAGCGGGGTGAAGTCGCCATCGAGGGTTGCCTGGCCATAGAGATCGAGCATGCCGCTCCTGGCGCCCGCGGCCGAGATGATGTCGATCACTTGCGAGAGATCGAGCCCG